>CAVPVE010000010.1:0-163165 GCA_963709025.1 uncultured Acidobacteriaceae bacterium
GGTTTTCCGTAGGGGTTTAAGCTATGCGAAGGTAGCGTCGTTCTTTCCACTGAGACTCGGATCGAGTGTTCCGGTGCAGCGTTCTAGACGTTTCGCTTGTAGTGGAGTGCGGTCGGCCCTTTTTCCGGTCTCATGCGCAAGGCGATTCTCAGGCAATCGAAGACCAAACTTCCGTCCGATACGACTTAACTGCGTCACACCGGCGTCACAAAGGTACACGGTGTTCTGTAAGTGATTGAAAATAATAACTTGTGGCAGCCGGACCTGTAAGCCGAATTCTGTCTGCGGGATTGCTCCCGCTGGACGGCCATTCCTCTGGGCCACGCATTGCTGCGCGGCTCTAGCGACCTACCCGAAGGTTTGACGCACCGAGCCGGCACGTGCTCCGAACCGAGGCCGCGAACTTCCTCCCTATTTGGTCTTGCTCCGTGTGGGGTTTGCCCTGCCCGTGCAGGGGGTAGGCTACGCGAAGGTGGCGTCATTCTTTCCACTGAGACTGGGATCAAGTGTTTCAGTGCAGCGTTCTGGAAGTTTCGCCTGTAGTGAAGTTGGCCCTTTTTCGGCCTCATGCGCAAGGCGATTCTCAAGCAAACGAGAACCGAGCTTCCGTCCGATACCGCTCAACTGCGTCACAACGGGACACGGCGTCCAGTAAGTGATTGAAAATAAAACCTTGTGGCAGCCGGACCTGTAAGCCGAATTCTGTCCGCGGGATTGCTCCCGCTGGACGGCCATTCCTCTGGGCCGCGCATCACTGCGCGGCTCTAGCGACCTACCCGAAGGTTTGACGCACCGAGCCGGCACGTGTTCACAGCCGAAGCCGCGAACTTCCTCCCTATTTGGTCTTGCTCCGTGTGGGGTTTGCCCTGCCCGCTGCATTACTGCCGCGGCGGTGCGCTCTTACCGCACCTTTTCACCCTTACCCTGGCGTCGTTGTAGGGGCTTTGTCATCCTGAGCGAAGCGCAGGATCTGGGCGTGCCGCGCGAATCGTCCGCGCCTTTTGCGGACGAATCAATCGCGCGACCGGCACGCATCCTTACAAAGCCGTTACAACGACGCCAAGGCGGTATGTTTTCTGTGGCACTTTCCGTCGAGTCCCCACTCTAAATTTCGCAAAAAACGCGAAATTTAGAATGGGCCACCCTCCCGGACGTTATCCGGCACACTGCTCTGCGGAGTTCGGACTTTCCTCTCCCTGCGCCCGAAGACGCTGAGAGCGACCGTCCGGTCCGGCTGCCTACGCAGTGATTATACCCGGCTTCCGGCTCTCGGCTTTGGGCTTCCGGCACGGGAACTTTGCTGGGGCTTTTCCCGTATCGTCATGGGACAGGCGTAGACTTGACTCTGACGGAAGCGACCGCACTTCTGCGGAAGCCGGACGCCGAGAGCCGAAAGCCGAAAGCCCACCTCATGCACATCGCCGAAGCCGTTCGCGTGGCACTGCAATCTCTCTGGGCGAATAAGCTGCGCTCGGTGCTGACTCTGCTCGGTGTCGTCATCGGCGTCGGCGCGGTGATTGCGGTTCTCACCTTTGTCAGCGGCATCAACCGCTACATCGCGGAAAAGGTGTTCAACCTCGGGGCCGATGTTTTCATCATCAATAAACAGCCATCGGTCATCACCAACATTGACCAACTGCTGGAAGCTGAAAAGCGCAAAGACATCACCTTGGAGGATTATTACGCCGTGGCCGAGGGGTGCAACCGATGCTCCGATCTGGGAGCGGTGGTCACGAACCTTGCCGGAAAGGTGAAATACGGCCAGCAATCGATCAACAATACCTTCATACGGGGGCTCACGCCCTCGATGCCGGCGATCCTGAATATTGATCTGAGTAGCGGGCGTTCGATCAACGAGATCGACGTCAGCAATCACGCCCTGGTGGCGGTGATTGGTACCGATCTGGTGGACAATCTTTTTCCGGGAGAAGATCCGCTAAACAAGGAAGTCCGCGTCGGCGGCCATGATTATCGGGTGATCGGCATCGGGAAGAAGCAGGGCACGACACTGGGGATGAGTCGTGACAATTATGTCATGGTCCCGATCACCGCCTACCTCAAGCAGTACGGACGGCACAATAGCATCGTCATGTGCGGCAAGGCAGCCGGGGTTGGCAGCCAATTGGATGCGGCGATGGATGAGGCTCGCGTGATCCTGCGCGCTCGCCGCCACGATGCCCCGGGCGCTGCCGACAGTTTCGCCATCGAGACCAACGAGAACTTTCTGTCTCTCTGGGCGAGCCTGACGCAGACGTTCTTCATCGCCATGATTGCGATTGCCGCCAC
This sequence comes from uncultured Acidobacteriaceae bacterium, assembly GCA_963709025.1. Lineage (GTDB taxonomy): Bacteria > Acidobacteriota > Terriglobia > Terriglobales > Acidobacteriaceae > Sulfotelmatobacter. Next base: position 2,287 of record CAVPVE010000010.1, read on the forward strand.
GGCGTTGGTGGTCGGGGGGATCGTCATCATGAACATCATGTTGGTGTCGGTGACGGAGCGAACGCGCGAAATCGGTATCCGCAAGGCGATGGGGGCACGCCGCCAGGATGTTCTGCTCCAGTTTCTGATTGAATCAAGCACGGTGGCGCTGGTCGGAGGCTTTCTGGGTGTGGTCGGCGGAATTGTCCTGGCCAAGAGCATCACCCTGCTGATCGGGATGCCGTCGGCTGTTCCGCTGTGGGCGGTTGTCGCAGCGCTGCTCGTATCCAGCAGCGTGGGCCTGTTTTTCGGCGTGTATCCGGCAAAGCGAGCGGCCCGTCTCGATCCGATCGTGGCTCTGAGGTTCGAACTGTAAGAACGAGTTGAACGAAGATCTATATGCAAGGGCATGACTACAGCGAAATTTTTGGCATGGCGATCGACACCTTGCGCAGCAACAAGCTGCGGTCCGCGCTTACGGTGTTGGGAATCGTCATTGGCGTGGTCGTCGTCATCGGGATTTCCTCGTTTGTCAGCGGCCTGAACACCAGTGTGATGGAATCCATTGGAAGCATGGGTTCAAACCTGATCTTCGTGTTTCATATTCAGCCTTTCAGTTTCAGCCGCCCCACGGAGGAAATGCGCACTCGCAAGGTGCTAACCCTTGAGGATTACGAGGCGATTAGCGATTTGCCCCACGTGAAGGCCGCGACCTGTGGATTGCGCTACCAGCGGCCGGAGTTCGGCACGGGAACTTACTCAGTGAAATACGAGGGCCGCAAGACCAAGAACACAATTTTGGAAGGTGACGTGTACACCTGGAAAGACGTCTTCGATCTACAGCCCAAGCAAGGGCGATGGTTCACTCAAATCGATGAAGAACATCGCGCGCCTGTGATTATTTTAGGGTCCGATGTGGACGAAGAACTATTCCCTAACGGGAACGGACTGGGCAAGGAAATCAACATTGATGGGCAGTTGTTTACGGTGGTGGGGATTGCCGAAAAGCGAAAAAGTGCGTTTGGAGGGGGGAAGAATGCAGAAGACAACCTGGTCTTTTTCCCGTTAAGCACCTTCATTAAGCTGCATCCGGAAGTCGAGCGCACGGGGTATTGGATCACCCTGAAGGCGACGTCCCACGAAGATATGGCCAAGGCCGAGGATGAAGTCCGCCAAGTCATGCGGCGCCGCCGAAAAGTGCCCCCACAGGACGCGGACAATTTCGCCATCTTCACCCAGGACGCGATGTCGGATCTCTGGAACCAGCTGACCGGCATGCTTTTCGTGTTTATGTTTGCCGTCTCGAGCGTGGCGCTGATGGTGGGAGGTGTGGGCGTGATGAACATCATGCTGGTTTCGGTGACCGAGCGGACGCGGGAGATTGGAGTGCGCAAAGCCATTGGCGCGCGCAAGGCCGATGTTCTTCTGCAATTTACGATCGAAGCGGTGATCTTGACTGCCATCGGCGGCATCATCGGCGTGTTGCTGGGCGCCTTCATTGTCTGGCTCCTGCCACTGATATGGTCCACGTTGCCGGCGCGCCTGTCGGCCTTTTGGGTGGTTTTGGCCTTCTGCGCCGCTACTGGTGTCGGGCTCGTATTCGGGATCTATCCCGCATGGAAAGCGGCGAACCTGGACCCGATCGAGTCGTTGCGTTACGAGTAATCGACCCGCCTCCTGATAAACTTGAGTCTGCAGTCAGCACCACAATCCCCTGGAAGCCGGACGCCGAAAGGCGGAAGCCGCCCTCATGAACATTGCTGAAGCCATCCGAATCGCGCTGCGGTCCTTGTGGGCCAACAAGCTGCGGTCTGTGCTCACGCTGCTGGGCGTCGTGATTGGCATAGCGGCGGTCATCGCGGTGGTGACGTTCGTATCGGGGATTCAAGACTACGTCGCGACGAAGATTTTCAACTTGGGCGCTGACGTCTTCATCATCAGCAAAACGTCGCCTGTTGAAACCAATGTCGAGCACTTTCTGGTGGCGGAGAAACGTAAGAACCTGAAGCTGGAAGACTACCAGGCGGTGCTCGAAGCCTGTCGCCACTGCGACTATGTGGGCGCCATGGCGCGCGGCAGCGGTAAAGTGAAGCACAACGAACAATCCATCAGCGATACGACCATTCAGGGGATCACGCCTTCGGTAGCATCGATCCTCGACACAGATTTGACTTATGGGCGTATGTTGAACGACACCGATTTGAATAACCATTCGCAGGTGGCCGTCGTCGGCACCGACATCGTGGAGCATCTGCTGGGTGGGGCCGACCCGTTGGGCCAGGAGATACGCGTTGATGGCTGGACCTACCAGGTGATCGGCGTAGGAAAAAAGAAGGGCAAAACGCTGGGGCAGAGCGCCGACAACTACGTGCTGATCCCGGTGACCGTTTATCTCAAGCAGTATGGATCGCACAACGACAGTCTTCGCATTTGGGGCAAGGCCACGTCGACGGGAGTTCCGCTGAGCCAGGCGATCGACGAGTCCCGGGTTGCTCTGCGCGCGCAACGCCACGATCGTGTGGGCGAAGAAGACAGCTTCGAAGTCGAGACCAATGCCAGCCTGCTCAGCATCTGGTCAGGACTGAGCAGCACATTTTTCATGGCGACGATTGGCATTGCCGCGGTCTCGCTGGTCGTGGGCGGGATCGTTATCATGAACATCATGCTAGTTTCGGTGACCGAGCGGACGCGCGAAATCGGCATTCGGAAGGCGCTGGGAGCTAAGCGGGATGATGTGCTCCTGCAGTTTCTGATTGAGGCTGTCATCCTGGCGCTGATTGGCGGCGTGTTGGGCGTGCTCAGCGGGGCGGGAGTGGCTGAAATGGTTACGCTGTTGATCGGAATGCCGTCGTCGATCAAGCTTTGGGCGGTAGCGGCGGGACTGCTGGTTTCGGCCAGCGTGGGAGTGTTCTTTGGCGTCTATCCCGCGCGCAAGGCAGCGCGGCTGGATCCGATTGTGGCGTTGCGGTTTGAAATGTAGAAGGCTTTCGGCTCTCGGCGTCCGGCTTCCGGAGAAACCGGAAGTTCGAACGAAGTTGGAAGGTCCGCGTTGGAAGTGCTTTCCGGAAACCGGATTGCGGAAGCCGGCAGCCGATTCTTTATGATACGCAAAGACGAATTCGGCGAAATCGTTCGCATGGCGACGGACACGATCCGCAGTAACAAGCTGCGGTCCGTGCTAACTGTGCTGGGCATCGTGATCGGGGTCGCCGTAGTGATCGGCGTGTCGTCGATCGGGCGGGGCCTGGACGAGAACGTCCGCGAGATCGTCAGCAGCATTGGTTCCGACGTGATTTTTGCCTTCCACATCGAGCCCTTCACCTTCGGCCGGCCCACCGAAGAAATGCGCACTCGGAAAGAACTCACCTATGATGACGCCGTGGCGATACGCGACTTGCCGCACGTAAAAGCGGTCACGGCGGGCATCCGCTATTTCCGGCCGGAGTTAGGTGTGGGAACTTTTGCCGTGAAGTACGGGGACCGAAAGGCGAAGAACACGATTCTTGAAGGCGACCAGGCGTCGGCGAAGGAAGTATTTGACCTCCTGATTGCGAGTGGCCGTTGGTTCAGCGAAGTGGATGAAGAGCACCGCTCGAACGTCGTGCTGCTGTGTGCCGATACTACCGAAGAGCTCTTTGGCAACGAGAGCCCGCTGGGCAAAGAAGTCAACATCGAAGGCCAGCTCTTTACCGTGATCGGAACGGTGCAACCGGTGAAGTCAGTGTTTGGCGGCGGCAAGAATCCTGAAGACAACAAAGTCATTTTTCCGCTGAGCACTCTGCGCAAGCTGCATCCCGAGCTGAAGCAGCACTGGATCAGCGTCAAAGCCACGTCGCATGACGACGTTCCCAAGGCGATCGATGAGATACGCGAACTGCTGCGGCGGCGGCGCAAAGTGCCGGTCGACAAGCCCGACAATTTCGCAGTCTTCACCTCGGATTCCATTTCTGATGCCTGGAATCAGATTACGGGTGCGCTGTTCGTGGGCATGTTCGCGATTTCGAGTGTGGCGCTGATTGTTGGCGGCGTCGGCGTGATGAACATCATGCTGGTCAGCGTCACCGAACGCACGCGCGAGATCGGAGTGCGTAAGGCAATCGGCGCCCGCAAGCGCGACATTCTTTTGCAATTCACCCTCGAAGCCATCATGTTAACGGCGGTCGGCGGAATCATCGGGGTCAGTGCCGGCGCACTTGTCGTCTGGGGGATCCCGTTTCTTTGGCCTTCACTGCCGGCTCGGATGTCTGTGTTCTGGACCACCTTCGGCTTCAGCGCCGCGGCCGGAGTGGGGCTCGTCTTCGGGATCTATCCCGCATGGAAAGCGGCGAACCTCGATCCGATTGAGTCCTTGCGTTACGAATAAACTGGGCTGCGCCCACGCATGATTCACTTGATCCTCAGGATTTTCCAGGTCGTAGCGGTTCTTGGATGCCTCTCCAGTTGTGCCTACTACATTCTGTGTCTGTGGAGTGTGCGGGTTTTTCTGCGCGAGAAGAAAGCGGATGAGGGCGTCCGCGCAGGACAATATTTGCCTCCAGTCTCGATTCTTAAACCATTGAAGGGTACAGATTCCGACATTTACGAGAGCTTTCGCAGTCACTGCCTGCAGAACTATCCCGAGTACGAAATCATTTTTGGTGTGAGCGATCCCGACGATTCGGCCGTCGCCAGCGTACGGCAGTTGCAGCGGGAATTTCCGGAACGCTCGATTCGTCTGGTCGTGTGTCCGAACAAACTTGGGGCCAACGTGAAGGTTAGCAATCTTGAGCAGATGCTTCCCTCGGTGCGGCACCAGCACCTGCTTGTGAACGACAGCGACATTCGCGTTGAGCCCGAGTATCTTCGCACGGTCATGGCGCCGCTGAAGGATGAAGGCGTAGGAATGGTGACCTGTCTTTACCGCGGGCTTCCGGCGCCTACCCTCGGCTCGCAGCTGGAATCGCTGGGCATCAGCACGGATTTTTGCGCGGGTGTTCTGGTGGCGCGACAACTGGAGGGCGGCCTCCGGTTTGGCCTCGGCTCGACGCTGGCTTTCCGGCGCAGCGACCTGGAGCGCATCGGCGGGTTCAAATCCATTGTCGATTTTCTTGCGGATGACTACGAACTGGGGCGAAGGATTGCCGGTCTCGGTCTGCAGGTGGTGCTCTCTGACGTGGTTGTCGAGACGCATCTTCCGGCCTACGACCTGAGAAGCTTCTGGTCGCATCAGTTGCGCTGGGCCCGGGGCGTGCGAGACTCGCGCGCGGGAGGGTACATCGGCCTGGTTTCCACCTATGGACTTATGTGGGGACTGTTCGCCATGATCGCTGGACGCGCTGCGCTGTGGTCGTGGGCCGTGCTGGGCGTGACCGCTTTGCTGCGTTTAGCCGTGGCCCTTGCGGTGTGCAACGGTGTGCTCGAAGACCGCCGGATAATTGGGAGTTTGTGGCTCTTGCCGCTTCGTGATCTGGTAGCAGTCGCAGTTTGGTTCGCGAGCTTCGCGGGCCACACCGTGATTTGGCGCGGCGATCGATTCGAGTTGAGAAAGGGCAGGCTGATTCGGTTGTAGTGACGGCGGGACGCCGGTGCTACGCGGAGTCCGGTCTTTCCAGCGGCGCGATTTTTCCTCCCTTGCCGAAGCGATACTTTTCTCCACGCCAGTAAAAGTCTCGGCTCGTGTAGCTGACCGCCCACGCGGCGAAGCCCAAGAGATCGCGGACAGGATAAAGCCAGCAATAACGCACGGGATGCGGATCACGGGCCACGCTCCATCCCACGACAATCGACTGAAGCATTCGATTCACGCAGGCCAATGCGAACAAGCCGACACCGAGCGCCCAATCTCCGAGCGCCCCCGCAGCGAGCAATCCCAGAATTCCAAATGGCATCGCGTAGGTAAGGCCCGTGCCCGCATGTCCTGCAGGACGCGAATAACGGGTACTTTTCATCCAACGCAGCTGATCGCCGAGGGTGCGAATCACAGAGCGGGAAGTGAGCACATTGAGGACGATGTGGTGCGACAGAATTACTTTATAGCCCTTTGCCCAGATGCGATTGCCCAGTTCGAAATCGTCGGAGTAGTAATCGGCCACGGCGGCTATTCCGCCGATGGCGTCGATCGCATCGCGCCGCACGGCCATCGCAGGTCCGAGGGCGAAACGCATTCCCTCCATCATGTCCGCGACCATGACTCCCGAGGACATTTCTACCGAGAGTCCGAGAGCCTCAAGCCAGGACCAGAAGTCCGACGCAGGTATGCCGCGATACATACAAGTGACCAGGCCCACCTTGGGGTCGAGAAGCGGCGGGATGGTGTTGCGCAGGAAGTCGGGTGCGACCCGGACGTCGCTGTCGCTGATGATGAAATACGAGCGGGACGAAGCCGCGATCATCTTGTCGAGCGAAAACACCTTGGCGCTGGGCCAGGGCGGCGGGCCGGAAAGAATCACGCGGCTGGGAACGTGCGGATAACGCGCCCGCACTTCCTCGGCAATTTTGACCGCGGGATTCTCGGCGTCGCGGGCTCCAAAGATCACTTCGTAGTCTGGATAATCCTGCTGGAAGAAACTCTCAAGATTTGCTGCCAGTTCCTCTTCCATGCCGTGAACCGGCTTGAAGATTGTAACCGGAGGGAGGGAATCGGATGGCGTCGCAGCCGCGGCTGCCTGCGTCGACCGCGCACGGCGCAAATGCAGGGCGGTCGCCACTAGAGTCATGGCGAGATAAACCGTCGAAGTGAAGGACCCTGCAAGCGCCGGGAACAAGAGGGCACGCCACAACAGATCAACTGCGGGAATGTTGAGAGTCCCAAGAATCATCGAAGAAGCACGATTATAACCGGGGCCTCGTCTGGATCGGAGGTGCGTGGGACAGGGTGCCAAACAGAAGCTCAAGGCGCCCGATTGGTGAAGATCGCCTTTCCACCGCTGCGAGCCAGAAGGAAGTGCGGCATCCCCATCAACTCCTTCGGATCGTCCTGGTCGGTCCACAGGAAAATGCGAGCTGGGCCGGACCAGAGAAGATCAAAGGATTGCTGCGTCTCGAATACATGGGGCGCGTCCGGAAACTTCTCACCGAACCACAGGTTGCCGCTGGGCTCGTGCAGCACGCGCAGCGGGAGATGCGTGTAGAAATTCAGAGTCGAGGCCTGGTGATACTCGCCGTCCACTACGATGAGATCGCCGGGACGATATTCCTTCTGAATTGCGACTGCCAGATCGTGTGACGAAAGGATTGGCGAGAATAGCGCGAAGGAAACGTGCACGCAAGTCAGCAGGCAAACCATCATGAGTGCCAACGCTGCGTTGCCTAGAGCAGGCTTGCCGCGGCGACGCATCCACCAGTTCAGGGCCGTCCCAAACAGTAGAGAAAGAGAAGCGCCGAGAAGTGGCCCGCGAAACATTCCCAGAGCTTGAGGCGTGAAGTCCAGCACGTGCCCTAGAGAGAAGTCGTAGTCCTGCGGATTCTTCTTCAACAATTCCGCCAGGTCCACGCCCGCGGGCGGACGGTGTGTCACCGAAAGAAGACTCAGTCCCACGACGGCAGACAGCAATCCCACGATCATCAGAACAAGAGAGGATCGGCGTCCGGCGCGACGCTCCGCCTCACTTGCATCTGCTGACGACTCACGTGCAAGCCATCCTCCAGCCAACAGCGCAATTCCGGGCAGCGCCGGAATCGTGTAGTACTCCTGCCGCGTCGAGAAGCTGAAGAACAGAAGAATCACCAGCGCCCACAGTAAGAAGAGCAAGTTCGCTCGTTGCCGGCGATCCATCGGTGCGCTTAACCGTTTCTGTCGCAGAGGAACTTCCCGCAACGCTTGTGGCAGAAACACGGCCCACGGTACCAACCAAAGTACAAGCAGAGCCCAGAACAATACCAGCGGAACTGTGTCGTATCCCGGAGGCACCCGCTTGTTCAGGAACCTCATGATGTGTTCGTTGACGAAGTAGAACCACAAGAATCCCCGTGCTTGTCCCTGGGCCGGATTCCGAATAGCGGCGAGGATATGCCACGGCGCCGCCAGCACAAAGAAAACCACTGTGCTGGAGAGGATTCGCAGCTTGGCCAGATGGCGCAGATTACGGGTAAGCAGCAAGTAGAGGCCGATTGTGCCGATGGGAAACACCAGACCGATGAGCCCCTTCGTAAGCACATTCAGAGCGCAGACCGCGGCAAATCCCCAGCAGGTCAGGCGCGAGGGCGGATCTTCCTCCAGAGAGCGCAGGAAAAAGTAATACGAGAGGGCAAGCCAGAGCCCAACCATCACATCGGGAATCAGGAAGCGCGTGAAGATGTACGGCCCAATCGACGTGACTAAGGCGAGGCCGGAATAAAATCCACCGCGTTCTTCGAACGCATAACTGCCGAGCCGATAGGTAGCCAGAACTAGTGCAAGGAAGCCCAGCATGAGAGGGAGCCGAGTACTCCAGTCGCTGATGTCGAAGACCTCATAGCTGGCGGCAAGGCTCCAGTACATCAGCGGCGCCTTTTCCAGGTAGCGCAAGCCATTCGTGTACAACGTGACCCAATCGTGGCGCAGCAACATTTCGCGCGCTGCCTCGGCATGGATCGTGTCTACGTCGTCAAGCAAAGGCGGAGTGAACATGCCAGCCACGTAGATCGCAAGCCACAGGCTGATCAGAATGAGCAGCGACGCGGGGGTCGATCGAGAAGCGGGATGGTGTGAGCTTGTCGTGGCGGCTTGAGTTCGGGTGTCCCCAACCCCATCGGCTCTTGGAGGATTCATGCGAGGTCCGCGATGGCTGATTATAGGGTCTGGCAAGACACTCGATCAAACCTGCACATCATTCGCGCGGGAACTGAGTCGCGCCGAGGCTGGGCTCGAGCGCAGCGCGAATCTTGAGCGAGAGTTGTTTCAGCGTATAGGGTTTCTGCAAGAAGTTCGTTTCCAGGTCGACGACCTTGTGGTCGAGCACGGTCTTGCCCGCGTAGCCAGAAACGAAGATCAGCTTCGCATCCGGACGCAGTTGCGCAAGTTCCTTTGCGAGTTGCCCGCCACTCATATTCGGCATCACCACGTCGGTGACCACCAAGTGAATCGTCGAGCGGTGGGCTTTTGCCACGTCCAGAGCATCGACACCATCTTTGGCTTGAAGCACGGTATAGCCCTGCATGCCTAGAAACTCCGCGGTGGCTCGTCGCACCGCCAGTTCGTCTTCCACGAGCAGGACAGTTTCTGATCCGCGCGCGGCGCTCTCGGTTCTGATGTCGTCGAGTTCGCCGGGGGCGTTTCGTCCCTCGACGCACGGCAAGTAGATTTTGAACACTGTGCCCATCCCGGGTTCGCTATAGGGCCAGATGAAGCCTTTATTCTGCTTCACAATTCCGTAGACGGTTGCCAAACCGAGGCCGGTGCCTTTGCCAGAGGGCTTCGTAGTGTAAAAAGGCTCAAAAATGTGTGGCAGGTGCTCGGGAGGAATTCCGGTTCCGTCGTCGCTTACGGTGATCGTCGCGTAACGTCCCGGGGGAATGACCGCTTTTTTGCGATCGATATAATCATCGTCGAGCCGCACGTCAGAGGTCTCGATCCGCAGGTGCCCGCCTTGCGGCATGGCTTCTCTTGCGTTGGCAGCGAGGTTCATCAGCACCTGCTCAACCTGCAGCGGATCAACGCGGACCCGCCCCAATCCCTCGCCGCGGATAAAGGCGAAGTCAATGTCTTCGCCGATTAAGCGCGGTAGGGTTTTTGCAATGCGCGCGACGATCTGGTTCAGATCCGCCACGCGCAGAGCTTGTGGCTGCTTGCGGCTGAAGGCGAGCAGTTGCCTGGTCAACTCAGCCGCCCGGCGCGCCGCCAGCAGGATTTCCTGAATCTTGGACTCCAGGGAACTGTCCTTCGGAACGGAATCCAACGCCAGTTCCGCATAGCTGGTAATAATGGTCAGCAGGTTGTTGAAGTCGTGCGCCACGCCCCCGGCCAGGTTGCCGATGGCATCCATCTTTTGCGATTGCAGAAGCTGCGCCTCCAGGCGCAACCGTTCGGTCAAATCACGGCCGTTGGCGATGAAGTGCGTGATCTGTCCTGCGGCATCTCGCACCGGGCAAATGCTTTCCTCCACGTAATACAACTCGCCATTCTTCTTTCGGTTCACCAGGATGCCGCGGTACACATTGCCAGCGAGAATCGTCTCCCACATTTCCTGATAGGCTTCGGGTCCTTGCTCGCCCGATTTCAAGATGCGGGGAGTTCTGCCGCGAACTTCGTCGTGGGGGTATCCCGTCAGAGCTTCAAATGCCGGGTTGACGTATTCAATGATTCCAGAGCGATCTGTGATGACGACCGTATCGGCCGACTGTTCGACCGCCCGCGACAGCTTGCGCAGAGACTCTTCCGCGGTTTGCTGCTCCTTTTGAATGGAGTGCATGGCTAGCGTGTTCCGCATGGTGCGGACCAGAGTTGCGCCATCCAGTTGGGACTTCGCCACGCAGTTCCAGGTCCCGCCCTCAATGATGTCTGCAACCGTCTTTTCGTCAGCATCCTCAGTGAGCAGGATAAAGGGAATCGACACTCCGGCATGAAGAAACTCCGCTACAAAATGGACTGCCTCCGCGTCGCCGGTTTCATGTTCAAACAACAGAAGGTTGTAGCTTTTCTGCTGGAGCATGGCCTTCGCTTCGTCCAACGAGTGGGCGTGGTCGAGGTCGGCCGCGAGGACGTTGCGGGTCCGTTCCAGGATTTCTCGAATGAGAAAGAAATCTTCCTCCTGATTGCCCACCAGCAGAACCCGCAGCGGTGCGGGATCCCGCGCAGTTTTCGCGGCCGTAAGCATTTCGATTACTCCATCACTAGTTACCATCGGAATCCGGCCGCAGGAGTTTAGTGGGGTGGTATTCCAAATCACAGTTGTTCTTGAGTCACAACGAAACGCGGCCCGGCAACCGCTTCCCGGGCTTGCCAAGAGGGGGCGGAATTAGAAGATAATAAGGAGCACTGCGGGGGTGCGATATGCTCAGGCCACAAATTCCTCTGGTCCTCATTCTTTTGTGCTGTGTTTCTCAGCTAGCGGCCCAGGTAACCACAACCGCGCAGGCCATCGTTGTGCAGGTAACGCCTACTCAGCCGTGGACTGACAGTGGCTTCGATCTCAAGCCCGGAGATGTGGTCGAAATCGCAGCGGCAATTTCATCCGACCAGACCGCATCAAGCGGGCCAGCCTGCGATCCTAAGGGCGTGACTTCCGCGTCTCCTACAACGGCAAACTTGCCTCTGCCCACTGCGCCCGTGGGTGCGCTGATCGCCCGTTTGCACTCACAGGGAGCAGTTCCATTGCTCGTGGGTGCCAGCAATCAGTTCCACATCGCGGAGGCTTCTCACTTGATGTTGGGGATGAACATCTCGGGCGCCGCACCCTGCCACGGAGCACTTGCCGTCAAGGTGCACGTCATTCCAGCGGGCTCAAGCGCGGCAAACACAACCGATGCGCCGCAGACTCCCCGCAGTCAGGTCCTCAAGTCACAACTTGCGACCGCGGCCGAGGTCTTCATGTCGGGACAATTCGGCATTGGTAAGTCGGACTCCGGTGCATCCAGCGCGAGTTCGTCGGAGGGGTCCAGCAGTTCAGTGGCTCCGCTGAAGGTTTCGGATGCTGCTCTGGATCCGCAACTTCGCAAGAGCATCGACAGCCTGCCACGGAGAGTCAACGACCAGTTCCAAAATCAGGGCGACATGGTGAATTTCGTGATCATCGGTTCGCAAAAAGATGTGCAGGCCGCCCTCGATGCTGCCAGCTGGCACGTTGCCGATACGAGCAATCAAGGCGCAGTGCTCAACGCGATCGAGCAGACGTATGACAATAAGGACTACCTGGCGATGCCGATGAGTACATTATTCCTATTCGGCCGCAAGCAGGACTTCGGCTATGAAATGGCCGAACCGATTGCGATGGTGGCGAGCCGCCATCACTTCCGCATCTGGAAAGCTCCATTTACCTGGAAGGGTAGCGAGGTATGGTGCGGTGCCGGAACGCACGACATAGGTTTTGCGAAAGACAAGCGCAACGGCAGCGTCACCCACAAGATTGACCCAGCCGTGGACGGCGAGCGCGAAAACATTGGCAGCAGCCTCCAAAAAGCCAATAAGGCCAAGACGCTAGCCTACTATTTACCACCGAACCCGGTGCAGGACGCCAAGAACGCAACCGGGGACGGATATCATTCCGACGGCAGGTTGCTGGTCATCTTCCTGCAATAGGATTCCAGCTTCCAAATTGTGGAGAAACGGGGCTTGCTTCGTCCCCGCTCTCCCTCCATGCGAAACATCAGCTAGCTCGAAGGTGTTTATTTAAAAATTACCTCCGCGGGCGGTTGTTAACCAATCTGCGATTGCCGCGTCTAACTCCACAAGATCCGGCTTCCTTCGAGAAGTGTTAAAGAATTGAGGAACGTGGGAACGAGTTCTTGCGTATAGCTTCCTAAGCGAGGTTCTGCCCCTCGCCGGAGGGATTGGGTCAAGGAACCGCATGGCCTTGTGCGTGCGGGTGAGAACTCGCGGTAATCGGGCGCGCAATTCGAGATGGGGGCTGTGATTCACTCGTTCGAATGGGGGATATGTATGGAAAATGGGCAGAAGGGCAACGGCTCGCTCCGACCAGTCGAGAGGTATGATGTGGGCCACGTGCAGGAAGTGATTCGGCAGGCGCACGGAGAACTGCGCCAGCTGTTGCAACAGCGCGCGGAAATCATGAAGCGCATCGGTACCGTCAAGCAGACCATCTCCGGTCTGGCAAATCTGTTTGGCGATGCGGTTTTGACTGAGGAACTGATGGAGTTGGTCGACCGCAAGAGCAGCGGCCGCCAGCCGGGCTTCACCAAAGCGTGTCGGATGATCCTGATGCAGGCCGGACACGCTATGAATGCGCGCGACATCTGCGACTATTTCCAACAGAAGATGCCGACGTTGCTGGCCCGACATAAGGATCCCATGGCGTCGGTCACCACCGTGTTGAACCGGTTGGTGGAATATGGCGAGGCGCAAGCGGTGGTGTCCAATGGTCGACGCGCGTGGCGGTGGGTCGCCGACCTGCCGGGCGAGGTTCCGGCATTGGGCAGCGAAGCGGATCTGGTCGCCTAAGTTCAATCGAGCGAGCGAGCGGCGTTCTTCAAACCTGATGAACGCCCAAGCTCTCTCAGTTTGGCGGCAGCAGCATTCCTTTTTCCAGATGCCGCGTCACGTGCGCGTACGAGGCGGCATGTGGATCATGCGTCACCATCACGATTGTCTTGTGGAAATCCTCGTTCAACCTCTTCAGGATTTCCAATACTTCCGTCGCGGAATGGCTGTCCAGGTCGCCAGTGGGTTCGTCGGCGAGTAACAGAGTCGGATCGCTCACAATCGCCCGGGCGATGGCCACGCGCTGCTCCTGTCCACCGGAGAGTTGCTTCGGCAGGTGACCGACTCGGTCTTCCAAGCCAACCAGCTTCAGCGCGGTCAATACGTGGTCGCGGCGTTGCTGAGAAGTCAGTTTCGTCAGCAGCAGCGGCAATTCGACGTTCTCAAACGCCGTGAGCACCGGGATCAGGTTGAATGTCTGGAACACGTAGCCGATGTGTTCGTTGCGCCAGCGCGCAATCTGCGAGTCGCTGAAACGGAAAATATCCTGCCCCTGGACCAGCAGTTCGCCGCTGGTCGGCCGGTCGATGGCCGCGATCATATTCAGCAGCGTGGTCTTGCCCGATCCTGACGGACCCATCAGGGCAAGGAATTCACCCTTGGCGATGTCGATCGACACGTCGTCGAGCGCCGTTACTTGAAAGGCATCACGCTTGAAGATCTTGCTGACGCCGCGAACCTGTACGACTTTCGTTCCCGTGGCAACGTTGGGTTGTGTAGCTGTGCTCATGATTGCCCCTTAATTTTAATTTTGTCTCCATCTTTCAAAGTCGCGGGAGCGGTTGTAACCACGCTTTCGCCCCCGACTAGCCCGTCGACGAGCGCTCCATCGCTGCGCTGTCCCACGATGTGAACCTCGCGGGCGACCACTTTTCCGTTATAGGCGATCAGTACAATCTTCTTTCCATCACGATCCCGAATAGCGGTCGAGGGCACGTAGACGCCCGTTGGTTCCTTGGAAGTCTTCGGCGCCTCGTTGGCCAGGAACTTCACCGTCGCGTTCATTTCCGGACGCAGCTGAACGTCAGGATACTTGCCCGGATTGAGCACCTGCACCTTCACCTGCACGGTCGCCTTCTGCCGGTTGGCTTCGGGCGAGATCTGAGCGATGACTCCGTCATATTGCTTGTCGGGATACGCGTCGGTGGTCACAACCGCCTTCTGCGTCGGACCAAGACGAGCGAAGTCCGCCTGCGCGATATCGAGTTCGACCTGCAGGTCGTTCAGGTCTGCGAGGGACACTACCGAACCTTGAGGTCCGCCTGCCGCTGCGCTGGCAAACTGCGCCGTAATGAGTTCTCCCTTTTCCGCAGTGCGGTCGAGGATCGTTCCTGTCACAGGTGCGCGGATGACTGTGGCGTCGAGTTGCGATTGAGCGTAATCCAGTTGCCCCTGTGCCTGCATCAGCGCGCCCTGCGCGCGTGCAATCTCCTCTGCTCGCGGGCCTATCTTGGAAAGCTGAAACGCCTTCTCCAGCGAATTCGCGCGCTGCTGATCAGCTTCGAACTTCGCCGTGGCGTCGTCCAGTTGCTGGCGTGACACCACGCCGCTGCCCGCGAGTTCTTTTGTGCGGTCGAGCGTGATCTTGTCATTCGCCAGCGTGGCACGTGCTTCATCGAGATTATGCTGTGCCTGCTGTACTTCCTCGGGACGTGATCCATGCTGCAGTTCGTCAAGGTAGGCGCGAGCATTGGCGACCGCGCCCTTGGACTGCTCATAGGCAGCACGGAACTCCTGATCTTCCAGGCGCACCAACACCTGGCCTTCCTTCACCTTGTCGCCCTTTTCCACACCGATCCACGCCAAGCGCCCCGTGACCTTAGAGTTCACATTGATGGTGTGATGCGCCACGATGTAGCCGGTAGCTGAGAGTACAGTGCCGCCGGCGTCATTGCCGCTGGTCTCTGCAGTAGCGCGGACGACCTCGACCTCCGGCGTATCGGACGAGAACGCGCGGTAGGCGATCGTGATCACGCCCAGCAGTACCACCACCGCAATTCCACCGAGGATGTAGCGGCGCGCCCAGGCCGGCGGCTCTCCGCCAGAGTCGCCACGTTGCGTGCGGTCAATGCGCAGGCTCTGCAAATCGTCGTGCTTTGTGTCTATCGCCATAAGAATGTTTACGATCTAACTCCCCAAAAAGTTTCCCGAGTCAATTAGCCGCGCAGCGCGTTGAGAATATTCTGCCGCGCTGCATGCCATGCGGGAGCAAGTCCGCCTACGAACCCCATAATTAACGCGAAGGCAATTGCATATCCCGCCACCTGCGGCGTGATGCGTAGCGCGAACACCACTTCGCTGAATGTGACGGCGTTCGACGTGCCGGTCTGCATCCCGTTAAACGGAAGCATCAGCAGGATTCCTGCCGCGGCGCCCAGCAAGGCCAGCAGCAAAGACTCCAACACAAACGATGTCAAAATCGCAGGCCGCGAGAAGCCAATCACGCGCAGCGTGGCAATCTCACGCCCGCGATACGCAACTGCTGCATACATGGTGTTCATGGCCGCGAAGATTGAGCCAATCGCCATGATGAAGCCCACCACAATGCCGATGACTTTGATGGGTGCGCCGGAACTGGTCTGCTTGGCGTAATAATCCTTTTCGAGCACGCCTTCCAGCTTCAATCGTTGATCGTCGCTGACCCGGTTCTTGAGCGCTTCCGCCGAGATGGCGTCGGTGGCGCGCAGGTATGCCGACGAGTAGCCCCCCTGACGATCGAAATCCGACGCCATTTGATTCACGTCGCCCCAGACTTCGGACTCATATGCCGAACCGCCCGCGTCAAACACTCCGACAACCGTCCACGATCCTTTGCCAAACTCCATGGTGTCGCCGATATTGGCGTGCGAAAAGCGCCCCTGAATCGATTTGCTGACCACCACTTCCCGCTGTCCCGTCTGAAACCAGCGGCCCTCTACCAGTTTCACGCTCGGTGGCTTCCCTGGCTCGTCGGGCGTCTGTCGCATCTCAAGACCATCGGGCATCATGCCCCGCACAGTGACGTTGACTTCGCCAGTGCCGTCTTTGCGCGGCAGGATGATGACGACCACCCACTCGCCCGACGCCATCGGCTCGCCATGACTGTCTTTCGCAATGCCGGGAAGCGTCTTCAGCGTGGGGAACAGCGCTGCATCGAATCCCCCCGAAAGCTCGGCTTCCGATCCCTTGCGCAGTACAAGCACATTCTTCGCGCTGCCGCTGCTGACGAAAGCACGGTTCAGGCCCGCGATCAGTGCCATCAAAAAGATCGCTGTCGTGACCGTGAGCGCGATGCCCAGAGCCGTCATGACGGTAAGCCCCTTGCGGAGCCTTAAATTGCGAACGTTATAGCTGATTGGTATCGCCATAATTAAGTCTCAACTCAGCCGATGTGGCGCAGCCCATCGACAATTTTCATGCGCGACGCGTTGTAGGCCGGCAAGTAGCCGCTCACCAGTCCCAATACCAGGGACACCAACAGCGACAGGCCTGCCGTGGCCCATTTGACCTTCATGTTGAGCGGTATTCCCAGCCCGATAAATCTGTGCGTCAAGCCCGAGATCACGGGAATCGCCACCAGCACTCCAACCACGCCTCCGGCAATGGCGAGAGCTACGGATTCGCCGACGAAGATCGACAACACGCGTTGGCGCGTGAAGCCCAGCGTTTTCAGCACGGCTACTTCGCGCGTCCGGCTGCGCACCGACATCGCCATGGTGTTGGCCGAAACCAGCATGATGGTGAAGACAACCGCTCCACAGATGCCCAGGATGAATGCCTTGATATTTCCCAGTGAAGCGACAAAGCCTAACTGGAATGCCCTCTCACTCTCGGTTTTGGTCTGCAGCGGAGAGTTGCGGAACATGCCGTCGATTTCTTGCGACGCCCGTGAAACGTTGTCGGCCGAGTCGATTTGGGCGGCGTACCATCCGGCTTGCCCCTTGAACCAGGGAACTGCTTCCTCCAGATACTTGGTGTTGAAGTACAGTGCATTCTGTGGAGGATCGCGGTGATAAATGCCGCGGATCGTCAGGTTAAGGTTCGTGGGGAAAATATTTGCCTGCAGCGTAACGCGGTCCCCGATCTTCCAGCCATACTTGTTGGCCAGCGTCACGTCCACGATGCAGCCGGCTCGATCCTGCTGCCATGCCTTCACCTGATCCGGCGGAATGATCTTGTCTGACGCCACTTTCAGATACTCGTCTGGATCAGTGCCCATTTGGGCAAAAAAATGCTCCGGCCTGTCATCGATGTAGCGTCCTCCGAACCACGTCAGCGGCGCCACTGCGCTCACTCCCTGAACACTGCGGATCTTGTCGCGGTAGAACGCCGGCAGAAAAAACGCCAGCGAGACGCGGTCGCGAATGACCAACCGCCGCGATGCCTCCGGCGCGACCTGGTCTACATAGAACGAGCGCCAGATGCAGATCATCAGCGTGAGCAACAGCAGCGAGAAGCTGATGCTGATCATGGTCAGCAGGCTGCGTCGCTTGTTCCGAAACGTATTGCGCACGACAAAACTGCCTAACGTCATGACTTCACCCGATGTGCCGTAATCCGTCGACAATGTTGATCCGCGAAGCCGTGTAGGAAGGCACGGCCGAACTAAGCAGCCCCACCAGACCCGAGGTCAGGATGGCAGCAATCCATATCCCGAACGTTACCTTCATGGGGAAAAAACTGAAAAATTGAGGAGAATGGGTTAAGCCGTAGACCATCAGCCAGCCGAGGGCCGCACCGATCAGGCCGCCCGCCAGCGATAAAGCCACCGCTTCGCTGACGAACAGCCCCAGCACTCCGCGCTTGGTGAATCCCAGCGTTTTCAGCACCGCGACTTCGCGGGTCCGTTCGCGGATCGACATCGCCATGGTGTTGGCCGATACCAGCAACGTCGCGAACACCACCGCCGAGCAAATGCTCAAGATGAAAGCTTTCACGTTGCCCATCATCGCCACGAACTCCAGGCCGAAAGCTTTCTCGCTTTCCGTCTTGGTGGGTTGAGGCGAGTCGCGGAACGTGGCGTCCACAGCGCTCGCGATTTTACTCACGTCCCCCGGAGAGTCCGCCAGAATACTGAATGTGCCAGCCTGTCCTTTGAAGAACGCGACCGCTTCTTCCACGTACTTCGCATTGAAGTACACCGATTTGTTGTCAGGATTCGTGTGGAAAATGCCCTTCACGATTAGTTCGAGATTAACGGGATAGATAGTTCCCTGCAGCACAATACGGTCGCCCAGTTTCCAGCCATACTTCGTAGCGAGGGAGTCATTCACAATCACGCCTTGCCGGTCGCGCTGCCATGCCGTGACCTGTTCCGGGGGAATGGAGATGTCCCGATACACTTTGAAGAATTCATCCGGGTCGGTGCCGAACTGCGCGAAGAAGTTTTCCGGCTTCTGGTCTTTGTAAATTCCGCCGAACCAGGAGACCGGAACGACCGCCACAACCCCGGGAATTGCTCGAATCTTTTCGCGGTAGTAGCCAGGCAGGGAGAACGTCAAGGACACGCGATGCCGCACCACCAGCCTCTCCGCTGACTCCGCGCTGCCTTGGTCAAGATAAAACGCCCGCCAGATCGTCATCATCAGCGTGAGCAGGAGTAAAGAGAAGGCGATGCTCAACACCGTCAGGGCGCTGCGGCGCTTATTGCGGAACGCGTTCTTCGTGACAAACCGGGTCAATGTCATCGGCGCACTCCAGAGGGAACCGGGAACTGGACGCAGGAGGTAGGCACGTCCCAGCCCCCCAAGAATAGACGATCAACCTCGCCGTAGACAACCGGGCCGGATTCGATTTTTTCCATCATCGAGATGCTCAACCCACGAACGCCCCTCTTCGTTTTCTATACTTTCGCACCGCGCTCACGATCGCCAGTGGAGATCGTCATCAGGGTGGGATGACAAATGTCACACGAAGCCCCATGTAATCATTAATCCGCTGGTTGACGATAAGGTTACGGTGAAACTTCAGGGCTCTACCTATATCGGAAAACCTAAGAGGCACTACGTTCCCGCGTACTGCCTGACAAAACATGCCGGCGCCGTCTAGGCAGCAGCTTCTGGGCTGGGTTTCGTCTTTCGCGCGAGATTGCTTTTTTGCGTCGCTGCGGATTTCTGTTTTTGCTTGCGGGCTTCCCTGCGGCGCATCTTGGCCATCCACTCGCGCGAATACATGGTCCCGCGGCATTTGCGGGAACCGCAGTGGCAGGGCGCGGGATCGTCATCGTCGTAGAGGTTGTAGTCCCATACGAGTTCTTCCCCGGCGGCGATGTCTCGGATCGCAAAGAGCCAGACGCGGCCCTTGATTTCGTCAACTTCGCAGTTGGGGGCGCAGGAGTGGTTCAGATAGGCGCCTAGACCGTGGCCATCAATCACAGTCTTGCCGTCATCGAGTCCGTAGAGATACGTGCGAGAGACGCCGTCATAACGGCGATCTGCTTCTTCGGCGGTGATGCGTTCACCGGCGTACTCGACCAGCCGAGTTCCTTTACGGACGGGTTTCGAGGTGTAGACACCGACGGAATGAATGGGCGAAGGGCGGACGACTAAGGACATGAACTAATTTCGCATGACCGGGCAGTTTTGGGGAATGTGAAAATTGCAGGTTAGCAGATTTTTCCCGCAGAGATTGATCCCAGTCGGTCGCTGGTCTTACGGAATCTTCCCGCTCTACTCGGAGATGGAACTCCCGAAGCCTTCTTTGCGGGCAGATTCCTGCATGCTTTCCAGTTGTTTTTTCTGCTCTTCCAGTTGCGTCTTCAGAGATTCCACCTGATCCTGCTTCTCCTTCTGGCGCTCGTTCCACTGCACGCAATTGGCAACACAGTTCCCCCCAGCATAGTGGACGGACTCACTGAGGTCGGTGATCTGGCTCTGCAAACTCGCGATGGCGCTCTTCTGCGCCTGAATTTGCGTTCTCCATTGCTCCGCGCGAACGTCTCGGTCGTTCGAATTTGGTGCGGCATCAGGCTCGTCCGTGGTTTGAGAACGGGTTGCTGCCGTCGCGCTCGGCGTCAGATGCGATGGGATCTCGTCGTTGGTGATGACGTGAGGAGACTTGGGTGGCGCGTCTTTGGCGCCCGCGCCCGCAGCCTGCTTGCTGGAAGCGGCCTTAGGGGACGCGTCTTTCGCCGGCGCATCCTTCTGCTGCTTTTGCTGCCGGGTTTGGCGAGCCACATCTCCCAAAGATTGCGAATCCTGACCGTACGCCGTGAAAGCGCACAGCAGCGCACCGGCTGCCAGCAGAGTGAAAACGCGTCGCGTCGGCATGGAGAAACCTCCAGTAGCAACCTTTGAAGGGACGTTGGCTCCGGTAATGGTATCCCGCGAGGCGCGCAGGCAGAGGTTACGTTCATACAGTGTTCAGCGAGTTCCAGCAGTCGCGTAACGGGCGATCAGCGCATCCAGTTTTGCGAGCAGGGCACCATTCCCCTGTCGCGGATATCGCTCCAGCGCTTCGCGGTAATGCGGCAGATTGTACAGAAATGCCTCGACACGCTCTTTGTTCAATTCTTCCCAGGAAGCGCCGTAGCCGGATTTTTCCAGCCAGTAGGCATTGAAGATCTGCTCGAACTGGTGGCTCACCGGCACAGCCAGGTACGGCTTGCCCAAATGCAAAGCCTCGGTGACCAGCGAGAATCCAGAGTTGGCCACCACGGCGCGGGCACTAGTCAGGTCAGCGAAGAAGCCCTCCAGAGACGGCTTCTTATACAGGATGTTTCCGTCTTGTCCCGCTCGTCCGAAGCCGTACGCAATGAAGCGGCACCGAACCGAGCTCAACAACTTGGCGAGAGCCGGCGCCGGTGAGGTTACATAGACCAGCACGTGGTCGCTTTGCGTAGGAGTCGCGTCGAGGATCTCCTGCCGCAGCAGGGGAGGAAATAGGAACGTATTGCGCTTGCGAATCGGTGCGCTGAAGAACGAAATAACGAGGTACGCGTTGGCGCGTGGCGTCATGAGGCGAGTCACCAATTTGGCCGCCGCCGCGTCGCGTCGGTATTGCTTTGGATAGGAAACCACAGCATTCGTCAGGCAGTGCTGGTTATCAATGGAAATGACCGGGAGCCCTTTCCTGTGACCTACGTGACAGGTAAGCGGCTCGAAGTCGGTGATGACCAGGTCGGTCTTCCATTCATCGACCAGATCTTTGAGCCGCGATAAGCTCCTTGCCGCTTGCGGTACCGTAATCAAGTTCTTGGCGATGGTGCGTTTGTAGCGCACGCGATTATTAAGATAGGCGAAGCGGAAGCCGTAGATCTCGGCAACGTCGAATTGGCTTTTTAGATTTTGCAGGCCGCGGTCAAACGAGGCGACGTGGACGATGTGCCCCTGAGCGACCAGATGGGACAGCACTTCTTTGGCTCGGGTGGAGTGTCCCGCGCCTTCCCCGTTCACACCATAAAGGATGTTGGCCATTCCGGTTTGAAGGCCGAGTATAGCGCGACGGGCCAGCTTATTGCTGCGTGGTCAGAATAGGCAGCGTCACTGTGTCCACGGTGTCAGGATCGTCGCGAAGTTTGATGTACAGGGTCTTTGCCTTCGTCGGCGGGATGGCCAGCGCGTCCTCAACAAAACCCTCCGGAACGCTGACGGAATTGACGAAGTCTGAGTCGGTGCTCACCGAGTCCAGTAGGAAAAGCTTGTCGCCGCTCAGCGTGCATTGCTTCTCAGGCGCGGCGACACACCGGATTCCCTTGAACGTCGGGACCCGCACCAGATTCACCAGCAATTGCCAGTCGCCATCAATGCCGTCGGCGGTGACGGGGCGAAACTTCAACGGTCCAAAGGCTGACGGGCCAAGCAGTTTCATCGGGTCGAGAACGGCGAAAACTGTCTTCGAATCCTGCAGCGTAAGATTGCCGTCTTTGAAACTCAGGAGCACGCGAAACGATTCGTCTGCGGTCGCCACTTCGATCTTCTCGGTGGGAGGGAAAGTCTCCGGCACTTGCGCCTTGAGAAAGAAATTGAGCTGCCCATCCTGCGGCAATTCATCCTGGCTTCCGAGGCGGACCATGGGCGGCGGTGTCGTCTGGTCCGCTTGCACGCTCTTGCTCAGTACGCTTACGACGGGTCGTTGTGAGTCGACCTCCGCTTTCAGATCGAGAGTCCGGCCATCTTTGAGGGCCGCGTGAACGACGATCTCGTCCCCTGCATGCAGTTTCGTGAAGACGGCATTGTCGTGAGTGGTCAGCTTGAGTTCGTCTTGCTGATGGGAGCGGGCGAGCGCCTCCGGGACGAAGCGGAGGCCGTTCAGTTCAAGTCTGTCCACCTGATCCAGGCGCGTGCCTTTTAGCAAGCCAGCGGCATCGCCGGCGTGGATGCTGAAACTGTCGAGCCGGCCCGCCTCCGCATAAGTGTGAAGCGGAATCTCGTCCGCTTCCTGCAGTCCGAACTTCCTGATCACCATGGTGACCGATCCTGCATTCGCTTTCTGCAGCGGGACTTTCACCTCGAGTTCGTCCGGCTTCGAGTTCTTCCACTCGGTTTCCAGCGACTTCCCCTGCTCATCGTTGACCTTCACTTCACTTACGCAACAAGCGTCTGGGGATTGCAGGTGGAGTGTGTCTTCGCGGCCGACGATCAGCGCACTCGCGTCTTTCGAAGCCACTATCCATTGTGCGGGCCGCGAGGCGCGCAGCCGGTAGTGCGGTCCATCGAACGGGTGAAAGCCCCATGTGCCGCGCAGAACTCCGATAACCTCTCCATCCAGATCCGCTGATTGCAGCGCCTGCGTCTCGGCCGTGAACCCTCCGCGGACTGGATCTGGCTTCGCGGGCACGTCGATTCCCGGGCCCGACTTGGCGTCTACATGGAGAACGAAATTGTGCGCAAGCTCCGTCGCAAAGACCAGAGGGGCACCCTCCGCCGGAAGTAGCAGCGAAGGCCGTCCCGCGCAAAAGACCTGCGCCGGATCCACCGCACGAAGCGGTGGAACTGGAGATGGCCGAACCGGAGGAAGCCCAATCACGATTACCGACTTCGGATTGCGAAAAGACGGCGGATTATTCAGCCGCAGATTCAGTTCGTCCTCTTTGGGCAGAGCTAGCGCGGGAATGTACTGATACTGAGCGGTGTGCGCGGTACTCAGGATGCGCATGACGTCGACCACTGCTCCAATGTAAGGACTGTAATAGCCACTGCGGGCGTTGGGCGTGGAACTGATCTGCGCTAGCAAGTCGCTGGATGGGCCAGATGTCAGCGTCGCAACCATCGACTGACTGTGCTGGTCGTCGAGCACCAACTGGTCCGTGTTCTGGGTGAGGCATGGTACCTGCTGCGAACTGGGCTTATCGAAGCATTGCTGATCCAGGCGGATGTTCAAACTGCGCGCCAGCAGAATGGTGCGCGCCTTCAACTGTTCGGGGTCGCTGACCGCAATTTCGCGAACGGCATCGAGATATTTCTCCAGGCGAGCGCGATCGAGGCTGGCCTGCACCAGGTCCTGCGACGCTCGCACGAACGAGCCCGGTTTGCCCCGAACCGCGGTGCGCAAAGTGCTGAACGCCCCACCCGTCTCCGGCGCCAGGAGAACGAGAGCCTCCTCGGCCTCGTCGGGCACGGTGACGAAAACGCCTTCGTCATGGACGGGTCTGCTCCAGGTTTCGACGCGGGTGAACCATGAGTCTGGAGGCGGGTTGGTGGCTCCGCGAAGAAAAACCACGATCATCAGGTAGTGCACCGATTGACTATCGGGCAGGTCGGGATGCACCCACAGGCGGTCCCCGGCTTGCAGATTGGCCACTTGCGCGATGGGCAGCGTCACTCCCGCGCGCTGCACCCGCACATCAACCTTCGGTCCGATGAGATCGAAGGCGGCATTGTCCCCGAGAGCCACGCCGACAAATGTCAGCGCGATCACTAAGGGGCCGAAGAGAAGGGCCGTCTGGCGGCGCAGGTGCGACAGGAATCCAGTCAAGAAAATATCTTAACCGATTTGCGACTCCAGTTTGGCGCTGCCATAATCTCCTCATGTGCGGACGCTACCGGCTCTCGCGGCGAAAACAGGTGGTGGAAGAGTACTTCGAAAGCGCGTCAGAAGTCTCGGAAGAAGAAGAGTGGAGTCCGCGCTACAACATCGCCCCCACCCAGTTGGTTGCGACGATCCGACCGTCCGGATCCAGCCGAACTCTTTCGATGATGCGGTGGGGTCTGGTGCCTTCGTGGGCCACCGATATCAAGATTGGCAACCAACTCATTAACGGCCACAGCGAAACCGTACTGGAGAAACCGGCCTTTCGCGCCGCTTTCCGCACGCGCCGCTGTCTGATCCCCGCCGACGGCTTTTATGAGTGGAAGAAATCGGGCAAGCAGCGCCATCCCTTTCATTTCGGCATGAAAGACAATTCGCTGTTCGCATTTGCCGGAGTCTGGGACCGGTGGAAGTCGCCGGGAGGCCCCGTGCTTCAGTCGTGCTCGATCTTGACCACGGCTGCCAACGAAATGCTCGAGGGAGTGCATGACCGCATGCCCGTGATCCTCCCCCATCGGCACCATGAGACCTGGTTGACCGCGCCTGCGGCCGAGGCAGAGCGACTGGCGGAGTTGCTGGTGCCTCTCGACGAAGGGCTCATGAGTCGATACCCAGTCGGTTCGCAGGTCAATAAGCCGGGAAACGACTCGCCGGAGTGTGCCCTGGAGGTGCCAAACCCTGAAACACAGGCGAATTTGTGGTGAAACGCGAGATGGCGGATTCTCGCGCGCAAAACAAAACGCCCCAGACTCGATTTGAGTCGTGGGACGTATGTTGATCAGCCCTCCCCCAAGTGCTGCTCAAGAACAAGCATAAATGCCGCCGCACGAGTCGAGAATGGCACTAGAGTGCTATCGCTTTGCACTGATCGGTGACCGGCCGCGACCGGCTTTCCTGTATGATCCGGGCGCCCGCACTCCGGTCCTGCCGGGCGGGCCTTCCCCCATATTTCATCCGGCGAGGACATCCGTTCTGGAGAGGGTAGGGTACGTGGAAAAGCGCGTACCCTTATTTCTACGGCCCCTGGTCGAGTCGCGAGACAAACCTTTCTACGTCTCGGTGTGCCATGCAGGCACAAGACTGGCGCCAGTCCAGGAGGCGGCCGCGCTCCGTGCTTTCGGGGAGGGCTGTTTCGCTTCCTCCGAACTCGAACCTAATCTGGTTTCAGAGAGCGGAAGCCTGAACGCACCATCCAACTGGATCGCGACCGCGAAGTTGCCTGTGTCCTGAGCTTTGACGCGAAGAACCTTGCCGCGAGCCCTCAACAGAATGCCAGGATCGGTCAAATGCTCCACTCCAATCGATACCTCCACCGCAGAGCCTTCAGGGATCAGAAAGGAACTGGAAAGCAGAATGCCGCCGAGGCTGATGTTTTCTGATCGAGCGCGCATTTCCTTGCGTTGCGCGATCCTGACCAGCACTGGCAAATGCAAAGGGTAGCGAACGTCTCGTCGTTCCTGGCGTTGGGGGGAGTCCATCGGTTTACTCCATCGATCGGGATGGACCGGAGCATAAGTCGACGCGCAGTCCAGCGGCAGATATCGGAGGTGCTATCGTCGAAAGGAAAAAGGCCAACCCGGGGCCAGTCAATCCAGGCCAGTAATGTGTTACCCGCCGCTCTCGTCGTCCATTTTTGCGTAAGGGAGTGGCCACTCAACGGTCACTCGGCGAACCAGTGGATCGGAAGGTATCGCCAATACCATCGTCTAATTGTTACGCGTCCTTTCTCGTGGTGTGATAAGCCCATCAGCATCTGATGGAATCGAAATCGCAGAAACCGGAGAGACGAATGGGTGCAAGTCCGCAAGAGCAAACAGGAGCCCGCTCGCGACTCGCCGGTGCCGACGCACGATTGAAAGAACTGGGTATCAAACTTCCGGCGCCGCCCGAGCCCTTCGGCACCTACGCAGAAGTAGTGCAAACAGGCAACCTGCTCTTCCTGACCGGAATGCTTCCCACAGAAGGCCGCGAGGCGAAATTCGTAGGACGCCTCGGCGCGGAACTCGATGTTGAAGCGAGTCGTCAGGCAGCTCACCTCGCAGCGCTCAATGTTCTCGCGGTTGCGCGGCAGCATTTGGGATCACTCGACCGAGTGACGCGAGTTGTCCGGCTCGGCGTGTCGGTCGCCACGTCGGGAGATGTCCGGGACCAGCCGAAAGTGGCCGACGCCGCTTCTGAGTTGTTGCAAGAGGTGTTTGGAAAAGACAAGAACCCTTGCCGCTTGGTGTACGGGGTTGCCAGCCTCCCGCTCGGCACGTCAGTCGAGTTAGAGGTCATTTTCGAAGTAGCGGCCTAAACGGATTCAAGTTGGTCCGCATAAAGAACAGTCGAAACTCACGGCCGAAATGTTCGGGAGGGGTTATGGAAACCACTGCAATCGTGACGTACCCGACTTCCTATCGCACAGTACAGATCGATGGACTCTCCATTTTCTACAGAGAGGCCGGCCCGAAAGATGCGCCAACGCTCCTCCTGTTGCACGGATTACCCTCTTCGTCGCGAATGTTCGAGCCGCTATTCGCACGGCTCTCTGATCGCTATCACCTGGTCGCGCCCGACTATCCGGGCTTCGGACACAGCGACTGGCCGGACCCGAAGAAATTTGCCTACACGTTCGATCACTACGCCGAGATCATGAATCACTTCACCGAAGCGCTCGCGCTCTCGCGTTACACGCTCTACATGCAGGACTACGGCGGCCCGGTGGGTTTCCGCATGGCGCTCGCGCACCCGGATCGCATCGAAGCTCTAATCGTTCAAGATGCAGTTGCGCATAACGAAGGCCTCGGGGCAAATTGGAAGACACGGAGGGCTTTTTGGGCTGATCGCGCAGTCAACGAAAGTGCAATGCGCGCCAATCTCCTATCGTTAGCGGCCACGCGCACGCGCCATGTGGGCAACGATCCGAATGTGGAGCGTTACGACCCCGATCTCTGGACCGATGAATTTTACTTTCTCAACCAACCTGGCCAGGCCGAGATTCAAAGCGACCTGTTCTACGACTATCGAACCAATGTGGACGCCTACCCGAGATGGCAGGCCTGGATGCGCCAGACACAGCCTCGCCTGCTGGTGATCTGGGGCAAGTATGACCTCTCCTTCGATCCCGGCGAGCCGGAGCGCTACCGTGCCGACGTGCCTAGCGCGCAGGTACACGTTCTCGACGCTGGTCACTTCGCATTGGACACGGCTGCCGATGAGATCGCTTCGATGGTTGGAGGATTTGTCTCTTCCCGTCAAGACCAGCTGTCACGGCTTGTTGGCTGAGGCTGCTCCGCGAACGCCAGTGTTTGGCTGTGTTCCTCGCGTCGGGGCGACTGGACGATTCAGGTCGACCGTCACCGGAGAGGTGCTCTACGTGGATGGCGGCGCTCATGCTTGCCGTTGATAGGGGCCTAAAATCACATCTGACGCCTCCTCGGGCTTCGCGCATCCCATTTACCTCGAAATTGGGACTGCCAGTTTTGCCAGTTACCGGTACGAGCGGCTACGTATAGATTGAGCAGCCATCCCTAGCATGTCCTGAGATTCAAGCCAGTTGAATATGGCGCCGGATGGGCAGTCAAACGATGTGCAATGAGATGAAAGGAACTAATGTGAGACCGCGCACGTCCAACCCGACGCGCTTCGTGTGGACAACTGCTCTTCTTGTCGTGTGTTTGACGTATCTCAGCGCCGCGCAACAACAGGACATTCAGGCGCTGCTCGCGAGCGGGAACCTGGAGGGAATGCGCTGGCCGAACTTCAGCGACTATCGAATCGCGCTGCAGAAATTTTACGAGCCCACAGGATACGCTCCTGCCTGGGTCCAGGGCACGCAACCCGTACCGCAAGCCCTGTCGATGATCGAACGCTTTAAGGACGCATGGAAGAAAGGGCTCAATCCGGAAGACTACGACGCGTCGCGATGGGAAGAGAGAATCCGCGCACTGCCTACGGGCGGTCCCGCGGTGGCCCGTTTGGATGTGGCTCTCAGCGTTTGCACCATGCGTTATGTGTCCGACTTGCGCATTGGACGGGTCAATCCTCTGCACTTCGATTTCGGCCTGAACGTGCAACAGAAAAAATACGACCTTGCCCAGTTCCTGCGCGACCGAATCCTGACGGCTCCAGACCCGCAAACTGTCCTGGACGACGTGGAACCACCGTTTGCCGGTTACCGCCGCACCGAGCTGGCGCTGGCACAATACGTTGAACTGGCGCGCGCCGACGATGGCGAGAAGCTTCCCGCAGTTACCAAGCCCATCGATCCGGGCCAGACGTATGCAGGCGTGCCCCGCCTGGGACGGTTCTTGCGTCTCGTGGGCGACCTTCCCCCCGAAGCCGTACTTCCCGCAGATTCTCAGGTCTACGCTGCGCCGCTGGTGGATGCGGTCAAGCATTTCCAGCGTCGGCACGGTCTCGATGACGATGGCCGTCTTGGTCCCGCCACCATTAAACAATTGAACGTTCCGCTGCAGGATCGCGTGCTGCAACTCCAACTCACCTTGGAGCGATGGCGATGGTTGCCAGCTGAGTTTTCCGCGCCGCCGATCATCGTGAATATTCCCGATTTCCGCCTGCGCGCGCTGGATGAAAATAACAATGTTGTGATGGACATGCGCGTGGTGGTCGGGAAAGCGATGCGCACGCAAACTCCGGTCTTCACCCGCGAGATGACATATGTTGTCATGCGGCCCTACTGGAACGTTCCGCCCAGCATTCTACGCAGCGAGATTGTCCCCGCCATTCAGCGTGACCGGAGCTATATTGCTCGCAAGAACTACGAGGTCACTACGCCTGACGGGAAGGTGGTCACTTCAGGGGAGATTTCCGATGACGTGTTGGCCCAACTGCGGGCCGGAAAGCTGGCGGTGCGACAAAAGCCCGGACCTACCAACGCGCTGGGGCTGGTCAAACTGATTTTCCCCAACGAATTTAATGTGTACTTGCACAGCACGCCATCCCCGGAACTGTTTTCACGATCGCGCCGTGATTTTAGCCATGGCTGTATTCGCGTCGAAAAGCCCGCTGAGTTGGCCACGTGGGCGTTGCGAAATAATCCTGGATGGACGCTGGAAAAAGTGCAGCAGGCCATGCAGAGTGGAAAAGACAACGTAACGGTGAACCTGCTGAAGCGAGTCCCGGTCTTCATCGTCTATGGAACCGCGCTCGCCTACGAAAACGGAGACGTTCATTTCAGCGATGACATCTACGGACACGACGCCAGGTTGGCAGCGGCGTTGGCGAAAGGTTATCCCTACCAGTAGAGCAGCGGCCAGCTACCAGCGTCGCACGCGTCCCACATCGATGTGCACGAAATCCGAAGCTGCGTAGTAGCCAACACCGCCACGATGCAGTGCCAGGGCCGCATCCCGCAACTGTGCGGTGGGAACTCCGGGCACGCGAATGTCGATGGCCATCGCTTGCATGTGAAGGCTGTGGCGGGCCACGCCGTGTCCATGGGTGCGCAGGAATTCGTTGCTCCACGGCGTGCGATAGCCGCAGACCACATCGATTTCAAGATCGGGATTCCCCAGCGCAGTCAGCAGGTCATGGAGCAAGTCGAATACGCGGGGATCGTATTCATGAACGTCGCCCGTGCGGTGGTCGCGCAGATAACTGTTCAGGCGCGCCAGTGACTCGGGATCATACCCTTCGCCATTGCGATAGACGATATTCAGGCGCTCTCCAGTATGCGTATGAAAAAAATGCAGCTCGTAGGGAACGTCGGAAGCGCGTTGGAGTTTTGGCTTGATTACGGCACGGGAGAACTGCCCCACACAGATCAGAACCAACAGAAGGAAACGGCAGACAATCTTGGACGGCAAAGGCAAAAGGCTCCCGAAAATGGACTGGCCACCCCGCGGGTGGCCTGGCTTTTATTATACCAAGGCGCGCGATGCTGTGACGCTGGCTCGGTAATTGGAATCTGCCGATTCCACATATCCATCCTCGGTCGGAGAATTACTCGCGCGTCAATTCGGCCTCCGTCAGACCGGTGAGAGTGACGAAGCGAATCATGCCGTGGGCGTCCTCGAAGACCAGTCCGGTTTGTCCATGGTTCACGACCGCAGCCACGAGATGGCCGTACGATCTGGGTATGCCCCCCTTTACGGGAGTCTGATCGTAGCGCGCCAACTCGCCTTCTTTCATCCCGTTCACGCTGACAAAACGGATCACGCCGTCGCCATCTTCAAACACCAGTCCGGTGCCGATGCTATCCGGGATCGCTGCCGCGAGCCTGCCGTAGGATTTCGGTACCATCCCGTGGGTAGGGCCGTCGTAGGCCAAGGTTGAGCTGTGTGTTCCTGCCAGATATCCACTTAGCAGCAAAAATACACTTCCCACCACAAACAGAACGCGTTTGCGCATACGTCTGATCCTCCGCTTGGTTTCGAGCAGCACTTGACTATGGTGTGACCAGGATCTTGTGCATCATGCCGAGATCCTCGTGCAGCAGGATGTGACAGTGAAACAGGAATGTACCTGCAGTTGTCGGGTCGCTGAAATCCATGCGCAACTTCACGCTGTGATAAGGCCCCGTGCCACTCCAGTAGGGTATTTCGATGGTGTCGCGCAGGTCATTGTTGGGAGCCGGCTTGCCATCGATTTCCAAGACCCGGAAGTGGATCTGATGGATGTGGAATGCGTGAGTCTCCAACGCGCGATTTTCGATTGTCCAATCCTCGATTGCTCCAACTTTGGTGGTAATGACGGGCTGTTCGTTGGGCTCGAAGACCTTCTGCTTTTGTCCGTCCACCGTGATATAGAACTGAATGGGACCGTTGGTGCCGCCGAATTCCTCCGAGAAAAAGAGCTTGCGTTGAATGGTCGCGGGCTGCTGAGCCAAATCGAAGAACTTGACTCCGGCGGCCGAAGGAGGCGTTGCCTTGGGCATGTGTGAGGACGCGGCATCACTACTGGTTTCGATGCTGGCCAGTTTTTGCGATAAGTCCAGGTTTCCTGTCGGCCCGGTGTTATAGGTATCCGAGAAGAAAACTGCAGTTCCGGTCGTGGGAGCCTGCACGATAAATTCGGCTCGCCCCGCTGGGGGAACCAGAATCGTCGTCTGGCTTCTGGTATGCGCGAGAGGATAACCGTCGAGCGCGATCAACTCCATCGGTTGCAATACGCCGTTGACCTGGATCTGTAGCTGCAAGAAATCCTGAAGGGTGGCGTTGGCAACGCGCCAGAATTGTTTTTCTCCAGGCTTCATCTGGATAATTGGTGACGTCCCCAGGAACGGCGCAACCTGATAGTTAAGAGTCAACAGGTATGGTCCGGGGATCCAAGGCACCAGGTACTGCTGCCGAATCACGAACACACGTTCCGTGAGTCCCGCTACTTCGGGGCGAACCTTCTCCATCCCTTCTACAATCAAAGCCCCGGCTGCGCCGCCGTTCACCTGGAATTCAGTAAAGCCGTGGACGTGCGGATGGTACCAGTAGAGACCAGGAGGCTGAGTCGCCGGAACCTGCACGTTGAACCGGAACCCCGGCGAGCCGGGTTGAATCAGAGTATTGATCACGTCGTCTTGATGGCACACGGGAGGGACGTTCATTCCATGGAAGTGCACGTTCGTCGAATTGATCGTCGCAGCGCCGCCATCGCCGCAGGTCGGTCCACTCGGGGCCGGCATGTTCATCTTCATCGATTCGTTGCCCTTGATCCCGTCGATGACATTAAGATTCAGAACGTCTCCCGGATTGAGGCGCAAGGTCGGCGCCTCGACAACCTGACCCGGCGCCTGATAGTTGTAGCAAAAGTGCGTATAGCCGGCGACATCGACGGAGTGCTGGAGCGTGAATTTGGCGTTGAGCGCGCCATTTTGCGAAACCACGTTGAAGGGATCGGCCACCACTGTCCCCGAATCGGGGCGAGCCGGGCAGCCTTGTGCCATGGACCTCACACAGGAGAACCCGCACAAGACGATCGCAAGCATCCACCTCGACATCCCTCGCATACCGAACTCCTTATATTTGTAGGTCCTACCCACAACGGCCACACGCTAGTCTTCAGTTTTAACTTAGAAAGATCGAGGAGGGTAAGTGCCAATGGAGAGGAGTCCCGCGTTGTTCGGATCAGAAACCGGCGAGCCCGCCACTTCCTTGAACGAACATTTCTGCCCCGACGAAGTGAGCGCCACGGTCGCGATTCCGGGTGCGCTCCCGAACTCCGCAACGTAGACCCCGCTGCCGTTGCCAGTCTGGTTGATCAGACCGATTCCCGCCAGATACGACCAGTTTGTCGACAGCCCGCGCAGCGGTCCTGAGGTGCAACCCGGGGTAAGTCTTCCCCTGGTCTTATCAAAAAACAACGCACTGACGGTTGCTCCTTGCGTGTTGATCACGTAGAGCATCGTTTCGTCAGGGCTCAGCATGATGTTGCTGGAGCTGATGGCCGCCGCTGAATTGTAGACTCGCGTCTTGGTCAACTTGCCGGACGAAATATCGGATATTTCCACGCTAAAAGCCGTGGACGTGTCGCCGAAAATCGCGTAGTGCCCGTCGCTTGTGATATCCACAACATTGGGATACGTAGCATCCTGTGACGTGACCGTGGCCGCGGAAAACTGTTTGTCGCCATGGGAGACCGGAGTTCCACCAGAAATGTCGAAAGACTCGATCGAGCCGTCGGTGTAGGTAGCCACCAGCATGGTCCCATGTACCGCCATGCCATTGATGACTCCCCCGTGCAAACCTTTGACCGAAGTATCGTTCAGAAATCCCACGCCGCAGCCCGACTGCACCGCGAAAGTCCCGATCGTGTTGGAGTCGCTGAAGCTGGCGTACAAGTAGTTGGTGTTCGCCGCCAAGCCAATGCCGTTCGACGTTCCAGCGTCGGTGCCAGAACCGCTCGCGCTGCCGCCCACGGTTAAGGTTGCGATCGAGATGCCCACTACATCTCCATTGCCTGCTTCTGACGAATAGACGCATTGCTGGTCCGCGCCGCTGACTACGGCGACCCGGTTCATGCCAAAGTATCCACCGCCAATGCCGAACAGGCCGGTCTGCACCTGTTGTTTGAACACCAATCCCCCATTGGTGCCGACCGTATAAAAGCTGACCCCAGTTGGATAAGGGAACGCCGCGTCATCATTGGTTACGACGTACTGCGTTCCAGCCATGGCTAGCCCGCTCATGGCGAGAACGCCGACCAGCAGCACCGCCGAGCTCGATAACCAAGAGGTTGCAAATTTCGTCATACTCTGTTCCTTCACGCCATCGGGCAGTACATCATGGTTCCGAGAGGTGTTCAAGACCAATCGATTGAAGACATTGTAAAAACAGCGCCGGGCTGCAACTAGTTGCGGAAAAACGGTAACCGCATTCCATTCATGTGAAAACTCGCGAAGATTCCAGGACACTTGAGCTTGGGCTTTGACGAACACCGGTAGTTCGATCCCAGCGCGAGGTTACGGAAAACAACGGAGAGGGAAAGACCGCAATCCAGCCTGGGCTATCATTCTGGAAAGTGACTGAACGGCCAGACACGCACGCTAAGGCGCCGCTTCGGAAGGGCCTCCTCCGATCCTTTGTTCGATGGATCGCCATCGGGATAGTGCTTGTTTGGTCGCTCGCGGCGCTGACTCTGCTGGCCGCCCGATGGATCGATCCGCCATCAACCGCGGTGCACATCCAGCGCCGCTTGCAGGCTTGGATTCACGGCACTCCATATCACGAACATTACACATTCATTCCGCTCAGCCAGATCTCGCCCGATCTCCAGCATGCCGTAATCGCTGCGGAGGACGCGCGCTTCTACCAGCACCACGGGTTCGACTGGCACGAGATCGAAATCGCTGCCGAAGACGATCTGGAGGGTGGTCGCACTCGCGGTGCTTCCACGATTACGCAGCAACTTGTAAAGAATCTGTTCTTCGGAACCGGTCGCTCGATCCTGCGCAAGGGTGCGGAGTTCACTCTGGTACCGGTGGCCGAATTCGTACTCGGCAAGCGGCGCATCCTAGAGATCTACCTCAACGTGGTCGAATGGGGTCCTGGTATTTACGGTGCAGAGGCGGCGTGTCGCTACTACGATGGAACGCCGGCCCGGTCTGTCGGGCGGGAGCAGGCGGCGCGGCTCGCAGCGATTCTGCCCGCTCCTCTGAAACGACGGCCCGAGCGCATGAATAAGTACAGCGCATTGATCCTTGAGCGGATGCGCCAAATCGGTTGGTGACCGCGAGCAACCGCTCATCAAAGCAGCCGACGAACTTCTTAGGGAACGAATCGCGACTCGGAGCTTGAAAAATGGCGGAAGCGAGTGGGGGTCGAACCCACCGGCGACGGGGGAACCCGCCGCCCGCCGGTTTTGAAGACCGGGACGATCACCGGACCGCATGCGCTTCCGTGTCGCTACCAGCAAAAAGCCACGGACCGTCAGACCGCTGCAGATCAGAGTAATCCATATTCCGATCCACCAGAATCCTATGATCCGTGGCCGATTTTATTACTCGCGTCTCGCGGTCTGCTACTTGGGTTGAGCCGCGACTCTTAGATACGGCTTAATGGTTTTGAAGCCGGGAAACTTCTGCTGAGCTTCTTCGTTAGAGACCGCAGCCGTCAGGATCACATCGTCGCCCGGCTTCCAGTTCACCGGCGTTGCCACTTTGTGTTTCGCCGTGAGTTGCATGGAGTCAATGACGCGCAGAATCTCATCGAAGTTGCGTCCCGTTGTCATCGGATAGCTGATCTGTAGTTTGACCTTCTTGTCTGGACCCACCACAAAAACTGTGCGCACAGTGGCGTTATCCGCCGGAGTGCGGCCTTCGCAGGTTTCGCCCGCTTCGGCGGGGAGCATGCCATACAGTTTGGCAATCTTGAGTTGCGGGTCGCCGATCATCGGGTAGTTCACTTTCGCACCTTGGGTCTCTTCGATGTCAGCCGCCCACTTGCTGTGGTTGGTGACCGGATCGACGCTCAGGCCGATGATTTTCGTGTTGCGCTTGGCAAATTCCGGCTGCAGCTTCGCCATGTAGCCGAGTTCGGTCGTGCAGACCGGCGTGAAGTCCTTGGGGTGCGAGAACAGGATCGCCCAGCCGTCGCCGATCCAGTCGTGGAAATGGATTGTTCCTTGCGTAGTTTCTGCAGTGAAATCAGGGGCCGTATCGTTGATCCGGGGAACGCTGTGGGTTTCAGTCGCGGTAGTCATCATGGTCTCCTTAATGAATTCGAATGGCGCAAGACTCGGAAAGTCGGCCCATCCCGGCTCCCTGACTTGGTGCAAAGCGGATGAAAACGAAACCCACCCGCTTTACCGGGTGGGCTGGAAAGAATCTCGCTGACTCCTAGCCACACGCCGGCGCCGGGCAACAACAGCACACGGCACAAGCGATGGAAAGAAGAAACATAACTCTAGGATAGAAGCGGTGACTGCCGGTGTCAAACGAGGCCGCCCCGTCATCGCCGCGATTTTTTCTGCATCGTCGAGGATTGGCCCGCATCCCTCCTTCGGCAGGGTATTTCGCGAATTCCGAGGACGTTCATGAGCAAGCCGCGGCGATTCTCCATGGCGCAGTGGGATGTCTTTTCGTCCCAGCCTCTCGAAGGGAATTCTCTTGCCGTATTTTTCGACGCGCGCGGACTAAGTGACGGGGAGATGCAGTCGATCGCGAAAGAGATGAATCTCTCGGAGACGACATTCATTCTTCCGCGCGATCCTGAAATCGAGCGTGAGCGTGGCGTCCGAGTGCGGATCTTTACCGTGCAGGAAGAATTGCCCTTCGCCGGCCACCCAACGCTCGGGACGGCATTTGCATTACGCGGGGAATCCGGAGCCGGGCAGATCGCGCTTGACCTGAACGTCGGGAAGGTCCCGGTGCGATTTGAAGATCACTCGGGCCAACCCGTGTTCGGCGAGATGACCCAGATCGATCCCATCTTTGGAGTGCAACATGAGCGCGCAGCTGTTGCACATGCGATTGGATTGAACGCCGACGATTTCGATGCGTCCATGCCCATTGAGACCGTGTCGACGGGAATTCCTTATACCGTAGTTCCGCTGAAGACCCTTCGCGGCATTCAGAAGCTTCGGGTTGACCTCAGTCGCGCCGATGATTACATGGCGAAGACCGGTGGAAAGTTCTTCTACTTTGTTTCGCGTGAAACCGTCGATCCAGCGGCGCGCTTACATGCCCGCATGCTCTTCTACAACGGCGAGGATTCCGCGACGGGTTCAGCAGCAGGGTGCGCGGCCGCTTGGATGGTGGCGCACGAGGGGGCGAAGCCCGACGAGCGCGTTCTGATCGAGCAGGGCATCGAGATGCAACGGCCGAGCAGGATCTATGTGCGCGCGTCTCAGGAAAACTCCAACCGCGATAACCGGATAGTTAACGTCCGCGTCGGAGGCAACGCAATCGAAGTCATGCGCGCGGAAGTTTTTCTCTAACTCAGATTGCGCAACGTGCGGAAAACACTGTGGCGCACTCACTCGAAAGAAAATCAATGGCCAGAAAGTCCCATTAGCATCAACGCTACTTTACAGTGAGCATTCTTCCCGTTAGCATTCAGTTCGCTCTGACATTCTTCATACTGAGAAAAGCCTCTGTTGGTTTTGCGGCCCGCTGGCGCGGCGTCGCACGGCAGATTGCGGAAGGCCGATGAAACCTAAGCGCACAATTCTGTGTGTAGACGATAACGAGCAATCCCTTTCTCACCGTAAAATCATGCTGGAAA
The DNA here is from genome assembly GCA_963709025.1 of uncultured Acidobacteriaceae bacterium. Taxonomy (GTDB): domain Bacteria; phylum Acidobacteriota; class Terriglobia; order Terriglobales; family Acidobacteriaceae; genus Sulfotelmatobacter. Next base: position 38,983 of record CAVPVE010000010.1, read on the forward strand.
CCCGTGGCTACCGCGTGGCGAGTTTTTCGCGCGGCGAAGAAGCGCTTTCGCGCTTCATTCAAGGTGGAGTCGACCTTGTGATTGCTGACATGGCCATGCCCGGCCTCGACGGGCCGCAACTCATCGCCAAGATCAAGGGCTTATCTCCACATACCCCAGCCATCCTCATCTCGAGCAAAGTCCGCATCTACGATCACGATTCGCAGGCCGACGTTTTTCTCACCAAGGGAATGTACGCGCCCGTTGACCTGCTGGAACGCGTCCGTCTCCTGCTGGTGCGCAAGCGCGGGCCTAAGCGGATGCAGCAGCCGCGGATCCCGCAAGTTGCGACCCAGATCGGCGCTGCCTGAGTTCTGCTTCCCGGACAGTTTGATAACTGACACACTTCGTCCCCGCACTCGGTACGGGCCTTCGTGTAAGATTCTTAACAGGCATGGCCGACGCATTTATCGAAGCAAAGAACCTGCGCAAGACGTATCTCGTGGGCAAAATTGAGGTCGAGGCGCTCCGCGACATCTCTTTCAACGTGCAGAAGGGTGAGTTCGTCAGCGTTGTGGGTCCCTCGGGCAGCGGAAAATCAACCCTCTTCTATTTATTGGGAGGACTCACGCGCGCTGACGGCGGCAGCGTCGTCCTCGACGGCGACGATCTGGCCACGCTCTCCGACGCGGAACGAACCCGCATGCGCAAGCGCAAAATCGGCTTCGTCTTCCAAAAGTTCAACCTGCTGCCAACCCTTGACGCCCGGTCGAATATTGGGATTGCACGGGAAATTTCCGGCAACGGCGATGGCGATCCCGCGCACTTCAACCGCATTACTGACCTTCTAGGATTGACCAAACGCCTGGGGCATCGCCCTTCCGAGCTTTCTGGCGGCGAACAACAGCGCGTGGCGCTGGCGCGCGCGCTCATCAACAAACCAGCCGTTGTCCTCGCCGACGAACCCACCGGCAACTTGGATTCCAAGAACTCCGACATCGTGCTCAGCATGTTGCGACGGTCCAATCAGGAACTGGGCCAGACCGTGCTGATGATCACGCACAATCCCGCGGCGGCAGAGTACGGCGACCGCATCATCCACATGCGCGACGGCCAGATAGTGCGGCCGGAAGACGATCCGCAATGGGCGCTGCATTCCAAGTAGCCTGCCCCGTACTCGCACCCGCGGTGTTATCCTAAGAAATCGTATCCCGCAACGAGGGCCGTAATCGTTCATGTCCAATCCAGAAACTCCAGAAATCCAATCTGCCGTCGAAAGCACGGAATCCTTCGGCGACATACTCTCTCAGTACACCAAGAGTCATTCCCGCAAGACCGAGGGCAGTAAGCAACTGCAGGCCACAGTAATCGCCGTGAACGCCGAGTCGGTGTTCTTCGACATCGGATACAAATCCGAAGGCATCCTCCCGCTCGCTGCCCTGCAAGGCGAAACCTTGAAGCCCGGCGACAAGTGCCTGGTCACGGTCAAAGGCCGCGATCTCGACGGCTACTACGAACTCTCCCGCTTCAAAGTCGAGCGGCCGATGGATTGGTCGGCGCTGGAAAAAGCTTTTGCCGACAAGACGACCGTTCTGGGTACGGTGACGGGCGTGATCAAAGGCGGCTTCAGCGTTGACATGGGCGTACGCGCCTTCATGCCGGCCTCGCGCAGCGGCGTTCGCGAAGCAGCCGACATGGAGAAGTTGGTCGGGCAGGAGATCCGCTGCCGCATCATCAAACTCGACGTCACCGAGGAAGACGTCGTAGTCGACCGTCGCGCGGTCGCCGAGGAAGAGGAGCGCTCCGCCAAAGACAAGTTCTATTCGCAGATGAAGGAAGGCGACACCGTAAGCGGCACCGTGCGCAGCCTTACCGATTACGGCGCCTTCGTCGACCTCGGCGGAGTCGATGCCTTGCTGCATGTGAGCGACATTTCCTGGGGGCGCGTGAACAAGCCGTCGGACGTACTGTCTGTCGGCCAAGCGGTCGAAGTGAAAGTGCTCAAAGTCGGATCGGAATCCGAGAAGAAGCGCATCTCGGTCGGCCTCAAGCAACTTCAACCGCATCCCTGGGACGCTGTCGCCGCAAAGTTTAAGGCCGGAGATCGCGTGCACGGCACCGTCACCCGCCTCATGGAGTTCGGCGCGTTCGTGGAACTTGAGCCCGGCATCGAGGGTCTCATTCACATTTCCGAGATGTCGTGGTCGAAGGGCAAGATCCGCAAAGCCAGCGATGTCGTGAAGCAAGGCGAGACTGTCGAGGTCGTGATCCTGCAGGTCAACGCCGGCGAACGCCGCCTCTCATTAGGGCTCAAGCAGGCGCTCGGTGATCCCTGGGCCGATATCTCGCAACGCTTTCAGGTTGGATCTGCCGTCGAAGGACCGGTTACCAACCTGACCAAGTTCGGCGCCTTCGTGCAGCTTTCGGAAGGTATCGAAGGCATGGTTCACGTTAGCGACCTCAGCGCGGAAAAACGTATCAATCAGCCGGCAGACATGCTGCGTGTCGGACAGCTCGTCAAGGCGCAAGTGCTGGCCATCGACCTCGACAAGCGCCAGATGCGGCTGGGCATGAAGCAACTCGTGCCCACCGGTCTCGACGAATACATCGCCGAGCACAACGAAGGCGACGTGGTCACAGGCCGTCTGATGGACGATTCGGGTGGCCACGCGAAGGTAGAACTGGGCGAAGGCATCCACGCCACCTGCAGGGTCACCGCGGCAGCAGCGGCGGCGAAGACTGAGGCTCCGAAGGAATCGAAAGCAGATCTGTCATCGCTAAGCTCCATGCTGCAGGCGCGCTGGAAGAGCGGTGCCGGCGGCCCGCCCAAGGCCGAGCCGATGCGTGCAGGGCAGGTTCGCAGTTTTCGCATCGTAACTCTGGATCGTGCCGCGAAAAAAATTGGTTTGGAGTTCGCTTAGCCCCGGTACATCGAAGTCACCGCGGAGGGTTCCATGTTGCGCATCGTGCTGCTGTTGGCGGTTGTGGTGGTGCTGATCGTGTTAGTCCCGCGACTGCTATCCCATTCAGCCGCGCCCTCCGAAGGCAGCAGTGCTCCCGACTTCTCACTGCCCTCGCAGGAAGGCTCGTCCGTCAGCCTCAAGGACTATCGCGGAAAATGGGTCGTCCTTTATTTCTATCCTAAAGATCAGACGCCGGGCTGCTCCCGCGAAGCGCACAACTTTCAAGTCGATCAGGCGAAGTACTCCGAGCGGAACGCGGTCGTGCTCGGTGTGAGCCTCGACAGTGTGGACTCGCACAAGAAGTTCTGCGCCAAGGAAGGACTGAACTTCAAGCTGCTCGCCGATACCGATCACAAAGTCACCGACTCCTACGGATCGCTCACCAATCTCGGCGTGGTGAAGTTCGCCGCGCGGCATACATTTCTCATCGATCCCACCGGCAAGATCGCGAAAGCCTACACCAGCGTCGACCCCTTGAAGCACAGCGCCGAAGTTCTAGCGGAACTGGATGTGCTGCAGAAATCCGAAGCCGCGACGCGCTAGAACGAAGAGGGGAATATGTGGGGACAGCCGCCCCCGGCTGTCCGCGGAGCGAAGCTCAGCGGGGATCTTCTCCCTTCCGTGATTGGCGTCAAAATTTGACCGATTCTTGCACTCGCAGGAAATTTGAATCGCACAATTCGTGCCCCTTCCTCCCGACAGTCCAGTCCTCCAAGTAAACTAACAAGATGGCAACCGCAGCCCCGAACGGCGTACCCAAGGGCGACGTCTCCAGCACCATAGCCTACCGCTACCCGCCCGGCCTCGAGAGGAATCTCCTCTGGTTCGCCCTCCGCAAGTTGCGCCCCGCAAATCCGATCGTGCTCTTTCAGCAACTGGCCGCGAAATATGGCGACATCGCTCACTACAAAATCGGATGGCATCACATCGTCTTTCTGAATCATCCCGACTACATCCGGGAAATCCTGGTCGTCCAGAACGATAACTTCATCAAGGAACGCACCGTGCAGCGGACGAGAATGCTGCTGGGCGAAGGCATGATCACTGCCGAAGGCGTTCAGCATCGCACGCAGAGGCAAGTAGCACAGCCAGCGTTCCATCGCCAGCGCATTCCTGAATACGCCAGCACCATGGTTCGGGAAGCAGTCCGCGTGCGCGACCGCTGGCGCCCCGGTGAGCAGCGCGACATTGCGATCGACATGATGCACCTCACCCTCAACGTCGTCGCGAAAACGCTGTTTGCCACTGATCTCGCCCGGGAATCGGATGACGAAGTGAACGAACTGGCCAGCGCTATCAACCGCATCATGGGGCTCTACAATTTTCTGGTGATGCTGCCGGCAGCGGAGTGGCTAGTGCATGTGCGACCTCCCGGTCTCGCCGCGTTCGTGCGCGCGCGCAAGCGAATTGACGCAGTCGTTCACCGCATGATTGCCGCACATCGCCGGCGCGGTCCGCACGGCGGCAGCCTGCTCGATATGATGCTCGCCGCTTCGCCCGAGCAATCGCCCGCCTCCGAGCAGTCTCTCCGCGATCAAGTCATCACAATTTTTCTCGCCGGCTATGAAACCGTCGCCAACGCACTTTCCTGGACGTGGTATCTGCTTTCGCAAAATCCCGAGTGCGAACGCCGCTTTCACGATGAAATCGACCACGAGTTGCAGGGGCGCCTGCCCACGTTCGACGATGTTCCCCGCCTGCGTTATGTGGAGATGGTGCTGGCGGAGTCCATGCGGCTCTACCCGCCCGCATGGGCCATGGGACGCTACGCCCGCGCCGACTTTCAACTCGGAGAGTTCTTTCTGCCCGCAAAGACGACCGTCCTGATGAGCCAGTACATCACTCATCGCGATCCGCGTTTTTTCCCCAATCCCCTGCGCTTCGATCCCGAACGCTTCACGCCCGAAGCCAAGTCACGGCGCACGAAGCTCACCTATTTTCCTTTCGGTGCCGGAGTCCGGCAGTGCATCGGCGAATCGTTCGCCTGCATGGAAGGTGTGTTATTGCTGGCGACGATCGCGCAGAAATGGAAGTTGAGTCTCGTTCCCGGACATCGCGTGGAGCCTGAGCCGCTGATTACTTTACGCCCAAAGTACGGCATGCGCATGCGGGTCGAGTCGCGCAACCCCGTGCCCACTTCTTAAGGGCATCCTCTGTGTCCTCAGTGTCCTCTGTGGTGAATATCCTTATTTCCCGGCCAGATACATCTCAGCCACATGCTGCGTGATTTTTCCCGGGTTCGACCCCGCTAGATTCGCGAGCGCGACTACCGTCAGCTGATCATCCACATATCGGTCGATGGCCGTCTCGAATCCCTGCCAGGAGCCATCATGATGAATGCACCGGTGTCCGGCCCTCTCGTCGATGAACCAGCCAAAGCCATAGTTGCCCTTGTTTGGCTGCCCATTCTTGAGCTTGACCGGAGTCCACATCAGGTCGAGGCTGGAGCGCTTCAAGAGTTTTTCTGTATATAAAGCGTCGTTCCACTTCGCCAGATCGAGAATCGAAAAATACAAGCTGCCGTCGGCGGTAGTGTTCACCACGGGCGCCACCCACTCCTGATTCTTCAGTTCGCCTTTGACCAGCCGATAGCCCGCCGCACGATTTGGGACAATGTCGGCTTCGCTAATAACCCGTGTCGAAGTCATAGCCAGCGGCTGAAAGATTCGCTGCTGCAGAAAGTCGCCGTAGAACTCCCCGGTCACGCGATGAATCAGGATTCCGAGAGTCACATACCCGAAGTTGCTGTACTCCCAGTTCGTCCCCGGCGGATACGCCAGAGGAATGCTCTCGATCAGCTTCAGTTCCTCGTCTTCCGTCCAATCCTTGCGGAAGTTGAAGTCCTTCGGATAATCGCCAAAACCCGCCGTATGACTGAGCAGTTCGCGCACCGTCACTTCTCTCCAACTGGCCGGAGCATTCGCAAAATATTTCGTCAGCGGATCGTCGAGACCGATCTTACCCTCTTCCACCAGCATCATGACTGCTGTCGCGGTGAACTGCTTCCCCACGGATCCCGATTGGAAGATCGTCTCCGGCTTGACCGGCACTTGCAGCTCCACATTGGCCAGCCCGAATCCTTCGGCGCGCACAATCTTGCCGTTCTTGACCACAAGAAGGGCCAGCCCGGGGATGTGCTGCCGCTGCATCTCGGCTTTGACGTAGTCAGTGACCGCAGCGTTAACCGCAGGAGTCTGCGCAGCCGCGAAAGGGATTGTGAGGAAAAATGTCAGACAAAGGGCGCAAGCAGAAAATTGGCGAAGGCTCATGGATGTGAGGAGGGGCGCTGATTCGCGCCCCTGAGTCTATCGGCAAGAGTCCTTCGACCGCAAGGTGAAGGTGCTGCGCCGCGCCTGGACGTCAGCGCAAACTACTTCGCGCCGCCCGAAGTCTCGGCCAGTCGGTGTACTCCCGAGCGACGCATGGCGAACAGGATCACCCAGCCGATCATTCCCGCGGCATAGAAGAATACGAGGGTTAGAAAAATGCCCCCCAACAATACGGAGTGGGTCGGCGGGAGCGGTCCAATCGGAGGATTCACAGTGGAGGACGAAATCGTCTCTCCCTTCTTGATGGCCATCACAACGCCCGCCAGGATGATCGTCATCAGCACAGCCGTGGTCTTCGGGAAACGGAATCCAGTACGCATCGTAAACCTCCTTGGTGGAAAACACAGCCCGATCGCATCGCCGCCCAACGCTCGCCAATGTTCCAGCAGAGCTCCGCGCACAACTCCAGCAATCTCGCGGACAAAAAACATTCCCCTGTCGAGCTTGCTCTTCGAGGCTGTCTCGGCCTGCATCGCGCCAAACACCTCAACCATCTCCTCGCCAAACTGCTCGCGGTGCAACGCCGGATACAGACGCAGCAGCTTCCGATAGATGCTGACGTTGCTCATTCGGTCAGGCCTCCTTCACCGCGATCCGAAGATTTGCCAGCCGTGTGAGTTGCTTCATCCGTCCGACTTCCAGTTGCAGGTTCTTGCGTCCTTGCGCGGTCAGTCGATACGCCTGACGCCCCCGCGGAGTGTCTTCTTCTTCGATGCGCTCGATCCATTCATCATCCAGCAGACGCCGCAGGGCCCCGTACAGCGTGCCTGTGCTCAGCACGACGCGCCCATCGCTCATCTGCTCGACGTCCTTGAGAATGGAATACCCATGCCGCGGCTGCTCCACCAGGCTAAGAAGGATGAGCAACACAGGCTCGGTAAGGGGCAGCGATTCCATTGTGGCTTGTCGCGACATGTCGTACAACGCCATATTGCGACAGAATTGCTCACATGTCAAGCCCAGAAATGAGTCTTGTCGCTAGCACATCAAATGTCCGGTCGAATTAGCAGGTGATATGTCCGCTTTTCCGGCGGTGGGTAGGAGACCATGCGAAGCATGGACTCATACTCGAGGGCCGCCATGGAGCGGGCGATGAAGATACAAGAAGTAATTTTGCGGGCGATGGCGAAGAAGATTACGTGGTGGCAGGCGGCCGAGATTCTGGGTTTTAGCGACCGGCATCTGCGGCGGATACGCGAACGTTATGAGCAGTTTGGCTATGAAAGTATGTTCGATAAGCGCCGCGGGCAGCCCTCCCCCAAGCGTGTGCCCTTCGCCACGGTGGAGAAAGTGCTGGCACTGTATCGGGAAAGGTACTTCGATTTGAACGTGCGGCATTTTCACGAGAAGTTAGGCGAGGAGCATGCGATTGCTCTGAGTTACACCTGGGTGAAGTCGGTCTTGCAAGGGGCGGGGCTGGTCGCGCGCCAGCGCCAACGCGGGGCCCATCGCAAGCGTCGGCCGCGGCGTCCCTTGCCGGGGATGCTGCTGCACATCGATGGGAGCCGGCACCAGTGGTTCCAGGACGAACGCTGGTACGACCTCATCGTGATCCTGGACGATGCCAGCAGCGAGATCTACTACGCGCAGCTGACCGAGGAAGAATCCACCGTGACGGTCATGGCTGGGCTGAAGGAGGTGATCGAAGACAAGGGAGTTTTTTGCGCTTTGTACAGCGATCGCGGCAGTCATTTCTGGCTTACCCCGAAGGCGGGAGGCAAGATCGATCGGCACCGGTTGACGCAGGTCGGTCGAGCCTTACGCGAGCTGGGAGTGCAGATGATTCCTGCCTATTCCCCGCAGGCGCGGGGACGTTCGGAGCGCAACTTCGGGACTTGGCAAGGGCGCTTGCCACAGGAACTGCGGCTCCGCGGAATCCGCAGTCTGGAGGCGGCCAATCACTTCCTGCGCGAGCACTACATCGCTGAGTTCAATCGACGCTTTCAAGTAGCGGCGGCGCAGCGTGGCAGTGCGTTTGTGCGCCGCTCCAGCCGAGATCTGGATTTGATCTTCGCCCTGCAGTTCGAACGCACCGTCAACCGCGACAACACGGTGAGCATTCAGAACCTGCGCTTGCAGATTGAACCGGTGCGCTGGCGCGCCACCTTGGCTGGCTGTTCAGTCACGGTGCACCAGCATTTGGACGGAACTTTCACCCTGACGCACGGCCCCCAGCGTCTGGGGCACTACAGTACGGAAGGAGCGTCGTTGGCAAACGAAAAAATCGTGGCGCGCAAGGCTGTGGAAAAGACGCGAGGCGGAAAAGTCCAAAAACCGACTTTCCCGCCTCGCTTGGAAATCCCGCAAACCCCGCGGGATTCCCACTTTCCCACAGCCTCGGCGACGGCGGGAGATTAACCTATACCGGACATTTCACTTGCTACGAAAAGCGGACATTTTAACTTGCTACCGACAGCCCAGAAATGAGTCTCCTCTGTGTCCTCCGTGTCCTCTGTGGTGGAAAACCTCCCGTTAGCCATACGGGCTAAAGAGGGAAAGAGAAATATCAGCCTATCCTCGACCCCGGAACTGGATGATGTGCCGCCGGTCACGTTTCGACGGCCGCCCCTCTGGCAAGACCTCAAACTCCCGCATTGCCTTCCGTTCAGCTGCGACCTTCTGGCGCATCTCCCGGCTCTCCTCGGATTCTCGATAGAGAGTCTGCGCGACCGAGGCCGGGCCGCGCACCTCGCTCAGCAGCAATACTTCGACCTGAAAATCGCCGCCCTCATTGGTGATGCGCAAGCGATCCCCCACCCTAACCTCGCGCGCGGCCTTGGCAATTTGTCCATTGGACAGGACTCTGCCCAACTCGCACGCCCGCTTCGCCAGTGGACGTGTCTTGAAAAATCGTACGGCCCAGAGCCAGATGTCCATTCGAACGCCGGTCATGGATCTATTTTGCTACAAAGACAATCGGAAGCGCGCACCAGAACTGAAAGATCAAAGGGAAGATAGGAGGGAAGGTGGCAGCCCAGAAACAAATCCGACTCAAGGGACTACCAGGAAGAATTTGGAGGCGCGGGTCGGAATCGAACCGACGCATAAAGGTTTTGCAGACCTCTCCCTTACCACTTGGGTACCGCGCCCCTGCTCCATACGTTAGCGTTCCGGCCGGAAAATGTCCATCTGACGCAGACCAGGCTGGGGGACAAAAAAACTGGAGCGGGAGACGGGGGTCGAACCCGCGACATCGACCTTGGCAAGGTCGCGCTCTACCACTGAGCTACTCCCGCTCAAACTTTGATTTTACAGTACGCGCGCGCCGGCTGACAATTCGCTTCGCCTCAGCCTGCAAACCTTCGTGCACACCACCAAGAATCCACAAATTTGAATTATGATGAACTATTGCGCATTCTACGACGGAGAAACCAGACGTGGCTCAGACGGAAACTGACGGCTTAGAGGTTTTGGAAACCAGGGAGTGGGTCGATTCCCTGGATTATGTTCTTTCCAAAGGCGGCCCCAACCGGGCAGGCCGTTTGCTGCAGCAACTGGCGCTGCACGCCCGCCGCGAGGCCGGCATCAATCTGCCTTTCTCGGCAACTACGCCCTACCAGAACACGATTCCGTCCCGCCAGCAGCCTCCGTTTCCCGGCAGCCAGGAGATGGAACGCCGCATCAAGAGCCTGGTGCGCTGGAACGCGCTGGCCATGGTGGTTCGCGCCAACAAAATGCAGGAAGGCATTGGCGGACACATCTCAACTTTCGCCTCCGCCGCCACGCTGTATGAAGTCGCATTCAACCATTTCTTCCGCGCGCAAACCGAAAGCGGCGATCGCGACATAGTCTACTTCCAGGGCCATGCCGCACCCGGAATTTATTCTCGCGCCTATCTCGAAGGCCGTATTTCCAAAGAGAAGCTGCAAAACTTCCGCGGCGAACTCAAGCCCGGCGGCGGCCTCAGTTCCTATCCTCATCCCTGGCTCATGCCCGATTTCTGGGAGTTCCCCACGGTCTCCATGGGGCTAGGCCCGATTCAGGCGATCTATCACGCGCGCTTCATCAAGTATCTGGAGAATCGCGGCCTCAAGCAGTCCACCGGAGGCAAAGTCTGGGCGTTCCTTGGCGATGGTGAAATGGACGAGCCCGAGTCTCTGGGTTCGATTACGTTGGCCTCGCGCGAACGGCTCGACAACCTGATCTTCGTAGTGAACTGCAACCTGCAGCGGCTCGACGGCCCGGTGCGTGGCAACGGCAAAATCATTCAGGAACTCGAAGCCATCTTCCGCGGCGCCGGCTGGAACGTCATCAAATGCATCTGGGGCTCCGACTGGGACAGCCTTATTCAGAATGATCGAGACGGGCTGCTCGTCAGGCGTTTGGGCGAAGTCAGCGACGGGCAATACCAGAAATATTTTGTCGAGAGCGGCGCCTACTTCCGGCAGAACCTCTTCGGTACCGATCCCCGTCTTCTGAAAATGGTCGAGCATCTCTCCGACGATCAACTGGCGCGCATGCGCCTCGGCGGACATGATCCCATCAAAGTCCACGCGGCCTTCCGCGCCGCAGTCGAAACCACCGGCGCCCCGACCATTGTTCTTGCCAAGACGATCAAGGGCTACGGACTCGGTGAAGCCGGCGAAGGCAAGAACATCACCCACCAGCAGAAAAAGTTAAACGAAGACGAATTGCAGATGTTCCGTTCGCGCTTCGGCATTCCGATTCCCGACGACGAACTCCATCTCGCACCGTTCTACCGCCCGTCGGAGGACAGCGCCGAAATCAAGTACATGCAGGCGCGTCGCCAGCAGCTTGGCGGGTACATGCCGACCCGCAAAGTTCGGGCCACGCCGATGAAGTCCTTCCCCGACTCGGTCTTCGAGGAATTCCACAAAGGCACCGAGGGACGCGACGTTTCCACCACCATGGTCTTCGTGCGCTTGCTGGCAAAGTTGCTGCGCGATCCCGAACTCGGAAAGTTCATTGTCCCAATAGTTCCCGACGAAGCCCGCACCTTCGGTATGGAAGCCCTCTTCCGGCAGGTCGGAATCTATTCCAGCGTCGGCCAGAACTATGAGCCGGTCGACATGGATACGCTGCTCTATTACAAGGAAGCCAAGAATGGGCAGATCCTCGAAGAGGGCATCACCGAGTCGGGATCGATGTGTTCGTTCATCGCGGCCGGAACCGCTTATGCCAACCACGGCATCAACACCATCCCGTTCTTTATTTATTACTCGATGTTCGGCTTCCAGCGCATCGGCGACTTGATCTGGGCCGCGGCCGACATGCGCTGCCGCGGATTCCTCGTCGGCGGCACTGCCGGACGCACCACTCTCGCTGGAGAGGGCCTGCAGCATCAGGACGGTCACAGCCACGTACTCGCCCTGCCGGTGCCGAACCTTCATGCCTACGATCCGGCATTCGCCTACGAGATCGCCATCATTATTCAGGATGGCATCAAGCGGATGTACGTCGATCAGGAATCGATCTTCTATTATCTAACCGTCACCAATGAGCCTCTGCCGATGCCCGGCATGCCCACCGACGTGAACGTTCGCGAAGGCGTGCTGAAAGGCCTGTATCGGTTCAAGGCCTCCGCCAAGAGCGATGCCAAACTGCGTGCCCAACTGCTGGGCAGCGGCACGATCATGTACGAAGTGCTTAAAGCGCAGCAGATTCTGGAAGAAAAGTACGGAGTCGGCGCTGACGTCTGGAGCGTCACCAGCTATAAAGAGCTGTACCGCGACGCCAACGATTGCGAGCGCTGGAACATGCTGCATCCCGCGGAGGCCGCCAAGGTGCCGTATGTGACGGAGACTTTGAAAGATGCGCAAGGCCCGTTCATCGCGGCATCCGACTATATGAAAGTATTGCCGGAGAGCATCGGCAAGTGGGTGCCTGGACAACTGGTCTCGCTCGGAACCGACGGCTTTGGCCGCAGCGAAAGCCGTAAAGCTCTGCGCGATTTCTTCGAAGTGGACGCGAAGCACATTGTGCTGGCCACACTGGGCGCGCTGGCGCGTGAGAAAAAGATCGACACCGATGTAGTCAAGCGTGCGATTCAAGACTTGGGGATCAATCCCGACAAAGCGAATCCGGCCATCAGCTGACGCTTGGTCGGGCGATCCAAGACCTGCTTTATTCGGGGCATTTAACTTGAGCCCTCCGGAGGGTGGAAGAGCGGCGCTTTAGCGCCGCGTCAAGCGGGCAGTAATAACGCGGGCTTTAGCCCCCGTGGTGCGACGCAAAAATTAACATCAAGTTCTGAGAAAAGGAACGACGCGGTGATCGAATTCAAACTTCCCGAGCTGGGAGAAAACATCGAACAGGGCGACCTCGTGCGCCTCATGGTTGCGCCCGGAGCCACCGTCAGCGCGGGCCAGTCGGTCATGGAACTTGAAACCGACAAGGCCGTTGTCGAGGTGCCCTCGTCGGTAACCGGAACCGTGCAGGAGATCAAAGTCAAAGAGGGCGACAAGATCAAAGTCGGCCAAGTCATTTTCACCGTGGACGGCACGGAAGCCAAAGCTTCTCCGCAGCCCGCCGCGCAAGCAGCCGCAGCGACGCCAGCGTCCGGGCCTGCTCCCGTTCAGCAAAAAACCGTGTCCGGGCCGCCGCCTTTGGCCCCCGCGCCTGCTGCTCCCGCCGCAGTTGTAGCGCCAGCCGCTTCCGGCGCTAGCGAATTCAAGCTCCCCGAACTCGGAGAAAACATCTCTCAAGGTGATCTCGTTCGTCTGATGATCGCGCCCGGCACCAAAGTCTCCGAAGGCCAGCCGGTTATGGAACTCGAGACCGACAAAGCCGTGGTCGAAGTCCCGTCGTCCGTCAGCGGCATCGTCAAAGACATCAAAGTTAAAGAAGGCGAGAAGGTCAAAGTTGGGCAGGTCATCTTCACGCTCGAAGGTGGAGCACCAGCGCCAGTCGAAGCCAGTCGGACTCGCAATGCTCCCGTCGAACACGTTTCCGGACAACACGGAGCCCGGCTCGCGTTTCAAGCCGCCATTCGCGCCGAGGGCAAGACCGAGGAACAGGCCCTGCCACCCGACCAGCCGCAGCAGTCCGCACCCGTGTTCACCATGCCCGTGCAACTGGGCAAGGTCGCGGGAACCGAAAATCGTCAGGCCATTCCCGCGGCGCCGCACGTGCGCCGGTTAGCCCGCGAGATTGGCGTCGACATCTACGAAGTCAAAGGCACCGGACCAGGCGGCCGCATCAGCGAAGACGACGTCAAGGGCTACACGAAAGCGCTCCTGTCAGCGGCCGTCACAGTCGCACAGACGCCCCCGCGCGCCGGACACTTCGCCCAGCCTCAGCTTCCCGATTTCGCCAAGTATGGCAAGGTCGAACGGGTGTCCATGCGCGGCGTTCGCCGCAAGACCGCCGAGCACCTTGCCGAAGCTTGGAACACAATTCCGCACGTCACGCAGCACGATCGCGCCGACATCACCGAACTCGAACACCTGCGAGCCCGCTTCGCTCCCAAAGCCGAAGAAGCCGGTGGCAAGATGACGGTCACCGCCATCGCGCTGAAAGTTTGCGCCGCGGCGCTCAAAGTGTTTCCCCAGTTCAACGCCAGCATCGACATCGACAAAGAAGAAATCGTCTACAAGCAGTACATCAACATTGGCGTCGCCGCCGATACGGACCGCGGCCTGCTCGTCCCCGTGATCCGCGATGTCGACAAGAAGAACATCGTCGAACTGGCGGTGGAACTGTCCCAACTCTCGAAGAAGGCGCGTGACAAAAAACTCACCTCACCCGATATGGAAGGTGGGACTTTCACCATCACAAATCTGGGCGGCATCGGCGGCATCGGCTTTACCCCCATCGTGAATCATCCCGAAGTCGCGATCCTTGGCCTTTCCCGCTCGCGGATGGAGCCAGAATGGATCCACGGCAAGTTCGAGCCGCGGCTGATTCTGCCGCTCTCGCTCTCCTACGACCACCGATTGATTGACGGAGCCGACGCCGCCCGCTTCCTGCGCTGGATATCCGAAGCCTTTGAACAACCGTTCCTGCTTTCGGTTCAAGGATGAACGACTAAACCATGAACCACGAAGGACACGAAGTCACGCGAAGCAAAGAGAAAAACCGAAGCTCGAATTACCGCGCTGGTTTGTCTTCCTTCGTGTACCTTCGTGCCCTTCGTAGTTGAACGCCTTATGTCTGAAAACATAAACATAGCAGTCGTCGGCGGCGGTCCGGGTGGATACGCCGCTGCATTCCTGGCCGCCGATCTCGGCATGACCGTCACCCTCATCGACCCGGAAGTAAATCCGGGCGGCGTCTGCCTCTACCGGGGATGCATCCCATCGAAAGCACTGCTCCACATCGCGAAGCTGATCGAAGAATCGGAGCAGGCAAAGAGCTGGGGCATCGAATTCGGCGCTCCAAAGATCGACCTCGCGCGCTTACGTACCTTCAAAGAAGGAGTTGTCAAGAAGCTGACGGGCGGCCTCGGCATCCTCTCGAAGCAACGCAAAGTCCATTACGTTCAAGGCCGTGCAGCCTTCGAAAACTCCACTACGCTGCGTGTCACGAAATCCGACGGCTCCGAAGAATCCCTCAGCTTCGACCGCATCATTATTGCAACCGGTTCCCGCCCCGCGATTGTTCCCACGCTGAAGCTCGACACACCGCGCATGATGGATTCCACCGGCGCCCTGAATCTCGAAGACATTCCAAGCACCTTATTGGTAGTCGGTGGTGGATACATCGGCCTCGAACTCGGCTCGGTCTACGCCGCGCTCGGCACGCGCGTGACCGTGGTCGAAATGCTCCCCGGACTCCTCCCGGGCGCAGATCGCGATCTCGTCCTTCCCCTCCACAAGCGTCTGGAAAAGTTATTCGACGGCATCCTGCTCAATACCACCGTTTCGTCGGTCAAGGACGAAGGCGCCGGAATCCGAGCCACGCTCCAGGCGCAGGACGGTAGCACGCAAGAGAAAGTGTTTGACCGCGTCCTGGTCTCTGTCGGCCGCAAGCCCAACTCCGAAATCTCCGGCCTCGACAAAACGCACGTCCAAGTCGGCCAGCGCGGATTCATCCAGGTCAATAAGCAATTGCAAACCGACGATCCCGCGATCTTCGCTATCGGCGACGTCGTCGGCGAGCCCATGCTCGCCCACAAAGCCTCGCACGAAGGCCGCGTGGCCGTCGAAGCCATCGCCGGACACAAAGTCGCCTTCGAACCCAACGCTATCCCGGCGGTCGTCTTCACCGATCCGGAAGTCGCATGGTGTGGCATGACCGAGACGCAAGCACAGACAGAAAATCGCGAGATCAAAGTCGCCAAGTTTCCCTGGGCCGCTTCCGGCCGCGCCGTCACCATCGACCGTCCCGAGGGGATGACCAAACTGCTCTTCGATCCGCAGACCGAACGTGTTCTCGGAGTCGGCATCGTCGGCGCCGGCGCCGGCGAACTGATCGCCGAGGGCGTGCTCGCTGTCGAGATGGCGGCGTTGGCCAGCGACATAGCATTGACCATTCACCCGCACCCCACTCTCTCGGAAACCGTAATGGAATCCGCCGAAGTTTTCTTCGGCACCAGCACGCACATCTACCGCCCGAAGCGAGGATGAGGCACGGCGTTTCTCGGGTGCATGATTGCTGCAGCCGCATTCGGTACAATGAATCACACTTCGAGCGGCAATCGGTGTGCCTGCCGGGACTTCGGGCCGGAGATCATCATGTCCTCATTCCCTAAGACGAAGACGCTCTTGCTTCTGACTTTTTGTCTTGTTCTTGCTCTTTCCGTTGCCGCTCAGTCGCCGCTGAGCGGCGTGTTGCCCTCTCCCACGACAAACACGGCGGCTACTTCCACCGATCCGCTGGGCCGCAACACCCCTTCGGGTGCCATTCTCGGATTTCTCCAAGCCGCACAATCGGGCAACTACAGCATCGCCGCGCAGTACTTCCAGATGAGCCCCGCGCGCCGCCAGTCCGAAGGCGAGCAGATTGCCAGTCAGCTCAACGCGGTTCTGAACAGCCCAGCCTTCACCGGACGCGTGGGTGCCTACACCCAGCCGGAAGGAACTCCTCAGGAAGGAGTTCCACTCGGCCGCCAAAAGTTGGGGACCATGTCTTCCGGCGATGTGGAAGCCGACCTTGATCTGGTCCGAGTCTCCGATCCAAGTGCCGGAAAGATCTGGCTTATCTCGTCCGACACACTGACCAAAGTTCCTGAGCTCTACGATCAAGTCGAAGCTCGCCAGGTAGAGCGCAAGCTCCCGAGCGTGCTGGTGAAACATGAAGTCGCAGGCGTGCCGCTATGGCAATGGGTAGCCATACTCGTCGCACTGCCCCTAGCCGCGGGCATTGGTTGGCTCATCCTCGTGCTTCTGGGAATCCCCATCCGGTGGTGGGCCCGGCGTCGCGGCCAAGTGGAGATCGCCAACTGGCGGTCCGTTTCTGCTCCAGCGTGGCTGCTTGCCGGCACGCTGGTTCATCAGATGTTTGTCCGCTACCTTGGCGTCGCACTCCTGCCGCGCCACTACTATTTCCAACTCACCTCAATCGCGCTCATCATCAGCGTGACTTGGATCGTCTGGCGTGTTGCCCGCTGGTCGCTTCGCCGCGTGCGCAATCGCGCCTTGGCTCGCGGACACGCCGGCACCGGTTCGCTCATGCTTCTCGGCGAGCGCATTCTCAAAGCATGTATTTTCGGTCTCGGTGCTCTGGCGGTCCTGGGCAACCTCGGCTTCAACATGAGCACCGCGCTCGCCGGACTCGGGATTGGCGGCATTGCGATCGGTTTCGGCGCGCAGCAGACCATCGCTAATCTTTTCGGCGGCGTCTCCGTGCTCGGTGACGAGGTCTTTCGCGTGGGCGATGTCTGCCGTTTCGGCGATCGCACCGGCGTGGTCGAAGACATCGGCCTGCGCTCCACTCGCATCCGCACCGAAGAACGCACTCTGCTGGCCATCCCCAACGGCAGGGTCGCGACCATTAACCTCGAGAACCTGAGCCGCCGCGACAAGATTCTTTTTAAGACCACTCTGGGCCTGCGCCCCGAAAGCAAGCCGGATCATGTCCGCTTCGTGCTGGCAGAAATCCGCCGCCTTCTTTATAGCCATCCCAAGGTGGAAACTAAGACCGTCCGCGTTCGTCTCACCGACATTGCGGGCGCCTCGCTCAACCTCGAGGTGCTGTCCTACATTTTGACGCGGGATTTCAACGAGTTCACCGCCATCCGCGAAGACCTGCTGTTGCGAATCATGGATATCATCGAAGACGCGGGCGGCAGCCTCGCACTCCCCTCGCAGACTCTTTATCTCAGCCGCGATGCCGGCGTCGAAAAAGACAAAGCCGAAAACGCCGCCAAGAAAATCGCCGATCTGCGCGACGGAAAGCAGCTGCCGTTCCCCGACTACCACGACGAAGACATCTCGTCATTCAAGGGATCTATTGAATACCCGCAGCCCGAGTCGGCCGTGCGAAAACCGTCAGGCGATTCCGGCAAGGCAACGTAAAGTAATGCGCTAACTCGATTGCGGCCCCTTTTTTCCAATCGCCCACTCCAAGAAGAGGTGCGTCGGAAAATAAATGCCCAGCGGCACCACCGTCAAATACGCCAGCAGGTAAGCCCACCCCGGCATCACGTGCTGCTCATGGAAGAACAGCCCCCGCGCCCAGTTCACATCCTGCTCCGGACGCCAGAAATAGTTGATCGGCACCACAATCCACGCCATCAGCGTCTGCAACTTCCATCCTCGCCGGTCATAGCCCAGACGCCAGATCGCCCACAGCAACAGAGGCGGCGTCACCACATGAAACAAGCTGAGCAGGCGCATCGTCAGCGGCAATCCCGGATCGAACATATATTCCGTGCCCCCGGTAACATGTCGCGCCGTCAGCAACGCCCCCGCAAAATCGACCGTGTAGATCGTCTGGAATAAAAGTAATCCCGACGCCACCCACGAGAAGATCAGTGGACTCTCCAGCCACAATCCAATTCCGATCAGCACATTGCCCAGGTCGCAGAAGAAGAGAAAATTCTGCGCGCCATATTGCCGCCAGTACGCCGGGGCCCATACCAGCAGCCATAGCGTCCACGCGATCTTCAGCCGCAACGGCAGCCGCATGGCCCGCTATTGTATGCGACCGCCAGCGCCCAGCCCGGGTGCCCCATTTCTCGCGCCCTTTGCGAGAAGTGGGTCTTTGCACGAACCGAAACACCACACAAATCCCCTGACTGCGAATTACTCCCGTAACTTGCCGCGCCTTACGCTTGTACCTACGATGGCCTTGGTATGGGTTACCTAGCTCTTCTCTTCTGTCCCGACGAAAAAACCGCCCGCACGGTGACGCAAGTCCTGAGCGAGCTGGAGTTCGCCGTCGAGTCCTGCATTGAACCCTTTGCTGCAGTCAAGAAGCTGATGGGCCAACACTTCGACGCTGTCGTGGTCGACTGCGATAACGAGCAGAATGCCACTCTGTTGTTCAAAAGCGCGCGCAACTCGACGTCCAACCAGGCGTCGCTTGCCGTAGCCGTAGTGGAAGGTCAGGCCGGGGTCGCGAAGGCGTTTCGTATCGGCGCCAACCTTGTCCTGACCAAACCCATCAATATCGAACAGGCCAAAGGAACTCTGCGCGTGGCCCGCGGACTGCTGCGTAAAGGCGAACCAGCCAAACCAGCGTCCGCGGCTCCCGCAGTGCCGCCTGCTAAGCCAGTCGCCGCCAAACCAGTTCCTCCGCTGAAAACAGCAGCTCCCGTGACTCAGGCCCCGGTGATTCCGGCCCCAGTCGAGCCGGCAGCAGTTTCCGCTCCGCTTCCGGCCGCTCCGCCAGAAGTGAAGCCCGCCGCGCCTCAGGCGTGGCCCGCAGCCGCAAGCACGGTTCCGGCGGCCAACGACGACGATCTTCTCGACATCGGTTCCAGCGCCCCGGTTGCCGCGCCATCGCTCGCCGCGCAAGCGGGAAAGTCATCCGCGGCATCGTCCAGCATAGGCCAGCCCGCTGTACACGGTAGCGGAGCCGCCAGCGCGCCCGCACCGGCACGCGAAATTCATCCCTCAACCGCCTCGTCCGCAAGCTCTCCCGCCGACGAAGATATTCTCTCGGACGAGCCCGCGAAAGCCGGCTCCAGAGAATCCTCCAGCTATGCCGGGTCAGCGCCGTCATTCACCTTTGGCGGAGCCAATGCACCGGAAAAATCCAGCGGCGGAAGCAAGAAGATTCTCTTCGGACTCGTTGCCGCAGTGTTGATTGCCGGAGCTCTCTATATCGGTTTCACGGTGTTCCAAGGACACTCGAGCCAGCCGGCAAGCACTCCTGCGCAGACCGCTCCTGCGCCCGTCCCAGTTCCACAGACTCCGAAGCCGAGTGGCGGCAGGCCTGCATTTACGCCTTCAGCAACATCGGCGGTTGCGCCTGCGTCTGCACCCGTCTCCGCGGCTCCCACATCCGTTCCGAGTTACCAGGCCGACGCCGTGCCTGCGAAGACTCAGGTTGCGAATCACTCTGAGACTGCATCCGACGACTCTGCCGCTTCTTCTGCGATCAGCAACCCGACTGCATCGCCTCTGATGGTCAAAGGAGGCAGCGCTCCCGCACAGCACACAAAACCAGCAGCGCCTGACGCTCCGGCCCCCAGCATGATTGGGATGGCGACGCCTGGCGCCGGCGCGCCTCCGCCCGACATTGTCGGTACCGAGGGAAGCGAACCCACTCCCGTGCTGCAAACGCTCAATGTTTCGCAAGGCGTATCGCAGGGCTTGCTCACCAAGAAGGTTCAGCCTGCTTACCCGCGAAACGCCCTGGCCATGGGTGTTGAGGGCGCCGTCGAGTTGCTCGCGACTATCTCCAAGACTGGCGACATTTCCCACATCAAAGTGCTCAGCGGCGATGGGCAGCTTGCCAAAGCGGCCACCGATGCCGTCAAGCAGTGGAAGTACAAGCCGTACTTGCTCAACGGCCAACCAGTCGAGATTCAGACTCAGATCACGATCAACTTCAAGATGCCGAAGTAAAACCGCGCGTTGCGCTCATCGGGCCGAAACCACCTCGAAGGGTCTCATCATCTCGTTATCCTCGTGCTCCAGGATGTGGCAATGCCACACGTACCGTCCAGCGAAGCCTTCGAATCGCACGATGATCCGAGTTAGCATGCCGGGGTCCGCACGCACTGTATCTTCCAGCCAGACTCGCTGGATCGGGCGGCATCGTTGGTCGGTGTACTTCACTTCTCCTTTGCTCCAATAGGCTCCGATATCGAGTCGTCTTCGGTCGAGAATCTGGAAGCGCACCAAATGCGGATGAATGGGATGGGCGTCGTCCGTCGTGTTTACGAACGTCCAGATCTCAGTCAAATCGAGCCCCGGATTTTTGGTGATGGCATGCTCCAGTGCGCATTGTTGAGTAGCATCGTCATCGGCCGCTGCACCAGGTCGTTGACTCCCACCAGGCTTAACAAGCGCGTCTTGGCCGCGGTAGACTCCTCGAGTTTGGGAACCGGCCTCAGACTGTGCGGCAAGGCGCTGGAATCGCGAGCTCCGCTTTGCGCCACGCGAAACTGCATAACGTTGAAATTATCATTCTTGAGAATGACACTCTCGCCGGCCAAACCCGAGAAATCAAGAATCAGGTCAAAGCGCTCGCCAGGTGCGATGGAGAATCCTTTTAACTCAAAAAGTGTAAATTGAGGGCAGGGCACCGGATGTTCCGGACTTTTCCGCAGCAAGCCAACCGAACTGGGATTCCTGTCGTGGCTATGTGGAAGAGCGTAGAGGACGGTCGCGAGGCACCGACCTTCTAAACAGATCGAAGCCGATAACAGTCACTGTGAGTTAGCGACAATTCGGATGTACACGAGCTCATTGCAGAGCAGACTCCAAAGTGCTCCATTTCGAGAAGGACCGCAGCCATGCAGCCCTTATTGTGGCTGCATCACTTCGTCGACCACCACCTTGCCGCCCTTGTCGGCGGTGATGATCTTGTGCACCGGGGCATATCCGCTCAGCGTAATGTCGATGACGTAGTTGCCCGGATCGAGCATTATGTCCACCGGCGAGTTTTTCTCCAGCATGTGCTGGTTGATCGCAACTTGCGCGCCCTTGGGTTGCGTGTGGATGCTGACCGTGCCTTGTCCGGCGTTACCGCCTTTTCCGCCGAACAGTTTCGACATCTTGCCAACAGTCCGGATGTTGTCGGTGTTGCCCAGAGAGCGCAGCGTCGGCGAGAAGTTGAACGTCTGCCCCAGCGCGAACTGAGTGCTCATGGTTTCATCAATGTATCCCGACATGCGGACCAGCACCACGTGCTGACCTTTATCCACACTGACCTGTGCCGGCGTTTTCGCGCCCACATCGCGGCCGTCCACGTAAATGTTGGCTCCCGCCGGATCGCTCTTTACTACCAGCGTCGCCATCAGTTGCGTCAGTCGGATCGACGCCGTCGCCCGGTTTCCTGCAGTCACATTCACGGTTCGCGTATCAGTCGAGTAGCCCGCCTTGCTGACCGTGATGGAGTGCTGCCCCGGCTGCATATTGGTCAATGCGAATGGCGTGACGTAACTCGGATCGGTCCTGCCATCCACCTGCACCTGCGCGCCTTGTGGCATTGAATCAATCGCCAGCTGCCCGGGAATTACAACCGGTGCCGCCGCCACCTTCTTCCTTGGATTGCGCGCCGCCCTGGTGGGGGTAGCCGGTTCCTCTTCAGTCGCTTGCGGCTGTGCGCTCTGGACCGGCTGAATCTCCACCGGCTGGACTGGCGCTGGTTCTTTCTTGGGCGCTGGCTGGCTGGCGTCCGGCGCGGGCGTCTCGGAAACCGCTGCCGGACGTGACGTCCCCGTATCATCATCACTATTCAGGCTATGAACGTAGATGGTGACTCCGATGCCGATCGCCACGATTAGCGCCAGCGCTCCTCCGATCGCATAGCCCATCAGCTTCGGCGGAACTCCTTTGATTTCCTTAATTGCCTTCTGCGCGACTTCGCGAGGCTGTACTTTCGGCTTCTCGTCCGCCTTCCGCCCGCTTTGAAACCTTGTCGCTGTGGGAGCCACGACCGGCGCCGGATCAACTGGCGGCGGAGGCGGTGCAATATAAACTTCCTTCAGCGGAGGCAGTTCCGTCATCTCCGAAAAACTTACGCTCCCGCCGCTTTTCGCCCCGCCCTCGGACATCATGGGGTCGACCGCGATCTTCGGACCCTCTTCCGCAACCTGGGGTTCGAACGTTTCAACCTGTGGTTCGAAGGTCTCGACCTCCGGCTCGTCCACTACCGCCGAAGACATGTACGCGGCCGGAGCTTCCGGCGCCTCGGTGGTCTCCGCAACGCTGGAAGTCATGGACTCGCTCGGCGCTTCGACTCCCGAAATATCGATCGAAGACGCCATCGCTTCGCCGCTCCCAACGCCTGCAGCCGCCGCGGCCGCTTTCGGCATGGCCAGCCTCGACGCTGGCTTGGCCAGCACCGACGCCTTTGCTTCCACTTTCGGCGCCGCTGTAACTGCCGGGGCGACTGGCTTCGGCTCCACCGTCTTGGGGGCTACGGGCCTGGTTCCAGCAGCAACCACGGGGCGCGCTGCCGGTGCCGCCGGCTTCGCTGCCACCGGAGCCGCAAATTTCGCCTGCGCCACCGAGCTCGCCTTGGGAACTGACGGGGCTTTGGGCGCTTCCCCCTTCTTCGCCGCAGGCCTCGACTCTTTGCATTTTTCCAGATCGTCCAGCAACTCCCGCTCGTTCTGATAACGTTCTGCAGGGTCCTTCGCCAGCGCTTTCATGATCAGGTCGCTGAGCAAAGGATGAACTTTGGCATTGACATGCAGCGGCGGTACGGGCGTGCTTTCCAGAACGCTCTGCCGCAACGACTCCGCATCTTCGCGATCGAATGCTCTCCGCTCCGTCACCATTTCATAAAAGATCGCGCCCAGGCTGAACAGGTTTGACCGGTTATCAGTAGCTTCGCCGCGAATCTGCTCCGGCGACATGTAATGCAGGATCGATGGAACCCCGTCCGCAACGTGTTGGACGAAGTTCCCGACGCTCGAAATGCCATATCCCAGAATCTTCGTGGTTCCGTCCCATCCGCACATGATCTTGGATGGTTCCAGGCCGTAGTGAACAATGTTGTGCGACTTCGCGTGCTCCAGGCCGCTGCACAGCTGCCGCCCGATGTCGAGCAGATCCCAGATCGAAAATCCTTCTTTGCGCGCCAGCATCGTTCCAATGCTGTTGCCCTGTATGTACTCCATGGCGGCGCAGAACTGGCCGTCAATGACCGACGCGCTCGATACGGTAGTGATGTTCGAGCTGCTCAAGACCTTGATGCTCTCGGCCTCCGCCAGCAGCGCTTGCTCCAGCGCCGCCGCGCTTTCCCCAAACGCGCTCAGTTGGATTGCCTTCAGCGCAATCGTCTGCCCGCTCGCGGGATCGTTGGCTTTGTAAACTGTGCCCGTAGGTGATTTCGACAGTTCACCTAAAATTTCGAAGTCGCCGATTTTTGTAGACATTTCCTTTTTTCCAGTTCCGCCCCAAGCGAGTCCGTCGCGCCGCCGCGACGTAACTCGGCCGTCGGAGACCCGGGGAATGGGTACCGCTAGAATATCGCCGCAGGCGTGCGCTTTCGAGTTACTAAGGTAAGCTCCGAGACGCCGAGGTAAGCCCGCCCAGAGGGGTTGCAACGATCCGAGCTTGTAACTACTTGTGGAAAGAGTGGCCCTTCAGGGCCGCGTTGCAGGTTCATGCGTCTGGAAGCGAGTCTGGTAGAGACGCCACTATTTGTCTGCGCCCAGGAAACTCGGGCCTAACTAGACACAGACTCGTCGCTGCCCCGAACCCGTACCTTCCCGTGTTCCCGCCATCCTTCAATAATCAGATACAGCACAGGAATAAAGAAGAGGTTTAGGACGGTCGACATAATCATCCCGCCAAACACCGTCGTGCCTACCGAATGCCGGCCATTTTCTCCCGCGCCCGTCGCCACAACCAGCGGCACCACGCCCAGGATGAACGCCAGGGAAGTCATCAGAATCGGACGCAGCCGAATCGTCGCCGCCTGCACCGCCGCTTCCATCAGCGGAACCCCGCGCTCGCGCAACTGCTCTGAAAATTCCACGATCAAAATCGCATTCTTGCTCGCCAGCCCCACCAGCATCACCAGTCCGACCTGGCAGAACACGTCATCCTGCAACCCCCGCATCCATTGCGCGCCCAGCGCTCCCAGCAGCGCCATTGGCACCGCCAGCAGCACGATGAACGGCAGCACGAAACTTTCATACTGCGCCGAAAGCGTCAGGTACACGACTAGCGTGCCCAGTCCAAACAGAAGCAGCGATGTTCCTCCCGCCTGCAACTCCTCCAGCGAGAGTCCCGTCCAGCTGTAGGAGAATCCTTGCGGCATCTTCGCCGCCATCTGTTCCATCGCCGCAATCGCCTGCCCCGAACTGTATCCCGGCGCCGGTGACCCATCGATCTCCGCCGACCGGAACAGGTTGTAGTGGCTGATCACCTGCGGCGTGGTAGTTTGCGTAATACTGATCAGATTGTCCAGCGGCACCATTGCCCCGCCGTCGGAGCGCACGTAGAACCGCTTCATATTCTCCGCTTCCGCCCGGAATTGCTTGTCCGCTTGCACATACACGCGGTACGACCGGTTGTTGAAATCAAAGTCGTTCACATACGCCGAGCCCATATACACGCCGAGAGTATCCGTAATCTGCGACAGCGGCACATGCAGGCTCTTTGCCTTCTCCCGGTCAATGGTCACTACATATTGCGGATCATTCGCCGTGAACGGTGAATACAACCCCGCGAGTTCCTTATGCTCCCGAGAGTGCAGCAGGAAGCCCTGCGCCGTACTCGCCAGTTCTTCGAGTTTGTGCGCCGCCAGATCCTGCACCACGAACTGGAATCCCCCAAACTGTCCCAACCCCTGAATCGGCGGGGGCAGCGTCGCAAACACGATCGCCCCCTGCACGCCAAAAAGCATCGGACGCACCCGGTTCACGATAGCCGGGGCCGAATGCACCTTGCCCTTGCGCTGCGAGTACGGCTTTAGCGGCACGAAAATCAATCCCTGGTTCGCCGCCGCCCCCGCAAAACTGAAGCCAGCCACAGAGAATGTTCCTTCGGCCTCCTCAACTCCGGCCAGCATGCCCGATACCTGCTTCCCGATCGCCTTCGTGTATCCCAGCGATGCCCCCGATGGCGCCTGGATCACGATGATGAAATATCCCTGATCTTCGTCCGGCACGAATCCCGTCGGCACCCGCGTGAACACAAAATAAGTGAGCCCCAGCCCCGCGAAAAATATCACCGACATCGCCAGCTTGTGTTTCAGCACGTGATGCAGCAGGCTACGGTACCCACGCGTCAGGGCGACGACGCCGTCGTCAAATTTTTGCAGCAGCCACCACTTTTTCCGGTGCCCTCCACTCAGAAAAATTGCCGCCAGCACCGGAGCCAGAGTGAGCGCGTTGAACGCGGAGATGGCGATGGAAAATGCGATGGTCAGGGCGAACTGGCGAAACAGAATGCCGGTCGTTCCCGGAAAGAACGCAACCGGCACAAACACGGCAACGAGCACCAGCGAGGTAGCGATGACCGCGCTGGTAATCTCGGCGGTGGCTGCTGCCGCCGCCTTGCGGGAGTTGTGCTCGCCCTCAGCCATATGGCGCTCAATGTTTTCGATCACGACGATGGCGTCGTCGACGACCAGGCCGGTGGCGAGTGTGATCCCGAACAATGTCAGCGTGTTGATCGAGAATCCTAGCAACTTCACGAAGATGAAGGTGCCGATGAGCGAAACCGGAGTGGCGATGAAGTGAATCATCGTCGTCCTCCAGTCGCCGAGAAAAATAAAGATCACCAGAATGACCAGCAGGATCGCCGAACCGATCGTGAAGATCACATCGCGAATCGATTCCCCCACCGCGTCCGTCGTATCGAACGCCAGCTTGTAGTGCATGCCGGCAGGAAAACTCTTCGACAGCCGGTCCAGTTCGGCAATCGCCCTCCGGTCCACGTCGAGCGCGTTGGCAGTCGACAACTGCGTCACCGCCAGCCCCACTGCATCCTGCCCGTTGAATTGCAGATCGTTGGCATAGCTCTCTGCGCCCAATTCCGCATGACCGACGTCTTTCAGCCGCACTAGCGTGCCGTCGGAGTTTGCCTTCAGAATGATGTTGTCGAACTGCGCCGCCTCGCTGAGTCGCCCCACTGCCCGGACGCTCACCTGGTACTGTTGTCCCAGAACCGACGGTTGCTGGCCGACTTGCCCCGCCGCGACTTCCACGTTCTGTTCCGACAGCGCATTCACCACGTCGGGTGCGGTGAGCCCGCGTCCCGCCATCCGCACCGGATCCAGCCACAGACGCATCGAGAACTTGCGCTCGCCAAAGATGACCACGTCCGCCACGCCCGGAATGCGCTTCAGCGAATCCCGCACGTACACGTCGAGATAGTTGCTCATGAACAGCGTGCTGTATTTGTTGTTGTCGGAGGTGACGCCTGCGCCAAACACGAAGTTCTGCGAGGTCTTTGCCGTTGTGATGCCCACGGCCTTCACCGCGCCCGGCAGTCGTCCCTGCGCCGTGTTCACGCGATTCTGAATGTCAACCGTGGCCAGGTCTGGATCGCGAGTCAGATCGAACGTGGCGACGATGCTGCTGGTCCCATCATTGCCGCTGGTGGAGGTGATGTACTTCATCCCCTCCGCGCCGTTGATCTGCTGCTCGAGGGGAATCGTGACCGCGCTTTCCACCGTCTGCGCGCTGGCCCCGATGTAGACGCTGGTGACGCCCACCTGTGGCGGAGCCAGTGTCGGAAACTGCGCGATCGGTAACGTCGGTATCACCGCCGTGCCCGCTAGAACAATCAGCAACGCGCAAACCGCAGCGAATACCGGACGCTGAATAAAGAACTTAACAAACATGAGGAATCCCGTATGCAGCTTTCGCTGGTCAAATAATGAATCACAACTGTAGTGGAAAACGGCTTCCGGCCTCCGCTATCCGGCTGCCGGTACCTGGCACTAAAGCAATCGCATTCCGTCACGCAATCGTTGAATCTCAAAAGACCGAAAGCCGAAAGCCGGAAGCCGCTTTTCAGCTCTGCGGAATCACCGGCACTCCGTCCCGTAAGAACTGTGTCCCGGAAATAATCACTTTATCCCCGGGCTTGATACCGCCCTGAACCTCGTAGTCGTTGCCCACCGTCTGACCGATCGTCAGCGGCTTTTGCCGTGCTACGAACGACCCGCCATTCTGCGGTTCGGCCACGAATGCAAAATACTGCCCCGACAGCCGCGACACGGCGAGAATCGGAACTTGTGGATTCTTGTGCGTTCCCCACACCACCCGTGCCCGAATGAACTGCGACTGGCGCAGCGCATCGTTCGCATTGGCGATACGGGCTTTTACCAGCACCGTCTGCGTCGTGTTATCGACCTGCGGAGAAATAAAGCTCACCCGTGAATCCGCCAGAACCTTCCCGTTGCTGTCGAGCACCTGCACCGGCAAATTCATCTTGAGTTGCGACGACCGCTCGATCGGTACGTACACATACACTTCCAGGCTCCCCGGCTGGTCCACGGTCGTAAGTTGGGTCGTGGTCGTCACCCGGTCGCCCACGTGCACCGGAATATCTCCCACGATCCCGCTGCGCAACGCCACCACCTTGTAATAGTGCAGTTGCACTTCCTGCTCTTTTACCTGTGAGTCGAGCGCGTCCAGTTGCGATTGGGCCGCGTCCAGAGTCGACTTCGCCTGGTCCAAATCCTGCTTGCTCACCACTCCCGCGCCAGACAGTCCCAGTGTGCGGTCATACTGCTTCTTCGCCCAGCTCAGTTGCGCCTCCTGGGCTGCCCGCGCACTCTCCTGGCTCTTCACGGTGGCCTGCTGCTTCAGCGGATCGATCTCAATCAGCGGAGTTCCCGCCTCCACCCGGTCGCCCGAGTGCACAAAAATATGCGTGATCTGCCCCTCCACCTGCGGCATAATCACGGCCGAATCCCTCGACTTCACCGTGGCGACGTACTCCGACGCATCATTCACCGGCATCGCCTGCGCCTCCAGCACCTTAACCGGCATCGCCGAGAACCCGCCGGCCTGCGGATTCTGTGCCGCCTTGCTGCCGCAGCCCATCGCAATCAGGCATGCCGCCAAGCCCGCAACCAGCAGGCACCGTGCCGTCAATTTCTTAAAGTTGTTTGCCATAAGTAAGAAACTCGTTCGTACTACTGTATCGCGAAATCCGGCCATGCTCACGGAATACCCCGGAACCCGGGAGGGGTCTCCTCTGTGTCCTCTGTGGTTGCAAAGCCGGTGCTAGGCCTCACTCCGCAATCATCTTCCCCAAAATCTCCTTCAAAATCTTCGCTGCCACCGTCCCCGTCAAGCCTGCAACATCCTGCACGGGGTTGTACTCCACGAGATCCGCCCCCACAATCGATCCCTCAATCGCATGCAGATGGGCGATCGCCTCCCGCACCGACATCCCGCCCGGCTCGCGATGCGAAACTCCTGGCGCAAACGCCGGGTCCAACACATCCAAATCGAACGTGACATACACGGGCCCAGAAACCTTCAACTTCGCGTAAGCCGGCAGCATCCGCATCTCCACCACATCCACCCCAAAGCGCTCCGCCTGTTCCCGCTGATGCCGGTTGATGGTCCGAATGCCCACCTGCACCAGTCGCTTCGCCAGCCCCGCCTCCATGATCCGCGCAAATGGACACGCATGCGACAGGCGGTTCCCCTCGAACTCCTCATACAAATCCGGATGCGCATCAAAATGAAAAATCGTCAGCCCCGGATGCCGCCGCGCCACCGCCTTCACGATGGGATACGTGATCGAATGATCCCCTCCCAGCGACACCGGCCGCTTGCCCGCATCGATCAACGCGCCCACACCCGCCTCAATCGCAGCGAACGCATCCTTCTCTGCAAACGCCAAATCTCCCGCATCCGCATACGCACCGGCCACACCCAGGTCCACGCCCAACTCCGTCCACGAGTTCGACGCATCGCAGCGCATCGCCTCCCGAATTTTCGCCGGAGCCTCGCCTGCCCCGCGCAAATAGGAAGAGTACGCATCAAAAGTAATACCCAGCAGAGTTAGTGTCCCGAGTCTCGTCATTTTCGTTCTCAGCACGGGCCTCAACCGGTGCAAGCCAGCGCATATACCCGTCATTTCTACAGCATCTACCTTAGAGAGTTTGGCAGGCTGTGCAAAGTTCTTAACCTAACCTTCATGACCCAAAATTCTATGCCCGTCTTTTCAGTTAGATGGCATTTCCTTCGGAGAACTTGGCTCGCCAGTGTTGTGGATTTCTTTTGATCTCCATTTCATCTCCGCGTCACCTTCCCGTAACCGTGCCCCCGCTACCTTCTCCTCTGCAGCTCTCTCAGGAGGAGAACTATGTCTACACCAGGTTTCCTGGCCCAAGCCAGGCAACATCTTGCTGTCGGCGTCAGTCTTTTCGCGATCGTCGCCAATCTCGGATCGCCGATTCCTGCCGCCGCGCAGGATCCCGCTCGCGAATCCCAAACCACCACTCCCATCAAACACGTCATCGTGATCATCGGCGAGAACCGCACCTTCGACCACGTCTTCGCCACTTACCAGCCCACCAGCAGCGACACTATTTCCAACCTTCTCTCCAAGGGCATCGTCAATGCCGACGGAACCCCCGGCCCCAACTTTTCGATGGCCAGCCAGTCCGCTGCCACCGACACCAGCGCCACAGGGTACCAACTAAGCCCGTCGGGCAATGCTGCCTATCCCGTATTGCCTCCGGTGCTCGCCGGCGGATACACCACTCCTCCGTTCCCCGATGTTGCCACCGCCAAAATGTATGAGTACGGACTGCCCGAAGATTACTACGTCTACTTGACCACGGGCGGCACCGGACTGAGCCACGGCGTCGTCGACACCCGCATTCCAAACGCCACGACCCTGCCCTCGGGCCCGTTCCAGATCACTTCCTCCACCCATCCCTACGATGCCTACGACAACAGCCCAGTCCACCGCTTCTACCAGATGTGGCAGCAGATGGATTGCAACACCGCGAAAGCTACCTCGTCGAATCCCAGCGGATGCGCCGCCGACCTTTTTCCTTGGGTTGAAACCACCATCGGAGCCGGTTCCAACGGCTTGGCTCAGTCGTCGACCTTTAATGACATGACCACCGGAGAGGGCTCGACCTCCATGGGCTTCTACAACATGCAGCAGGGTGATGCCCCTTACTTGAAGTATCTCGCCGACCACTACGCCATGAGCGACAACTACCACCAGGCTGCCATGGGCGGCACCGGCGCCAACCACGTCATGCTTGGCATGGGCGATGCCATCTGGTTCGCCTCGGCCAACGGAGATCCCGCCCAACCTCCGCATAATGAGCTCGTTGCCGCCGGAACCGCCAACGCCGGCGTCGTTGACGAAATCGAAAACCCCGACCCGCAGGTTGGCACCAACAACTGGTACACCGAAGATGGCTACGGTGGTGGCTCCTACGGTTCACCCTCGTACGGCGGCGGCACCTATACCGATTGTTCCGACTTGAGCCAGCCCGCTGTTTCTCAAATCGTCAGCTATCTGGGTGCGCTCTCTCAGCCCATCGGCCCCAACTGCGATCCTGGCCACTTCTATCTCCTCAACAACTACAATCCCGGATACTACGGCAACGGAACCAACGCGTATCTCGACATTGGCAACCCAGCCTCAACGGTCTTTACCATTCCGCCTTCGCCCATGCGCTCGATTGGCGACTCGCTCAACGAAAAGCACATCACCTGGGCCTACTTCGGGGACCAGTGGAACACTTACCTCGCCAATCCCTACAACAACTACGTCACTGCCGATAACACCTACTGCAACATCTGCAACCCCTTCCAGTACCAAACCTCGATCATGACCAGTTCGACCAAGGGGAAGCACCTGCAGGATGTCCTCAACCTTTATCGTGGAATCAAGAACGGTCAGCTGCCCGCCGTCTCTTTCGTGAAACCCGACGGATGGCTCGACGGGCACCCATCTTCTTCGAAGCTGGACCTCCTCGAGGGCTTCGTCAAGAAGATCGTCGATATGGTCCAGGCCAATAAAGAGCTGTGGTCCAGCACCGCCATCGTCGTCACCATGGATGAAGGCGGCGGCTACTACGATTCCGGCTATGTTCAACCTCTCGACTATTTTGGTGACGGCACACGAATCCCCGCCATCGTCGTCTCTCCCTACACCAAACCCGGCCACATTTCGCACGTTTACGCCGACCACGTTTCAATCCTGAAGTTCATCGAAGTGAACTGGGGACTGGCTCCGGTCACCACTCGCAGCCGCGACAACTTCCCCAATCCAGTCACCAGCGCAACCAATCCCTACGTCCCGTTGAACAGCCCCGCACTAGGCAATCTCATGGACCTGTTCGACTTCAGCGGGCACAAGAAGTAAGAGTAGTTTTTCCAAGGACGCCCCCACCCTAGTCGCGCATTTTGCGACAGGGTGGGGCTCTTGATTTTCCTCTGTGTCCTCCGTGGTCGATTCCGAGCGGGTGCCCCGTTTCTCGCGTCTTTTGCGAGAAGCGGGGATTTTGACTTTGCCAGCGGTCGCCCACGCTGAGCCTTTTGGCTTTCCCCTGCATCCTTTATCCTAGTAACTACACTTATATGATCCCGAAAACCAAGACCTCCAACGGTGGCTCTCACGCCGCCGTCGCAGAAACCAATGGCTCCAACCCGGAACGCGAGCGCGTGTTCGCCGCCTACCGCCAGTGGGGATACCTCGAGGGCGACCTCGATCCCCTCGGCTTCCTCCGTCCCCGCGAAACGCCCGAACTCCAGCACGAAGGCGAATACGCCCGCGAAGCCCGCGCCATCTACTCCAGCACCATTGGCGTCGAGATCAACCACATCTACTCCCCTGAACGCCGCCGCTGGATCTACGAGCAGATGGAATCCGACGCATTCCAGGTTACAGAACAAGACCAACAGCGCATCCTCGATCTCCTCATTCGCGCCGACGTCTTCGAACAAGTCATGCAGCAGCGCTATCTCGGAAGCAAGCGCTTCTCGCTCGAAGGTGTCACCGCTCTCATCCCGCTCGTCGACGAAGTGCTCGACACCGCTGCCCAGCGCGGTGCCATCGAATTAGTCATGGGCATGAGCCATCGCGGACGCCTCAACGTCATCGCTCACGTCGCCCAGCGCCCCGCGCAGGAAATCTTCGCCGGATTCGAAGATGTCGATCCCCGCAGTGTCCTCGGTTCCGGCGATGTGAAGTATCACATGGGCGCGACCGGCGAATACAAAACGCGTAGCGGCGGAAAGGTTCACATACATCTGGTCTCCAACCCTAGCCACCTCGAAGCCGTCGATCCCGTCACCGTCGGCCGCACCCGCGCCAAGCAGGACCGTACCGGCGAAGGCGGCCGCGAAAAATATCTTCCACTCCTCGTCCACGGCGACGCCGCATTCGCCGGGCAAGGCGTCCTCGCCGAGACCATGAATTATGCCGACCTTCCCGGCTACACCGTCGGCGGCACCATCCACGTCGTCGTCAACAATCTTCTCGGCTTCACCACTAGCTATACCGAGGAGCATTCCACCCGCTTCGCCGCCTGCATCGCGCGCCGCCAGTCAATTCCCATCTTCCACGTCAATGGAGAGGACGTTGACGCCGTCGTCCGCGTCGCCCGCCTCGCCACCGAGTACCGCTACAAATTCGGCACGGATGTCGTCATCGATTTAATCGGCTACCGCCGCCACGGCCACAGTGAGGTCGACGACCCCACCATCACCCAGCCTCTTCTTTATAAGAAGATCAAAGAACATCCGCCACTCTGGGAAATCTACGCCGACGACATCGGCGCAGCCGACGCGCAGTCACAAGCCGCGACCATCAAGGCCGAGTTCGAAGCCGCGCAGAAGCAAGCCGGTAGCATCAAGCACAAGCCTCTGATGCGTGAACTCCCGAAGTATTGGAATAACTACTTCGGTGGTCTCTATCGCCCCGAATACGAGGTCGACACCGGCCTCTCGCGGGACGAGATATCGGAACTCACCGCCCGCCTCACCACCTACCCTGAGGGTTTCCACATTCACCCGAAAGTGAAGAAGCTCCTCGAACAGCGCGCGGAAATGGGCGAAGGCAAGCGCCCAGTCGACTACGGCATGGCCGAAGCCTTGGCCTTCGCCAGCCTCGTGAAAGCCGGTACGCACGTGCGCTTCAGCGGACAAGACTCCCGCCGTGGCACCTTCAACCAACGTCACTCCGTGCTAATCGACATCGAGAACGAAAACGAATACGTGCCGCTCGAAAACATCGCACCGGGTCAGGCCCGCTGCGAAATTTACAACTCCACGCTCTCCGAAGCCGGAGTGCTCGGCTTTGAATACGGCTACAGCCGCGACTATCCCGAATCGCTCGTCCTCTGGGAAGCCCAGTTCGGCGACTTCGTCAACGTCGCCCAAGCCATCATCGACCAGTTCATCAGCGCCGGAGAAGCCAAGTGGAACCTGCTCTCCGGCCTCGTCATGTTGCTGCCGCACGGCTACGAAGGCCAGGGACCGGAGCATTCCAGCGCAAGAATCGAACGCTTCATCCAACTCGCCGCCAAGCACAATATCCAGATCGCGCAACCGAGCAACGCAGCGCAGCATTTCCATCTCCTGCGCCGCCAGGCCTTGCGTCACTGGCGCAAGCCGTTAGTCGTCTTCACGCCCAAGAGTATGCTGCGCCATCCTGATGCAAGCTCCCCGATTGAAGATTTCACCCACAAGAATTTCCTGAACGTCATCCCCGACACTGAAGTCGGAGAAGCCGACCGCATCCTGATCTGCAGCGGAAAAATCGGTCACGAACTCCAGGCCGAACGTAAAAAGAGAAAAGACACCACCACGGCGATCGTGTTCTTGGAACAACTCTACCCATTCCCCGAGCAGGAAGTCGTCGCCGAATTCGATCGCCACGGCAAAAACGCTGACATCGTCTGGGTGCAAGAAGAGCCCGCGAATATGGGAGCCCTCTTCAACATGCTCCCCCGCCTGAAACGAGTAGCCGGTGACCGCCCGGTGCTAAGCGTGAAACGTAGCTCTGGCGCGAGCCCAGCGACAGGCAGCGCCAAAGCCCACGAGGTCGAACAAAAAACGCTCCTGACGCTAGCCTTCACCACAAAGTAGTATTTGCAGTTGGTTGTGTGGGGCCGGATCTTCGATCCGGCCGCCGAACGAAGCTCGGCAGGGATTGCCGGTTCATGTAGGGACAGCCGCCCTCGGCTGTCCCCCGAGCGAAGCGAAGGAAGGTTTCTGTGGCGCGGGTGCCCCCGCGAGCAGTCTTTTCTAATCCTGGCGCCCATGTCCTGTTCTCCTTCCGAGACGTTGGGATGTAGCGCCCGCGCGCTGCCGCCAGTGTTACTCTTTTGTGTCCCATGCTCCGCCGCCCTCAACCCCTCCGCATCGCGATCGACACCGGCGGCACCTTCACCGACTGTGTCTGGAACGAAGCCGGCCACCTTCGCATGTTGAAAGTGTTTTCAACTCCCGCCGATCCTTCCCAAGCCATCGTCGACGCCCTCCAGAAGATCGCGCCGGAGGGCAACGTTATCCTCCTCCACGGCACCACCGTCGGTACCAACACGCTGCTCGAACGCAAAGGTGCCCGCACCGCGCTCGTCACCACGAAGGGCTTCGAAGACGCCATCGAAATCGGACGCCAGGCTCGCCCCAAGCTCTACGACTTCTTCTTCGACCGCCTCGAGCCGCTGGTCCCGAAAGATCTCCGCTTCGGCATCAACGAACGCACCGCCAGCGACGGCGAAATCCTGACTCCACCCACGTCGCAAGAATTGCGCGCCCTCGCAAACAAAGTTTCAGCCGCACAGCCGCAGTCGATCGCGATCTCACTCCTGTTTTCCTTCGCAAATCCAAAAAACGAAGAAGCCGTCGCCCGCGCGTTACGGCCCCTTGCAGTCCCGGTCTCCATCTCCCACCAAATCCTCCCTGAATTCCGCGAATACGAACGCCTTTCGACGGTAGTCATCAACGCCTACCTGCAACCAGTAATGCAAAGTTACCTGGAAAATCTGGAAGCAAAATCTCTAGCCACGATCCGATCTCGTGTGGCCGCGGGCGCCTCGCCTGCGCGGGCTAGGGAAACGATCCTTCAAGGAAAAGGCTTTGACATGGCGCAACACTTCAGCGCCGGGTCTGCAGAAGATCAGACACTCTCTGCCGCGTACAGTGCCATGGAAGAGCGGCCCTTCAGAGCCGCGAAAAGCCCGAGCCAGAACAGGGCTTCAGCCCCTATGTCTCAGGCTCTGCCGGAAGCCGAGAGCCGGAAGCCAGAATCCGGACCCCGCATCTTCGTCATGCAATCCTCTGGAGGCATCACCGCGCTCTCCACCGCCGCCCGCGAGCCCGTGCGCACCGTGCTCTCCGGCCCCGCTGGAGGCGTCGTCGGCGCCGCCGCCACCGCCCGCGCCAGCGGCTTCGATCGCATCATCGCCTTCGATATGGGCGGCACCTCCACCGACGTCTCCCTCGTCGAAGGCGAAATCAAAACCGCCACCGACGCCCAGATCGCCGGCCTCCCCGTCAGCGTCCCCATGCTCGACATACACACCGTCGGCGCCGGCGGAGGCTCGCTCGCCCGCTTCGACGCCGCAGGAGTCCTCCGCGTCGGCCCCGAATCCGCCGGAGCCGATCCCGGCCCCATCTGCTATGGACGCGGCTTGCGGCCCACCGTGACTGACGCGAATCTCCTCCTCGGCCGCCTCCAGCCCGCGCGCTTTCTCGGCGGAGACTTCACGCTCGACCTCGACCGCACTCGCCGCATCACGCAAGAATTTCTGAAGCAGCAAGGAAGCCGCCTCACCCTCGACCAATTCGCCGTCGGCGTCATCCGCGTCGTCAACGCCACCATGGAAAAAGCCATCCGCGTCGTCTCCATCGAACGCGGCCGCGATCCTCGCCACTTCGCCCTCGTTGCCTTCGGTGGTGCCGGAGGCCTCCACGCCTGCGCCCTCGCCGAAGCTCTCAGGATCCCTCGCGTAATCGTCCCTGCGTTTCCTGGCGCACTTTCCGCTCTGGGCATCCTCGCGAGTGATGTTGTGAAAGATTATTCGCGCACTGTTCTGTGGCACGTATCGGGAAAAATTCCGGCCGACAAATTGAATCGCGAATTCGCCGACCTGGAAAAAACCGCAGCCAAAGATTTTCACGAAGAAGCCTGGCAGGGAAGCCCGCACTACCACTGCAGCGTCGACGTCCGCTACCGCGGCCAGGGATACGAACTGAACATTCCCTTCACGAAAAATCTCCTCCGCGATTTCGAAAACGAACATCACCGCCGTTACGGCTACACCCATACCGCCCGCGAAGTCGAACTAGTAACCCTCCGCCTCCGCGCCACAGTGAAATCGGCAGCTCCTGTGGGAAAGACGAACCATGTGGGGACAAAAGACGATGAGGGGAAGATAGACCATGTGGGGACGGCCGCCTTCGGCCGTCCAGGACGAGCAGCGCTCGGCAGGCTCTCCTCGCTCAAAGCCCCGGTCCTCTTCGAAGGCAAGAAACAAGAAACGACAATCTACTCCCGAGAAGATCTCTACTCCGGCCGACCCTACTCCGGCCCCGCCATCATCACCGAATACAGCGCCACCACAGTCATCCCACCCGGCAAACACTTCCGCATAGACCGAGCAAAGAACCTAATCGTTTCCGTCAGACCCAAATGAGCCAATCAGGTTTCCTTGGTGAACCTTAGTGACCTTGGTGGTAAGCGCCTTTGCTTACGATTGTTACAATCCGATGAAATTCGAGCCTGATTCTGTTACTGACAACCCCCAACTGGTCGCTGGCCACTGCTTTCGATTTACAATACTCCCGTGAAACCAAGCCTTTTCGTCGTTGAAGACGATCCCGACATTTCCCGCCTCGTCCGCCATCACCTCGAAAACGAAGGCTTCACCGTTCGCGTCTACCCCACCGGCGCCAACGTCCTCGCCGACGCCGAACGCCAGCGCCCCGCGCTCTTCGTTCTCGATATCATGGTCCCCGGCAAAGATGGCCTGGAGATCTGTCGCACCATCCGCCAGACGCCGGGGCTCGCAGCAGTTCCAGTAATTTTCCTGACCGCAAAAAGCAGTGAAGCCGACCGCGTTCTCGGACTCGAACTCGGCGCCGATGACTACATCGCCAAGCCATTCAGTCCGCGTGAGCTCGTTGCCCGCGTCAAAGCCGTCCTGCGCCGCTTCGAACGCCCTCTGCCTCCCAGCCCCATGAAAGTCGGTGAAATCGAAATCGACCCTTCCGCCATGACCCTGATGGTGCGGGGAACCCTCGTCCCCACGACCGCGACCGAATTCCGCCTGCTCGATTACTTTGCCCGTCACAAAGGACGCGTTTTCAGCCGCGATCATCTCCTCGATTCCGTCTGGCGCGACACTGCCTACGTCACTCCGCGCTCGGTCGACGTCTACGTTCGCCGCATCCGCGAAAAAATCGAGCCCGACCCCGAAAACCCGCGCTACCTGAAAACCGTCCGCGGTGCCGGCTACCGCTTCGAGGTCCCCAAATGACGAGCGGGCCCGCAGAGTTTAGAAGGATGAATTGGCTCTTGAATCAACCTGAGCGGCACGGCACGGGCTGCGACGCAAAAGGGACATGCCTGCACCGCCGTGCGTGCCTGCACCGCCGTGGAAGAGCGGCCCTTCCAAGGCCGCGTCAAGCGAGTCCCATAGATTTGGGCTTTAGCCCCTGCGGTTCCGGAAATTCACTCCCGTGAAGAACCGCATCTTCTTCAAACTCCTGGCCGTCTTCCTGGTCGTCATCGCCGCCACCGCCGCCACACTCGACGTGATGCTCGGCAGCGCCTGGGAGTCCTCCCTCCGCACCGAGATCGAGCGCAACCTCACGCAGAAGACTCGACTCTTTGCCCACCGCGTCGAAACCGACCGCGTCCACTCTCTCCCCGAAATCGCCGCGCAGGAAGGCCTCGCCGCCGGAGCCCGCGCCACCATCATCGACGCCTCCGGCAAAGTTCTCGCCGACTCAGAATCCGATCCCGCCAACATGGAGAATCACGCAACTCGAAAGGAATTCGCCGCCGCCCTCACCGGGCAAATCGGCAAGAACGAACGCCGCAGCGCCACGGTTGGCATTCCATTTCTCTACGTGGCCGTTCCCGTCTCCGGTGGCGCGGTCCGCCTGGCGTATCCACTTTCCGACGTCGAAGCCGTGCAGGCGCAAGTCAACCGTCGCCTGATTTGGGGATCTACCATCGCCCTCTTCTTCGCCTTGCTCATCGCTGCCTCTGCGTCCATCTGGACCGCGCGCCGTCTCGACCACATCGTCGACGTTGCCGTGCGCATCGAGCAAGGCGACCTCCGTGCCCGCGTCGAAGACCGTCCCCTC
This sequence comes from uncultured Acidobacteriaceae bacterium, assembly GCA_963709025.1. Taxonomy (GTDB): domain Bacteria; phylum Acidobacteriota; class Terriglobia; order Terriglobales; family Acidobacteriaceae; genus Sulfotelmatobacter. Next base: position 77,550 of record CAVPVE010000010.1, read on the forward strand.
GATGAAATCGGTCGAGTCGCCGCCGCTATCGACAAAACTGCCGGACAGGTCGAACGTAGCTTCGCCGCCGTCCGCTCCAGCCAGCGCCAACTCGAAACTCTGCTCAACAGCATGCAAGACGCCGTCATCGCTGTCAGCTCCGACGGCCTCGTGCAGTGGGCTAACCAGCCCATGGATCGCCTCGTTCCCCAGCACACGCGCCTGAATGCGCCGGTCGTCGAAACCATTCGCGACCCCGACTTCCTCGCCGCCGTCAAAGCCGCCACCACTACTAAGCAGGTGAAGACGACGCGCGCCACGTCGATCGTTCCCGGCCGCGCCTTCGACGTGACCGCCGCTCCCTTGCCCGATGGCGGTGCCGTCGCCGTTCTCCGCGATCTCACTGAGACCGAGCGCGTCGAAAAAACTCGCCGAGATTTTATCGCCAACGTCTCCCACGAACTCCGCACGCCCCTGACTTCCATTCAGGGATATTCCGAAACTCTCCTCGACCTCAGCTCCGAAAACTCTGGCCACAACCGCGAGTTCTTGGAAATCATCCGCAAGAACGCCGCCCGCATGTCGCGCCTCACCGAGGACCTGCTGACCCTTGCGCGCGTCGAATCCGGCGAGACCCGCTTCGGCACCGAACCTGTTCCCCCCATCGAACTTCTCCACGATGCCGAAGAAAGTTTCCGCGAGATCGCCCGCAGTCACGAGGTCGATTTGCAGATCGTCGAGACGAATCCAGATCACGGCTCCGTCGAATCCTTGCCTTCCGTGCGCGCTGACCGCGAAGCCATCCATCAGGTCTTCTCCAACCTGATCGACAACGCCATGAAGTACGGCCGCTCCGGTGGACGCATCCTGCTCGGCGCGCGCCCGGCCAAACGCGGCGTCGAATTTTATGTACAGGACTTTGGCGCCGGCATCCCCTCCGAACATCTCCCGCGGCTTTTCGAACGCTTCTACCGCGTCGACAAAGCCCGCTCCCGCGAATCCGGCGGCACCGGCCTCGGCCTCGCCATCGCCAAGCACATCATGCTTGCTCACGGCGGTTCCATCCGCGCCGAAAGCGAACTCGGCCACGGCAGCACCTTCCTCTTTACGTTGCCGGTAGCTCAGGGTGCCTCATCTTAACGTCGCGTTCTTTGCGACGTTAGGGTGGGGATTTCGACTTCGTTCCTTGGCCAGTATTTTGCCTCTCCAAGTTCAGTTTCCCCTTGCATTTGTCTTCGTGAGGCAGACAATGATAGTAAGTTCCGTCACAGGTCTCCTGCCCACGAAAAATGACGGAAAATTCACAGCGTGTTAACCACCTGTTTCCGAAGAAGTCCTATGCTTAGTTGTTGCCCATCCCATCTCCAGAGCGACCGAATCGTGACGACGGGTCCCAGAAATCCCTCCGTCGACAACGTTCTCGCCCGGCGGAAATACGTATGAGTACCGCGCCCAAGTCGCCCGCTCCTGAACCGGCCCATCAATATCTTGTGCGCCGCACTGTCGAAGCCTGCAACATGGCCAAAGAAGCCGCCGGCGCCGCTGCCGAAGGCATCGCCACCGGATCCACCAACCTGCTCAACTCCCTCCGCCAGCGCGAGCGCGAGCTCGACACGCTCGACATGGAAATTGACAGCGGAGTTACCACTGCCATCACCGAGGTCGGACCCGCCGAGGCCCGAGAACTCCTCGCTTGCATGAAATTCATGATCGGCCTCGAGCGCATCGGCGACCTTCTGCTCAGCTTCGCCAACAGCGCCCTTTCCGTCAGCGGACGCATCGATCCCGAAGACACACGCGACCTGACCCAGATGGCCACTATCCTCGAAAAAATGCTTACCGACTGCGGCGCTGCCTTCTCCGCTCGCGAAATCGGCAAAGCCATCGACGTCCTCCGCGCCGATGCCGAAATGGACCGCCTGCGCAACCTCATCTTCCTGCGCCACATCGAGAATCCCGAAAACGTTCATCGCCAGGCCAGCCTGCAGGTCATCTTCATGACCCAGTCCCTCGAGCGCGCTGGCGATCACGCCAAGAACCTCGCCGAAGAAGTCTGCCACTTCGTCAGCGGACACACCGTCCGCCACGTCCTCATCGCCTACGACAAACCCGTCGAACAAATGTTCATCGACTATCTCCGCCGCCGCGACCACAACCGCTGACAAAACGAGTATCTGGCGCTGGCTCCCCCCGCGCCCCTTTACAGTTTTCGCACTGTCAGATTTGACATTTGCGCTTGATCCCAAGCTTTGGCAAGATCAGTGGCATCTGCTCTGGGGATCAAATGGAGGAATTCCGATGAAGCCCATTTCTCTGGTGTCGCGCCGTAAATTCATGACTCTGACTGCCGCGGGGTTGACTCTGGCAAATTCTGCCCAGTTGTTCGCTGGGTCACACGAGGATGCAGCGCAGAAGGAAGCGGCCTCGAACAAGACTCCGGCTCCCATCGGTGCCGATGAAGCCTGGCACGACCTCCTCGACGGCAACGCCCGTTTCGTCAAGGGCCAACCCACGGGTCCCCGGCGCAGCCCTGAGGCTTTTCGCGCCCTCGCGGAAGGTCAATATCCACACGCCGTCATCGTCAGCTGTGCAGATTCCCGCGTCGCTCCTGAGATCTTGTTCGATGTTGGTGTTGGCGACATTTTCGTGGTGCGCATCGCCGGCAATGTCGTGGGTGGCGCGGGCGCTACCGTCAAGGGCAGCATCGAATATGCCATCGCTGAGCTCAACGTTCCCCTCATCGTCGTCCTCGGTCACAGCAGTTGCGGTGCCGTGAAGGCCGCCATGAAGCACATCGATGCCAAGGATTCCTTGCCCGGAGCGATTAACGGCCTCGTGGAATTAATCAAACCAGCTGTCGCCCAGACTCATAGGAAACCCGGTGACCCGCTGGAGAACGCCATTCGCAAAAATGTCGAGCTTGGCGTCGAACGCCTCCATCAACTCCAGCCCATCCTGGCCCCAAAAATCAAGGAAGGCACCCTGAAGGTTGTAGGCGCTGTCTACGATCTGCGCACTGGAGCCGTGACCGAACTCGCGCACGCAACACCATGAATCGTCTCCCGGCTTCGCCACGGGCGCGACTGCTCAGTTACTTCCGTTTCCAGCGGCTGTCCTCTGTCATGCGCCGGCGTGTACGATGGACTATGAAACGAATCTGTATCTCTCTCCCGCCTGTCAGCGCGCTGCTCGTCGCGCTGGTTCTGTTGCAAGGCTGCAATGCCCTGAATCCCCTGTGCGACAGCTCCCGCCCCGCTCCCATTCTCAACTCTCTCTCAGTCACCACCATCACGTTCGCTCAGGTGCAGCAGCAGGGAGGATTCGTGCTCACCCTGAATGGCAGCGAGTTCGTGAGCTCCACCGTCGTCATCATCAATGGGACGACGCTGACCACTCAAGTCCTCAGCAGTAAACAGTTGTCGGTAACGCTCACGAGCACTCTCATTACCGGTCCCGGAAGTGCCAGTGTCAGCGTCAGCACTCCCAGTGGAAACACCGGCTACGTAGGCTGCAGCAGCGGGGGAACCAGCCAGGCGCTCGCACTAACCATTACGTAAACGAGCGACGTTACCGGCGCAGCTCTGCGTCGCGCGAATCGAATGTTTGCGTGGTTTAGGAAGCTTTCGGAGTCAGGTCTGGAGTTGCTCGGCAGCGCCCGTTGGCGTCGCAGCCCCGTCTCGTTTTCAGCGTTGTCCAATAACAGTCTTCGTGCACTGCCATACCGCGTTCATCGGTCTTGGCCGCCTCAAGTTCCATGGGTTTGCAGCAGATGGCACACTCGGTGGTTCTCGTGGCTGACAACTCTTCCGGCATTGGAATATGTCTCCTGACCTCTCTTCAGCCTGGGAACGGACGCAGTTTCGGATTTCGGACCTGCACACACTTGGCGCAGGTGCACTCAAAGAATGGATTCGCCGGATGGCCCAGGTGGCCGCACTGATGGCACATGAACCAGTCTCCGCCCTCGCCGTTACTCGCCATCGCCTTGAATCCATTGCCCTCGGCACAATACGGGCAACGAACTACCTTCGCTCCCGGCGATTGCCTTCCGAGGTTGGAACTAGCCATTGCACCTCTCCTATGGCTGTGAATCGTGTTTTTCGATGCGGGAACCCCGCCGGTTGACGAAATGCTACGCTCTCCTCCTTCCACCGTCTGCACGATCAGGAACGCACATATGTGCGTATGAGTACATACAAGAAGGCGAAATGCGCGTACCGTTGAGATGTCTCTTCCAGCATCGTTCCGCCGAGTGCCTCCTGGGCAACGGTTCCTTGCGAAATCAGACGGATCTTCCGTTTTCGCAAGGAGGCCCGTTGTGGCCAGACTATCTCCTACTCGTGTGCTCAAGCCTTTTCGCCGATCGTCCGGCGGTGATGGCAATGGCAGGGAAATTGGCAACTCCATTTTGTGCGCGATTCCGCGCAAGGAACGCAATGCAATACTTTCATCCGCGGAATTTGTGCGCCTCAAGCTTCATCAGGTGCTCCATGAACCCGGCGAGATCATTAAGTCCGTGTACTTCCTGAATAATGGTCTCGGTTCCGTGCTCACCACCCAGCCCGACGGCAAGACCGTCGAGGTCGGATTGATCGGAAGGGAAGGCTTCGTCGGCTTGCCCATCATCTTTGGGTTCAAGACCAGCGGCCTCAGGGTCGTCACCCAGGCAGATGCCACGGCCTACCGCTTGGAGGCCTCGTTCTTACTCAGCATCCTCCCTCAGAGCCGGGAACTGGAAAAGCAACTCCAGCGTTTCTCCATGATGCTCGCCATGCAGTCCACTCAACTCGCCGCCTGCAATCGCCTGCATGATGTGGTATCCCGGCTGGCGAGATGGGTGTTGATGAGCCACGACCGCATTGCTACCGCAACACTTCCGCTGACTCAGGATTTTCTGGCGCAGATGCTGGGCACACGTCGAGCCAGCGTTACCGTCGCGGCGGGAGCATTGCAGAAGTCAGGGGCTATCGAGTACTCCCGAGGAAGCGTACGCATTCTGGATCGCTCAATCCTTGAGACCACGGCCTGCGATTGCTATCAGGTCATCGAACGGCAGAAGAGATTATGGGCGGCCGAGGTGGACTAGGTTCGGTCTGTCACGCGCAGGATCGGCCGCCGGAGCTCCGGCCTAAGACCTAAGAGATGTGGCGCAGCAGAGTGGAGAACGCGCTGCGCCACTCGAGGAACGAAGGATAACGAATCGCGTTCGGGGTTCGTGGGTGATCGCGAAGGTTCCTTCTCTACAGTTAGAGAGCAACCTACCAGTCTCTCGAACGCGTGTCTGTTCAAAATTGCACAGCTCCCAGCCCGTCGCCCAACCCCTCACCGTGGTTGTTGCGCCAGCGCCTTCAGCCGGATTTCATGCTTGAAGATGTCCGCGCACTGCGGCAACTGCGTGCGATATTTCGAGGGCAACTCGAGGCAAAGGTCGACTGCGCTTTCACGCATCTGGTGCAACTCCAAAAGAGCCGCCGCTTTAACCGTGAGCGTTGCCGGCTGTGCGGTATCGTTCCGCGCGGGCGCCACTGCCACCTGGATTACTTGTTTCGGGCCTTCACACGGCGCGGCCGCGGCGCTGACAGTCTTGTTGAGAGCCGGTACATCGGCGAGCGCGGCATGACCGGGCGCCGACACATTCCCGTCGTCAAACCAGACTTCCGCCAGTTGCTGCGGGCTCCGCGGAAAACCGCGCAACGACGACAACACTGCCGTGATGTCGTTGTTCGCTGAGCTTGCCGACTTCAATGCGTTGTATTCACGGGGCACAACTTGTGCCCACGCCGTCATCGCGAAAAGGAAGATCCCGCCCAGCAACCCGTTGCACACCACATTTCTCTTCTGCTTCCCCATTGTTTCCCCCGTGCTCGTTAAGATCACTCGCCTTTTAGGCCAGACAAACCACTTCGCGACGGTCGTAAGATGATCAAAACTTTCCCACAGTTGCCGCAGATTCTACTTCAGTTGTTCATCTCCGCAATAGCCTAATAGGGGGATGCCTCAACTTAAGTAATGAGCGGCATCTGTGCTCGCCGTCAACGTTCCATCGGCACTGGCCACGTACAATCGTGACAGGTGGCAAGATCCGGGCGCTGCGTGTGATTAGAAAGTGAATCCGTACAAAAACGCATGTACAGATGTACCCGTAGGAATATCAGACAGAAGTACTGTCGCGCCTGCATCCGATGGCCACAGTTGGATGGCCACAGTTGATTGATCGGACCGAGTGCCCGCACGGTTGAGAGTGGGCTGACCGCCTCTGGTCACGCAGGTAACGAAGGAAAGGTACCGGCAAGACCGATGCCGTTACCTCGATCAGCTCAGGGGAGAGTAAGAGTCGGCTAGGCGCACTCCTGCTTCTCGATTTTCGCGACCGTTGAAATCACGTCAGGAGACTTCGCCACGGTGCGCTCGCCCTTGCGGATGAGCACGATCGCCCCTAGGATCGCGATCGACGCCAGTACTACCCGCATCGTCAGCGGTTCGGATGCGAGCAGCCATCCCAGGAATACAGCGACCACCGGATTCGCGTACGTGTGCGTAGCCACTAGTGCCGGTGGACACCGCTGCAACAGCCATGTGTAGGCCGTGAACGCGACCACTGATCCAAAGATAATCAAGTACGCCAACCCCAGAAGTGACTTGAGGGAAATGCTGTCCCAGTGCGTGGCGTGAAACTCGCCGGTTAATCCCGCGGCTGCGAGCAGCATCACCGCACCGCAGAGCGTGGGCAGAGCCGTGCGTCCTAGCGCGTCGTTGGGCAGTTTAAGCTTCGGCGAGATCACGACGCCCGCCGACCACGACAACGATCCCGTGAGCACCGCGAGCAGTCCGAGCAGGCTGGAGCCTTTCACCGTCAACTCTGCCCCGGTCAGCATGCCGACACCGACCACACCCAAACCCAGGCCCAGCGCGCTAAGCCGGCTGATTTTCTGCTGGCCCATCGACCACGCCAGCACCAGAATGAACATTGGTTCGGTTGCGATGAGCAGCGCCGCCAGCCCTGACGCCACATACTGCTCGGCCCAATGCAGCGTGCCGTGGCCAATCAGAAAGAACAGAGCACCCACGACGATTCCAGAAATCCAATGCGCGCGCGTAGGACGAAAGCCGCGCGCCCACGCCCACGCGAAGAGAATCGTGCCCGCGATAGAGTGTCGTATGCCGGCGGTGACCAGCGGTGGTATCGTTTCGACCGCGTAGCGGATCGCCAGGTACGTCGAACCCCACACAAGATAGATAGCAGCGAAGGCGAGCGCGAGTTCAATGGACTGCGCGCGGCTGCTTCGGGATGGCTTTGGGCTGGGCACGATCACGGGCCTGCCTCCAATATGTAGCATCTTTTCGTGGGGCCAACTTCCGCTGCGGATAAGGGCCATGATTTGCGCTGCTTGGTGGCTGATCATATGCTAACCTCTAAACGTACTGTGAGCGGTTAGGGAGATCCTAGCTTTGACGGCGCTAACTTGTCAAGATGCTTTTAATGGTTAGATAATAGGAGGGGGAGAGGACATCCTTGAACCAAGTCCGGGAAGACAGAAAGATCACACGGCGGCGTCCGCCGCGCTTCGAATTGATTGCGGGCAACGTGTGCCTCGACTTTGTGAATACCCTCGACGACCGCCATACGCAGCCCAAGGAACTGCTGGAGAATTATCTCGACCTCGCGCGGTTCGGGGAAGATTCGGGCCTGCTGAATTCGTCCCAGGTGGACCGGCTCTTCGCGCGCAGCGAGGCTGATCCCGAGGGTGCGCGCGAAGTGCTCAAGTGGGCGCGGGAGTTGCGCGAGGCGATTCACGAAGTATTCTGGGCGATCATCAACCAACGGCCAGCGCCGCCCATGGCTCTCGCGCGGCTCAATGGATCCGTGCAGAACGCGGCGGAGCACATGCGCCTGATTCCCGGGAAGGGCGGCTTCCGTTGGCAGTTTGACGACATGAATGAGTTGGAGAGCATGCTGTGGCCGATCGCGCGGGCCGCGGCCGATCTTCTGACGTCGGATCAGCTCCAGTACGTTCGAGCCTGCTTCTCGAAAACTTGCGAATGGTTTTTTCTGGACACGAGCAAGAACCATCACCGGCGCTGGTGTGACATGACACGCTGCGGGAACCGGGCGAAAGTGCAGCGGTTCTACGAACGGCAGAAGAAAGGTGCGTTGTAGGTGTTCGCCATTCCTCTGCAAACGGGGAATATAACCACAGAGGACACTGAGGACACTGAGTGACTTTGCTCAGCCTGACAAGTTCGATTAGGCGTGGTCAAAGTCCCCACGCTCTCGCCAACACCGCGAGAAGGGTGGGGCACCCTTGTTCTATTACAATCACGGGATCGTTTCGCATCTGGTGTATGAAAATTCGGAGGCTCTCTTGATTCCTCGTATTCTTGCGGTTGTACTGCTGGCTGGTCCCGTCTTCGCGCAGAATGTCGTGCACTACACCACGACCAACGCCAATGTGAAGTATCTGTTCGCTACGGCGGAACCGGTGCTGCATTTGAAGCCGGGTGACATTCTTGACACCAACACGCTGGATTGTTTCGGCAACGGGCTGAAGAAGCCAGGCGACACCCTGAGCATGGCCAAGGGAGACAATCCTCTGGCCGGACCGTTTTACGTCGACGGAGCCGAGCCCGGCGACACGCTGGCAGTGAAGATCCTCGATTTGCAGGTGGATGGAGAATACGGAGTGGGCGCCTTCTCGCCCGGCTTCGGCTCGATTAATTCGTCGCACTACACTCCTATGCTGGGCGGAGAGTTGCCGGAGCGGGTGTGGTTTTATCGGATCAATCACGACGACAACACGGCGACATTCAAGGCGGTCGATACGGATTTCGCGGTGAAGATTCCCATGCATCCCTTCTTTGGGTGCATCGGCGTCGCTCCGGCAAACGGGGAGGCGCGGAGTTCGATTGTGCCGGCGGAGTTTGGCGGGAACATGGATTCTCCGGAAGCGAGCGCGGGGAACACGGTGTACTTTCCGGTAAATGTGAAGGGCGGGTTGCTGTATCTGGGCGACGGGCATGCGGCCATGGGGGATGGCGAGGCTGCAGGTTCGGCGATCGAAGTGCCGCTGAAGGCGCGCGTGCAGGTGAGTGTGATCAAGGGGCGGAACATCGATTGGCCGCAGTTTGAAAATGATGACGCGATCATGACCGTGGGCGCGTACCGTCCGCTGGAGGATGCGACGCGGATTGCCTTGACGGAGCTGGTGCACTGGATCCACAAGGATTACGGGCTGTCGGAACTCGACGCGTATGAGTTGCTGTCGAAGGTGGCGAAGCTTCATTTGAATGAGATGGTGGATCCGAATTACGTGGTGGTGGCTTCGATTGAGAAGAAGTATTTGCCGAAGAAGAAGTAGGCGACCGCTTGGTTCTGAAAATGCGTCGAGTCAAAGACCCGACTTCTCGCGCACACACCTCGCGAGAATGGGGAACCCGGGTTGGACCGGGAAGATGTAAGGAAGCCAAGATCCGCACCCACTCGCATACACCGCGAGAACTGTGGGCCACGCGACTAGGTAGAACACTGTAACAACCAGGCTTGCTCTCTCCTGCATCCGAATGGGCGCTTGTCCGATCGTGATTTCCTCCGCAGAAGGGTTGACCACGTTGTATGTTTTCAGTTCATCGCACACTTTTGCTAGCCCTCTTGGGGGCCTGCGCCAGCACAGTTCTGGCATCCGCTCAGGCCACGACGTCACAGACTGACCCCAGTACCGCCCAAAGCGCCAGTTCATCGGTCGCCTACGTGTATGTAGCGAGTTCCAATGGCAGCACGAACCAGATCAACGGCTACGTTGCAGCGCCAAACGGATCGCTCACGGCCATTCCCGGCTCGCCGTATCCCTATAACGTAAATTACATGGCAGTGAATGGAGCATGGCTTGTCGGCATTGCGAACGTCGACGAAGACCTCTATTCGTTCTCGATTGGCGCGAATGGCGCCCTCACCCTGAAGGACCAACTCACGGTGGTAACCAATGGCGACGGGCTGATCAGTGATTATCTCGACCACACGGGAGCCACGCTCTATGCGGATTTGTATTCGACGAACAACGACTATCTGTCCTACAGCATCGACCAGTCGACCGGTCAGCTGACGCAAACCGGCGATCTGGCGGGAGGCCCTCCCAATAACAGCCCGGTGAGTTTCGTCGGGAATAACATGTTTGCTTACTCGTCGAGTTGCTATCAGTTCTACCCTGAGATCGTCGGGGTGCAGCGCAACACAGATGGCACGCTTTCCTACCTGAGCAATTTCACCCCGCCCTTTCCTAAGGGTCCAGCAGGGGACTTCTGGTGCCCGTGGCGGGCGGCGGCCGATCCGACCGATCATCTAGCCGTCGCGATGCAGCCCCTCAACGGAAACTGGGTGATCCAGGGACCGTATCAGCTGGCGACGTACACGGTGGACAGTTCCGGCAACCTGACGACGACCAGCACCTACTCGAACATGCCAAAAGTTGCAGTGGGTACTCCGACCGATTACTGGATGTCTCCCAACGGCAAGTATCTGGCGGTTGGGGGCAGCACGGGACTGCAGATTTTTCACTTCAATGGAGCAAACCCGATCACGAAGTTTACCGGGCTGCTGACCACGAACCGAATCGTCCAGATGTTCTGGGATAACGCGAACCACTTGTATGCCATCAGCGACACTGCGGGCAAGTTATACGTGTTCACGGTGACCTCGAAGGGCGTGACGCAGGCGCCGGGATCGCCGCACTCGATCGCGACGCCGCAGAACATCATTGTGCTGCCGAAGTCATAGGGGAACCGAACCGCGGAGAGCAGACTCGCTGCCAGCAAAAGGCCCCACTCCTCACAAGAAACGTGAGAAATGGTGCACCCGCGGTTTGGAAACCGGAAGAGAAGTCAAGGTCCCCACCCTCTCGCGAAGCGCGCGAGAAGGGTGGGGCACCCACTTGGTTTAGCGGGCTGAGGTTACTGCGGGACTCGGAGCTTCCGGGGCCAGCGGGAGTTGGACTTCCAGCGTGCCCATCCGGTCGGTGAGTTTGTCGCGAACGCCGATGCGGATCCAGGTGGCTTGCACCGGGACATCGAGTTGTTGGCGCACGCGGAAGATGCCGGTCTTGTTGGCATCCGAGGTGACGGACGTCTCTCCCGTGGCATTGTTCACGATGCCGTTGAGCATGCGACTCTCGGAGTCGAAAGCGGCGGCGGCGAATTCGAAGGACGGTACCTTGCCGTTCTGAGCCTGCCCCTTCAACGACAGATCCGTGACGCGATAATCAATCGCATATTTTTGCAGGTCAACCGGGGCGAGCGCTTTGTCTTTGTGGCCGGTCGTGATGTAAGCCGGTTGCTGTGCCAGTTGAGCCATCTGCTCCGTGGTGGCTTTCGCTGGAATGCCGTCGGCGTGGATGTGCGCGGAGAACAGAAGATCGTGCACCATGGGCGCGCCGTGTTTCATGTTGGGCTGGAGCGCGTCGTATTCAGCAGGCGCGGCTGGCGCGGGCGGGCCAGCAGAGGCGTCCGCGACTTGGGTTTTCAAGGCTTCATCCTTCGGACGGAGCGCTGCGGTGAAATAGAAGCGCCGGTAGGACAGCTTGTATCCGGGCTCGACGACTCGGACCCCGACGCTGTGACGGCTGCCATCATCCTTGAAATTGGTGGGCGAATAGGTCAGCGAGTAGTAATTCCCGCCGATGTCGGTGGCTTCATCGAGCGCGGCGGTGACATCGTTGGTGCTGTAAAAAGCATGGCCGCCCGTCGCCTCGGCGAGGGCCTTCTGCACATCGTAGTCAGTGAGCGCGGAATCGCCCGAACCTTGAGCCTGGATCGATGCGACCAATCCGGTGGCCAGCGGGAACTCGAGGCTATTGAGACCGCCTCCACCCGAACCCTGGATTGGGCCGCCAGCTTGCACGTTTTGATTGTTGTTGCCTCCGTGCACGCGCGATCCGGTCAGTTGGCCCGGTGGATTGACTGGTACGCCGCCAACGTTAATGGGATAAACGGCGACCTGCGCTCGAGTCAGAACATTGATCTCGTCGATGAGCTGGTCCTCGTATTCGCGAGGATCTTCCTTGCGCGGAACCAGCGCCAGCGGAAATGTCCCGGCGAGCCAGATCAGGTTCTTGTGGCCGGGAACGCCCTCGAGAAATTCGTTCACTTGGGTCAACACGTTGATCATGGAGGCGGGATCGCCGTATCCAAGGTTCTTGCCCATCATGAATACTTTGGGAACGTGGGGCTTGGGATTGGATGGGTCGAGGGTCGCGTATAAGAGGGCTTTGTCGGCCGTGAAGCCTTGTACCAGATAGAGGCCGTCGGAGCGTACGAAAATCGCGAAGCGGGTTCCCTCCGGCATGCTTTTGATGAACTTCATGACCTGGCGGCGTGCGTCGAGCTGGTCCTCGATTTCGATGTTCGTGAGGTCGTAGAGAATGACGTAGAGCGGGCCGTGCTCCGGAGTTGGCGGAATGTTGACGAAGTGGTTGGGCGGCATGTGAGGTGTGTTCGGCGGCAGGGAGATCGAGGGCTTCTCAAGGTCAAAGACATCGAAGGAGAGAATATTCTGCGGCTGACCATCTTCGGCGACGATGAAATCGCTGGCCTTGAGCCCGTGTACGGGCCGGTTGGCCGAGTCGCGGACGACGACGTCGACGATAACGCGGCGGACGCTGGTGCGAAAGGTGGGGATGGATTCCGTCTTTGCCTGGGCGGGAGCGCTTTGCGCCGGCGGGGTTGAGGCAGATTGGGCCAGCAAGAAAATCGAAGAGAAGCAGAGAAAAAAGAACAAAGCCAGATTGCGGCGAGAAACCAACATTTCACACCTGCCATGAAGGTTCGGACAGACTAGTGGACGCCGAAGATAGTTGGGTGTCAAGCGGGAGCCAGGGGCTAAAGTCCAATCTAATCTCGTGCCTTACGCGGCGCTGAAGCGCCGCTCTTCCACTTCACTGCAGCGTCTTTCTTCTACCTCACTGCGGGGGGGCACCGGTACTGGTACAAAAATCAAAATCCCCACCCTCTCGCAAAATACGCGAGAAGGGTGGGGCACCCTCGGGTTTCCTTTTTAAGTACTTATCCTTTGACTATGTTCTTCGCAGCGGGATTCCAGACTGCGACGGTTTTGTTGAAGTAGGAGAAGTTGGCCAGGTGGCAGCCGATGGCGGCGTTGTTGCCGAAAACTTCGTTCTCGACAACCGGTTTACGCGTGCGCACGGCGTTGTAGAAGTTGGCTTGATGATCGACGGTGTCGCTGTATCCCGGAGGATTGGCGTAGGACTCGCCGGTCTCGTCCACTTTCCACTTCAGGGCTTCCGGTTCCGGATGATCCTCATGCCACTTCTGCAAGTATTGTTCGCGAAGCGCTTTCGGCCAACCGAAAATCGAATAGCCTTCGGGCTCGGGACGCGTGTCCTCAGGTTTGTAGGTGAGGGTCGCGTCTTTGATGATCATGGTGCCCTTGGTGCCGTAGAAGCCGATGAATTCTCCGCCGTTGTTATTTAGGTTGCAGCGCAGGGTGACGCGGCAGTTGGGATAGTCGTAGAGCGTCTCGATGAGGTCGGGGAACTCGCGGCCATCCTTGAAATGGAAGATGCCGCCGGAGGACATGGCCCGCTGCGCGGGCTCATTGATGCCCGTGATGAACTGAATGCCGGAGAGCAGGTGGACGAAAAGATCACCGCCGAGTCCCTCGCCGTAATCGGTATAGCAGCGCCAGCGGAAGAACCGCTTCGCATCGAAGGGGACTGGGGGAGCGCCGACGAGGAACGCTTTCCAGTCGATGGTTTGTTCGTTGGCGTCGGGCGGAATGGGATAGACCCAGGCGCCGCTCGGAGAATTCCGGTCCCAATAAGCGTTGATGGAAAAGACTTCGCCGAGTTTGCCGGAATCGTAAATCTCTTTGGCTTTGGCGTAGAGCACGGAACTGACGCGCTGGCTGCCGACCGCGACCATGCGATTATATTTGTGCGCAGCCTCGACCATGGCGAATCCGTCTTCCACGGTGTGCGACATCGGCTTTTCGCAGTAGATATCTTTGCCGGCCGCGCAGGCATCGAGGAAAATGTGGCGATGCTGGAAGTCCATGGTGGCGATGAGAACGGAGTCGACGTCTTTGCGATCGAGGATGGTGCGATAGTCCCGGGAGGCGGGGACGTTGGGATTCTTGACGGCTTCGCGAGCGGCCGTGTGCCGGCTGTCGTAGAGGTCGCATACGGCGACGCACTGAATGCCGGGAACTTCGAGGGAAGCTTCGAGATGTTCGCATCCGCGAATGCCGGTGCCGATGGAAGCGAAGCGAATGGTATCGCTGGGAGCGACGGGACGCGCCGCAGCGGATAGAATGTGCGGCTGCAAGATAGTTTTGGCGACTGTAGTAGCGGCGAGAGCGCCTGAGCCGAGGTGAATAAATTGACGACGGGACAGGGGATACTTAGCCATGAGATTCTCCGTCTTTGGATTTCATTGCGTCCGTGACAGCGCGCGCGCCGGCGCGGAGTGCTTACGGGGAGGAATTATTGCACAGGGGCAGGGTATTTAGTAAAACGATTTTCTAATAGGCGAAACGAAGGTCGAGGCGTAATACGGACCGGCCTGGGAGAGTGCGAGCACCAGGCCGGAACCAAATGTCGGATAATACCGCAATCGTCGGACGAACCATGCCCACGCACCAGGCAAAATTCGTGGCTGCACTGTGGATGCTTGTTTTTTCTGTTCTCTCTTCTCGATTCTTTGGGGCAGAGTCGGGTGACGCCGGCCTGAAAGCACTCTTCGATGCTCATCGATGGTTCGAGCTTCGTGATGCTGTGGCAAGAGGCGGTGCTCCGCTGTTTTATCAGGGAGCAGTGGCGTGTGCCTGGAATGATCTGCACCTGTGCGAGAAGAAGCTCGCGCTTGTGATCAAATCGCGACCACGGTCCGATGAGGCGCTGCAAGCGCATCGGCTTCTCTCTAATGCATACCTCCGGCAGGGCAAATACCAGCAGGCCCTGGCTCAGGCCGATGCTGTACTTGCCCTCAAGCCGGGCGACCCCGATGTGCAAGGCGACCGGCCGTTGCTTGTCGTGCTCAGCGAGTTCCCGGAACAGGAAGTGACCCACAGGGCTCTGACGACGCTGAAATTGCAAGAGGGGGGCTTGCCGATTGCGATCAACGGCGTGCGGGCGACGTATTGGTTTGATACCGGTGCGAACATATCCGTACTGAGCGAATCGGAGGCCAAACGTTACGGACTGAGAGTTTTGGCCGCTCCTGTGAAGATTGGGGACGTGACCGGCACGGAGTTCGCTTCCCGGGTTGCCATTGCGGACGAAGTTTCTGTCGGTTCCATCCGACTAAGGCATGTGGCGTTCCTCGTCCTTTCTGACAAGCAGCCTCCGTTTGATCAATCGCCGCCGGGCGAAGGCGGACTCATTGGGTTACCGGTGCTGCTGGCGTTGCAGAAGTTTTCCTGGGGAGCAGACAAGACGTTTGCGATCGGCCCAAAGTCATCGAACAAAACCGTGTCTCACGCGGATCTGTGTTTCGACGGACAGCATCCGGTCGCGCAGGTTCAATATGACGGTCGTCGACTCGCGTTCACGCTGGATACAGGCGCCACCAATACCGATTTGTATCCGCCGTTTGCGGAGATGTTCCCCGAGCTAATGCGCGGAGCGGCGAAGACCGACTCCTACAAGATAGAGGGAGCGGGCGGCACAAAAATCCTAAATGCGGCTGTTTTGCCGTCGTTGCCTTTTAGTATTGGAGGATTTCCAGTGGTCCTGAAGCCTGCTGGGGTTCTGCGGGAGTTCACCGTCGAAAACAGCAAAGCCTTTCAAGGGAACCTTGGCATCGACTTGTTGCAGCAGGCTCATAAGACGACGTTTGACTTCAAGGCAATGACGCTCACGCTCGAGTAGGAGCGGACGAGTGAAACGGATTGGCCGGGACTGGAGCGAAAACAGGCGGGAAAAATTTGAAAGGGCCGTGACATTGGTTATGCTCTAGCCGCTCGCTCCTGCGAGGGAGCTTACAGCGTGGAGGCATGTACCGTCACGACCCCTTGATGCGATCACTGCTTTCGCAGTTCCGAACCCCAACTGCCCCTCGCAGAGCCGTCGGTTTTTTCAGGTCCGGTCGCCCCTCAGGTTACCCCGCTGGGCTGACCACTCAGTCTTTCGGACTGGCTCGTTTTATTGTGCCAACCCTTTCGACCGTCGACGCAATTCACATTAACAGAGAATTAAAAAACGTCAACGCAAACTATTGGTGCAATAGCTCGGGGCAAAGCTGTGCATAACGAAAAATGCAAATGGTTGCAAGCCGAGAACTTATCCACAGGCGAAATCAATTGGGCCGCGTTTTGCACATAAGATTGCACAACGCTGGGGCGCACGGCAAAACGTATGAAAGGGAACCAAATAATCGTCTTGACGGTGGAAGCAGATGGGCGCATCTTTCCAGTAGAGTTGCAGATAGCGCGAAAAGAAAAGAAGTGATGTCAGAACTCGTGGCCTATGTGGACGGCGGTTGCCTGGGGAATCCGGGGCCGTCGGGCATTGGGGTGGTGATCAACGGCTGCGCCAGCGGCCCGGTACGGATCGCCAAATGGATCGGCCATCAGGACAATAATGTTGCCGAGTATGCCGCGTTGATGGAAGCCCTCCAGTACGCGGTGTCGCTAAAAGCGCAGAAACTCCACGTTTATTCGGATTCCGAGGTCGTGGTGCGGCAGATGACGGGCGAATACACGTGCCGGAGTCCGCGATTGTATTCTCTGCACTGGACCTGCCGGAAACTGGCGCGGTCGCTGGCGTTCTCCATTTCGCATGTGCCGCGGGAGAGTAATGCGGAAGCGAATGGGTTGGCGCAGTCGGCGCTGCGACGGAAGGCGTAGGGTAAATTCCCTGAGTCCTTTTGCAACCAACGGGCTGAAGCTCCGCGAGCCTATCTCTCCTTACTGTGCGCGGCTAAATCGCCGCTCTTCGACAGGCTTCGCACTTTAGTACCTCTGAGCGTCGAAATTCTTGACACGTCGCGTGCCCCGAGCGAGACTCAAACTACTGCACTCTTTATAACTTAGACGAGCTGCGGCGGGCGGACCGCGCCCCGTTCCGTCCAACTCTTGGGGCGCGTTTCGCGCGCTGCGGAGGCTATTTGTCTTTCGATGGCAGATTGCCGGCCGCCGCGGAGACGGTTGTGCAGAGCGCACTAAAACGGAGCAGTCAATGGAGCAGAACCACTCAACCCGGACGTCCCAGGCCAGCGTTTCCGCGGCCCTAAGCGCGGCGCGTGCGGAGGCCAGTACACACTCCGCGGGCGTGCGTTTTCCCGGTGAGGATGGCGGCCGTTCGCTGGCGGAGATGGCACAGCGGGATCTCGATGCCGCACTGCAGTTGCTGGCAGACCGCGCGCAATACATTACGGGCGCGAGCGGAGCGGCCATCGCCTTACGCCGCATTGGCAAGAATGACATGTTGTGCCGCGCCAGCACTGGGTCGAACGCGCCCGAGTTGGGAGCTCTGCTTTCGACCGAGTTCGGTCTTTCCGGGGAGAGCGTGCGGACGCGGCAGCCGCTGCGCTGCGACGATGCGGAGCGCGATGCCCGGGTGAATCGCGACGTGTGCCGCCAGATGGGGATCGCGTCTGTGGTGGTGATGCCCGTCGTGAACGACGACGAGGTGCTGGGCGTCTTTGAGCTGTTTTCGCGAAAGGCGAATGCCTTCGGGGCGCGCGACGTGTCAGCGGTGCAGCGCTTGAGCGAGATGGTGGAGACCGCTGTTCGCCTTGCCCACGCTACCGAGAGCTTGCCGGAGCGGCTGAAGATGAAGCAGGCTTCGGCTCCAGCCGCGAAGGACGCGGACGTTCTCGAGGATCAGGATCTCGCTGGGCAGGTTCTAGAGGATGCGGTTTTGGAAGAGCCGGCGTCGGACGATTCGGTTCTCGAGGATTCTGTGCTGGAATCGCCAACGCCGGTCATGACAGCGGCGGCCGAAAAGAAGGCTCAAGCATCCGCCATGCCGGCAGACACGGTTTCCATTGAACTGGCAAAGCCGGTTGCAGTCCCGGAGGCTGCGGGGACCCGGCAAGCCGCGGTGCCGCTGCCAGTGGATGCTAAGGTCGCGGGCTCTTCGACCGATCCGGGCCAGGTTCCCGCGCAGAAGACGAACGCGCCTGCGTCGGTTCCTGCAGCCAAGACAGCTCCCGCAGTTCCTCCCAGAAAGCCGTTGTTCTGGTCCGCGGCGCTGAGTCCCGCGGCCGAGGCGGGGAAGGCAGAAGAGGCCGACCAGAGCCATGTTCCACGAGTATTAAGGGGTCTGCGGAAGTGTGAGGCATGTGGCTTCCCGGTGTCGGCGGGGCGCGTGTTGTGCGTGGAGTGCGAGGAGAAGAAGTGGCGCGGACAGTTGAACGTGCCGAAGGCGGCGTCCCTTGGGCCGGTTGCGGCGGCTCCGGTGAAGGCAGCCGCGGCTACGGCTAAGCCGGAAGCACGGGCGTTTGCGGCTGCGGTGCCGTCGGTGGTTGCCAGTGCCGGCGCTCCAACGGCGGTTGCGCCCTCCGTCGAGATTCCTCCGCTGGTCAAGGACTCCGGCGTCAAGGAATCCAAAGAGGCGGCGCCACCGGTCGTTGCAGCACCGGTTTTGAGCTCGAGCGTTCCCGAGACGGCGGAGACGCCAGAGGTTCCGAATGCGGCGCCGGCGGAATTTGTGTTGAGCGCAGGGCTGGCGCCTTCGCAGTCGTGGATTGCCAGGAACAAGTACGTTTTGGGTGTGCTTCTGGTGGTCGGCGCCGCGGTTGCCGCGATTTTCATCTTGCGCTAGAGGCGGGGTTTCGCACTCTGTTCTCTCCCACTCGCGCTTAAACCCTTGACAAGACAGGCAACTCTGCTAAAGTTCCGAGACAGGATTGCAAACTTCGAGACAACGGGCAGGTGCCATGGTCATGAAGAATGTTTACGAAGTCCTACGGCAGAAAGAAATGGAACTGACGCGGCTGGAGAAAGAAGTGGAGGCCCTGCGGCTGGTGGCTCCTCTGCTCTCCGAGGAAAAAGAAATGGCGTCCGATATGGGAAAGCCTGCATTGGCCCCCGCCGTTAACGGACCCCAAGCCACGGCGCGCATTTCGATTCCATCGCCGCCCTCGATTCCCGCACCGCAACCGGTGCGCGCGGCCGGATGGGAAGACACAGCCAAGCGCTGGCCGTAACCGAGTCAGAAAATTTGCCGCGGTTCGTACGCCCCAGTGGCGTGAGGCATTGATTTGTACAGCCCGGGATGAGTCCCGGGCTTTCGTGTATGCGAGTGAAGTTGGGGACGAACCCTGAATCGGGAAGCCGAGAAACATCGGGAGGAGAATATGCGGAAAGCATTTCTGGCGGTGGCGGTATTGGTCCTTAGTCTGGCGGCGGCGGCCAAGGACAAGGAGATGCAAGGCACCATCATCTCTGAGAATTCAGTGCAATGCGGATCGCAGGCGAAGGGAAAGAAGACGTCTGACCTGATGTGCCAGGAATACGTGATTCGCACCGATACCACCGAGTATCACGTGCGGCAGGAAAAGGAAGGCCACAAGGAGATGCTGCCGGTGAACGCCCCGGTCGAGCTGACGATCAGCAAAGACAAGATGAAGTTCAAAGTGAACGGCAAGGGATACGAGATGCTGGTGGTTTCGGAGTCGGCGGCGCCAACCGCGGCAGCCAAGCCGTAAGATGTGTTCCAGCGGCCCCGCGCGGTTGAGCAATGGTTGAAATCAGCTGCGGTCTGATGGCCGAGAGATTTTCTTCCGACGGCTCAGTGGATCAGGGTCTCCTGATCCGCAACGCACTTCCACTCTCCATTGAGCTTGACCCAGGTATCGGTGAAACGCCCGTGATGCGCGAAAGGCTTGCCGCCGTCTGTGCCTTTGGTTCGATATTCGCTGGTCACGATGGCGATGTTTCCGTAGAGATAGACGCTGGTGTCGGAGTTGGCGATCTCCGCGGGATTGAAAGAGAGATCTTTGATGCCAGCGAGGTATTGTTGCTTGTTCTGGAGTGCGCCGTGGTGATCGACGCTGATAAACGTGTCGGCCATGATGGCAGCGGCCGCGGTGGCGTCGTGATGGATCTCGGCCTGATTCCATGCGCTTTCGAGGGCGAGGATCATGCTCTTCTCGTCGGCGGAATTCGTGGTCTTGCTCTGCGCGGCCGCAACCAGAGGTGCAGCCGAGAGGAGCAGGGCGAGCGCCAGAATACGGATCATGGGCCTTCCTTCCTTCGAGACTCTCTTCTCTTCTACTACTAAATAGACATCGACTTCGAGGGACCTTCGCTTGACTATGCGCCGACGATTTCGCGTAGGGCCGTCAGGAGGCGGTCGACTTCCTCCACTGTGTTGTAGTGTGCGAGGCCGATGCGCAGGAATCCGCCGGATTTTTCGACGTCGAGGTGCTCAGTCAGGTTCAGGGCGTAGTAGTTGCCGTCCCATGTGAAGAAGCCGCGGTCGCCGAGTTGGGTGGAAAGTTCGAGCGGAGTGTGGCCTGCCTTTCCTGAATCGACGCGAATCGCGAGCGTGGCGCAACGCTCGTCGAAGCGGGCCGGGTCGGTGATGCCGTAGATCTTGAGTCTAGGAATTTTGACGAGTCCGGCGATCATTCTTTTCAGCAGAGCGCTCTCGTGTTCGTGGATCGCCGCGTAGGCGGCTTCGATGGCGGCGCGGCGGGTGAGCGGTCGAGCTGCGCTCGACGGACGGCCGAGAGCCTGCCCTGAGCTTGGCGAAGGGCCTCCGTCCCCCCATTTCCGGCCTAGGTCTGCGATGTACTCCACGCACGCGGCGATGCCGGCGATGCACTCGTGGTTCAGCGTGCCCCACTCCCAGCAGTTGGGAATCGCGTTCGTGTTCGGACGCACTTTGTATGGGCGGAGGCCCTTAAGGTACTCGCGCTTCCCGAAGAGCACGCCCATGTGCGGGCCGAAGAATTTGTAAGTCGAGCAGACCAGGAAATCGCAATCGAGCGCGGCCACGTCGATCAGTCCGTGCGGGCCGTAGTGGACGGCGTCGATGTAGGCAAGCGCTCCCACTGAGTGCGCAAGCTTCACGATTTCTTTTACGGGATTAATCGTACCGACGGCGTTCGAGGCGTATCCGGCGGCGACGAGTTTCGTCTTGGAGTTGATTTTCGAAGCCAGGTCGGCCATATCGAGAGTGCAGTCTTCGTCGTGGATCTCGGCCCAGCGGGCGGTGACGCCTCGATCTTCTGCCATGGCGAGCCAGGGAGAAACGTTCGCATCGTGGTCAAGGCGGGTGACGACGATTTCATCGCCGGGTTTCAGGTCGCGTCCAAACGCGCGGCTGATGGCGAAGGTCAGCGTGGTCATGTTGGGACCGAAGGCGACTTCGTCGGCGCCGCAGTGCAGGAAGTCAGCCATCGCGCCGCGCGCTTCGGCAATCATGGCGTCGGTGCGGCGGCTGGTGGCATAGGCTCCGCCGGTGTTGGCGTTGTTGTGGCGCAGGTAGTCGGAGATGGCGTCGATCACGCGCTGCGGGACTTGCGTTCCGCCGGGGCCGTCGAGAAAGGCAGCGGGATGTCCGTTGACGGTTTGCGCGAGCGAGGGGAATTGGGAGCGGACGTAGGTGAGGTCGAGGGCGGGAATGATCTGTGTTGTGGACATGGTCGCTGACTATTTTCTATCACGAGTGGCGTTATTGCGAATTCAATGGGTGCGTGACATGATCGGAAAATGGAACGAATAGTCAAGAAGATCGTTATCGTTTTTGGTGTCCTGTTAACAGCGTTCCTGCTCTACGTTGCCTATTCTTACTGGAATCTGAAAGTGCAAAGCGCGGCTGCGGATCGCGCCAGCGCGGAGCTCGAGGTTGGGTATCAAGCGCAACTCAAGCAATATCAATCTGCGCTGCGAATCGGAACGTCACGGACGGATGTTAGGGAGTATCTGGATAACAGGAAAGTTGTTTACAACGATTGGCGCGGTGAGATAACGGTTCGTCTAGGTCAGGAGCCTAGTGTTTTTCCATGTAATTACTGGACCGTCCACGTGTCTTTCGAATTCGGTCACGCGAAACCGCAGGACGAGCCCATGCCTTCCGATCCTCTAGACGCGATCTCGCTGAAGAGGATTGGACACTGCTTGTAGCTCCAGTTCGTCGGATTGCGGCTCGAAAGATCTACCTCTAGGGCTGAAGCCCAGCTAGTTTTGAATGGACACTTAACGCGGCCCTGAAGGGCCGCTCTTCCACAAAGATTCTCGGCCATTGTGGCATCAATGACGCTCCTCCGCGGAGGTTGATGCCTCCGTGTCAGGGCGCGGCTGTCGCTCTCACGAAATCCGCAAGCATCCCGTAGGCGGTCGCGTAGAGGCCGGGGTTCTCTTCTGTGATGGCCAGGCCGGGGAAGATGTCGGTTTCGAAATAGATGTATGAACTCGTGCCGGTGATGCGGGCCATGGGCTGCGTGCTCAGGACTTTTTCGGGCTTCACGCTCGCTTCGACTCCCGTCGAAGTGCGCTTCGCGCGGCAGACTAGCTTGAAGGGCCAGCCGTCGCGGCGCGCGTTGCGGAGGGCTTGTGGCGTTAGGTCGCGGATGCCTTCGCGCTCGATGTCTTCCAGGCGCACTGGCGCGTCCATCAGAACTGTGATCAGCGCGGCGGTTTTGACGGCGGCGTCCCAGCCGTCGATGTCGTGGGTGGCGTCGGTTTCTGCCACGCCGAGCGCTTGCGCCTTTTTCAGGGCTTCGTCGAAGGTGAGGCCTTGCTCCATCTCGCTGAGGATCACGTTGGTCGTTGAGTTGAGGATTCCGTGAAAGCCCTGCAGGTGGATTGCGGGGAGTTGATCGAAGAAAGAGAAGATGGGGACGCCGTCCATCACCGTGGATTCGAAGAGGAATCGCTTGCCATGCTTCGCGGCCAAGTCACGGAGGTCGCGGTAAGCGTGGACGATGGGACCTTTGTTGGCGGTGATGGCATGGGCTCCGTGCTCGAGAGCGGCACGGATGTGGGTGACGGCGGGTTCGCCGTCTTTCACGTTGAGGGATGTGGCTTCGAAGAGGACGTCGGCCTGGGCCGCGGCGAGCCAGCCGCGAACGTTGGTTGCGACGTGACTGGCGCTGACATTCGAATTCCTTTCTGGCTTTTCACGGGCCGGGGTGCGCGCGCCGGAGACTTGAGTCGTGTTCAGGCCCTTTGGATCTGCGATCCAGCCCAGAGTTCTTGAGGCGATTCCTGTGATGCGGTACGCGATCCCGTAGCGCGCGCGCAGTTCTTCGGCGCGGTCTTCAAGGAGGCGGATGAGAGTCCGATTGACGTTGCCGTAGCCGAGGAAGCAGAGGTTATGGGTGCGGATGGGGAATTTCCTCGAATGCTGCGCGGAAAGGTTTCAAGGTCTCAACGTTTCAAGGTTTCCAAGCGAACCGTGAAACTTTGAAACCTTGCCACCTTGAAACGTTGATTCTTATCCCATCACCGTAGTGTGCTCGGGCTTGATCTTGTAGATCACGCGGACTTCGCTGGGCTGGCCGTAAGGATATTTGTCGACACCGAGATATTTTTGGGCCAGCTTGTTGATGCTCTCATCGGCGCCATCTTCCGTGATCTCGACGACGCGACCGCGGATCTCGAGATAACGATACGGATTTTCGGGATCGATGATCGCCAGCGAGACCCGGGGATCGCGGCGGACGTTGCGGTCTTTCTGGCGTCCCTTGGCCGAGTTGAAAATGACGTGCTCACCGTCGAAGTCGCACCATACGGGCGTGACTTGCGGGCGGCCGTCGGGCATTAACGTCCCCAGGCTGGCAAAGGCCCGCTTCTGAAATAGGTCGCGGTACTTCTCGGGGATGACTTGCGACATAGGTGCCTCCAGGAAGTGGATTGCAGCAGCATTATAGAACGCAAGGCACGACTGTGCGTAATGCGGTCGCTTCCAGTTTCGTTGTGTCTTTGTTTAGAATTGCAGGTCTTATCAATTTCACCTGTGCGGGAGTGCGCTGGTTCTGCGCTCGGTGGTTCCCAGCGTTGTGAACTCCGGTGCGTTCGTAAACTTGCATTCGATTGCATCTCAGGACTGAAACTATGACTGCATTGCTCCGTAGCCGGAGCCTCTCGTCGCGGGGGGCCATCGTCGTTGCGTTTCTTCTCGTATTGGCGCTCATCGTGCCTGTCGGCGCGGCGGCCCAGACCGCCCAGAAGTATCCGCGGACGATTGTGTTTATGACGGATTTTGGCCTGCTCGACGACTCAGTGGCGATTTGCCGCGGCGTGATGTACGGCATCATGCCCGACGTGCGCATCGTGGATTTGACACACACGGTGACGCCGTTCTCCATTTTCGATGGGGCGCGCTACCTGTATGGGGCGACGCCCTACTTCCCGGCCGGGACGGTATTTGTGGTGGTGGTAGATCCGACCGTGGGAAGCACGCGGAAGGCGATCGTCGCGCGCTCCAAGCGCGGGCAATATTTTGTGTTGCCCGATAACGGAGTGCTGACGCTGGTGGAGCAGCGTGATGGGATTGAGTCGGTTCACGAGATTACGAATCCGGACTGGATGATTGGGACGAAGATGTCGTCCACCTTTCATGGGCGCGACATTTTTTCGCCCGTGGGCGCGCATGTGGCGCGTGGAGATGACTGGACGAAGGTTGGGCCGGAGATGCCCGTCAAAGATCTGGTCCGCCTGGATTGGAAGGTTGCCAAGCTCGACGCGAGCGGGCTGAGCGCAACGGTCATCGCGACAGATGGACCGTTCGGCAACCTCGTCACCAATGTGGATGGCGACGACTTCTTGAAGCTGGGATACCAGCGCGGCCAGGAGGTTCCAGTCAAAATCGGCGACAAAGAGTTGAAGATGAAGTTCGTGAAGACCTTCAGCGATGTGCCGGTGAACCAGCCGCTGCTGTACATCGACTCGCGAGGGCATCTCGGGTTGGCGGTGAACCAGAACAGTTTTGCGGCAACGTATGGCATCAAGCCGCCCGCGGTGCTGTTGATTCCACGGGCGGGAAAATAGACGCCGCGCGCCTACATCTGGGGGTGAAGTTTTTTCTTCAGGTAGAGAGAGTCAATGAAGTCAAAGTCCCCACCCTCTCGCAAAATGCGCGCGAAGGGTGGGCACCCTTTTATTCCCTTACATCTTGGGACAGGCGCGGGAGGACTGCTCGCAGCAGCGACTCGAACGTTGTCTTGACGCGTTCGCCGGTTTCCATGACCTCCGCGTGCGACAGAGGCTGGTCGAGAATTCCGGCGGCCATGTTGGTGACGCAGGAAATTGCGAGCACTTTGATTCCCATGTGTCGGGCGGCGATCACTTCTGCCACCGTCGACATTCCCACCAGGTCGGCGCCCATTCGGCGCAGATACTCGATCTCCGCGGGCGTTTCGTAGCTCGGCCCGAGCAGCCCTGCGTAGATACCTTCATGTTGCGGGATCGCGAGCTTGCCGGCTTCTTCGCGCGCGATCTGGCGATACTCCTTCGCATACGCGTGCGTCATGTCGGGGAAGCGGACGCCGAAGCGGTCGTCGTTGGGGCCGACCAGAGGATTCGCGCCCTGCAGATTGATGTGGTCGCGGATCACGACCAGCGCGCCTTGCGAATAGCTAAGATTGATGCCTCCGGCGGCGTTGGTCAGGATGACGGCGCGTATGCCCATGCGTCCGAAGACGCGGATGGGGAAGGTGACTTCCTGGGGGGAATATCCCTCATAAAGATGGACGCGGCCCTGCATGGCGGCCACGGGTACGGCGTCCGCTTGGCCTAGGACCATCTGTCCAGCGTGGCCGATGGCAGTTGAGCGCGGGAACGACGGAATATCTGCGTAGGGAACTCGTGTGGCGCCGGTGAGCGAGTCGGCGAATCCGCCGAGACCGGAGCCGAGGACCAGGCCGATTTTCGGACGCAGTGCTGTGCGGCTCAGGATCAGCTGTGCGGCCGAGTCGGCGAGTGCAAATTGGTCAGTCATGATTTCGGGTCCGTGAACGCTTGAGAACGATTTCGAGGCAGCGCGCTGCATTCGTTTCGAGAGGTTGAGGGCGCGGTGGTCCACATGGAGTACATAGGTTCTTCGCTTCACTCAGAATGACAGGATGTAGTGATTCACAAATCGCCGTCAGATAAATGGCGGCCGTGGCCGTTGCGGTCCAGCCAATCATACAGAAATGTCTGGTAGAGGTAAGAGGCGACGATCTCTTCGCCGAGTTCGTGCGTCTCGGTGCAGATGAAGGGGACGCGCAGTCCGGCGAGCACCGCGATCAGCGACTGCGTGATGCGGTTGGGGTTGGCGGCGCGGTAGGGATATTCGGACTTGATGTCGGTCAATGACGCGGTGACCACGAGCAGGCTGTGGGGGCGCTCGCTCATGCGACGCAACCGGCTGATGAAGACGCTCCGGTTCGTGGTGAAGGATTGAATCAGGTCCGCAAGATCTTTGCGCTCGACGACGCAGGAATCTTCCATGCCCGCTACGGAATAGTCGCCGAGCGGGAGCGCGCGCTCCTCGATGTCGGCAAACCATTTTCGAAAGCGGCGGAAGGAGAGCGGATTCTGCTCGCGCGTGTCGATGATGGCGACTGGGAGCGGAGTGTGAAGCTGAGTGCCCCCGCGCTCGGCGACTACCGGCAGCAATGGCGGAAGGACTGGAATTGCGATCGGCGACCACGCCAGGGGTGACGGGATTAGGGTTCGTTTGCGTGGCATGGGTTTTGCGATAACACTTCTTTCATTGCTCGCCGAAAAGACCCACTTCTCGCGCAAAGACGCGCGAGAAATGGGGCACCCTCGAATTTCCAGTTCGATTCTAGAACTTCTTCTCGAACCGCGCGAAGGCTGTTTCCAGCTTCCACTGTTCACGGGCGCGCTCATTCGCCGCTAGAAAGTTTTCGCAGGATGGTGTGGGCTTCTCTTCAGTCGCAACTTCGACAGCACACGCAGCGACCGGACGGAAACTGCCTTTTGTTTCCGCCCATAAACTCTGACCTGGCAGGAAGCTGTGTTCTATGCTCTGGCGCGTCATCCGCTTCAATTCCGTGTAGGGCAGGTCATAACTCTCCACGGCGCGCAGGTATTCGTGCGTCATGTCGGAGCGGGCTACGCCTTCGTCGTCGCTGGAAATCGCGACGGGGACTCCATACTTCATATAAGTCGGCAACGGGTGGTCGTCGCCACTGACGCCGACAATCTGGTCGTTCGAGGTGAGGTTGATTTCAACCAGCACGTTGCGCGCTGCCATTTCTTTCATCAGGCCGATGGGATCTCGCTCGAGCATCACGCTGACGCCGTGTCCGATGCGCTCGGCGTGGCCGCGTTCGATCGAGTCGCGAATGTGGTAGGTGAGGTCTTCCGGCTTCACCAAACCCGCCGCGAGTTCGCCGGCATGCAGGCTGATGTGCACCTTCGGATAAACGCCGTGCAGGTAGTCGAGCATGGCCATGTGCTCGTGGAAATCGTGGATGGGGACGTACCAGTCCTCGGGCATGACCAGATTCAGTCCCACGAAGCGAGGATCGGTTGAGGCGAGTTCGAAGCCGAGCACGATCTGCGCAAAGACCGCTTCGTGCGGCAGGCCGCGCAATACCTGATAAAGATATCGGACGGTCACGTTGCATCCAGGTTCTGCGTCGGGGGTGCCGCATTTCAGTTCTGTGCGGGCGCGGGCATCGTCTTCCGCCAACGTCTTGCTGGTAGCAGCGGTGATTTCTTTCAGGCCTCCAGCCAGTAACTGGTCGCGCATTTTCGCGAAGTCATGCTTACTGTCCCATCCCAGTTGCATGCCGAGTTTCGCGGCGGCGCCTCCGTCGGCGGTGTGCATGAATTCCACGTACTGCACCTGCTCGCGGGCCGCGCGATTGACGACGCTGGCCACCGCTTCAGCAACATGATTGTCGGCCGCCAGTTCGAACTTGTCGAAGGTGGCGAAGAAGTGGTCGTGACCCGACTCGTCACCCGCGCGCCAGTTGCGCATGGACCACGCGTCGATGATCTGGTTGTAGAGGATGTGGTCATCGTAGGCGCAGCGGATAGCGGGCTTCGGCGTGTAGTGCTCGCAGGAATCGCAGGGCGCGCCCAGCAGGCGCGAGGTGGTGCGGTCGACGCAGAAATTGTCGGAGGCGGCGAAGTCGATCAGGTCTTCGGCGTAAATCGCGCCGTGCAGATGGTTATGCAGGTCTCCGCCCTTAGGTACTTCGCGCACAAAGGCCAGCAGCAACTGAGGCTGGTGGCGGATGGAGTCGAGGTACTTCGCCGTTTTCTGCTCGGCAGTTTGAGCGGCAGCGAGAGTAGATAGGAGCACGACGATCAGAAGACTACACACGGCCTTGAGGCTCACGGGACTCCTTGAAAATCCGGAAAGGCATTGTAATTCCGTCCAGCCGTGCGCGCCAATTGCTGACTCTCTCCAAAGTTCCAAGACCTGCACCACAAAGCACACGAAGTATCACGAAGGATTGACTTGTTGTGGTTTCCTTCGTGCAACTTCGTGTCCTCCGTGGTTATGCTTTTTACGACGCCAGAGCGACTGACCCGCCGGCGGTTCCTCTGCTACATTGTTTTCTTATGCCGCAACCGCTCAAGCAGCCCACTCGGAACTTCGCCAGCGACAATAATGCCGGGGTGCATCCGGAGGTGCTGGAAGCGATCGCCCGCGCCAATCAGGGACACGTCGTGGCCTATGGTGACGATCCCTACACGCGTTCCGCCATCGCGAAATTCGAGGAGCACTTTGGCGCGGGGATCGATGTGTTCTTTACGTTCAATGGCACAGGCGCGAATGTTCTCAGCTTGCAGTCGTTGAGCCGGTCCTATCACGCTGTGCTGTGCAGCGAGTACGCGCACATCTATACGGACGAATGCGGCGCGCCGGAAAAACATACGGGATGCAAGCTGATTCCGCTGCCCCACCAGGATGGGAAGATCACGCTCGACTCGGTGCGGCATGCCTACCACGGGATCGGCGACCAGCATCACGTGCAGGCGCGAGTCATCTCCATCACGCAGTCGACCGAAATGGGGACGGTTTACCAGCCAGAGGAGATCCGGGCGCTGGCCGACTTTGCCCACCAGCACGAAATGTTTCTGCACGCGGACGGCGCGCGCATTGCCAATGCCGCTGCCAGTCTTGGCCAGACGCTGCGCCAGGCGACGCGCGACCTGGGCGTGGACGTGCTTTCGTTTGGTGGAACCAAGAATGGAATCATGGGCGGCGAAGCGGTTGTCTTCTTCAATCAGAAGCTGAGCAAGGATTTTCTCTATCTGCGCAAGCAAGGGATGCAGCTGGCATCGAAAATGCGCTTCATCGCGGCGCAATTCGAGGCGCTGCTGACGGATGACCTGTGGCGGCGGAGCGCCGAACATGCCAATCGCATGGCGCGAGTGCTCGAGGCTGAGGTGCGGAAGATTCCACAGGTTCGAGTGGTGTGGAAGGTCGAGGCCAACGGCGTGTTCGCGCAGATTCCGCAACAGGCGATCGCAAAGATCAAAGAGCGGTACTTCTTCTATCCGTGGATCGAAGAAGAGTGCATCGTGCGCTGGATGTGCTCGTTCGATACCACGGAAGAGGATGTGAAGGAATTTGTGAAGGTTGTGGCGGAGGCAGTGAAAGGGTGATGGGAGGAACCATTTGTTCCTATTGCTTTTTGCTTGGCCATTGACTAAATTGGCCCATTCGGCGCGGGATATGCGTTGTGCCGGCCTACAGAAATCCAGGAGCGGTTCATGAATGGGAAGTGGTGGAGCATCGTAGTTCTGGTCGCGATCGCGGGCATGCTGATGGGTGTGAACAGTTGCGGACACAGTCAACAACTAGTGTCGATCCAGGTGCAGCCGGCGGTCCAGACCGTCGGCACCTCGACGACTCCCGTGATCGATAATGCCGGCGCGCAGGTGCAGTTGAGGGCTCTGGGCACCTATATCCATCCCCCGGTGACAAAAGACATTACAAATGATGTGACCTGGTCGTCGAATACGCCCCAGATGTTTACCGTCAACTCCACGGGCTTGCTGACGGCGACCGGCGAATCGTGCGGTGGCACGCTCGTTTCGGCCACGCTCACCACGAATACGAGTTCGGGAGGCTTGTCTTCGTCGGGTGCGGTGGTGACCGGGTTTATGACGGCGAATGTGGTTTGCTTTACGTCGTCCGGCAGTGGCTCTGGAAATCCTGCGATGACCTTGACGTTTCTGGGTAACGGCTCCGGTACAGTCACCAGTTCGCCGTTGGGCCTGAGTTGTTCCAGCCCAAACCCGTGCGTGACTCAGCAGTTCGTCAGTGGCACATCGGTTACGCTGACTGCGACTCCCATCGGCACCTCGGTCTTTGGCAGTTGGACGGGATGCGACTCATCCGCGAACACCAATCCCTGCACCTTGTCTTTAGTCGGAAACCGCAATGTTACGGTTACCTTCAATTAGATCGGACGACTCATTCTTCCTTTTGCAGCAGATCACGCAGCGTGGGCTTGTGCTTCTCCGGCTTCTTCTTCTTCTCGACAACAATCTGTCCGGCCGGGGGCGCTCCGACGCGCTCGCGAGCTAGTTCCTTGACCGCTGTGACGGCGCGAAAACGCTTCGTTTTTTTCTTTCTGGCCATTCCAATCTCCGCATCGCTTTCACGAGAAAGCTTAAGGCGAGTGTACCTTGAGCGCACCAGGGGCGGGGTTTGGCAGTCAGGCACCTGCTGAATGTGCAATAATCCATAGTTGGTTGGGCGCGCCACAACGCAGACCCGACGCCGAAGCCTATGGAAGAGCGTGATTTTTTTGATGAGAAGCAGGAGAAGAAACCCGCTTCGCTGAATTGTCCCCACTGCCACCAGGCGGGCGAATATGAAGTCACCTGGGTGGTGCGCACAAAAAAGCGCCAGCTTTCCGGACGCGCCGATGAGCGGGATCGCGCCCGCTTTGCGAAATTCCGCTCCTACATGGTCCGCAAAGACGACATGATGGCCTGCAAGAACATGCGCTGCCGCAAGCGCTTCGAGCTGACTGGCCAGTCCACCGTGATCACCGAGTAGAGCCGTTCTAGCGGTCTCAATCTGGCGTCCCGAATTCCAAAACAACCACGGGGGCTGAAGCCCAGACTTGATTTCAAGCGCCTAACGCGTCCCTGAAGGGCCGCTCTTCCACGTTTTTTCGCACGTTTTGTGTCGCACTTGTAAGTTTTTTTCGCTGCGGCTGACCTAGGCTTCGAAGACCGTTCTTGATCCGAACCTAGATCAGGCCGGCCTGATTGGCGTACGCGGGACTCAGAATTCCGGGCAAGCCGTCAAGTCCTGACTCTTTGGCTTCGCGCTGCGCGAAGGCGATCATCTCCTGTTCACGCTCGGGCGATAACGGATGGCGTTCGTAGGCGGAGAGCAATTCTTCCACACGCTGGCGAGCGCGTTGCAGAATATCCGGCGTGGCGCCGTCCATCTCAGGCAGGCCTCGATCGATCACCGCCGATGGGAAATGCTGCTCTTTGCGGAAGAGCGAGCGCGTCTCTTTTAGTTTGAGGAAGTCTCCCGTCAATCCAGTCTGCGCGAACATGGCTACGGCCAGCGAATCGGTCCGAGCCTCAACGCCTTCGATCAGGCGCTGCGCCGACGCAATTGCCTCGGAGTCGATGACGAGCTTTTCGATGCTGTGACAGGCAAGAAAGTCGAGCATCCCCGCGCCGGAAATCATATTGATCCCGGCCAGCGCGCCGAGCACCGTCGACATGCCACTTTCCATTTCGACTTGCGCGTCGATGACCCGGCCGTCGCCGGCGACCATATAGGCGTGAGTGGGCAGGCCGAGATGCTTCCCGACTTCGGCGCAGCCTACGTCGAGCATGGCGGTTTCGATCGCGCCCATGGGAGTCTTTCCGGTGCGCATGTCGAAGATCGCGGGTGCGCCTCCCCAGACGATGGGCGATCCGGGCTGCGCCAGTTGATGAATCACGATGCCGCTGATGCATTCGGCGGCGTGTTGCGTGATGGATCCGGCGAGCGTGACTGGAGCAGTTGCGCCCGCCAGAGGCATGCTGACGATTTCCGCGGGAACTCCAGCGCGTGCCAGGTCAACGAGATTCTGCGAGGCGAATTCTGACCAGTTCAGCGGTGGAGAGGGGCACACGTCGAAAATGGCGCGAGGATGATTGCGGAGCGCTTCGCGGCCTCCGCTCTCGATGGCCACCAACTCCAGCAGGGTGTGCAGGCTTGATGCCGAAAAGGCTCCGGTAACGACGGGTTTTTCGGAGTACCACAGCACCAGCAGCAGGCGGTACCAGTCGCCGATTTCGGGCGGGACGTCGTTGCAGACCATGGCAGTGGATTGCGCGGCAAACTGCGGCAACATCTCCGCGACCTGCACGAGGCGAACCAGATCGGCCGAGAGCGCGGGACGAGGCTGTTGCGTTTCAGCATCGAGGATATTCAGGCACGACGAGCCCGGATCGAAGTGAACATTGTCGGCCCCGTAGTGCACGGCCGGCTTGCAATTGCGGTCGTAGAGGCAGAATCCGCGCGGGACGAGATCGAGCAGGCGGCGTGCCAGAGCTTCGGGGATGCGTGCCACGCCATCTCTCACGGTGATGCCGGCGCCGCGCAGCAACTCGACAACATAGGGCGCGACGCGCACGCCTGGGTCTTCGATCAGCTGAAAGGCTTCGTCGAGGATGCGTTCGATCAGTGCTTTGTCGAGCAGTTGGAGCTTCGGTCTCATGCGCGTTTCTCCCGGCAATGTCCCTGGGGGGCTGAAGCCTCTACAGAAAGGGATCTCATATCTGCGCCTGAGCGGCCGGGGCCTTTTGTTCCATCAGCTGACGAGCCAACTCTACGGCGCTCATGGCGTCTTTGGCGTATCCGTCGGCTCCGATTTCCTCGGCCCAGCGGCGAGTGACGGGTGCGCCGCCCACCATGATTTTTACGCTCGGGCGCAGACCGGCTTTTTCGATGGCCTCGACCACGCCCTTCTGATTGCGCATGGTCGTGGTCAAGAGGGCCGAGACACCGACGATGTCAGCGCGGAGTTCCAGTGCTTTGGCGGCGAATTTTTCGCCGGCGACATCTACGCCGAGATCATGCACGCGAAAGCCATGCGCGGTGAGCAGCGTACCGACGAGGATCTTGCCAATTTCGTGAATGTCGCCCTTAGTCGTGCCGAGCACGACGACTCCGGCCATGGGTCGCACCGTGCCGAGCTTCTTCATTTCCGGATCGAGCACGGCCATGGCGGCACGCATCGCTTCAGCGGACGCCATCATGTCGGGCAGATACATTTGTCCGCGGGCGAACTGTTCACCGACATCGTGCATGCCAGGAACGTATCCGTTGTTGATGGCGTCGATGGGGGCGATGCCAGCGGAAATAGCCTGCTGCGCCAGGCCGCTGGCAGTGTCGGGCGCGCCGTCGATGACGCTTTGGCGCATGGCGGAGAAGTTGTCGTCTGGCATAGAGCCTCTAGGCCATGCTGACGGAGGGAGCGTGCGCGAGTCTGTGATTAGGATCACAAAGTGGACTGCTGTCACCACATTTCCCCGCACAAAGGGTGCTCATTTATACTGACAAGTTTCCTTAGGGCTCGCGAAAGCCATAGGGGTAAGGAGTCGCACTCTTGAAAATCCTGGTTTGCATGAAGCAGGTGCCGCAGAAAGATGCGCCGCTCAAGCTGAACGAAAGCGGGGCATGGATCCGCGAAGATGTGTCGTACGAAGTGAACGAGCCCGACGCCTATGCGCTGGAAGAGGCGCTGCGGCAGCGGGAAAAGCATAAGGGCGAAGTCGTCGTGATCACGAGCGGCCCGGCGCGGGCCCAGCAGGTGCTGCGCGAGGCGCTCGCCAAGGGCGCGGATCGCGCGATTCACCTCGAGGACGACAAGTTTGTGGGACTCGATGCGTTCAACACCGCCAAGGCTTTTGCGGCGGCGATCAAAGACGAACAGTTTGATCTGATCTTTACCGGACTGCAGTCCGACGATTATGGCTATGCGCAGACGGGCGTGATTCTGGCCGAGTTGCTGGGGCTGCCGCACGCGACCATCATCATGCAGATCGAGAAGACCGACAGCGGGATCCGCGTGAAGCGCGAGCTCGAAGCGGGATACTTCCAGTTCGTTGACATGCCGACCCCGGCGGTGTTGACGATTCAGTCGGGCATTAATAAGCTCCGCTATGCAACGTTAATGGGCATCAAACAGGCGAAAAACAAGCCACTGCGGAAAGTGGCGCTGGCGGAAGTGCAGTCGGTGATTGGCGAGAATCTGCAGAAGATTGAGCGGCTGTACGTGCCGCAGAAGACGAAGAAGACGGAACACATTGAAGGGTCGGCGGGCGAGATTGCAAAGAAGCTCGTCGACAAACTGAGAAACGAGTTGCGGGTGCTGTAGGAATTTATGTGGGGCCGGGTCTTTGACCCGGCCGCCGAGCGAAGCTCGGCAAGGTTTCGCTAGAAGCTAGCAGCTGAGAGCTGACTTATGCCAGATACGATCCTTGTAGTCGTCGAACAGCGCGAAGGGAAACTGAATCGCGTCTCGTGGGAAACCATCACCGCCGGGCAGGCGATTGCTGCCGCAACAGGCTGGGCCCTCGAAGCTGCCGTTGTGGGCGGGAACGTCGCGTCATTCGCTGCGGAAGTAGCGGCGAAGAAAGTCGCGAAAGTGTACGCGATCGAGTCGCCGAAGCTAGAGCCGTATACGCCAGACGCGTTCGCTTTCGCGTTGAAACAGTTCCTCGCGGCGAAGCAGCCCAAGCTGGTGCTGATGCCGCATACCTATCAAGTGCGCGATTTCGTGCCCAAGCTGGCAACGGCCATGGGACGCACCGTGATCAGCGACTGCATCGGGTTCAAACACGAAGGCGGGAAGTTGGTATTCACAAGGCAGATGTTCCAGGGCAAGCTGGCGGCAGACGTCAGCTTCACCAGTGATGCTCCGTGGTTCGCGACGTTTCAAAACGGCGCATTCCGTGGAGATAAAGCCGAAGCTGGGGCGAGCGCGGCTCCGGTCGAAACCGTCGCCGTTGAAATTGCCGACGGCGTGATCCGGAATAAGCCGCAGGAAGTATTCAAAGAGGCGAAACAGTCGGTCGATCTCACGCAGGCGGAGATCATTGTCGCCGTAGGCCGCGGCATCAAAGAGCAGAAGAATATCGAGATCGCCAAGCAATTGGCCGATGCGTTGGGCGGAGATCTCGCCGCGTCGCGTCCGATCTGCGACTCCGGCTGGTTGCCGATGGACCGCCAGATCGGATCGTCGGGACAGACCGTCGCGCCCAAGCTTTATTTAGCGCTCGGCATCAGTGGCGCGATTCAGCACATCGTGGGCATGAAGGGCGCTCGCACCATCATCGCGGTGAATAAAGATTCCGAAGCTCCGATTTTCGAGATCGCGGACTATGCGATCGTCGGAAATCTGTTTGACATTGTGCCGCCGCTGACGGAAGAAGTGAAGAAAGCGAAGGCGGGGAGTTGAAATCCTTGGCCACGGATTCCCGCGGATTTTCACGGATCAAAGAACAGCCTTGATTTTGTTCTTGGATCGGTGTTCATCCGTGTTGATCCGAGGAAGAGAAGTTGTAGTGCGAGTGTCGAATGCTGATTTTCCGCAAACCGATCGAAGGGGTTGAGCGTCCGCAGATGCCCGCCGATGTGGTGATCGTCGGCGGCGGGCCGGCCGGAATGGCGTGTGCGCTGCGGCTTGCGCAGTTGATCGACGCGCACAACGCCTCCCATCCTGAATCGCAGCTCAGCAAAGAAAACATTTATGTGCTCGAGAAGGCGCGCGAGGTCGGGCAGCACTGTCTCTCGGGTGCGCTGCTCGATCCGCGGTCGATTGCCGAGTTGCTGCCCGACTTCAAGAAAGACGCGCCGCTCGATGCTGAAGTCACGAAAGAAGCCGTCTACTTCCTCACCCAGAAGGACAAGTTCAAGCTGCCGATCACGCCGCCTTTCCTGCGCGACCACGGCAACTATGTGATCTCGCTGAACCGCTTTGTGAAGTGGCTCGGTAGCAAGGTGGAGGAAACTGGGATCACGGTCTTCACGGGATTCGCCGGCTCGGAGCTACTCTACGATGGCGATCGCGTCACCGGCGTCCGCACCGACGACAAGGGCGTCGACAAGGAAGGTCATCAGAAATCGAACTTCGAGCCAGGATACGATCTTCAGGCCAAGGTCGTGATTCTCGCCGAAGGGCCGCGCGGATCTTTGACGAAACAGCTGATTCAGAAGTTCGATCTCGACAAAGACGCCAACCCGCAGACCTATGGCGTGGGTGTGAAAGAACTCTGGGAGGTTCCGGCGGGACGCATCGCGGCGGGCGAAGTCATCTACACGATGGGCTGGCCACTGACCACCCATGAATACGGCGGAGCCTGGATTTACGGTTCGCCGGGTTCCGGATCAAACGACAATGTGGTTTCGCTCGGTTTTGTTACTGGCCTCGACTACGCCGATCCGCGGCTCGATCCGCAACATGTGTTGCAGGATTTCAAGCAGCATCCATTCGTCGCGAAGCTGCTCGAGGGCGGCAAGATGATCCGCTACGGGGCGAAGTCAATGCCTTATGGCGGATGGTGGGCGATTCCTCCGGTGGCGGGAAACGGATGGATGATTCTTGGCGACTCCGCCGGCTTCCTGAACTCGGCGCGCCTCAAGGGAATTCATCTCGCGATCAAGAGCGGCATGCTCGCGGCCGAAACGGCGTTCGAAGCGCTGACCAAACACGATTCATCCGCAGCGACTTTGACCGGATTCCAGAAAAGAGTCGACTCCAGCTGGATCAAAGAAGAACTCTGGAAAGTCCGCAACCTGCATCAGGGATTCGAGCACGGAATGTTTGCTGGCATGTTCCACACGGGACTGCAAATGATCACCGGAGGACGAGGCCTGCGCAACCGCTATCCCGCGAAAGCGGGATACGAGCACATGCGCAAGCTCGCCGACCTTCCCGCCGATGGTGGGCCCGAGGCGCACATGCTGGGTCCCGCCAAAGGCGATGGCAAGCTCACCTTCAACAAGCTGACCGACCTCTATCACTCGGGCACGAAGCATGAAGAAGATCAGCCGTCGCACCTGGTCATCCACGACACGAACATCTGCAATACGAAGTGCGTGAAAGAATTCGGCAGCCCCTGCCAGAATTTCTGTCCCGCGAACGTTTACGAGATGGTGGAAGATGCGAGCCAGCCCAATGGCAAGCGCATCAGCCTGAACCCGTCCAACTGCGTGCATTGCAAAACCTGCGACATCGCCGACCCGTACCAGATCATCACCTGGGTACCACCGGAAGGCGGCGGCGGTCCGAATTACGATGGGATGTGACCGCGTTTAGTGGGCGTGAGCGACGCGGAAGCGCGGCGGTCATCCAGAGCAAAGCGAAGGATCCTCTGAGGTCGCGATGCTCGTGTGGGGACTGGCGCCTTCGCCCGTCCAGCCGAGGAACTTCCGGCCTCGGATTGACTCGGATTTCCACGGATTTAAACTGAAATCCCCATTCTAGCGTCGCAAAGGACGCGACGCTAGAATGGGGCACCCGACACTCATTTGTTTTCGACTTAGTGACGAACCGACTCGACCAGCTTATGCACTACGTCCTCATCAGTGAGTTGCTCGTAGGCGTGTTCGCCGTGGAGCGACTCATCGAGTCCGATCTCCTCTGACGCTTCACTGACTTTCACCGGGGTGAACGCGTCAATGATCCGCAGCATGGCGTACGTGAACGCGAACGCCCAGACTGACGAGAACACTACAGCCGTTACCTGCTTTACAAGAAATACCGGATCGCCGTAGAGCAACCCATTGACACCTTCAGGATTGAATTGCTTGTTGGCGAAGATGCCCAGCATGACGATGCCGAGGAATCCACCGACGCCGTGAACGCCCCAGACATCGAGGGCGTCGTCCCATTGCAGCTTGTTCTTCATTTCGACCGCGTAGTAGCAAACCACGCCAGACACGATGCCGATGATCACGGCGGTGGTCGGAGAGACGTATCCGGCGGCGGGAGTGACCGTGGCGAGTCCGGCAACCGCTCCCGTGAGTAATCCCAGCAATTTTGGCTTCTTCTCGTTCAGCCACGCCACCAAGAGCCATGATACCGCTGCAAAAGAAGCAGCGACGTCGGTATTCAGGAAGGCCGTCGCGGTAACGGAATCCACCCGCATTTCGCTGCCGGCATTGAAGCCGTACCAGCCAAACCACAGCAGTCCCGTGCCCAGGGCCACCAGCGGAATGCTGTGCGGGCCGCGGTCCTGTATGCGGCGCTTGCCCACATAGATTACTGAGGCCAGAGCCGCGATTCCCGCAATGTTGTGGACAACGATCCCGCCGGCGAAATCCTTCACGCCCCATTGCTGCAGGAAACCTCCACCCCAAACCATGTGGACGAACGGGAAGTAAACGAACGTGAGCCATCCGGTCAGAAAGAGCATGTACGCCTTGAAGGTTACGCGGTTAGTGAATGCACCCGAGATGAGAGCCGGGGTAATGATGGCAAACATCATTTGATACGCGATGAAGACGAATGCCGGAATGGTTTCGTTGGGCGACGGTGTACTGAGATTGATGCCGCGCAGGAAGGCGTAGTGGAAGTTGCCGATGACACCATGCCAGTCCCCGCTGAAACAAAGAGAGTAGCCGTAGATGTACCAGATGACGGTGGTCCAGCCCATGGAGACGAAACTCTGAATCATGATGGCCAGGACGTTCTTGCGACCCACCAGGCCGCCATAAAAGAAAGCGAGGCCGGGCGTCATTAACATGACCAGGCTGGTGCATAGAATCATGAAACCGGTGTTGCCGGTGTCGAGATGGAGCATACGATCCTCCGACCGAGTTGCGTGATTTAAGAGATGTAGCTCGCGGATGGCGAGCAGGGGTCCGAACTGGAATGCCCGCGCCGGGTGGAGGGCCCCTGAGACCCAGGCTGCGCGGAATCCGCCTATTACAGTCAGAGGCTGAACCAGGGCGGAGAGAAAGGCAGTGAGATATGTCACCGCATGGTGTGACGGGACACACAGTGTCTGGGACCGGGTCTCAGACCTGGTCCTGCCGAGCGAAGCTCGGCCGTTACCGGTAGCCGTGATAGCATCTGCGGCATGCGCCGCATCATGGCCGTCGTGTTGTTGCTTTTGTCTTCAGCCTCGTTCGCCCAGCAGCCCCCTCCGTCCGTTCCCTCGACCGGTTTCCCCGGCCTCGATCAGTACCGCGCGTCGCGGATTGCCATTTACACCGATGATTTCGGGGAACTGAAGCGCTATCGCGACTCCGATGCGGCGCTGGCTCCCGCGAAGGCGGGCGAGAATCGCGTTGTGTTCCTCGGCGATTCCATCACCGATTACTGGAAGTTAAGCGACTATTTCGCGGACAAGCATTACATCAACCGTGGCATCGACGGGCAGACGACTCCGCAAATGCTTGTGCGTTTCCGCCAGGACGTGATTGACCTCCGTCCCGGGGTCCTTGTTGTGCTGGCTGGAACCAACGATGTGGCCGGCGTCACCGGGCCTGCGAGCAACCAGGACATCGAGGCCAACTACGCGTCCATGGCCGAGTTGGCGCGTCTGCACCACATCCGAGTGGTCTTTGCGTCTCTCCTCCCAGTGAACAATTACTCCGAGGATGCGAAGGAATCGTTTGCCCTACGTCCGCGCGAAAGAATCCTGGCGCTGAATGCCTGGCTCAAGGATTACTGCGCGAAGAACGGACTTGTCTATCTCGACTATTTCTCGGCGATGGTCGACGAAAAGGGGATGCTGAAGCGCGAGTTGTCTGATGAGGGTCTGCATCCGAATGCGTCCGGATACAAGGTCATGGCGCCGCTCGCCGAGAAGGCAATTGCACGAGCGATTTTGGGCAAACCCTGATTGCGGCAGTCGGACCGACTCAACATTGGTCGCATCGACACCCTTCGCGTTATCCTGTCACGTCAAGGGAAAACCCATGAAATCATCTCGCTACCTTCAGAGCCTCACTTTCGTCTTTTTCCTCGCTGTCTCCACCTTCGCGCAGCAGCAACCGGCGCAAGCTCCCCCGAGCATTCCCTCCACCGGCTTCCCCGGTCTCGATGAATACCGGGCTTCGCGCATTGCAATGTTCACCGACGATTATGGCCAGCTCGGGCGCTATCGTGCCGCTAACGCCAAGCTCAAAGAACCGGGGCACGGGGAGAACCGCGTCGTGTTTTTCGGCGATTCCATCACCGATATCTGGCATCTCGACGAATATTTTCCCGGCAAGCCTTACATCAATCGCGGCATTGGAGGGCAGACGACGCCGCAGATGCTGGTGCGCTACCGGCAGGATGTGATTAACCTGCAGCCCAAAGTCGTCATCATTTTGGCGGGCACTAACGACATTGCCGGCAATACCGGTCCCATGCGGATCGAAGACATCGAGGCCGACTTCGCGTCGCTCGCGGACCTCGCGCACGCCAACAATATTCAGGTGATCTACTCCTCGGTGTTGCCGGTGCACAACTACACCGAGAAATCGAAGGACTTCTTTGCGCAACGCTCGCCGGAAAAAATTCTTCTGCTCAACAACTGGCTGCGAAGCTACTGCGCAGTCCCTTCCCACGGATGCGTCTATCTCGACTATTTCAGCGCCATGGTCGATGACAAGGGATTGCTGAAGAAGGACCTCGCCGACGATGGGCTGCATCCGAACGCGGCAGGGTTCAAGATCATGGCGCCCATGGCGGAAAGTGCGATTGAGAAGGCGCTGGTGAGTCCAAAACCTTGAATCCTCTTTCTTATCCGCACGTCCTATAATGTGAGAGATACGTTTCTGACCGCCCTGGCCTTCGGGGATACTCGGCTGCGGCGGCGAGGGATGGTTTTCGTCGCGTGCTTGGTGTGACCTTGGTGGGCTCCACGGTTAAGAGTTCTGACCGCAAAGATCGCTAAGGAAGACGCGAGGTTCGCTGAGAAAATCTTCCCGAGGGTGCTGGTGGAAACGCCGGCGCCTCCCGCGCTCCGCGAGGAGCGCATTGGAAAGGAGACAGCCGCCGGGATGGTGCCGCCTGTTTGTTTTCTTTCCACGACAGCTCTTGGCTCTTAGCTTTTAGCTCGACCCGAGCTAGGACGCCGACTTTAGTTGAGCTAAGAGCTAGAGGCTAAGAGCTAGAAGCTTGTTTCTCCACGACAAATTCGGACGCGCGATTACCGATCTGCGGATCTCCATCACCGACCGCTGTAACTACAAGTGTGTGTACTGCCGCACGGGGAACGAAGGCGCGCTCTACGGCGATCTGCCGTTTGAAGACTACCTGCGCATGGCGCGCGTGCT
Organism: uncultured Acidobacteriaceae bacterium; assembly: GCA_963709025.1. Classification (GTDB taxonomy): domain Bacteria; phylum Acidobacteriota; class Terriglobia; order Terriglobales; family Acidobacteriaceae; genus Sulfotelmatobacter. The sequence continues at coordinate 118,703 of CAVPVE010000010.1, forward strand.
CGTCGGCATGGGAATCACGAAGATTCGTCTGACGGGAGGCGAACCCCTGTTGCGCAAGGGAGTGGTCGAGTTGGTCCACGAACTGGCGCGCCTTCGCCGGCCGAACGGCGGCAGCGGGGAAGCGCTCGATATCGCCTTAACCACCAACGGACACATGCTGGCCGAGATGGCGCAGCCGCTCAAAGAGGCCGGCCTTTCGCGCGTTACGGTCTCGATGGACGCCGTGGATCCCGATCGCTTCGCGCGTATCACGCGGGTGCCGAACGGCTACGATCACGTGTTGGCGGGCATCCGCGCAGCGCGACGGGCCGGGCTGTGGCCGTTGAAAGTAAACTGCGTTCTGATGCGCGGATTCAACGAAGACCAGATCATTCCCTTCGGCATGTTCGCGCGTGAAGAAGGCGTGACGGTGCGGTTCATCGAATTCATGCCGCTCGAAGAGGGACGCACCTGGGCGCCTTCGACCGTAGTCACGCTCGACGAAATCCTGGCGCGCATGGCCGAGTACCGGCCGCTGGTGGAGATTCCGCACGCGCGCTCGGAAACAGCGCGGCGCTATCGTTTTGAAGATGGAGTCGGCGAGATCGGTATCATCGCGCCGGTATCGCATCCCTTCTGCGGACACTGCAGCCGCATCCGCATCACCAGCGACGGAAAGATTCGTACCTGCCTGTTCTCGGTCTGGGATCACGATCTGCACGCGCAAATGCGCCGCGGTGCGAGCGACGACGAACTTGCGGAATTCATTCAGGGCGTCGTGCAGAAGAAGGAAGAACGCCATCACATTGGCGAGGCGGACTTTGTGCCGGCTTCGCGGACGATGGTGCATATCGGGGGATAGCTGTCAGCGCTCAGTCGTGCCATCGCCGTGCTCCCGGGCCTTCGCGCAAGCACCGCTCCATTTAAAATGAGTATGTGATACCGCGAATCGCAGCCACAATCGCGTTTGTCTCTTTCTGCGTCATGATCCAAGCGCAGACCACCTACCTCGGCTTTGACCGCAACGACTACCCCGGTGACGCCAACCTCGCAGCCCTTCACCAGACATTTTCTTACACCGGATACTGGCTGAATAATCCACCGGGAGCGACTTCGAATAGCTGGTCCGGCCACCGCGCTGCAGTCGAATCCGCAGGGTTTGGATTTCTGGTGCTCTTCAACGGCCGGCTTTACGCGCAGTTGAAAACTGTGGCGAACGCCACTCGACTCGGGCGATCGGATGCGTGGGCCGCGGTTGCCGCGGCGCGGCGCGAGAAGTTCCCCAGCGCGACCATTATTTTTCTCGACCAGGAGCAGGGCGGCCGCATGCTGCCCGAGCAGAAGGCCTACATCTATGCCTGGGTCGACGGCGTGACGGCCGCGGGTTTCCGAGCCGGCATCTACTGTTCGGGCATCGCCGCGATCGACGATGGCAACGTCGTCACTGCCGAGGACATTCAGAAAAGTGCGGGCTCGCGTGGAATCGTCTTCTGGGCGATCAACGATGGCTGCCCGCCCGCGCCGGGATGTGCGTTTCCGCAGCGTTCGCCGGCCCCCGCTCAGAGTGGGGTGCCGTTCGCGGAAGTGTGGCAGTTTGCGCAGTCTCCGCAGCGTAAGGACGTCGCCGGGCGCTGCACCAACTACAGCCGCGACGGGAACTGCAATGCGCCGGGCATCGCCGCGTTCCCCGTCGATCTCAACACGGCTACGTCCGCCGACCCTTCCCACGGCCGCTCGCGCTGATTGCGATCTTGGTCGCAAGACATTGCGGCGAGCGCCGAGTTTGAAACGTCGTTGGCATTTTCACACCGCGTTCCGAGTTCCGAGATGTTCCGACTTGATTCGACAATGTAAGTTGCCGATGGAGGAGCTATGATGAGGCGCTTCAAAGCAGCTGTAGTTGCCATCAGTCTTGTGATTTTGCTGGCTTCAGTGTCGCTCGCAGTCGAACAGTCCAAGGTACCGCCGGGTCCGGTCCCAGCACAGATTCTCGCCGCGAAGAAGGTCTTTGTGGCCAACGCCGGCGGCGAGCAACCGCCGTCGGACGATGCCCAATTCAGCGGAGACTCCGACCGCGCCTACAACCAGTTTTATGCGGCGATGAAAACCTGGGGACGGTATGAACTGGTGGGCGCTCCCGCCGACGCTGACCTGTGGCTCGAAATACGGTTCACGGCCCCGCCTGCGTCGCGGTCGGTGATGCAGGGAAACACCGTGGGAACGGCCGAATTCGATCCGCAGTTTCGGCTGGTGATTCGAGATCCGAAGACGAATGCGATTCTTTGGGGCTTTACCGAGCATGCGTCGTGGGCCCTTTTGAAAGGAAATCGCGACAAGAACTTCGACCAGGCCTTGGCCAGGATTGTGGCGGATGTGCAACGACTCGCCCAGCAGGCTACGGATGGTTCGAAAAATTAAACACGCACCGCCGTTCGCGCGCTAACGGCTCGGGCATCCCCTACGCTAAGATAGAGCTATCCATGTCAGACCGGACGTTCACTCTCGATGAAGCGCTGTCTCTCCTGCCTGTGCTGGAATCGCTGCTGCGCACCGCCATTGCGAGCAAGAAAGTGATGGAAGAGGTGGAAGCTGAGCAACAGGCGCTCGGCCACAAGATTTTTCTGAACGGCGGCACATTTGTCGACGTGGTGCCGCTGGCCCGGCGCAAAGCCGAACGCATCAAGGCGGAGCAGCGTGCCAAAGATGCGCTGGCGGAGATCGACTCCATCGGCGTGCAAGTCAAAGACCTCGACATCGGACTGCTCGACTTTCCCGCCGAGGTCGATGGCCAGATCATCTTGCTGTGCTGGAAGATGGGAGAAAAATCCATCACCCACTGGCACGGAACGCAGGAAGGATTCGCCGGGCGCAAGCCCATCGACGAGCGCATCGCGCGAGCGCGGAAGTTCAATTAGTAGTCGCTACGCAGGACTCAGTTGTTCGCTTTTCGCGGCGAAACGCTGCCACCCATTCAAAGGATTCATTCCAAATAGTTTCCGACCTCAGCAACATAGTCCAAAGTTCTGTGTTTACACAGGAGGAACGTAATCAGGCGACGTGTGGCTTTTTGCGGGACAATGACGTTCAAACGGGTTTGGGTCTTGGGATCAAAATCAGGGAGACGGGAATGAATCGGAATCGAGCCGCGGTTCGGTGGCTGTTGCTGGCAGTCATAGTCTTATCTCTTTCTGCCGCGTCGTTTTCGCAGATTGCGGTCGGCATTTCGGTGCGCGTCGGGCCGCCTCCCTTGCCGGTGTACGCGCAGCCGATCTGTCCGGGGCCCGGTTATTTCTGGACGCCCGGCTACTGGGGCTGGAACGATGACGGTGGCTACTACTGGGTGCCGGGTACATGGGTAGTGGCTCCGGTGGGCATGCTTTGGACCCCCGGATACTGGGGCTGGGGCGGCGGATTCTATGCGTGGCATGCAGGATACTGGGGGCCGCACATCGGCTTCTACGGCGGCATTAACTACGGATTCGGCTACACCGGCGTGGGATTCGTTGGCGGCGAGTGGCGCGGCGGAGCGTTCTACTACAACCGCGCCGTCACCAACGTCAGCGTCACGAACGTGACTAATGTCTACAACCATACTGTGGTAGTGAACAATACCCGCACGGTGAGCTACAACGGCGGGCAAGGCGGTGTTGAGGCTCGTGCGACGCCACAAGAAGAAGCGGCTGCTCGGGAAAACCACACCGCTCCGCTGGCGACGCAGACTGAGCACGAGCACCTGGCCAGTCAGAATCGCGAGAACTTCGCCTCTGAAAATCATGGACGCCCGGCCATCGCGGCCACAGCCCGGCCCGGCGATTTCAGCGGACATTCCGCGGTTCCGGCGCGCGCTGCGGGCGGGGAATATCACGCTCCGGCCATGTCGCCGAAAGAGGCCCGCGTCAATCCCGCGCCGGCGAATAAAAGTAACTCGGAGAGTGGGTTCCGTCCGTTCACGAAACCGAATCCGGCCAATAGCTCGCCCAACAGCTCACAGAACCATGGCTCGACGGGAAGCCAGAACCGGGGGTCGTCTGCCAATCCCACGTACCAGGAGCATGGCAATAGCGGCACCAACTCGCAGGGGAATTCTTCTCACCCGGCGCCGCAGCACCATTCGAGCCCGCCTCCGCAACAGCATCACTCAAGTCCTCCGCCGAAGCAGAGCGCTCCGAAGCAGGAGCATCACAAGGGCCGGTAAGAATAGTTGAGACGTGAAAAAAGGCCAGCGCTGGCTCCGGCGCTGGCCTTATTGTTGGACATGTGGGGACAGCCGCCATCGGCTGTCCGCGGAGCGCAGCTCCGCTTGCGGTGATGGGTCGCCCAATAAGTGGCAGAAACGGTGCTGCGTACCCTGCCGAAACCGCCGGGCTGCGCCCGGCGGACAGCCGATGGCGGCTGTCCCCACATTGCAGTTGTTTTGCTTTTTGGTTTTTCTGCAAGGTGGCTCGAAGGCAGCGTTCTAACCGGGAATCACTGCGCGGCTGCGATTAGCAGGGATGGTTCCGCGCCTGCAGTTCAGGTACCAGAGTGTGCCCCGGGCCAAATCATCTCTGCTACAATTTTTGGAGGTTGGCCGGTCGAAAAACACGTTCAGAAGCGAAGGGGCGCGCAAGGGGTCTAGAAAAACTATGCCATCAACGAAGTCCAAACTCCGACTGTTAGGCGCCTTTGCCGCGCTGGCAACCCTGGCGCTGGCAGTCAGTTGTAAGGGATTTTTCGTAAACCCCACGTTGACCAGTATAGCGATTTCGCCGACATCGCCGCAGGTGCAAGTCAGCCAGACTGTGCAGCTTCAGGTCTTCGGGACTTACAACGACGGCAGCCGTAACCAGGTGAAGAGTGGGGTTTCCTGGTCCAGCAGCGACCCGACGGTTGCCACGGTTGACCCCAGCAGCGGAATCATGACAGGAATACAGACCGGATCAGTGACCATCACGGCGGACGCTCAGGGATTGGACTCCACGGCCTCAGGCACAGTATTTCTCGTGATCTCATCCATCGCGATAAGTCCCACTTCTGCGAGCGTCACGAATGGGAATCCTCAGAGCTTTACAGTGAGCGCCGTTTCGAACGGGGTCACGATTAACCTCACTAGCGCGGCAACCCTTACCGCCGAGCAAAACGGCTCGGTTGTATCAACCGTCAGTTGCACATATGACGGCGTTTCGAAGCAGGTCTGCTCCACGACGGCGGGCACGCCCGGCGTCTTCCAGATCGTTGCGTCTTACGCGGGCTCGACCCTCACCGCTACGGCCAACCTGACGGTGAACTGAAGTCAATTCTCAGAGCGGGTGCCCCATTTCTCGCGTTTTTTGCGAGAAGTGGGGCTTTTGACTTTCTGGTTCTGGATTGACAATTAGCGGCTCTCGGCTTGGGATTCGAGTGGTTGCGAGCGACCCAGGAGTCAAGGGAATCCCCACTTCTCGCGCAAAGAGCGCGCGAGAAATGGGGCACCCGTCCGAGATCACACACCCCGCCTTTCTCCTAAGTCTCAGGTGCTACGTCCAAGCGTAACGTTGTGTCGTTCTGTGCACACTCCTATGATCATGGGTTCTTTCACACGGATTTCCCATGTCTGACATACGCTGTATCGGCATTGCCACCGGAGGCGGGGACGCGCCCGGCCTCAACGCTGTCATTCGCGCTGCCACCAAAGCTGCCATCCTCAAACATCAATGGAAGGTCATTGGCATCCCAGATGGCTTCGACGGGCTGATCTGGCCTGAGAAATCGTTTGAGCTGACGCTCGAGCGAGTCAGCGGGATTCTGCCGCGCGGCGGCACGATTTTAGGCACCACCAATCGCGGCAATCCCTTCCACTACAGGACGGAAGAAAACGGGCAGGACGTGGTGCGCGACATCTCTGACGAGATCATCGCCAACGCCAAAAAGCTGGGCATCGACGCCATCATTACGATTGGCGGGGATGGATCGCAGAAAATCGGCCACGAACTTTTCCAGAAGGGCGTGAAGATTGTGGGCGTGCCCAAGACAATCGACAACGATCTGTCGGCCACGGAGATCACGTTCGGCTTCGACACCGCGCTGCACACCGTCTCCGATGCCATCGATAAAATTCACACCACGGCTGCCTCGCACCACCGCGTGATGGTGGTCGAGGTGATGGGGCGCGATTGTGGCTGGATCGCGCTGGAGGCGGGCATCTCGGGTGGCGCGCACATCATTCTGATTCCCGAAATTCCGTTCACCATCAAGGGCGTGTGCGAGTTTATTGCGCAGCGCGAGCGTCGCGGCAGCCGCTTCACGATCGTCGTGGTGGCCGAGGGCATTAAACTGCCACCGGAGTTGAAGCAGATTGCGCACGGCGGCCCCGTGGGAAACCTGGTCGGCGAAGCGATTTCCCTGATCTCCAACAAGGAGGTGCGGATCAGCGTGTTAGGCCACATCCAGCGCGGCGGATCGCCTTCTCCTTACGACCGCGTGCTGGCCACGCGTTTCGGCGTGGCTGCGGTCGACCTGATTGCCGAAGAAAAATACGGGAAAATGGTTGCCCTGCGCGGGGACTCCATTGTGGCGGTCGACGTGGCCGACGCAATCGGAAAGTTGAAGACGGTGCGGCCCGATGGAGAGTTGGTTCGAGCGGCTCGCGCCGTCGGAATCGGGTTCGGAGACTGAGAACGGAATTGTTGATTAATGATTCTTGATTGCTGATTGAAAACCTTCTTGCCGGGCGGCTTCAATCAACAATCATCAATCGGTAATCAGCAAGTGTGTTTCCTCCGCTGTGATCTCAGTCACATTCTGCTTGTTCCCATCGTGGGACGATGATCCGACCAGGCGAACTAATGTCGGATTCTTCCTCCATTCCATTGCCGAAGTCGACGGCCGCACACCGCGATCAGGAAGAACTGCGCGCAGCCCGCTTTGCCATGCGTATGTCGCTGGCAGTCGGCGTCCTGATGCTGCTGGGCAAGACAACGGCCTACTACATGACGGGGTCAGCGGCGATCCTGTCGGATTTTGCCGAGTCCGTCGTACACGTCATTGCCGTGGCGTTTGCCGCATTCAGTCTCCGGCTGAGCACGAAGCCCGCCGCTCCTACCTTTCTTTACGGGTACGAGCGTATCGCGTTCTTCTCGGCGGGATTCGAAGGCGCGATGATTGTCATTGCCGCCATCTGGATTCTGGTGGAGGCGATCGAAAAATGGCTGGCGGGTCTGCCGCTGGAACACCTGGGCTCGGGTACATTGCTTCTTCTCGCAGCCGGTATGCTCAACGCCTGGCTGGGCTGGTACCTGCTGCGCGTGGGAAAGCGCAGCCACTCGCTGATTCTCGAAGCCGACGGCAAGCATGTGCTTACCGACTGCTATACCAGCTTTGGAGTGGTCGCGGGACTTGGTCTGGTCATGCTGACGGGATGGAAGCCGTTTGATCCTCTGGTCGCGATCGCCATCGCCATCAACATTCTGTGGTCCGGTGGACGCCTCGCGTGGCGGTCAGCCGTTGGTCTTCTGGATTATTCCGATCCGGAAAGCGGCAAAAAGATCCGCGAGAAACTGGATTCGATCTGCGGCGAACTCGGCGTTCACTATCACGGCGTGCGCTACCGCACTACGGGATACCGGCAGATCATCGAAGTGCACCTGCTGTTTCCGCACGCCACGGAGGTGGGAGAAGCTCACCGGCTGGCGACCGCCCTGGAAGAACGTTTACCCGTGGAACTGGGCACGCCCGCGGAAGTGATCACTCACCTGGAATCGTTGGAGGATCACGAACACGTCCACTCGACCGAGCACTACACGGGGCGCCCGGAATGATTGCAGATCGTAGATTTATGATTTCAGATTTAGGACACTGGGTTTTTCAATCTGCATTCTGAAATCTACGATCTGCAATCGTTTTCTTACTCTTTCATCACGGCATCAATCGTGGAATAGAGTTGGTTGTTGTCCTTGACTTCGATATATGGCCGGCTCGGATTCCGGCTGCTGACAATGTAAACCGTTGGCGTGTGGTCGAGCTTGATGGCCTTGCCCAGGTCGCGGTCGGCGTTGACTTCGGCGGCAAGTTTTCCGCCGGGATCGAGCACGAACGGCAGGTCCACTTTATGCGCGGTGCCGAATTTTTCGGCGTAGGCGCGCAGGTTCTGGGGATTGATTTCCAGTTGATTCTCGAAAATATAGTCGCGGAATTCGTTGCCCAGAGCCTTCGAATGCGTGTCGAAGTAGCGCGCCATCACCGCGGCCTGATAGGACCAATTGTGCATAGGGAGCGGGAAATCGTGGCGTACCACCGGGATCTTGTAGGTCTTCGAAGCCTGCTCGACGAGCGGCGCAGTGCGCCGGCACATGGGGCATTGCAGGTCCTCAAACACCACAATCGCGACCTGTGATCCTTTGGGCGGCCGCAACACAGAATCCACGGTGTCTTGCGCCGAGGCGCGAACGGAGGCGCCCGCAAGGGCGATCAAAGCGAGCAGAGACAGAACAACGAGACGATTCCGGAATATGTTTTTCATCGAGTGTTTAGATGTCTTGTTTGAGCTATTTTGCATACCAACCCTGCACAAATTTAGACGCAGGAAACGCCCTTCGGGCTACCTGCGTTTCTCAACTTCCGCCCACCGCGGTCGTGCCTCTATGGTAACCGAGTCGGATTGCCCCTGTCTTGGGCTGCCCGCAGTCCGGGTGCATCAGGCGTAAACCTTCGTGTCAGGAACTTGCGTGTGCAACGCGCTATAGTAGATGGTTCCTGTCTTGCCCCGTACTCAATCGTGAGACTGTTGGGCAAATTTCGCGTTGGCTGGCTGCTTCCCGCGGTCGCGGCAGCCATGCTTTTGCTTCCCGGATGCGGGCGCGGACGCCATCGGGTGCTGGAAGTGGCGTATGTGTGCGCCCCGCAGGCCGCGCTACGCGACCAGGTTGCGGCCGTCTTTAATCGCGTCGGCAACGTGAAAAACGGAGAACGCGTGGAAGTCCTGGAACGCGAGAAGCGCTTTGCGCGCGTCCGCACCTCCTCCGGAATCGAAGGCTGGATCGAGCAACGGTTCCTCGTCGATCAGAAGACCTTCGACGCGCTGCAGAAACTCACCCAGGACAACCAGAACGATCCGGTGCAGGCCCCCGGAGTCCTGCGGAATGAGACCAACCTGCACGTTTCGCCGGGCAGAGACACGGAACACCTGTACCAGTTGGCTTCCGGCGCGAAAGTCGCGATTCTCAAGCGAGCGACCGCAGAGAAGCAGCCCGGCACGACGCCCTCGCCAAAGCCGTCCCCGAAGCCTGGCGCCAAGGCTCCAGCAGGCCCCGTGCTGGAAGATTGGTGGCTGGTGCGGGACGATCAAAATCGCGTGGGATGGGTGCTGGCGCGCATGGTGGATGTGGATGTCCCGCTCGACATTGCGGAGTACGCCGAGGGCCAGCGCTTCGTCGCCTTCTTTGCCTTGAATCAGGTCCCCGACAACGACAAGGGAGTGCAGAAGCAGGTTTCGCAATACCTGTGCGTTCTGACCGATCCCCACGACGGCCTGCCTTACGATTTCGATCAGGTTCGAGTCTTTACTTGGAACACGCGGAAGCATCGCTACGAGACTGCGTATCGTGAGCATGGCCTCAACGGGATTCTGCCGGTCACAATCACTAAAGAGAACTTCGATAAGGAAGGAACTCTGCCGGTGTTTATCCTGCGCGTGAAAGACGATGCAGGAAACGTCATCGAGAGGAAGTACAAGCTGAATACCCCGATTGTCAGACGCGTTTTGGCACCGGGAGAAGTGCCCTCGAGAGCAGGCAAGAGGAAGGGCCGCTAGATGTCCGCGGGCAACCAAGCCTTCCAATTATCATAAATTGCCTTGCCCGGCCATACCATTTTCGGTATTGAATCCCGCGGTTCCAATACTAACCCATTGAAAACAAATTGTTTGTTATTGCATCTGTTTGGACAGTGACTTGCACAGATGGTGAGGTCCCAGTGTTGTTGTGCATGTTTGGTTTTGCGGGACAGTTGGAAAAAAGCTCGCGACAGACGAGCGAAACAAGCGTGGATGTCTGAAATCCCAGCTCTCACAACTCTTTAAGAGGTTCGAAGGTTTGCAATCTATCGGATCGCGCGATTGTTCCCAGGGAAACCGGTCAAAGCGCTTTGGATCCGATTCCGAGTTACGAAAATTCCGAAGGAGGCAGGAAATGCGTTTTGAACGTTTTCCTATAGTTCTAGCTTTGTTGTTGACGCTGTCGCTGGCGACGGCTCCCATGTTCGGTCAATCGTTGACCACCGGCAATATCACCGGTACGGTACTCGATCCTAGTCATGCCGTGGTGCCGAATGCGACGGTTAGCCTGAAGAGCCTTGATACGGGATCTGCGGCAACGACCACCACGAGTTCGACTGGCGCTTATAGCTTCAATCTCTTGAGGCCAGGGCGCTATGAGGTCACCGTGAAGCAGAGTGGTTTTGCAGACATCATTCAGACCACGGAAGTTCAGGTGGGCAACACTTCGAAAGTGGATCTGAATCTCACTGTCTCCAAAACGTCGGAGACGGTGGAAGTGACCGGTACCGCTCCTCTGATCAATACTGAGACGAGCATCAATACCTCGTACACGCAGGCGGAAGTAGCACAGTTGCCGAGCGCGGGTGGTGACATTACCAACATCGCGGATACGACGCCTGGTGTAATCGTCAACTCGATGGGCGGTTACGGCAACTTCACGGTCAATGGCATGCCGGCCACGTCGAATCTGTTCACCGTCAATGGTGAAAACGACATGGATCCGTACTTCAATATCAATAACTCGGGTGCCACGAACCTCACCTTGGGCCAGAATGAGATTGCGGAAGCCACGGTCATTACCAATCCGTACGGTGGTCAGTATGGTCAGTTGGCTGGTGCGCAGGTGACTTACGTGACCAAGTCTGGAAGCAACGCCTTCCACGGGAACGCCCAGTACTGGTGGAACGGTCGCTACGTGAATGCGAACGACTGGATGAATAACAATGCTGGCGCGCCGCGACCCTTCTCGAACGCGAACCAGTGGGCGGCTTCCGTGGGCGGCCCCATCATCAAGAACAAGACGTTCTTCTTCGTGGATTATGAAGGAATGCGCTTCATCCTGCCCAACAGCCCCGGGCTGGATACTCCGACTCCCGCGTTCGCTGCCGCGGTCATGCAAAATATCAGTAACCCGGCGAGTCCTAACTATCAGCCGAATGAGATTACGACGTACAAGACGATGTTCAACTTGTGGGCGGGTGCTAAGGGCTCAAACCTTGCTGTGCCGGTTGCTCCGGATGCTTACTGCAGCAGCTTGGCGCTCCCGAGTTTTGTAACTGGGTTCACTGTTGGCACCACACCCTGCGACCAAACCTTCCGAGGATCCACCTCCGCCCTTGGCAAGGAATATATCCTTGGATTCAGAGTTGACCAGAAGTTAAGCAACAGCGACAACATGTTCTTCCGCTATAAGCTAGACCACGGCACACAGCCGACGACGTTAGATGCGATCAACTCCAATTTCGATGCGCTTTCCCCTCAGCCGGCCTATGACCTGCAAGCGCAGGAGACGCATATTTTTGGTGCGAACATAACCAACGCCTTCACCGCTACGGCAAGCCACTATGTAGCTCAGTTCGCGCAGAACGCTGCCCTAGTCGCCAGTACCTTCCCGACCGCGATCATCACCTCGGGCGGATCGGTGAACTTCAGCAGCTTCAATGAAGCATATGCCTTCCCACAAGGCCGGAACGTCACTCAATATCAGTTCATTGACGACGTTTCATGGACCCACGGGGTGCATACGTTTAAGTTTGGCGGCAACTTCCGCCGTTACGACATCAGCGACCATAACTTCTTCTTTAACACGCCCGGTACGTATTTTGGGTATAACGGCAATGGCCTTCAGGAGTTGGCCAACGGACGCGCTTACCAGTTCCGCCAGTCGCTGAACGAGTCGAGCAACGTACCGATCGCCCTCTGGGGACTCGGCGCGTACGCTGAGGACGACTGGAAAGTCTCCCGCAATCTGAAGCTGACGCTGGCGCTCCGTGTGGAGCACAGCTCCAACCCACAGTGCAACACGAATTGCCTGGCCAATTTCAAGGGGCCGTGGTCGAGCTTGGCTTCCGTGCAGTCTGCGAACGCCGGGAACGATCCAGGGGACACTATCTACAGCGCCGACATTGCTTATAACCAACGCCATGCTTTCCAAGGCATCGACACGCTGAGCTGGTCCCCACGCTTAGGCTTTAGCTGGGATGCGCTAGGGACCGGCAAGACCGTGATCAGCGGGGGCTTCGGCCTTTTCTATGACACGACCGCAGCCGGATTGTTGGATGACCTGCTAGGCAATCCTCCGGCGGCAGTGGCTCTCCGCGTAAAGGGAACACCGGGTACTGGCGTGCTGCCCTTCGACCCTGCTGGTGCTCCCGCTACGTTTGCGGCTTCCGCGGCGGCTTTCGATATCAACCAGAGCTTCAACTCCATCTACACGAACCTCCAGGCGCTGGGTACGCAATTCAACCCTCCGGCGGTCACAGCGCTCGTGGGAACGATGCATACCCCGCAGTGGCAGGAATGGAACCTGTCGGTGCAGCAGGAGTTGAACCGCACCTCGGTACTAACCGTCAGCTACGTTGGGAACCACGGTGTCAAGATCCCTTATGGCAATGCTTGGGCGAATGCCTACGATCCTTATGGCATTTACCCCAGCAGTGTGGTTCCATTCACCCCGTTTGAGAACAACTATGGGACTGTCACTCAGGTACAGAATGGCGCGATTTCCAATAACAACGGTTTGACCTTCAGCTACCGCAAGCAGTTCTCGCACTGGGTTTCGGCTCATGCCAACTACACCTGGGCGCACAACATGGACGAAGTCTCCAACGGCGGCATTTTCACCTACGGGGATTCACTTCTGGGACAGCTCAATCCCACCAGTCTTCGCGCGGGAAACTACGGCAACTCGGATTACGATGTTCGGCACAGCTTCAACGCCGATTTCGTCGTGAATCCCGAGTTTCACGTGAGCGGCGCAATGAAGTGGATTGCGAACGGCTGGCAGTTCTCGGGCAAGTGGTTCTGGCGCTCTGGCTTGCCATTCTCGGTCATCGACAACAACTGGAATGGGGCTGTCATCAACGGTGGCAATACCATTCTGGCTCAGCCTCTCATCGGTGGCGTTGCACCTGGCTTGGGCAGTTGCGGAGGCGGAAATGCCACGGCAAGCCCCGGGGCCCCCGGTGGCCCGGCTCCCTGTCTGGACAGCAGTGTTTTCATTCAGAGTGCGGATCCTTCGTTCGAAGGGTTTAATGCCTGGTCTCCACAGCGGCGCAACCAGTACCACGGAACCCATTTCTTCGACATTGATCTGAACCTCTTCAAGAACTTCAAGTTCACTGAGAGGCTCAACTTTGCCGTTGGAATTCAGGCGTTCAACGCATTTAACCACCCGAACTTCGGGAATCCGGACAACGGCTTCGGAGACCCAGGCTTTGGACAAATCTCGACCATGACTGGAGTACCGACAAGCCCATATGGCAACTTCCTGGGCTTCGATTCGTCTCCTCGTGTGGTCCAACTCTCTGGCAAGATTGTTTTCTAACCTATGCCCGAGAACAGGTGAAGCTAAACAAGGCCGGCCGAAAGGTTGGCCTTGTTTCTTTTTCGGATACAAACCCGGCAGTGTGAACCTTCGTGCATCAGCGTCATCAGGAGTCAACATCTTCAGTATCTGACCAATTGGAGGCAGATTTTATGGCTCGAATTACGTCGATATTTCTTGTGGTGCTATTCGCGACATCTTTGTCCTTCGCGCAGGCTGCTGCGCAAGCCTCTTCACAGACCGCAATTCCAAACGCCATCGGACACGGAGCAATTCCTGCGAAGGTGACTAAAACACTGGACTCCAGCAAATTGAAGGATGGCGATGTTGTGGAACTGGAGACTTCAGGGAGTTTCAAACTGCCCGACGGAACACTGGTTCCCAAAGGGTCGAAGTTGTTTGGCCACGTCACTACGACGAAAGCTCGATCCAAAGGGGATCCCGAGTCCCAGCTCGCGATTGCCTTCGACAAGTTGAACGTTGCCAATGGCAAGCAACTTTCGGTCAAGGGTGCGGTGCAGGCGGTATTTCCTCCCGCGGACGAAGTCGATCCTGGCGTTCCCGGTTCGTCCGCTCATCAGGGAGGCAATGGAGCTGGTTTAACGGCTGGCGCTGCCGTCCCACCTCCGGAGTACAAGCCAACCACCGATATCAAGATCGGGACTAACACCGAATCGACTCAGTCTCAATCTGCAGCAGATCCGAAGTCGGTGGGCGTGCACGGATTTGATAATCTGCGGCTGAGCGACGGAGTACTGACCTCGAATGGCAAGAATGTGAAGCTTGGCAGCGGTGTTCGGATCATCGTCCACGTAGACATCCTCGGATAGGCTGCTTGTAGGGCTCCTGATTCGTCGTCATAAGAAATAGGATGGCGCAGCATTCGCTGCGCCATCCTGTGTTTCTGGGCAGCCTTTCCTCCGCGAAACTACTTCCCATTTGGTGGCCATGAAGAATCGCGATGGCGAGCCGCCCCGCTGTGTCCCTACAGAAGTATAATTTCGTGCATCGTCGTGACCAAAGCCGACATTTTCAGCATCTGATCATTGGAGGGTGGACTCTATGGCGCGGATTAGCTCAATAGTTTTTGTTGTATTGTTCGGCGTGTCTCTGTGTCTCGCGCAGGCTGCGCCGCAAACCTCCCAACAGGCGGCAACCACGAGCGCCATCGGGCATGGATCATTTCCCGTAAAAGTCACCAAGACACTGGACTCTAGCAAGCTGACGGAGGGCGACACAGTTGAACTGGAGACGTCTGGGGGTTTCAAACTGCCCGACGGCACGCTCGTTCCGAAGGGTTCGAAGATGTTCGGCCACGTGACAACAGCGAAAGCCCGGTCTAAGGGAGATGCTCAGTCGCAGTTGGTTATTTCCTTCGACAAGCTGAACGTCGCCAACGGCAAGCAGTTGTCAGTCAATGGTGCAGTGCAGGCGGTATTTCCGCCCGCAGATGAACCGGATCCCGGTGTTCCGGGTTCCTCCTCGCATCAAGGCGGGCCTGGCTCAGTTCCGGCGCCCGACTACAAACCGACGACTGACATCAAGACGGGAATTGCTACCGAGACGGCCTCACGTGTTCCACCGGCATCGGATCCGAAGTCGACAGGTGTACACGGGTTCGATAATTTGAGTCTCGAAGACGGAGTTCTGAGTTCGAATGGAAAAAACGTGAAGTTGGGCAACGGAGTGCAATTGATTGTGCGAGTCGATATCCTGCAATAGGCTACGGCTCGAATCAGATGTCGCAAGAATCGCCGACTGCACTTCGCCGCCCCTATTTCCCGAAGATCACCGTGCTCGAGAAGTGGGAACTTGCGGCCATGTAAAAGAGCAGCGGTACCGAAAGGAAAAAGTTTGTCCGTGACGCCAGGAACGCCTGGCGCGCCATGATGGCGGCGTTGGCCGGAGGCGTCCCAGCCAGTGTCCCTCGGATGATCTTCTTATTGTTGGGCCAGATAATGCCCCAGACGTTGAACAGCATCACGACTCCCATGCCTCCGCCCACGCCGATCGCGAGCACATGATTGTCGTCTCCGCCCACCGGCGTGTAGTTCACAAATATCCAGCCCGCGGCGTAGACCAGGATCGCAGTAATGACTCCGAGCACATATCCGTTGGGCGTGACTTTTTTGATGATGGCGAACAGAATCGCCCAGACTCCGATCCAGAGCAACAGAAAAAGGCCGAACGTGCCGCCCTGCCCAACGCCCTGGCGTTGTGCATCGGGTGCGACCAGAAATTGTCCCCAATACCACAGGCCGAAGAAGACGGTGGCCAGTGCGCTCCAGCGGAACCAGTTCAGGGCGGGCAGCGTCAGGTACTGAAGAATCTTCGGTTTGGCGCCGGCGTCCACCTGCTTCATGAACGGAACGTTGATCAGGTTGAAGAAATAGAGCAGTCCAACCCAGGTGATGCCGACGATAATGTGAAACCAGCGCAGAATGAGTTGCGCGGCTTCCTTGCCGGAGATGGTGGGCATGACCAGAGATGCTGTCTCTGCTACGAAATGCTGCATTAGGATTTCCTCCGCCTACTGGTTCGCCTAAATCTGGAAGCGGTTATGGGGGTCCCCGAATGTCCTCGGACGGCGGGGCATTCGGAGAAGAGACATCCAGGCTGCAAACGGGAAACAGACTTACGAGCCGCGAATCGTGTCCCGCGGCGCCGTCGAGTCGAGGAAAGTCTGCACTTTGCCGCGGACTCCTGTCAACCCGCACGATACCCGCACGACGCACTACAGCCAAGTTCCAGTTGAAAAGCTGCGCAGATCGCCGTATGGTACTCACATCTACCCACGGGAGGCGCGATCCCTCGGAACGGGAACGCGCGGCCGGTGGGGTTGTCCCCCCTTGTTCCTGGGGCAGCGGGATCGCCTTCAGGAACATGCTGTAGTATTGAGCCGGTTCATGGGCGCCTGTGGACTGGTGACTTGCAAGTGAACAGTCTACAAATCTTGGCAGCACAACAAGGAGATCGGCTATGGACAGCAATAAGCCGGCGCAGAACATCCAGGATTCCTTCCTCAACACGGCCCGCAAGGAGAGACTCAGCATCACGATCTACCTGCTGAGCGGGGTAAAGTTAACGGGCCGCATCCGCTCTTTCGACAAGTACTCCGTCGTACTGGAGGCGAACGGTCAGGAGCAACTCATCTTCAAGCACGCCATCTCCACCGTCGTGATGGGGCGGGTGGCGTCGGCCCACGTCGTCCACGCGCCGCATCCGGAGAAGACGGTGTCCGGAACCGCGGCAACACCCGTGGTTGCGTCGGGCGCTTCGGGCACCGAAGGATAAGGCATTTTCGGTTTGGTAAGTTCTCATACCAAGAAGTCCCGCGGCGGGGCGCGTGCCGGCAAGCGTGTGCCTCTCGGCGCCCCGGTCGCCCGCCCGCAAGCGCAGCGCGAGCGCGCCTTTCTGGTGGGTCTCGAAGTGCGAACTCGCGGACGCACCGGCGCTAAGGCAGCGGTCACCGCGCAGGCATCTGCCGCCCGCGAAGTTGCCGCCATGCCGACGGCCAAGGCGGAGTCCGCCGCAAAGTCTGGCAAGCCCAGCATTCCCGAGTTCGATGCGGACGAGTCTCTCGCGGAATTACGCACGCTGGCCGAGAGTGCCGGCGCAGAAGTAGTGGGCGAGATTCTGCAGCGGCGCGACCGCCCCGACCCGGCAACCTTGATTGGCGCGGGCAAGCTCGAAGAAATCGCGGGCGCGGCCGCCTCCGCGGACGCTGACGTTCTTCTGTTCGACCACGATCTCAGCCCATCCCAGCAGCGCAATATTGAAAAGATCATCCAGCGGCGGGTCATCGATCGCACCCAGCTCATCCTCGACATTTTTGCGAAGCACGCGCGGACTCGGGAAGGCCAGTTGCAAGTGGAACTGGCGCAGTTGCAATACATGTTGCCGCGTCTGGCTGGGCATGGCATTGAGATGTCGCAACTTGGTGGCGGCATCGGCACGCGCGGTCCGGGCGAAACCAAGTTGGAAACCGATCGCCGGAAGATCGCGCGCCGTGTGCGGAATGTCGAGCAGCAAATTGAAAACGTGCGCCGGATTCGCGCGCAGCAGCGCCAGCGGCGCGAATCGGCTCCGGTCGCAACTGTCGCGCTCGTGGGATATACGAACGCCGGGAAGTCGAGGCTATTCAACGCTCTGACGCACGCCAAAGTGCTCGAATCGTCGCGGATGTTTGCGACATTGGATCCCACGCTCCGAGGCGTAGATCTGCCGTCAAAGCGCAAAGTGCTGCTCTCCGATACCGTGGGATTCATTCGCAGCCTGCCGCACACGCTGGTCTCCGCCTTCCGCGCGACGCTGGAAGAAGTGCAGCGGGCCTCGCTCATCCTGCATGTGTCCGACGCCAGCAGCCGTCTCTCGGCCGAGCAGGACGCCCAGGTGGAAATCGTCTTGAAAGAGCTCGAAGCGGAGAAGAAGCCGCGTCTGCGCGTGATGAACAAGATCGATCTCCTGGATGACGAAGTCGCGCAGTCGTTGCTGGCGGACTCCATGCGCGAAGAATCGAAAACGGTCTACGTTTCGGCGAAGGAAGGTACTGGTCTAGACAAGCTACTGGAGCGCATCGATTCCGTCATCGAGGAAGACAGCGTAAGCCGCGTGTATCTGCGCGTTCCGCAAAAAGAAGGGAAGACGCTGGCGATGCTGGAAGCCAAGGCGCGCATCTATTCGCGGAAGTACAAAGATGGTGCGGTAGAGTTGGAGGTCGAGGCGCCTGCCTCGGTGGTGCGAAGAGTGCGAGAGTGGATTCTCGCGTAGCGACAAAATCGCAGTCGAACGTGGCGAGTCAGAAATCGCGGGTGCCCCATTTCTCGCGCGTCCTTTGCGCGAGAAGTGGGGACTGCCGTCTGCAGAGATCTTCTCGAAATGTAGCTTTGCAAAACCCCACTTCTCGCAAAGAACGCGAGAAATGGGGCACCTGGCGTCCCGCAAAAAGAGCGGTCTAACCTGGCCTAGTCAGAAATCGGCGCCGACCGCGACCCGCTCTGCAATTCTCCATCGAACGCTTGGGAGGTTTATCAAGGCCTACACTCTGGGCGATTTTAAAATTTAAATGGGCCGGCAACCAAGAAGCGGTGACATTCCTTGGCTATCGGCCCATTCGATCCTGAATTGGATCGGAGGTGATATTTCAATGCTAATCCCATTTTGGCCGAAGTCAAGCGCTATGTGCAGAAATCTGCGGGGCCCTCGTTTGCCTTCGCCGAGCATAAGTAACCACCTTGTTTCCAGTGATATAGCGAGATTCCGCGACGGGCGTCCACTCGCCGAGTTCGACATTCCCAAAACGCCAAGTCGCCGCCTAAAACGATCTTCTTCGCGTTGACATAAACTCCTTTCGACGTTTAGACTTAACAGTTTTCATAGCCCTCATTTTTCCGGTCTACAGATCAGCAAGTCTTGCTTAGCAACACATGGATCAGACGCTCCAACAACTAGGGGAATTACTGCTCGGATCAGTCCCGACTGTGATTCTCGTGGCGTTGCTGTACGCGCTCTACTCGGCGATTGTCCATAAGCCGTTGCAGCGCGTGCTCGCCGAGCGGCGCAGTAAGACCGAGGGCGCCGTCGAGAAATCTCGCGCCGATATTGCCGCCGCCGAAGCGCGTACGGCGGAATACGAACAGAAACTGCGCGAAGCCCGGGCTGCGGTTTTCCGCGCTCAGGAAGCCAAGCGGGAAGCTGCGCTCAAGGCCCGAACTGCCGCATTAAACGAGGCGCGCAGCAAGGCTCAGGCGCAGGTGCTAGCCGCGAAGAAAGATATCGAGGGCGATCGCGCCACGGCGGAGGCGGCATTGCCCTCTGACGCGGCCGCACTGGCGCAGGAAATCGTCAAACGCGTTCTTCAGCCCGCCGGAGCTGGACGATGATGCGGTTACCGATGATGACATCGACCAAGACAAAGAGAATCTGCCGTGCTGTTCTGCTTGCGCTGTTCGTTGCAAGCTGCATTAGCGTTGTGCCCCTTCGCGCACAGGATCAACCCATCCCGCCCGAGCCGAAGCCTCCCGTTTCTTCCGAGCAGAAGCAGGACAGCGGAGCTTCCGCGGACCGCGGTCAGGGACCTGGCGGCCAGTTAGCCCACGGGAGTAGAGAAGCCGCCGGAGAAGAAAAAGACGAGTTTGCGGAATTCAAGCAATCCGCCTCGGTGCGAGTAGTTAAGAAGTTGACCGGATTGAGTCTGCAGCAGTCCTACTGGCTGTGCATGGTGCTGAACTTCGCGGTGATCGCGGCCGCCATTGTCTGGGCCTCGCGAAAATATTTGCCGGGAATGTTCCGCGACCGCAGTGCCGCCATCCAGAAGGCCATGCAGGAAGCGCAAATGGCCAGCGAAGACGCCCGCCGCCGGCTGGCCGACATCGAATCGCGCCTCATGAGGCTCGATGGCGAAATCGGAATGATGCGCGACATGGCTGAAAAAGAAGGTGCAGCCGAGGAAGCCCGCATCCAGGCTGCGGCTGCAGAAGACGCGCGCAAGATCGTCGCTTCGGCGGAGCAGGAAATCGCGGCTGCCGCCAAAGCGGCTCGCCGCCAGCTGACCGCCTATGCTGCCGATCTCGCGGTGGGATTGGCGCACAAGCAGATTCACGTCGACGCCGCCACCGATCAAGCCTTGGTCCGCAATTTTTCCCAGGAATTAGGCTCCTCTTCTGACGATTCCGGAAAGGGCAAGAACTAGACTGTGGCTTCCGTCGCCAGCACCTACGCCCGCGCTTTCGCGGATGTCGTCTTCAGCGCGCACCTCGATGCAAATCGAGCCGTGGGCGGATTGCGCCGGATCACCAGCCTTCTCGAAGAGAGTCAAGACCTGAGGCGGGTCTGGGAAAATCCCGCGGTGCCCGCCGATCAAAAACGCAAGCTGCTGGACGCGATTGTGCACCGCGAGGGCATCGAGCCTCACGTCCGCAACCTGATGGCGGTGCTCATCGATCACCGGCGCGTGCAATTCCTGGCGCGAATCATCGAGCAACTGAAGAAAGAACTCGACGCCCGCATGGGAATCGCCGAAGCGCAAGTCACGAGCGCCCGAGAACTGGGTGACAACGAGAAGCGTGCCCTCGAAGCGCAGCTCGAGAAAGTAACGGGCAAGAAAGTTCACGCCCAGTTCGGCCTGGATACGTCGCTGTTGGGAGGCGCAGTTGTCCGTGTCGGCAGCACGATCTACGACGGCTCCGTGAAGGGCCAGTTGGAAAAGATTCGGGAAGCGATTAGCTCTTAGCCTTTAGCGCTTAGCTTGAATCCAACCGGGATGAGCTTGGTGGCAAGGCAGAGCGGGATGAAGAACAGCAGTAGGGTAGATTCGGCGGGAAAGCTAACAGCTAAAGGCTAAGAGCTGATTTTATGGCACAAATCAAAGCAGACGAAATTTCGAAGCTGATCCGCGAGCAGATCGAGAACTACGAAACTCAGATCTCCGTGGACGAAACTGGCACCGTCATCACGCTCGGCGACGGTATCGCGCGCGTCTATGGGCTCGACAAGGTCATGGCCGGCGAACTGCTCGCGTTCCCGCATGGCGTGGCCGGCATCGCCATGAACCTGGAAGAAGATCAGGTCGGCGTCGTGCTCCTCGGTGAATACACCGAGATCAAGGAAGGCGACGAGGTCAAGCGCACCGGGCGCATCATGAGCGTTCCCGTGGGTGACGCCATGATCGGCCGCGTGGTCAACTCGCTGGGCGAACCCATCGACGACAAGGGTCCCATCGCCAGCGACAAGTTCATCGCCCTGGAGCGTATCGCTCCCGGCGTCATTGACCGCCAACCCGTGCGTGAGCCCATGGCCACCGGACTGAAGGCCATCGACAGCATGATCCCCGTCGGCCGTGGCCAGCGCGAACTCATCATCGGCGACCGCCAGACCGGCAAGACCGCCGTCGCGCTCGACACCATCATCAACAGCAAAGGGAACGACCTGATCTGCATCTACAACGCGATCGGGCAGAAGCGTTCGTCGATTGCGCAGGTCGTGAAGATTCTCGAAGATGCCGGCGCGATGGAATACACCATCGTCGTGGCGGCATCGGCGTCAGAGCCCGCCCCCATGCAGTACATCTCGCCCTACGCGGCAACCGCGATGGGCGAATATTTCCGCGACTCGAAGCGGCATGCGCTCGTCATCTACGATGATCTTTCGAAGCACGCGGCATCGTATCGCGAGATTTCGCTGCTACTGCGCCGTCCGCCAGGACGCGAGGCCTATCCCGGAGATGTTTTCTATCTTCACTCGCGGCTGCTGGAACGCTCGGCCAAACTGAGCGACAAGAACGGCGGCGGATCGCTGACAGCGCTCCCGATCATCGAAACCCAGGCCGGCGACGTCTCCGCCTATATTCCCACCAACGTCATCTCGATTACCGACGGCCAGATTTATCTGGAGACTGACTTGTTCAACCAGGGCGTGCGTCCCGCGGTGAACGTGGGCTTGTCGGTAAGCCGCGTCGGCGGCAGCGCGCAAATCAAAGCCATGCGGCAAGTAGCCGGTACGTTGAAACTGGAACTGGCGCAGTACCGCGAGCTGGCAGCTTTTGCGGCCTTCGGCAGCGATCTCGACAAAGCCACCCAGGCCCAGCTGAATCGCGGTCAGCGGCTCGTCGAACTGCTCAAGCAGAATCAGTTTTCGCCACTGCCATTTTCGAAGCAAATTCTGATCATCATGGCCGGAACTGGCGGATTCCTCGACGACCTTCCCGTGGCGCAGGTTCGCGACTTCGAAGCGGAGCTCTTCAAATACGTAGATTCAACGAATCCCGGCATTCTGCGCACGATCATGGAGAAGAAGATTCTCGATGACACGCTGAAGGCTCAGCTGCAAGATGTAATCAAGCAGGCGAAGCAGCAGTTCGTCGCGAGCAGGGAAGCGGTAGCGAAGTAAGCGAGGCTGTTGATGGCGGAGATTCTTCGCTGCGCCTGAAAAACGGCTACGCTAAGGATGACAGGATTTTGATTTTGGCCAACGACCAACGACCGATGGCTAACGACTGATGGCAAACATTCTCGATATCCGTCGCCGTATTCGCAGCGTGATCAACACGCGGCAGATCACCAAGGCCATGAAAGTGGTCTCGGCGGCGAAGTTGCGCCGAGCCCAGGAACGGGCTCTGGCGGCGCGTCCTTACGCGCAGATGCTGACCAACGTGCTCAAATCGCTGGTCTCGCGTGCCGAGATTTACGATCCCGAGACGGGCGAGCCGAAGCATCCCTTGCTCGCGCAGCGCGAAGAGAAGAACATCTTGCTGATCGTCGTCACCGGCGACAAAGGGCTGGCGGGCGCGTTCAACGCGAACATCACAAAGGCGGCCACGCGCTTCCTGGAGTCCAAAGCAGGCAAGAACGTTGATATCGAGGCGGTCGGCCGTAAGGGACGCGACTTCCTGCGCCGCCGCTACCCTGCAGCCAAAGTGCAGACCAAGAGCCTGGCCGAATTGGCCGAATCGATCGAGGTCGAACCGGAAGAGACCGAGCGTGCCGGAGCAATCGAAATCACCGGCGAACATGTCGGCGTTCTCGGCAAAGTCGAATTCTCTCAGGCCGCAGCGCTGGCCGGGAATGTGATCGAGCGCTATTGCCGCGGGGAGATCGACTCGGTTTACATCGTCTTCAACGAATTCAAGTCGGTGATCGCGCAGCGCCTCATCGTCGAGCAGGTCCTTCCCATCGAGCAGATCGGCGAGCAGACCGTCCGCCTGGTCGAGGAGATGACGGAAGAAGAAAAGAAGAGGGCTAAAGAAGCCGCGATCAAGGCGGGAGTGGGCATGCGCGGCCCCGATCAGCAGGCCGACGAAGCCGCGTCGCAGTTCGGCACTGCGCGGGTGGACTATATCTACGAGCAAACTCCGGAAGAGTTATTTCGCGCGCTGCTGCCCAAGTACGTGAGCATCCAGATTTTCCGGTCTTTGATGGAATCGGTCGCAGCGGAGCACGCCGCGCGCATGACCGCGATGGATTCGGCCACCAACAACGCCACTGACATGATCGATTCCCTGACGCTGGCGATGAATCGCGCCCGCCAGGCAAAGATCACGAAAGAGATCATTGAAATCGTCAGCGGCGCGGCGGCAATGTGAGAAGAAGCTATTAGCTTTAGCCTTTAGCTCTTAGCCTCTCAAGGAAGATTCACGCAGGATTGCTTGTGACGTCGTACGCGGGAAGCGGTGAAAAACCCCGCTGTGAAGCGTGCGACGACGAGATTGAGCTAAGAGCTAATAGCTAATAGCCAAAAGCTGAGGTTTTATGCCTGAAAACGTAGGACATGTCATTCAAATCGCGGGTCCAGCCGTGGACGTGCAGTTTCACGAAGGCAAGCTGCCGCCTATCTACGAAGCTGTGAAAGTGGTGAGCGATGGCTTCACCGTGCCCAGCCCAATCAGCGTGATTCTCGAGGTGCAGCAGCATCTCGGCGAGGGCCGCGTGCGCTGCATCGCGATGCAGCCCACTGACGGCATGGTGCGCGGCATGAAGGCCGTCGACCAGGGCGGACCGATTTCCGTTCCCGTGGGCCGCGGTACTCTGGGCCGCGTCATGAATGTGATCGGCGAACCCGTCGATCAACTCGGCCCTATCGAATACAAAGAGAGAATGCCGATTCACCGTCTCGCTCCGGCTTTTGACGAGCAGGCCACGAGCGCCGAGATGTTCGAGACCGGCGTAAAAGTCATCGACCTGATCCAACCCTTCTTGAAGGGCGGCAAGATCGGATTGTTCGGTGGCGCTGGCGTGGGCAAAACCGTTGTCATCATGGAATTGATCAACAACGTTGCCAAGAATCACGGAGGATTCTCCGTATTCGCCGGGGTCGGCGAGCGCACCCGCGAGGGCAACGACTTATGGCTGGAAATGTCGGAGTCGGGCGTCATCAAGCCCGGCAAGCCGGCGGAATCCAAGGCCGCGCTAATTTACGGCCAGATGACGGAGCCTCCAGGGGCTCGCCTCCGCGTCGCATTGACCGGGTTGACGGTCGCGGAATATTTCCGCGATGCTGAGGGCGCCGACACCCTGCTCTTCATCGACAACATTTTCCGATTCACCCAGGCCGGCTCGGAAGTTTCCGCGCTGCTGGGCCGCATGCCCAGCGCCGTAGGCTACCAGCCTAACCTCGCCACGGAAATGGGCGAACTGCAGGAGCGCATCACGTCGACCAAGAAAGGTTCCGTCACGTCGGTGCAGGCGATTTACGTGCCCGCGGACGACTTGACCGATCCCGCTCCGGCCACTACGTTCGCTCACCTCGACGCCACTACGGTGCTTTCGCGTGCGTTGACGGAAATCGGAATTTATCCCGCAGTCGATCCTCTGGCGTCCACGTCGCGCATTCTCGATCCACGCATTGTCGGTCAGGAGCATTACGACGTCGCGCAGACGGTGAAGAAGACTCTGCAGACCTACAAAGATCTGCAGGACATCATTGCGATTCTCGGTATCGACGAGTTGACTGAAGATCAGAAACTGACCGTCGCCCGGGCCCGCAAGATTCAGCGCTTCCTGTCGCAACCGTTCCACGTCGCCGAGCAGTTCACCGGCGCCGCGGGACGTTACGTCAAGATCGCCGACACCGTCAAAGGCTTCAAGGCAATCGTGGAAGGCAAGTACGACGACATCCCCGAGCAGGCGTTCTATATGAAGGGCCCAATCGAGGAAGTCCTGGAAGCGGCAGAGAAGATGAAGGCAGCAGCGTAAGAGCGGTCGCTGGTCGTTTTGCGTTAGCGCAGTAGTGCTGATGCCAGCGATCGGGCCAACGACCAACGACTAGCGACCAATGGCTGATACATTCAAACTCGAGATCGTGACGCCGGAAAAGAAGGTGGTCGACACGGCGGCCGAAGAGGTTCAGATTCCCGGCAAGAACGGCTATCTGGGCGTCATGCCGGGCCACGCGCCGCTGATTACCGAGTTGGCGGTCGGCGAAATTAGTTTCCGTGAGAATTCCGTAGAACAGCGGCTGGCCGTAGCCTGGGGATTCGCGGAAGTGCTGCCCGACAAGGTGACCATCCTGGCGGAGACTGCCGAACGTCCGTCCGAAATCGACGTCGAACGCGCCCGCAAAGCCAAGGAGCGGGCTGAGCAACGCCTTGCGAGCGGCGATACGGCCATCGATGTCGAACGCGCCCTCGATTCTCTGCAACGCGCCGAGACCCGGCTCGAAGTCGCCGCGAAAAAATAGCTGCAAAATCTCGCAATCGCCCCGCACTCGGCTTATACAATTGTGCCGTTTACTCCCGGAGGAAACGGCACATGAAACTTCAATCGTTCTTTCTCGCTTTATCCCTCCTCTTTTCCACTCTGGCGGCAGCGCAGCAAGCCAAGCCCGCGCCGGCTGCTCCTCCGCAACCGCCGCCGCGCTTGATTACTCCCGAAGTCCACTCCGACAACAGCGTCACCTTCCGTTTCCGCGCTCCCAACGCACAGGAAGTCAAGTTGGCGCGCGAAGGCACCGAGCCCATCGCCATGCAGAAAGACGACCACGGCGTCTGGACGGTCAACACTCCGCCGCTGTCTCCTGACTACTACGGATACTCTTTCATCGTCGACGGTGTGCGCTCCCTCGATCCCAACAACAGCGGGCTTGTGCCGAACCTGCTCTTCCCGGGGAATTTCGTGCATGTTGCCGGTCCACCCTCGCTGCCGTGGGAAATAAACGATGTGCCGCGCGGAGAGATTCATCACCATTTCTACAAGTCTGCGGTTGCCGACGATCAGCGCGACTTCTACGTGTACACCCCGCCGGGCTATGATCCGAACGGAAAGACGACCTACCCGGTTCTCTACCTGCTGCATGGTTACAGCGACGACGCCAGCGGATGGACAGCGGTTGGCCGCGCCAATGTCATCTTCGACAACCTCATCGCTCAGGGCAAGGCCAAGCCCATGATTGTTGTCATGCCCCTTGGCTATGGCACGATGGAAATCATTACCTTGGGATGGGGAGCTTGGAGCCACACCGATGTGCGCGATAAGAATTTCTCGAACTTCCGTCAGGCGTTGCTCACAGAGGTCATGCCCAAGGTAGAAAGCGAATATCGCGCGACCAGAGACCGCGACTCGCGCGCGATTGCCGGGCTCTCGATGGGCGGCTCAGAATCGCTGTTAACCGGGCTGAATAATCTCGACAAATTTGCCTGGGTCGGCGCCTTCAGCGCGGGAGGCCTGCCGGATCCGTTTGAGAAGGATTTCCCCGCGCTTGACGCAAAGGCAAATCAACAGCTGAAGCTATTGTGGATCGCTTGTGGCACAGAAGATCGCCTGATCACAGCGAATCGCAACCTGCGCGAGTGGCTGAAGACGAAGGATGTTCAGCACACCGACATCGAAACGCCCGGCATGCATACCTGGATGGTCTGGCGGCGCAACCTGGCGGAGTTTGCGGGACTGCTGTTTAGGTAGCGCCGCCGTCCCGGCGGCGTCCCGCCGCCACAGTTTGGACCGACTTAGAAATTGGCTACATTCCCGTAAAGCCCGCGGGACGCCAGCCCTACCGCACGTCGACGTGCTCGTGGTTCTCCGCCGGGCACGTAATTCACCGCCGCCGTCCGCTCGAGCTTGTCCCACGCGAACTTGCGGCCCTCCAGCGCGCGCTTCAGCGTTTTGAAGAGCACGATGGAAAATAACTGACGATACGCGAAGCGTTGCAGCCACACCTGGGTCAGCAGCCAGACGTCTTCCTTATCGTCAGGACGGCGGCGCTCCAATGCGAACGCGATGGCCGACGCGATGAAATCAATCACCAGGAAGGCAAAGAAGAACAGCACCAGCTTGTGGAAGTCCGCCGGATCGGTCGAGTCCGGATGAAAATGTTTCTGGATGTAATACCAGATCGTGCCCACCACAAACATGATGTCGATCAGCGGTGATACCAGCGGGAGCATGATCTGGAAGATGACAATGTTGGGCAACGCCACCCAGCCCAGCGCGCCCTTGCGGGCGACAACTTTGCGGTGTTTGTACACGGCCTGCAGAATTCCAAACGACCAGCGAAAACGCTGGCGCATCAGGCCATTCGCATTGGTCGGCGCCTCGGTGTAGGCGAGGGCCATGTCTTCATACTCGACACGATATCCCAGGCGCAGCAGAGCCATGGTCAGATCGGCGTCCTCGGCGACGGTGTCGACGTGATAGCCGCCCGCCTCGCGAACGGCGGAAACGCGCCACGCCCCGATCGCACCCGGCACCACACTGACCGCGCCCAGAACGTCAAGCGCCCGGCGCTCGAAATTCTGGCTGGTGATGTACTCCAGCGCCTGCCAGCGCGTCCACAGATTGACGCGATTCCCAACTTTAGCATTGCCCGCGATGGCCCCGACCTTGGGATTAATGAAATGTGGCACCAGTCGCGAGATTGCATCCGGCGCGATGATCGTGTCGGCATCGATGCCAACGAATAGTTCCGCATCCCCAATGTGCTCGATCCCGAAATTCAAAGCTTCAGCCTTGCCGGAATTCGGCTTCCCGAGGATCAGCACACTCCCCGCCGCAGCCTCGGCTGCGAAGGCGTTGCGTGCGACCTCTAGCGTGGCATCTTTCGAGCCATCGTCAATCACGATGACACGCAGATTCGGATAGTTCGAATTGAGCGCGGCGCGAACCGTGCGCTCGATGACCTTCTCTTCGTTGTAGGCGGGAATCAGCACCGCAACCTTCGGCTTGTACGAAGCAACTTCCGCCGGCTTGCCGAAAATCTTTTCGTGCACGCGGTCATACACGGCCGCCGCTCCAATAAAGATGAGGCGTCCGGTCATGAGCAGGTCGCCTACCAGAAAGATCCACGTAATGCCGACGATTCCCGCGTCAAACAGAAAGAAGCCAAAGCGGTCGAGCCGGGCCGCCCACAGCTCGCCGGCCGGCAATGGAGCCATCACATCGGCGCGAGTCTTGCCCAGCAGGTCGTACACCGGCGCAATCTCATAGCCCTTGGCCCGGATGCCATCAATGATCATGGGCAGCGCGCGCACGGTTTCGGCGCGGTTGCCGCCACCATCGTGCAGCAGCACGATGTTGCCGCAACGCAGATCTTCCTGGCGGCACGGCGGCAGATGCGACAACACATACGCCGTGATCCTCTCCGCCGACGGATTGTCGCTCCAATCGTTGGGATCGATCCGGTTCCCGACCGTGATATATCCCATCTCCTGCGGAACCTCCAGCGGACGCACTTGATCGGCCGTGTCGGGCTCTTCATCAATTGCGTACGGCGGCCGCATCAAGGTCGTGCGCACTCCCAGCAGGCTGGCGAAAAGGCGCTCGGTCAGATTCAACTCCACCTTCATATACGCGGTCGAAATGTTACTGACATC
Organism: uncultured Acidobacteriaceae bacterium; assembly: GCA_963709025.1. Lineage (GTDB taxonomy): Bacteria > Acidobacteriota > Terriglobia > Terriglobales > Acidobacteriaceae > Sulfotelmatobacter. The sequence goes on from CAVPVE010000010.1 coordinate 147,536, forward strand.
GGGATGGGTGAAGGTGTGGTTGCCGATCGTGTGGCCTTCGTTGTAAATTCTCTTCGCGACGCCGGAAAACTTGTCCGTCTGGATCCCAATCAGAAAGAACGTAGCGGTCGCCTTCTTCTCCTTCAGCACGTCGAGAATCTCTGGCGTCCACTCCGGATCCGGACCGTCATCGAAGGTAATCGCAACTTTGTTTGGGCTGTAGCCATAGCGCCCAACCCGGTAGGGTTCGGGCAAAGTTTGGAAGACCTCGTCGGTGATCAGGTGGCTGCTGGCATCGACCGTCAAATCGCGCGTGCCATGCGCGGGCTTGTCTTCAATCCGCAGGATTTCGCCTTGGCCTTCCATATCCACATCAGCCCCGGGCGGAACGTCCTTCAGCTTGTCGGCTGCACCGGCGTCCCCGGGCATGTCCCAGATCCTCCACAGCGAGCGGTCTTCGCTCCCCAGACGCCACAGCGCGAAAGTCTGAATGCCCAGATTCTGTGCCGCTCGCATATGGTTCAGCGCGGTGACCGCGTCGAGAAACCAGACATCGTGCCGATAACTGTGTTCATCGAGGTAGCTGAAGTGCGGATTCATGGCGTCATCATCGAAGTTGACGTCTTCTTCGGAATCGCGCGCGGCCAGCCAAGCATCCTGTACGCTGACGATGTGGTCGTGCACTTCCGGAGGTAGATTGCCCTTCTTCGGCTTCAGAACCCAGTCATAGCCGTAGTTGGCGATCGCACAAATAATTTTGTCCTGCGGAATGACGCTCTTGGCGAATGTCAGGTTCTGCACGAACCAGTCTTGCGAACTCACGGGGCCGGACTGGGCGCCGGGATAGTGCTCGTCATAATTCATGAGCACGACGCCATCGACCGCCGCGGCAATCGACGGGTAATCGTATTCGTTGTTATGAGCCTGGACGGCCACGTAGAGCTTCATGCCGCGCGCGTGCAGATCGCTCGACAATTCCTGCAGCATCGCGACGTAGCCTTTTTGTGCACTCTGCGGGGAACGACTCGAAGTCGATCATCAGGCCCCGGTAATGCCCGGACGAAAGAAACAGTGACGCTTGCTGCCGGAACAGTGCTCGCGCACCAGGATTATTCAGAAAGCCAGCGATCTCTCCCACAAAGTTCGCGCCGTCGAAATTGTTCACAATCGGGAAGACTTCCATGCCCGGGTCTTCCGCCTTCAGAAACGGCATCACACGATCATCGACCGGCAGCACGTTGTTGCCCTGAACCACATCGAAATACTTGTTCGTCTGATCGTCGACCCCTTGCAACCGTCCGTCGGCCGTGAGCACATGCACCCAGTCGGGATACAGCATGTCGATCTGGTGAGCATAAGCGCGCAGGGACGAGAAACTAGCTGCATCCCAAGGCACATAGAAAGCGGCACGAATTCCTTCGCTCTGGTTCAGCTTGACCTGCGACGCCGCGAGCTTCGACTTGCGGTGCGAGCGGGCCGCCTGTTTCTTTTGCCGGTCGTGGGCTTTCTCCTTTTCACTTTCTTTCAATGCCTTGAAAGCCCGCTTTTGGGGGGAAAAGAGAAGTTCCGGCAGAGGCTCATCCCGCAGTGCCGTGTAGACGAAGAAAATAATCAAGACAGAGACGACTATGGCCGTAGCATCGACCAGGCGCCGCAGGCGTTTCCACCGGGCGCGTTGCGGATCATAGAAGACAGGTTGAGCCATTGGGTGAGTAACTGTTCATCGTATGCCGCGGACGGCACACGGTCAATTCTCGGCGAGGCAGGGTGAGATTAGCTGCTCTGCATACTTTAAGATGCAATTTCGTGACTCCGGGATTGCCGCAAACGCGCTATCATTCGCCCGTGCGGGAACTCATCCGGAAGCAGGCATGGTTCTTTGCCGTGGCGAGCCTGGCGGCAGTCGGCCTGCGCCTATTCCTGGTTTTTCGCTTTCCCGCCGTAGTCGATGACTCCCGGTTCTACGCCAACATCGCCGAAAATTGGCTGCTGCACGGCGTCTACGGCATGACAAACTCCGGCGTTGTCGTGCCCACCCTGTCGCGTTTGCCCGGGTATCCCGCCTTTCTGGCAGTGATCTTCGCCCTTTTCGGGGATGAGAATTTTCGCGCAGTCCTGCTGGTGCAGGTACTGTTCGATCTCGCCACCTGCTTCCTGATCGCCGACATGGCCCGCCGCCTCTTCGGCGGACGAGCCGCGCAGGCGGCGTTCCTGCTCGCGGCGCTCTGCCCGTTTCTCGCGAACTATGCCGCAACAGCTCTCACTGAGACTCTGGAGATTTTTTTCACCGCGCTCGCTTTGCGGTTGGCGTTTGTTGGCTTAGGTGTGGGTGAGCCGAACCTGCAATCGGCTCGCCGTTCCATCGTCTGGCTCGCGTGCGGATTGTCAATCGGGGCCGCGATCCTGCTTCGTCCCGACGGAGGCATCTTACTCGCGGCGATTGGCGGATACCTGCTCTGGCTGCTGGCGCGCAGCCTGGCAAATAGACAGGGAACTCGCCCCGCGCTGCTCGCCGCCCCGCGAACCATCCTCTGGGCGGGAGTGCTGGTTGCGGTGGGAGCCACCGCCCCTCTCGTCCCGTGGACCCTGCGCAACCTTCACACTTTTCATCGCTTCGAGCCGCTGGCCCCGCGCTACGCCAACGATTCCGATGACATTGTCATGAACGGCTTCAATCGCTGGGTCAAGACCTGGACCGCCGACTACGTCTCGGTGCAGGAGATCTACTGGAACGTCCCCGGATCGGACATCGACATCACGCGGCTGCCCCGCCGGGCCTTCGATTCCGACACACAGAGGACACAAACTGCCCAACTCTTCGCCGACTACAACCGCGACCACGACATGACTCCGGAACTCGACGCCCGCTTCGCCTCTCTGGCCGCCGAACGAGTTCGCGCCGCTCCCTTGCGCTACTACGTCTGGCTTCCGGCCCTGCGAATCGCCGACATGTGGCTTCGCCCGCGAACCGAACTGTTTCCCTCCGATCCGCGCTGGTGGGAGTTCAACGACGACCGCCGCTGGCTGGCAGTCAGCCTCGCCTTCGGCTTCATCAATCTGATCTACATCGCACTGGCGGCCGCGGGCCTCGTGCGAGCGCGCGAATTTTTCGGCATCGGACTATTCATTTTATTTCTAGTGCTGCGGTCCGCCTTCCTCGGGAGCCTCGAGAATCCCGAGCCCCGCTACACGCTGGAATGCTATCCCGCGGTCATTGTTCTTGCTTCCGCCCTCTTTCACTCGCATGCATAAACTTCCAAATCTGGAAGCCGCGTCTGTGACATCGCGTATTCAAACGTTTCACAAGGCAATAAATCCAACAAATTCAACTTGAACTTTGTGGCGCTGAAGTTGCACAATAGCGCCCCATCAGGACCCCAGGGTCTCCCGCGGTCTCCTAGTTCCTGGGCAGACGGAATAAGTACATTCAACGCCTCTTTGTGGGTGAAGGGAGCTTTCTATGCGTTCTAGGTCATGGGTAGTGGCTGTGGCAGTCCTTTCGGTCCTCGCGTTCAGCATGTTTGCTGCGGCGCAATCTGCGACGACATCTCTCCATGGTACGATCTCAGACGCAAAAGGGCTGGTTGTGGCGGGTGCCACGGTCACGATCAACAATCCGGCGACCGGATTTTCGAGAACGATCAAGACGGATGACCAAGGGTCATATCAGTTCCTCGAAGTCCCTCCCTCCACTTACATCATGACCGTCACCGCCGCTGGCTTCGCCACGACTAAGCGCGAGAACGTCGTTTTGCAGGTGAGCAACCCAGCCACCGTTAACATGTCGCTGCAGGTACAAGGCGGCTCTGTGATCGTCGACGTCACAGGGGAAGCCCCCGTGGTCAACACCCAGGACGCAACGCTAGGGAACAACTTCAACGCCCGGCAACTCACGGATCTACCCACCGAAGGCCGCGACCCGGTTTCAATTCTGAGCTTGCAGCCTGGCGTTGTTTACATCGGCAAGAGCGTGAACCAGGACGATGACAGCCGCGGAGGCGCGGTTAACGGCGCCCGCAGCGACCAGACCAACGTCACCCTCGACGGCCTCGACGACAACGATCAGCTCAACGGATACGCATTTCAGGGCGCGATGCGCGCCACGCTCGACTCCCTGCAGGAATTCCGCGTCACCACCAGCAACTACGACGCCTCCGCGGGGCGCTCCTCTGGTGCGCAGGTCAACCTCGTCACCAAGAGCGGCACCAACACCTTTCACGGGTCGGGCTACGAATACTACCGGCCCAACTTCACCGTGGCCAATGACTGGTTCAACAAGCAGGCCGAACTGAACGCTGGATTGCCCAATGTCCCGGGATTCGTTCTTCGCAATACCTTCGGCGGCACCATCGGCGGCCCTATCAAGAAAGACCGGCTATTCTTTTTCGCAGCTTATGAAGGCCAGCGCACCGCCGACCAGTTGCAGACCACTCGCATCGTCCCGACGCAAAGCCTGGCCGCGGGCAATTTGAAATATCTCTGCAATCCCGACCCGACGGTTGATCCGAATTGCACGGTAGGAAATCCCAATGTTGCCAGCGTAGTGGATGGCGGCACTACGTTTGCAGGCTTCAACGTGGTCACGATCAACGCGAACCAGATCGCCTCTCTCGATCAGGGCTGTGCGGGAAACGGAACCTGCCCGTGGGGACCCGGGCCAAATCCGAATATCGAATCTTTGTTCAAAGGATATCCCGCCCCTAACTCGACGAGCGGTGGAGGCGACGGCCTGAATTCCGCGGCATATACCTTCCCTGGGAACGATCCGACCAGCCTCAATACCTATATTTTCAAACTGGATTACAACATCACCGCCAATGGCAACCAGTCGCTCTTCATTCGGGGCAACCTGCAGAACGATCATGAGTCCCAACCGCCTCAATTTCCGGGCTTGTCTCCGAACAACTTCATCACCAACAACAGCAAGGGAATCGCTGGTGGTTACACGTGGATGATTCGGCCCACCCTCATTAACAACTTCCGCTACGCGTTCATCCGCCAGGGAGTTGGAAATTCTGGACTCAACAACCAACCGTTTAACCGGTTGCGGGGACTGGACGACGTAGTCGGTTTGACACCTACGATCCTCACGAATGTTCCCGTCAACAACTTCATCGACGATCTCTCCTGGATCAAAGGTCGCCATACCCTCCAGTTCGGCACCAATTGGCGATTGATTCATAACAACCGCCAATCCAATGCCCAGAATCTCTCCGAAGGTTACGCCAACTTGTACTGGATGAGCCCGTCATTTATTTCCGGCACTGGGGCCAGCTTGGATCCAGCTCTCGGTGCGGGATTCCCGGTTGTCGATCCCTCGTTCGGTACCTCCTATGACTTTGCCGCAGTCCAACTGATGGGCATCATGAGCCAGGTGTACACCGTCGAGAACCAGGATAAGAACGCGAATGTCATCCCCAGCGGCGCGCTGGTGCAGCGGCACTTCCGAAACTTTGAAGGTGAAATGTATGCGCAAGACAAATGGAGCGCGACGCCAAACCTGGTTTTCACCTACGGACTACGGTACTCGCTGTTGCAGCCGCCCTATGAAAGCGCGGGCAACCAGGTCTCCCCGACCGTCAACATGCACCAGTGGTTTACCAATCGCTGGCAGCAGATGTATCAGGGCAATGTCGACCAGAGCAATTTGAGCTTCGACCTTTCCGGCCAGGCGAATGGCAAGAAGCCCTACTGGGCCTGGGACTATCGCAACCTGGCGCCCCGATTTGCTGTAGCTTATTCACCTCATGCATCGAGCGGATTCATGCATAAGCTGTTTGGCGACGCGGGCAAGAGCTCCATTCGTGCGGGATACGGTCTCTACTTCGACCACTTCGGCGAAGGCGTCGTCAATACTTTTGACCGGCAAGGTTCCTGGGGTCTGACAACGACCATCAGTAATCCAGCCGGAGTTCTTGGCGTAGACACGGCACCTCGGTTTATCGGCTTGCAAGGTTCCGGCAATCTTCCTCCAAGCCCAGGAGCCCCACTTCCACATGGATTCCCATACACGCCCTCTGTTGATCCCAACACCTACGGGCTGGCGATTGCCTGGGGTATCGACGATAATCTGAAGACCCCGTATTCCCATGTCGTGGATTTTTCGATTACTCGCGAATTGGGACACAACTTTGTCTTGGAAGCGACTTACACAGGACGCTTCGCTCATCACCTGCTCCAGGAAATCGACCTGTCTGAGCCGCTCGATCTGGTCGATCCTGCCAGCAAAACGGACTACTTCGCCGCGGCCCAGGCGTTATCGAAAGCAGCGTATTCGGGAACATCCGAAAGCGCGATCGCTCCGATCCCGTACTGGGAACATTTGTTTCCACAGGCTGCTGGACCCGACGGAGAGTCGGGGTACGCCCCAGGTATTCCAGCCAATCCAACCGCCACGCAGAATATATATGACCTCTACTACTCTGCCCTGGGAAATGAAACATTGGCATTGGAGGACCTGGACGCATTCTGTTTCCCCGCATGCGCTGGCACCGGCTCCAATAACCTCGGCGGCTATGTAGGATCTGCCGGTACCCCGTTCCAGTACTACCAGCCGCAATTCTCTTCGCTCTATGGCTGGCAAACGCGCGGCAACAGCAACTACAACGGCCTGCAGGTCAGCCTGCGGCATGCCATGGCGGCAGGCCTGCAGTTCGATATCAACTACACGTACTCGAAATCCATCGACGTGGGATCGAACGCGGAGCGCGTCAACGGCTTTGAGTCCGGCGGCCTCGCCTACAACAGTCAGGTGATCAATGCTTTTGCCCCGAATCTCTGGCGCGCCGTATCGGACTTCGACACCGCGAACCAGTTCAACGCCAACTGGGTTTGGGACCTTCCCTTTGGCAAAGGACGCTACTTCGGCAGCAACTCAAACCGTATCGTCAATGGCATCTTCGGCGGATGGGGGCTCAACGGCTTGTGGCGTTGGACAAGCGGCTTCCCCTTCAGCGTCCAAGCGGGCGCCGGATGGGCGACCGACTTCGAACTCGAAGGCTCGTCTGTGCTGACCGGTCCGAAACCCAAGACTGGCGTATTCCGGGATTCCAGTGGCGACCCCACGGTGTTTCAGAACCCGACGAACTTCGTATGCGCTTGCGGCCCCGGCACACTCGCCGGCTCGAACTTCCGGGCGACGATGCCCGGCGAAGCTGGCGAGCGCAACAACTTCCGTGGGCCCGGCTTCTTCGGTATCGATATGGGCCTTTCCAAGACCTGGAACTTTAGCGAAACCAAGCTAGTCCGATTCGGGTGGGAAGTCTTCAATGTGACGAACTCCGTGCGCTTCGATGCCGCCGGATCCCTCATTAACCAGGATCTGGTCGACATCACCGGCTTCGGCAAGTTCAATCAAATGCTGACCAGTCCGCGCGTCATGCAGTTCGAACTGCGATTCGCGTTCTAAGTCCGCAGAAGGTCTCAACCAGGGACGGCGAAAGCCGTCCCTTTATTTTATTGGCGGATGGAACGACGGAGAAAATCTCAAGGAAGGACTTCGACTACGCCAGCGGCGAGTCGCTCATGCGGAAACGGGTGCGCACGTGTTCGGAAATGAGTTCGATCGCGGGACGGTTCTGCACCGGGTCGGCTTGCGCCAGATACTTCATGGCCTCGACCAGCAAACGCTGCCCGTCCACGTAACGAGGATCTGAGGTTCGCTCCCTGCGCTTATTGCCCAGTTTAGGAGGGACTGTAATCGTAAAAACCTTGGCCATGAATGATCCCAACTGAAGGTGCGGTCAGTATAGCTCCCCGGTATGCAAATCTCAGCACATTTCTTGCTCTTTCGATTCAACAACTTAGCCGTTCGGTGAAATCGTCTGCGTCTTGCTTGTGGTCTTTAGTTTGAAAACGTCTTCGTTGATCTTCTCGTTCAGCCGAATGGATGAGTACTTCGCCAGCCGGTAGTTCCCGTCAGGCTGAAAGGCCTGCTGCTGTACTGAAATGCCTTTGTCGAGATCGATCCACAGATCAATCTCTTTGTACGTGTTGCGCACCTTCTCCGACTTGGGGACCAGCTTCAGCTTCGCCGTGGCGACACCGTTGATGGTTTCCGGACCTACATAGGTGACGTCGAAAGTCTTCACCAGATCCTGCCCGCTCCCGCCAAAACCAAGCACCACGTACGTCTCAAGATCGGCGCGGTTCTTGCCCAGATCGAACTGTGTGATCTGGTCGGGCTTGGGCTGGTACATGAGAATTTTTCCCTTGCTGAACAGCACAAACTTCGGCTCGGGCTTCAGCTTGTTAGGATCGCTCCCCGCCACCTTGACGTCGGCCATCATTTCAATTTCTTTGCCGGCGCGACGGTAATAGATGGTGCCTTTTTGGATGTCATCGACTTCATCAATGACTTTTTCGTAGGTATCCCACTCGAACTCCGCCTGCGCGCTGCGAAAACCTGCTGCAGCTGTATCCATTTTCTTCAAAACCGTATCGAGCGAGCTGGACTCCGCCGCGGCTTGCGGAGTTTTGGCCGGAGCGTCAACCAGGCTCCAGGCGAGCACGATCGGCAGGATTAGCAGGAGACTTTTCATTCCGTATTCAACTTGCGTCTGGGACGATCGTCAGTCCCGTGTGGCCAGAACCTTATAACCCTGCACTTTTCCTTTACCGTCAGAAACGGTTTCATAACTCACAATCGAAACCGCCCCCGAAATAGGCTCGATGATCTGTAGCAACTGCTCGCGCACCGACTTTTCATCGCCCGGTGAAACCGCGCTGGCCGCAACCTGATAGAAAAGGTGCCCCTCGGCATCGGCGCTTACGACTACATCAGTCGGATGCGGAATCCGCGCGATGGGTTTGTCATTGAAATTGATCACGCGCGGTGAGAACAGCACAAACAGAATGATCAGCGTGACCATGATGTCATAATGCAGCGTGCCCCGCTCGTACTGCCACAGAATGTATCCGCGAATTGTTCGCCAGATGGCGTTCATGGGCAAGGGCGCGCTGGGCGCGGTCGTCGTCAGTTCTGCTCTCGGCAAGTTTACTAGCTCCTCTGTATAGCTCCTAGCCCGTTCGGCAGGCCGATCGCCGGTTTCCGGAAGCCGAACAGCGGGAGCCGAAAGCCCTTACTAAAATTTCTTAGCCGTAATCCTGTCCGTGCCAATGTACGGACGCAGCGCCTCCGGAATGATGACGCTCCCATCCGCCTGCTGGTAGTTCTCCACAATCGCGACCCAGGTGCGCCCGACGGCCAGTCCGCTGCCATTCAGTGTGTGCACGAACTCGGTTTTATTCTTCCCCTCGGGGCGATACCTTATGTTCGCCCGCCGCGCCTGGTACGCCTCAAAATTCGAGCACGAAGAAATCTCGCGGAACAGTTGTTGCCCCGGCAGCCACACTTCAATGTCGTACGTCTTTGCCGAAGCGGCTCCCATGTCTCCAGTGCACAACGTCACCACGCGATAGTGCAGCCCGAGCTTCTGTAAGACTTCCTCGGCATCATGCGTAAGCTTCTCGTGCTCGTCATAGGACTGCTCCGGACGCGTGAACTTCACCATCTCCACTTTCTGAAACTGATGCTGCCGGATGATGCCCCGCACGTCTTTCCCATACGATCCGGCCTCGCTGCGGAAGCAAGGCGTGTAGGCCGTGAGCGAGATCGGCAGCCGCGCCTGATCCAGTACCTCATCGCGATAAAGATTCGTAACTGGCACTTCGGCCGTTGGAATCAGCCACAAGTCCTTATCGCCATGCGGCACGCGAAACGAATCCGCGGCAAACTTGGGCAACTGCCCGGTACCGTACATCGATTCGGAATTTACCAGATACGGCGGCAGAACCTCGGTGTACCCGTGCTGGCGCGTGTGCAGGTCGAGCATGAAGTTCATCAGCGCCCGCTCGAGTTTTGCGCCCAGATCCCAGTAAACCGCGAAACGCGCGCCGGTCAGCTTGACCGCGCGCTCCTGATCGAGAATCCCGAGTTCAGCACCCAGATCCCAATGCGCCTTGGGAGCAAAATCAAACTTCGGAGGCGTGCCCCAGCGCCGCACCTCCACATTGTCATCGACACTGTGGCCAACAGGCACGCTTGGGTGCGGCAGGTTCGGAAGGCCCGCGAGAATATCGCGCAGACGCCCGTCGAGATCAGCTGCGGTCTTCTCCAGTGTCTGAATCTTCTCCCGCAGGTCCTTGGTCTGGGCCATCGCCGCGCTGGAGTCCTGACCGCTCTTTTTTAGCTTGGCGATCTCTTCCGACGCCTTGTTCCGCTGGGCCTTACTGGTCTCCGCCTCGGTGATCGCCTGGCGCCGCTGAGTGTCGACTTCGCGAAAGTCCTTGAGCACGGCAGCCGGATCCATGCCGCGCTGGCGCAGCTTCTCTTCCACCAAAGGCAGGTTTTCGCGCACGAAATTCAGATCAAGCATGGGACTAACTAATGTATCGGAAAAGTGGCTGAGATTGCACGCCACCCCCCTAACCACAAAGGACACAAAGTAACCCGAAGGAACCCTCAAGATTTCCTTCGTGCACCTTCGTGTCCTTAGTGGTGAATGAGTTTGCACTTGAGGTCCTACACTCTTTGGCGGATTCCCCTCCACTGTGTAAACTACCATCGCGATGAGATCATCCCCCAGATCTGCCGCCTCGCCGTTCGTCCTGACCCTCGCGATTCTCTGTTCTGTCGTCTGTCTCCAGGGTCGGACCTCCGCTTCAGCCTACAATGCCCGCCCCAAACTGGTAGTAGTCATCGTGATCGACCAGTTCCGCGGCGATTACCTGGAGCGCTATCGCGACCAGTTCGGCGACGCGGGCTTCCGCTTCCTCCTCGACCACGGCGCTTACTTCCCGAACTGTAATTACGACTATGCCAACACGCGCACCGCGCCCGGACACTCCACGCTCTTCACCGGCGCCTACAGCAACGGCCACGGCATCGTCGCCAACGAATGGTGGGACCAGAAAAAGAAACGCATGGTCACTTCTGTCGAAGACGATGCCACGAAAATCGTAGGAGCCCCCGGTGACAAAACGGGCGCGTCTCCTCACAACTTGCTCGCCGACACGCTGGGCGACGAACTCAAACTCGCCACACAAGGCAAGTCTCATGTCTTTGGGGTGTCGCTAAAAGACCGCGCCGCGGTCCTTCCCGCCGGCTTCGCGGGGGACGGCGCCTACTGGATCGATCCCAAGAGCGGCCAATGGATCACATCCACGTACTACCGCAACGACCTTCCGCAGTGGGTGCGGGAGTTCAACTCTTCCCGCCCCGCGAAATACTGGGACCGCGAGTGGAGAGACGCCAACGGCACGGTTCTCCGCTCCACGGCACATCGCAAGGGGAAAGACGGCGAAGACGCCGGCTTCTACGAAGTGATCGGCTCGACCGCGATCGCGAATGAGTACGAGTTTGCATTCGCCAAGGAATTGATGGTCTACGAGAAACTGGGCCAGGGTCCCGCGACCGACTTGCTCTCGATCAGCCTCTCACCGAACGACATCCTTGGCCACCAGGTCGGTCCTGATTCTCCAGAAATGCAGCAGATGGCCCTCGACCTCGACCGCCAACTGGCCGACTTCCTCAACTTCCTCGGACATCAGGTCGGGCTCGCCAACGTGTGGATCGCTCTCTCGGCGGACCACGGTGTTTCCTCCTTGCCCGACGCCGTGAAGAAGCTACACATTCCATCCGCCAACCTCAACGCTGGAAAGCTCGAGGCTGACATCAACAAAGAACTTACGGCAAAGTTCTCTCCCGGCCATCCCGCGTCCTACATAAAGCTGGACTATCCTTTAGCCTGGCTCGATCAGGATGCCTTCGCGGCCGCTCACGTCCGCGAGCACGATGCCGAACAGGCGGTCGGCGAGGCCATGAAGCAAACTGGCATGCGCGATTTCTACACCAAGTCGCAACTTTCCGCAGGCACTGCTCCTGATACGCCCTTGGGGCGGAAATACTTGAATAGTTATTCACCGGAAGGAAGTTGGTTCGTGATAGGCGTTCCCGACATCTACACCGTGGGCCCGAGCAAGGGCACGGACCATGCGTCGCCTTACACCTACGACACGCACGTTCCGCTCGCCTTCTACGGATTGCCATTCCAGCCGGGAACTTATCGCACGAACACCGAACCCGTCGATCTTGCCGCGACCCTGGCGTCGCTGCTGGGCATCAACGCTCCCACACACGCCGTGGGGCGAGTGCTGACGGAAGCCCTCGCACCCACGCATCGCGGCACGCCCTCGGGAGAGGGCCAACCATGACCGCACACTCCAGTCCCGATCTCAGCGTCACCGTCGCCGGCATTCCGCTCAGGAATCCTGTGATCGCGGCCAGTGGCACCTTCGGCTACGGCGTTGAGTTTGAGGATGTAGTCCACTTGAGCAAGCTCGGCGGATTTGTCGTGAAGGGACTGTCGAAGGAACCGATGATCGGCAATCCTCCGCCCCGCCTCTGGGAGACTGCCGCCGGCATGCTGAACGCCATCGGCCTGCAGAACATCGGAGCTCAGGCGTTCCTCGTAGAGAAGCTTCCGCACCTGCGGGAGATCAAGAATACAGTTGTCATCGCCAACGTCTTCGGCTACACCCGCGAAGACTACGAACGCACCATCGAGATCCTCAACGACGGCGAGGGCATTGCCGCCTACGAGTTGAACGTTTCCTGCCCCAACACCGCCCACGGCGGCCTGCAATTCGGCAGCGATCCGCGTTCGCTCGATGAGGTCGTGACCACTGCCAAGCGTGTCGCCCGCCGCCCGCTCATCGTCAAGCTCTCGCCTAATGTCACCAGCATCGCGCAAATGGCTTATGTAGCGCAGGAGTCGGGCGCCGACGCGCTCTCGCTCGTCAATACGTTCGTGGCCATGGCCATCGACCCTGAAACTCGCAAACCGCGCATCGCCAATGTAACGGCCGGGCTCTCCGGTCCGGCCATCAAGCCCATCGCCGTGCGCATGGTCTACGACGCAGCCCACGCCGTGAAAATTCCCGTCATTGGCATGGGCGGAATCTCCACAGCGGCCGACGTCGTCGAATTCATGCTTGCCGGAGCCACCGCCGTACAGATCGGCACCGCCAGCTACTGGGACCCTTGCGCCACCGAAAAGATTGTGGACGAACTGCAGGCATGGTGTAGCGAGCACGACGTCGCCAAGCTCTCCGACTTCATTGGTGGGATGTTGCTGGAATGATCTAGACTTTCATTTCTTGCCGGGGTAAAGATTGCTGCCGTAACGACTGACATGAGGCAGATACCCGGTCATGCCGAGAAAAGCAATAATCAGGAGCGCGAAATCAATATATGTAAGGGGATGATCATGGGGGCAGTCTCGCCGTCTTTTGTAGTCAAGGAGAAGAATCCAGAATGCCCACCAGCCAAGAGCGGAACCCAGGAAGTTCAGCCAGATCTGATGGGCCTTCCACGGCCAAGTGCCATTTCTCCAACGCTCGGCATCCTCCTGAAGGGCGTCGTTCCAGTCCAGCTCGTTTATAGTCCAACAGTTCCACCCATAGAGAAGGCTGGCAATCACTGCTATGGCGAAGAAGAGCAAATTGCCGCACGAACTCGTCAAGAGCCAATTAAGAAGCATCTTTTAACCTTCTCAACCTTTAGCGCTTCGAGAGCAAGGTCCGCTGCGCCAGAACAAATCCGCCCGCGTTGTTAGCGGTACCGACGAACCGCCTACCGCCACCCGCCCAGAATCGCCCCCATCGCCAGGTAACACACTGCCTGGTATCCAGTGTTAATCAGGTAGAGCTTGAACGGCTGCCGGCTGAATAGCGCGCCCGTCAATTGCACCGTCGTCACGATTCCGAGCCAAATCGCCAGCCCGATCTCCATCCCATAGAGCGCCGAGTCGACCTTAGCCACTTCGATAATCTTTCCCAGCACGATCGCTGCCAGTATGCTCGCCACCAGCGACATGCCATACGAAGGCGCCGCGCTCTTCTGCATCTCCGCGATCTTCGCCTTGTCGTTGGGGTCATGCCCCATCAGAACCATCCACGGATTGGCAAACAACACCGGTGAGTACCACAGAAAGCCAGCCACCATCGTCACCAGCGCACACACCAGCACAGCCCACACATTCACACCCAGGAAGTGCATAGAATCCTCCGTTCACTCAAAGAGTGGAGCTGAATTGTCAGAGCCCGGGAAGCTACGACCGCAATGCGGTATGAAAGGGACCGCCCGTAAGACCGCAGCTTGGGGGAAGCTGCAACGGCTATCGCCCGCGAGTGTACCAGATCGAGCCAGGAGATTTGTAGTTGCGCCCTTCGCCCCAGACCGCATGCGTCGCGCCCTCGCTGTCGATCGCCAGGCCGAAGTAGTCTCCAAAGGGGAAGCGGAAGCCTCCTCGCAGGATGTAGTCGTATCCGTCAGCCGGCCCGGAGAGTCGGGTCTCGGTGTTCCACGTCGCGCCACCATTGGTCGAACTTCGGTAGAAGGCATTCCACAACAGCCGGTTGGGGTGGGCCTGCTCGATAACCCTCGCGTCCATCCACGCGATGCGAACATCACCCGACACGCCTGCAACAATCGCCGGGAAGGCAGTGCTCGACGCCGGGTGCGGCGTTTGAGACATTTACCCGCTCCGACCAACTGGCTCCTCCCGTGGTCGAGGACGAGAAGTACACGCGCTCCGGTCCACCATTCGCGCCGCCCGCATTCCACAGCGCGTACAGAGCACCCGCAGCGTCGGATGCCAGCGCGATCTGCGCGCCCAGGTATCCGGTCTGGCAACTCTCGGCGTCACAGTCAGGCGGCGCGCTCGACACATCCAGCAGCAGATTGCCCCAACTCCGCCCGCCATCGGACGAACGGCTCACATAGACGCTCACCGGACGACTCGCCATTCCGTGGCGCGCGTACGCAGTCCAGCCAAAATATACGTTGCCCGCCGGATCAACTGTGGCCCCGCCCGCTAGAGACGCTCCCGGCACAGCATTCGGATTCACCTGCACCGAACTGAACGTCTGCCCGGCATCGTGCGAGGCGGCAACGAAGAACTCCTCTTCGTGGTTGAACCCAACATAAACCTCTGCTCCATGCACCGCCAGCACAGGACGGTCGGCTTCTTCCCGTCCACGCTCTGCCCACGAGAATGACCAACTCCGCCCGAAGTCCAGCGACCTTGCGACCAATACGTCACGCTTATTGTTCTGCAGCCACGACGCATAAACCGTTTGCCGGTCTGCTGGATCCACCACGATCTGCGGATCGAATTGCCCAGTGGAGAAGGGAAGGAGCGCCTTCGAAGGTCCCCAGGTCAGCCCGTTGTCGCTGCTCACGGCGAGAGCCATGCTCGGCGCGGTGCAGCTTGAACAATCGGGCACGGCGCCATATTGCGGATACAGTACGTAGACATGCCCGCGCCCGTCAGCGGCGATCGCGGGCTCCCATTGGTCGCCCGTGTGGTATCCCAGGCGTCGTTGGGACGGAAATCCAGAAACCGCTAAAGCCGCCTGAGTCGTAATGAGGGTCAGGACGAGCAAGAAGGCAAGTTTCTGCAAAGTTCTTGCCCCGGTTTCGAAGTGGCTGGTTGAGAAAACCACGGATACCCCTGGAAAAAACCCTGTCCCGGACTTTACCGTGATTCGGCCTTAGCGTCAATTGCCTGCCGGGCGTTCGATCGAGATTTTACAGTCCTGTTACTTTTCTGGCCTTGGATCATCCAAATAGAGGACAATACAAACCCG
>CAVPVE010000011.1:0-46814 GCA_963709025.1 uncultured Acidobacteriaceae bacterium
TCTTTCGAGCCATCATCAATCACGATGACGCGCAGGTTGGGATAGTTCGAATTGAGCGCCGCGCGAACCGTGCGCTCGATGACCTTCTCTTCGTTGTAGGCGGGAATCAGCACGGCAACCTTCGGTTTGTACGAAGCAACTTCCGCCGGCTTGCCGAAAATCTTTTCGTGCACCCGGTCATACACCGCCGCCGCTCCAATAAAGATAAGACGCCCCGTCATGAGCAGGTCGCCGACCAGAAAGATCCACGTAATGCCGACGATTCCCGCGTCAAACAGAAAGAAGCCGAAGCGGTCGAGTCGGGCCGCCCACAGTTCGCCAGCGGGTAATGGAGCCATCACATCGGCTCGAGTCTTGCCCAGCAGGTCGTATACCGGCGCAATCTCATATCCCTTGGCGCGGATGCCATCAATGATCATAGGCAGCGCGCGCACAGTTTCGGCGCGATTGCCGCCCCCATCGTGCAGCAACACGATGTTGCCGCAGCGCAGATCTTCCTGGCGGCACGGCGGCAGATGTGACAATACGTACGCCGCGATCCTCTCCGCCGAAGGATTGTCGCTCCAATCGTTGGGGTCGATCCGGTTCCCCACCGTGATATATCCCATCTCCTGCGGAATCTCCAGTGGACGCACCTGGTCGGCCGTGTCGGGCTCTTCATCAATTGCGTACGGCGGACGCATCAAAGTCGTGCGCACTCCCAGCAGGCTGGCGAACAGGCGCTCGGTGAGATTCAACTCCACCTTCATGTACGCGGTCGAAATGTTGCTGACATCGGGATGGGTGAAGGTGTGATTTCCGATCGTATGGCCTTCGTCGTAAATCCTCTTCGCGACGCCGGAAAACTTGTCAGTCTGGATCCCAATCAGAAAGAACGTAGCGGTCGCGTTCTTCTCTTTCAGCACGTCGAGAATCTTCGGCGTCCACTCCGGATCCGGACCGTCATCGAACGTAATCGCAACTTTGTTTGGACTGTAGCCGTAGCGCCCGACCCGGTAGGGTTCGGGTAAAGTCTGGAAGACCTCATCGGTGATCAAGTGGCTGCCGGCATCGACCGTCAAATCCCGAGTGCCATGCGCGGGCTTGTCTTCAATCCGCAGGATTTCGCCTTGACCCTCCATATCCACTTCCACTCCAGGAGGCACGTCCTTCAACTTGTCAGCGGCCCCGGCATCCCCGGGCTGGTCCCACACGCGCCACAGCGAGCGGTCTTCGCTCCCCAGTCGCCACAGCGCGAAAGTCTGAATGCCAAGATTCTGCGCCGCTCGCATATGGTTCAGCGCGGTCACCGCGTCGAGAAACCAGATATCGTGCCGATAACTGTGTTCATCGAGGTAGCTGAAGTGCGGATTCATGGCGTCATCGTCGAAGTTGACGTCTTCTTCGGAATCGCGCGCGGCCAGCCACGCATCCTGCACGCTGACCGTTGAGTCGTGCACTTCCGGCGGCAGCTTGCCTTTCTTCGGCTTCAGCACCCAGTCATAGCCATAGTTGGCGATCGCGCAGATAATCTTGTCCTGCGGAATGACACTCTTGGCGAACGTCAGGTTCTGGACGAACCAGTCTTGCGAACTCACGGGGCCCGAGGCAGCGCCGGGATAGTGCTCGTCATAATTCATGAGTACGACGCCATCGACCGCCGCGGCGATCGACGCGTAATCGTATTCGTTGTTGTGGGCCTGGACGGCCACGTAGAGCTTCATGCCGCGCCCGTGCAGATCGCCCGACAATTCCTGCAGCAGCGCGACGTAACCCTTCTGTGCGCTCTGCGGGAACGTCTCGAAGTCGATCATCAGACCGCGGTAGTGTCCGGACGAGAGAAACAGGGAGGCTTGCTGCCGGAACAACGCTCGCGCTCCGGGATTATTCAGAAACCCGGCAATGTCTCCCACCCAATTCGCCCCGTCGAAATTGTTCACAATCGGGAAGACTTCCATGCCCGGGTCTTCCGCCTTCAGAAACGGCATCACGCGGTCATCGACGGGCAGCACGTTGCTGCCCTGAACCACGTCAAAATACTTGTTGGTCTGATCATCGACCCCTTGCAGTCGCCCATCAGCCGTGAGCACGTGCACCCAGTCGGGATACAGCATGTCGATCTGGTGCGCATAGGCGCGCAGGGACGAGAAACTCGCCGCATCCCAGGGCACGTAGAAAGCGGCCCGAATTCCTTCGCTTTGATTCAGCTTGACCTGCGAGGCTGCCAGCTTCGACTTGCGGTGCGAGCGTGCCACCTGTTTCTTTTGCCGGTCGCGCGCCTTCTCTTTTTCACTTTCCTTCAATGCCTTGAACGCCCGCTTTTGTGGGGAAAAAAGAAGTTCCGGCAGCGGTTCGTCGCGCAGCGCCGTATACACGAAGAAAATGATCAGGACGGAGACGACTATGGCCGTAGCATCGACCAGGCGCCGCAGGCGTTTCCACCGGGCACGTTGCGGATCATAGAAGACAGGTTGAGCCATTGGGTGAGTAACTGTTTCATCGTATGCCGCGGACGGCACACGGTCAATTCTCGGCGAGGCAGGGTGAGATAAACCGCTCTGCATGCTTGAGATGCAATTTCCTGACTCCGGGATTGCTGCAAACGCGCTATCATTCGCCCGTGCGGGAACTCATCCGGAAGCAGGCATGGTTCTTTGCAGTGGCGAGCCTGGCGGCAGTGGGCCTGCGCCTATTCCTCGTTTTTCGATTTCCTGCCGTAGTGGATGACTCCCGGTTCTACGCCAACATCGCCGAAAATTGGCTGCTGCACTGCGTCTACGGCATGACCAACTCCGGCGTTGTCGTACCCACCCTGTCGCGTTTGCCCGGGTATCCCGCCTTTCTGGCAGTGATCTTCGCGCTTTTCGGCGATGAGAATTTCCGCGCAGTTCTGCTGGTACAGGTGCTGTTCGACCTGGCCACGTGCTTTCTGATTGCCGACATGGCTCGGCGCCTCTTCGGCGGACGCGCCGCGCAGGCGGCGTTCCTGCTCGCGGCGCTCTGCCCATTTCTCGCGAACTATGCCGCAACGGCTCTCACCGAGACTCTGGAGATTTTTTTCACCGCGCTCGCTTTGCAGTTGGTGTTTGTTGGCTTAGGTGTGGGTGCGCCTAATCTACAACCGGCTGGCCGTTCCATCGCTTGGCTCGCGTGCGGATTATCAATCGGGGCCGCGATCCTGCTTCGTCCCGACGGAGGCATCCTACTCGCGGCGATCGGTGGATACCTGTTCTGGCTGTTGGCGCGCAGTCTGGCGAACAGGCAGGGAACTCGCCCCGAACTGCTCGCCGCCCCGCGAACCATCTTCTGGGCGGGAGTGCTGGTCGCCGTCGGAGCCACCGCTCCTCTCGTCCCCTGGACCCTGCGCAACCTCCACACTTTTCATCGCTTCGAACCGCTGGCCCCGCGCTACGCCAACGACTCCGATGACATTGTCATGAACGGCTTCAACCGCTGGGTCAAGACCTGGACCGCCGACTACGTCTCGGTGCAGGAGATCTACTGGAATGTCCCCGGATCGGACATCGACATCACGCGGCTGCCTCGCCGGGCCTTCGATTCCGACGCCCAGAGGGTGCAAACCGCCGAACTCTTTGCCGACTACAACCGCGATCACGACATGACTCCGGAACTCGATGCCCGCTTCGCCACCGTGGCCGCCGAACGAGTCCGCGCCGCACCTCTGCGCTACTACGTCTGGCTTCCGGCCCTGCGCATCGCCGACATGTGGCTGCGTCCGCGAACCGAGCTGTTTCCCTCCGACCCGCGCTGGTGGGAGTTCAACGACGACCGCCGATGGCTGGCGGTCAGTCTCGCCTTCGGCTTCATCAATCTGATCTACGTCGCTCTGGCGGCCGGCGGTCTCGTGCGCGCTCGCGAATTTTTTGGCATCGGATTATTCGTTTTATTTCTAGTGCTGCGGTCCGTCTTCCTCGGGAGCCTCGAGAATCCCGAGCCCCGCTACACGCTGGAATGCTATCCCGCGATCATTGTTCTTGCCTCTGCCCTCTTTCACGCGCGTGCATAAACTTCCAAATCTGGAAGCCGCATCTGTGACATCACGTATTCAAACGTTTCACATGGCCGTAAATCCCACAAATTCAACTTGAACTTTGTGGTGCTGTAGTTGCACAATAGCGCCCCATCAGGGCCCCAGGGTCTCCCGCGGTCTCCTAGTTCCTGGGCAGACGGAATAAGTACATTCAACGCCTTTTTGTGGGTGAAGGGAGCATTCTATGCGTTTTAGGTCATGGGTAGTGGCTGTGGCAATCCTTTCGGTCCTCGCGTTCAGCACGCTTGCTGCGGCGCAATCTGCGACGACATCTCTCCACGGTACGATCTCCGACGCAAAAGGGTTGGTTGTGGCGGGCGCCACGGTGACTATCAACAATCCGGCGACGGGATTTTCTCGAACCGTTAAGACGGATGACCAGGGGTCATATCAGTTCCTCGAAGTCCCTCCCTCCACTTACATCATGACCGTCGCCGCCGCCGGCTTCGCCACGACCAAGCGCGAGAACGTCGTGTTGCAGGTGAGCAACCCGGCCACCGTTAACATGTCGCTGCAAGTACAAGGCGGCTCTGTGATCGTCGACGTTACAGGCGAAGCTCCGGTCGTCAATACCCAGGACGCAACCCTGGGCAACAACTTCAACTCTCGGCAACTCACGGATCTACCCACCGAAGGCCGCGACCCGGTTTCGATTCTGAGCTTGCAGCCTGGCGTTGTTTACATTGGCAAGAGCGTGAACCAGGACGATGACAGCCGCGGCGGCGCGGTTAACGGCGCCCGCAGCGACCAGACCAACGTCACCCTCGACGGCCTCGACGACAACGATCAGCTCAACGGATACGCATTTCAGGGCGCGATGCGCGCCACGCTCGACTCCCTGCAGGAATTCCGCGTCACCACCAGCAACTACGACGCCTCCGCGGGGCGCTCTTCTGGTGCACAGGTCAATCTCGTCACCAAGAGCGGTACTAACACCTTTCACGGATCGGGCTATGAATACTATCGGCCCAACTTCACCGTGGCTAACGACTGGTTCAACAAACAGGCCGAACTGAACGCTGGATTGCCCAATGTCCCGGGATTCGTTCTCCGCAATACCTTCGGAGGCACCATCGGCGGGCCTATCAAGAAAGACCGGCTATTCTTTTTCGCAGCTTATGAAGGCCAGCGCACCGCCGACCAGTTGCAAACCACTCGCATCGTCCCGACGCAAAGCCTGGCCGCGGGCAATTTGAAATATCTCTGCAATCCCGACCCGACGGTTGATCCGAATTGCACGGTAGGAAATCCCAATGTTGCCAACGTAGTGGACGGTGGCACTACGTTTGCGGGCTTCAACGTGGTCACGATCAACGCGAACCAGATCACTTCACTGGACCAAGGTTGTGCGGCCAATGAGGCTTGTCCGCCAACGCCTGGAAATCCGTTGGGGCCCGGCCCGAACGGTTACATTGCCAACCTCAATGGAGCCAATCCGAGTGCGCTCTTCGCAAGATATCCCGCTCCCAACTCGACCAGCGGTGGAGGCGACGGCCTGAATTCCGCGGCATATACCTTCCCTGGGAACGATCCGACCAGCCTCAATACCTATATTTTCAAACTGGATTACAACATCACCGCCAATGGCAACCAGTCGCTCTTCATTCGGGGCAACCTGCAGAACGATCATGAGTCCCAACCGCCTCAATTTCCGGGTTTGCCTCCGAACAACTTCGTCACCAACAACAGCAAGGGAATCGCCGGTGGTTATACGTGGATGATTCGGCCCACCCTCATCAACAATTTCCGCTACGCGTTCATCCGCCAGGGAGTAGGAAATTCCGGACTCAACAACCAGCCCTTTAACCGGTTGCGGGGACTGGACGACGCAGTAGGTTTGACACCTACAATCCTTACGAATGTGCCCGTCAACAACTTCATCGACGATCTCTCCTGGATCAAAGGACACCACACCCTTCAGTTCGGCACTAACTGGCGTCTGATCCACAACAACCGCCAATCCAACGCCCAGAACCTGTCCGAAGGTTACGCAAATCTGTACTGGATGAGCCCGTCCTTTATTTCGGGGAACACCCCTCCGATCGACTTGGACCCTGCCTTGAATGCTACGTTTCCGGCCGTCGATCCCTCCTTCGGCACGTCGTACGACTTTGCCGCCGTGCAACTGATGGGCATCATGAGTCAGGTGTACACCGTCGAGAATCAGGATAAGAACGCGAACCTCATCCCCAGCGGCGCGCTCGTGCCGCGGCACTTCCGAAACTTCGAAGGTGAAATGTACCTGCAGGACAAGTGGAGCGTTACGCCGAATCTTGTCGTGACCTACGGGTTACGCTATTCGCTTCTGCAGCCGCCCTATGAAAGCTCCGGAAACCAGGTTTCGCCGACCGTTAACATGAACCAGTGGTTTACTAATCGCTGGCAGCAGATGTATCAGGGAAATGTCCAACAGCCCAATTTGAGCTTCGATCTTTCCGGCAAGGCCAATGGGAAGAAGCCTTACTGGGCTTGGGACTACAAAGACTTTGCTCCCCGGTTCGCCGTGGCCTATTCGCCGCATGCCGCCAGCGGATTCATGCACAAGCTCTTCGGCGATGCGGGTAAGAGCTCCATTCGCGCGGGATACGGCCTCTACTTCGATCACTTCGGAGAAGGCGTCGTTAATACCTTTGACCGGCAGGGTTCCTGGGGTCTTACAACGACCATCAGCAATCCAGCTGGAGTTCTTGGCGTAGACACCGCACCTCGGTTTACCGGCTTGCAGGGGGCCGGCCATCTTCCCCCAAGTCCAGGAGCCCCACTCCCACATGGATTCCCATACACGCCTTCTGTTGATCCCAACACCTACGGATTGGCCATTGGCTGGGGTATCGACGACAACCTGAAAACCCCGTATTCCCATGTGGTTGACTTTTCGATCACTCGCGAATTGGCGCGGAACTTTGTTCTAGAGATGACCTATACGGGGCGATTCGCGCATCACCTGCTCCAGGAAATCGACCTGTCGCAACCCCTCGATCTGGTTGACCCCGCCAGCAAGTCGGACTATTTTAAGGCGGCCCAAACCCTCGACAAGGCCATTTATGCCGGCGTCGCCGAAGACGATCCTAGCGTTAACCTTCCGTACTGGAATAACCTTTTCCCGCAGGCCGCGGGTTTGGACGATCCGGTTAACGGAATATATAGACAATCCGGCTGTGCTCCCAACTCTGGCAACATCGCAAACCCGACAGCCAGCCAGAATATCTACGATCTCTACTATTGCAACGTAGGCAACGAAACCTTGTCCCTGGAAGACTTGGACGCCTTCTGCTTCCCTGGGTGCACCGGAACTGGAAGCAATAACCTCGGTGGTTATGTGCAATCCAACGGAACACCTTTCTCCTATTACCAGCCGCAATTCTCTTCGCTCTACGGCTGGCAAACGCGCGGGAACAGCAACTATAACGGCCTGCAGGTCAGCCTGCGGCATGCCATGGCGGCAGGCCTGCAGTTCGATATCAACTACACGTACTCGAAATCCATCGACGTGGGATCGAACGCGGAACGTGTCAACGGTTTCGAGTCCGGCGGCCTCGCCTATAACAGCCAGGTGATCAATGCCTTCGCCCCGAATCTCTGGCGCGCCGTTTCGGACTTCGACACCGCGAACCAATTTAACGCGAACTGGGTTTGGGACCTTCCTTTTGGCAAAGGACGCTACTTCGGCAGCAATTCGAACCGTATCGTGAATGGCATCTTCGGCGGGTGGGGCCTCAATGGCTTGTGGCGTTGGACAAGCGGCTTCCCCTTCAGCGTTCAAGCGGGCGCCGGATGGGCGACCGACTTCGAACTGGAAGGCTCATCCGTGCTGACCGGCCCGAAACCCAAGACCGGCGTATTCCGGGATGCGAGTGGCGATCCCACGGTGTTCAAGGATCCAACCAACTTTGTATGCGCTTGCGGTCCTGGCACACTCGCCGGCTCGAACTTCAGGGCGACGTATCCCGGCGAAGCTGGTGAACGCAACAACTTCCGCGGCCCCGGCTTCTTCGGTATCGACATGGGCCTTTCCAAAACCTGGAACTTTAGCGAAACCAAGCTAGTCCGATTCGGCTGGGAAGTCTTTAACGTGACGAACTCCGTGCGCTTCGATGCCGCCGGATCCCTCATTAACCAGGATCTGGTCGACATCACCGGCTTCGGCAAGTTCAATCAAATGCTGACCAGCCCGCGCGTCATGCAGTTCGAACTGCGATTCGCGTTCTAAGTCCGCAGAGGGGTCTCAACCAGGGACGGCGAAAGCCGTCCCTTTGTTTATTGGCGGATGAAACTGCGCAGGAATTCTCAAGAAAGGACTTAGCCTATGCCAGCGGCGAGTCGCTCATGCGGAACCGCGTACGCACGTGTTCGGAAATGAGTTCGATCGCGGGACGGTTCTGCACCGGGTCGGCTTGCGCCAGATACTTCATGGCTTCGACCAGCAGACGTTGTCCGTCTACGTAACGAGGATCTGAGGTTCGCTCCCGGCGCTTATTGCCCAGCTTAGGAGGGACTGTAATCGTAAAAACCTTGGCCATGAATGATCCCAACTGAAGGTGCGGTCAGTATAGCTCCCTGGTATGCAAATCTCAGCACATTTCTTGCTCTTTTGATTCAACAACTTAGCCGTTCGGTGTAATCGTCTGCGTCTTGCTTGTGGTCTTTAGTTTGAAAACATCGTCATTGATCTTCTCGTTCAGCCGAATGGACGAGTACTTCGCCAGCCGGTAGTTCCCGCCCGGTTGAAAGGCCTGCTGGTGAACTGAAATGCCTTTGTCGAGATCGATCCACAAATCGATCTCCTTGTACGTGTTGCGAACCTTCTCCGACTTGGGAACCAGCTTCAACTTCGCCGTGGCGACGCCGTTGATGGTTTCCGGTCCCACATAAGTAACGTCGAAAGTCTTCACCAGATCCTGACCGCTCCCGCCAAAACCAAGCACCACGTAAGTCTCCAGATCGGCGCGATTCTTGCCCAGATCGAACTGTGTGATCTGGTCGGGCTTGGGCTGGTACATCAGAATTTTTCCCTTGCTGAACAGCACAAACTTCGGCTCGGGCTTCAGCTTGTTAGGATCGCTCCCCGCCTGCTTGACGTCAGCCATCATTTCAATTTCTTTGCCGGCGCGGCGGTAATAGATGGTGCCTTTCTGGATGTCATCGACTTCATCGATGACTTTTTCGTAGGTGTCCCACTCGAACTCCGCCTGCGCGCTGCGAAAACCCGCTGCAGCTGTATCCATTTTCTTCAAAACCGTGTCGAGCGGAGCAGACTCCGTGGTGGCTTGCGGAGATTTGGCCGGAGCGTCAACTAGGCTCCAGGCGAGCACGATCGGCAGGATTAGCGCGAGACTTTTCATTCCGTATTCAACTTGCGTCCGGGACGATCCTCAGTCCCGCGTGGCCAGCACCTTATAAGCCTGCACTTTTCCCTTGCCGTCGGAAACGGTTTCATAACTCACAATCGAAACCGCACCCGAGATCGGCTCAATAATCCGCAGCAACTGCTCGCGCACGGATTTTTCATCGCCCGGCGAAACCGCGCTGGCCGAAACCTGATAGAAAAGATGCCCCTCGGCATCGGCGCTTACGACTACATCAGTCGGATGCGGAATCCGCGCGATGGGTTTGTCGTTGAAGTTGATCACGCGCGGCGAGAACAGCACAAACAGAATGATGAGCGTGACCATGATGTCGTAATGCAACGTGCCTCGCTCATACTGCCACAGAATGTATCCGCGGATTGTTCGCCAGATGGCGTTCATGGGCAAGGGCGCGCTGGGCGCGGTCGTCGTCAGTTCTGCTCTCTGCAAGTCTACTAGCTCCTGGGTATAGCTCCTAGCCCGTTCGGCAGGCCGATCGTCGGTCTCCGGAAGCCGAACAGAGGAAGCCGAAAGCCCTTCTTAAAATTTCTTAGCCGTAATCCAGTCCGTGCCAATGTAAGGACGCAGCGCCTCCGGAATAACTACGCTCCCATCCGCCTGCTGGTAGTTCTCCACAATCGCGACCCAGGTGCGGCCGACTGCCAGTCCGCTGCCATTCAGTGTGTGCACGAACTCCGTCTTGTTCTTCCCCTCGGGACGATACCGGATATTTGCCCGCCGCGCCTGGTACGCCTCAAAATTCGAGCACGAAGAAATCTCGCGGAACAGTTGCTGCCCCGGCAACCACACTTCAATGTCGTACGTCTTCGCCGAAGCCGCTCCCATATCCCCCGTGCACAGCGTCACCACGCGATAATGCAGCCCGAGTTTCTGCAGCACCTCCTCGGCATCATGCGTGAGCTTCTCGTGCTCCTCGCAGGATTGCTCCGGCCTCGTGAACTTCACCATCTCCACTTTCTGAAACTGGTGCTGCCGGATGATGCCTCGCACGTCTTTCCCGTACGATCCCGCTTCGCTGCGGAAGCAAGGCGTATAGGCCGTAAGCGAGATCGGCAGCCGCGCCTGATCCAGCACTTCGTCGCGATAAAGATTCGTGACCGGAACTTCCGCCGTCGGAATCAGCCACAGGTCCTTATCCCCATGCGGCACGCGAAACAGATCAGCTGCAAACTTCGGCAGCTGCCCGGTGCCATACATCGATTCCGAATTCACCAGATACGGCGGCAGAACCTCAGTGTACCCGTGCTGGCGCGTGTGCAGATCGAGCATGAAGTTCATCAGCGCCCGCTCGAGCTTCGCGCCCAAGTCCCAGTAAACCGCGAAGCGCGAGCCCGTCAGCTTGACCGCGCGCT
The DNA here is from genome assembly GCA_963709025.1 of uncultured Acidobacteriaceae bacterium. Classification (GTDB taxonomy): domain Bacteria; phylum Acidobacteriota; class Terriglobia; order Terriglobales; family Acidobacteriaceae; genus Sulfotelmatobacter. The sequence continues at coordinate 10,749 of CAVPVE010000011.1, forward strand.
CCTGATCGAGAATCCCGAGTTCAGTACCCAGATCCCAATGTGCCTTAGGCGTGAAATCAAATTTCGGGGGCGTACCCCAGCGCCGCACTTCGACATTGTCATCGGCGCTATGGCCGATCGGCACGCTCGCCTGCGGCAAGTTCGGAAGGCCCACCAGAATATCGCGCAGACGCCCGTCCAGATCAGCCGCGGTCTTCTCCAGTGTCTGGATTTTCTCCCGCAGATCTTTGGTCTGAGCCATGGCGGCGCTGGCATCCTGCCCGCTCTTCTTCAGTTTGGCGATTTCTTCCGACGCCTTGTTGCGCTGGGCCTTACTGGTCTCCGCCTCGGTGATCGCCTGGCGCCGCTGCATATCGACTTCGCGAAAGTCCTTGAGCACGGCAGCCGGATCCATGCCGCGCTGGCGCAGCTTCTCTTCCACCAAAGGCAGGTTTTCGCGTACGAAATTCAGATCAAGCATGGGACTAACTAATGTATCGGAAAAGGCCCCGACAATGCACGCCAGCACAATCCAGTGCCTAAATCACAAGAAAAACGAGGGAACCCTCAAGATTTCCTTCGTGAACCTTAGTGTCCTTAGTGGTGAAGGGGTTTGCACTTGAGCCCTAGGTCTCTGACCGCATAATCTGTTTCTTCTGTAACCGAACTTCAAGCGTGCCTTTTTGCGGGTGAAGCGCCAGTCGATGGTGACCCGATTACGATTCATTCTCCGACCCCAGGCCCTGGCTTCCCGCCTCAGATCGCCCAGCGATGGGATTCTTCGCCGTCCCAGGTACTGTCGGGAGAACAGGCTGATTTCGATTTCCGCCTGGTTCAGCCAGCTTCCGTGCTTCGGTGTGTAGTGTACCCTGAGCCGGTCCCACAGCCAGCCTCCCGCCTTCTCGCCGTACCGCTCCACCACTGCCTTGCGGGTGTGCGAACTCAGATTGTCCATGACCAGATGAATGGCGTCGGCGGCCGGATAATGTTCCGCGATCTCCAGCAGATAATCGGCAAACTCGGGCGAGGAACGGTCCGGAGTCACGCGAAGATAATGCCGTCCCGCCTTGGGCTCCACTCCGCAAAATGCGTTGGCCGTGCCGCGGCGTTCGTACTCGCAGTCGCGCCGCAGAACTTGTCCCGGATGCAGCGGCCGGGAGGGGCGGAGATCGGCATGCAGGACCACCGGCTTCTCATCGATACAAACCACCGGTTCCGCCTCTGAGAGCGGCTTCTCATACAAGGCCAGCACGTCTTCCATGCGTCCGAGATAGTCCCGGTCCAGTTCCGCCACACACCACATTTTTTTCCCGCCACGGCTTCAGGTCATGACTCTGGAGCAAGATGCGGATCGTTTCCCGGCCCACCCGCCGTGCCAACTTCCGCTTCACCGCTTCCTGGGCGAGGAGCCGCACACTCCACCGCGCCCTGCCTTCCGGCGGCGGGCCGCACACCAGGGCGATGATGCGCTGACTCTGGCCCGCGTCCAGCACCCGCCGCTGGCCCGGACGCGGCTTCTCGTACCATGCCGACTCCAGCCCTTCCTCCTCGTAGCGCCGGGCAATGGCCCGCACCGTCTTGGAGGCTACACCCACATTGCGGGCTACCTGCCCGGCCGTCTGCCCCTGGCCGAGTTCCCGCAGGATCACAGCCCGCCGCAGCACCCGCGCCGATTCCCACCCCTTGTTCAACATGGCGGCGATCTGTTTACGATCCTTCTTGGTCAGCTGGACATGCACCCGATGATAGGCTCGCATGCCTGCACTATGCCGCTCTTTTGCTCCTTCCACGAGTATCTATAGATATACATCTCCATACGGTCGTAGACCTAGAGTCTTTGGCGGATTCCAATACTCTGTGTAAACTACCTTCGCAATGAGATCGTCCCCCAGATCTGCCGCCACACGGCTCGTCTTAACGCTGGCCCTGCTCGCTAATGTCGTCGGCCTCTCTGTTCCCACCGACGCGTCGGCCTACAATGCCCGTCCCAAACTCGTGGTGGTCATCGTGATCGACCAGTTCCGCGGCGATTACCTGGAGCGCTATCGCGACCAGTTCGGCGACGCCGGCTTCCGCTTCCTCCTCGACCACGGCGCTTACTTCCCGAACTGTAATTACGACTATGCCAACACGCGCACCGCGCCCGGACACTCCACCCTCTTCACCGGCGCCTACAGCAACGGCCACGGCATCGCCGCCAACGAATGGTGGGACCAGAAAAAGAAACGTATGGTCACCTCGGTCGAAGACGATGCCACGAAAATCGTAGGAGTCCCCGGCGACAAAACCGGTGCATCGCCTCACAACTTGCTCGCCGACACGCTGGGCGACGAACTCAAGCTGGCGACACGGGGCAAATCGCATGTTTTTGGGGTGTCACTAAAAGACCGCGCCGCCGTGCTTCCCGCCGGTTTCGCGGGCGACGGCGCTTACTGGATCGATCCTCAGAGCGGCCAATGGGTCACATCCACGTACTACCGCAACGCCCTTCCGCAGTGGGTGCGGGAGTTCAACTCTTCCCGTCCCGAGAAATACTGGGACCGCGAGTGGAGAGATGCCAACGGCACGGTTCTGCGCTCCACCGCGCATCGCAAAGGGAAAAATGGCGAAGACGCCGGCTTCTACGAAGTGATCGGCTCAACCGCCATCGCGAATGAGTACGAGTTTGCGTTCGCCAAGGAATTGATGGTCTACGAGAAACTGGGCCAGGGTCCCACGACCGACTTGCTCTCGATCAGCCTCTCGCCCAACGACATCCTCGGTCACCAGGTGGGGCCTGATTCTCCAGAGATGCAGCAGATGGCCCTCGACCTCGACCGCCAGCTCGCCGACTTCTTCAACTTTCTCGGACATCAGGTCGGGTTGGCCAACGTGTGGATCGCTCTCTCCGCCGACCACGGTGTTTCCTCCTTGCCCGACGCCGTCAAGAAACTGCATATTCCGTCCGCCAACCTCAATGCTGGAAAACTCGAGGCTGACATCAACCAAGAACTCACGGCAAAGTTTTCTCCCGGCCATCCCGCGTCCTTTATAAAGCTGGACTATCCTTTAGCCTGGCTCGATCAGGATGCCTTCGCGGCCGCTCACGTCCGCGAGCACGATGCCGAACAGGCGGTCGGCGAGGCCATGAAGCAAACTGGCATGCGCGATTTCTACACCAAGTCGCAACTTGCCACGGGCACCGCCCCCAACACACCGCTGGGAAGAAAATACTTGAATAGTTATTCACCGGAAGGAAGTTGGTTCGTGATGGGTGTTCCTGACATCTACACCGTGGGTCCGAGCAAGGGCACAGACCATGCGTCGCCTTACAACTACGACACGCACGTTCCTCTCGCCTTCTACGGATTGCCATTCCAGCCCGGAACTTACCGCACGAACACCGAACCCGTCGACCTTGTCGCCACTCTGGCATCGCTGTTGGGCATCAACGCCCCAACCCATGCCGTCGGGCGCGTGCTCACGGAAGCCCTCGCACCCGCACATCACGGCGCAACCTCGGGAGAAGGCCAACCATGACCGCCACTCCCGATCTCGGCGTCACCGTTGCCGGCATCCCGCTCAAGAATCCTGTGATTGCCGCCAGTGGCACCTTCGGCTACGGCGTTGAGTTTGAAGACGTAGTCCACTTGAGCAAGCTCGGCGGATTTGTCGTGAAAGGCCTGTCGAAGGAGCCGATGATCGGCAATCCTCCGCCTCGCCTCTGGGAGACGGCCGCCGGCATGCTCAATGCCATCGGCCTGCAGAACATTGGAGCTCAGGCATTCTTAGTTGAGAAGTTGCCGCACCTGCGGGAGATCAAGAATACAGTTGTCATCGCCAACGTCTTCGGCTACACCCGCGAAGACTACGAACGCACCATCGAGATCCTCAACGACGGCGAGGGCATCGCTGCCTACGAGTTGAACGTTTCCTGCCCCAACACCGCCCACGGCGGCCTGCAATTCGGCAGCGATCCGCGCTCGCTCGATGAAGTCGTTACCACCGCCAAGCGTGTGGCCCAGCGCCCGCTGATCGTGAAGCTTTCGCCCAACGTCACCAGCATCGCCCAAATGGCCTACGTAGCGCAGGAGTCCGGTGCCGATGCGCTCTCGCTGATCAATACCTTCGTGGCCATGGCCATCGATCCCGAAACGCGCAAGCCGCGCATCGCTAACGTGACCGCGGGGCTGTCTGGTCCGGCCATCAAGCCCATCGCCGTGCGCATGGTCTACGACGCCGCCCACGCTGTAAAGATTCCCGTCATCGGTATGGGAGGAATCTCCACCGCGGCCGACGTCGTCGAATTCATGCTGGCCGGCGCGACCGCCGTGCAAATCGGCACCGCCAGCTACTGGGATCCCTGCGCTACCGAAAAAATTGTCGACGAACTAGCGGCGTGGTGCAGCGAGCATGACGTCACGAAGCTCGCGGACTTCATTGGTGGGATGCTGCTGGAGTAGGCCTCCTGGGATCGTGCGCGCGCTGCGCCTACCGCCACCTGCCCAGAATCGCGCCCATCGCTAAGTAACACACCGCCTGGTATCCCGTGTTAATCAGGTAAAGCTTGAACGGCTGCCGGCTGAATAGCCCGCCGGTCAATTGCACCGTCGTCACGATTCCCAGCCAGATCGCCAGTCCGATCTCCATTCCATAGAGTGCTGTATCGACCTTCGCGACCTCGATAATTTTTCCCAGCACGATTGCCGCCAGAATGCTCGCCACCAGCGACATCGCGTACGATGGTCCCGCACTCTTTTGCATCTCCGCAATCTTGGCCTTGTCGTTGGGGTCATACCCCATCAGAACCATCCACGGAGTGGCAAACAACACCGGCGAATACCACAGGAAGCCCGCCACCATCGTCACCAGCGCACACACCAGCACGGCCCACACATTCACACCCAGGAAGTGCATAGAGTCCTCCGTTCACTCAAAGAGTGGAACTGAATTGTCAGAGCCCGGGACCGGGAAGCTACGACCGCAACGCGGTATGAAAATGAAAGGGACCGCCCGTAAGACCGCAGCTTGGGGGAAGCTGCAACGGCTATCGCCCGCGAGTGTACCAGATCGAGCCCGGAGACTTGTAGTCGCGCCCTTCGCCCCAGACCGCATGCGTCGCGCCCTCGCTGTCGATCGCCAGGCCGAAGTAATCTCCAAAGGGGAAGCGGAAGCCACCCCGCAGGATGTAATCGTAGCCGTCAGCCGGCCCGGAAAGGCGCGTCTCGGTGTTCCATGTCGCGCCACCATTGGTCGAACTTCGGTAGAAGGTATTCCACAGAAGCCGGCTGGGGTGGGCCTGCTCGATAACCCTCGCGTCCATCCACGCGATGCGAACATCACCCGGCACGCCCGCAACAATCGCCGGGAAGGCATGCTCGACGCCGGGTGCGGCGTCCGAGACATTCAGCCGCTCCGACCAGCTGGCTCCTCCCGTGGTCGACGACGAAAAGTACACGCGCTCCGGTCCGCCATTCGCGCCGCTCGCATTCCACAGCGCGTACAGAGCGCCCGCTGCGTCGGATGCCAGTGCGATTTGCGCGCCCAGGTATCCCGTCTGGCAACTCTCGGCGTCACAGTCAGGCGGCGCGCTCGACACATCCAGCAGCAGGTTGCTCCAGCTCCGCCCGCCATCCGACGAGCGGCTCACATAGACGCTCACCGGACGACTCGCCACTCCGTGGCGCGCGTACGCAGTCCAGCCAAAATATACGTTGCCCGCCGGATCGATTGTGGCTCCGCCCGCCAGTGAAGATCCCGGCGCCGCGTCGGGATTCACTTGCACTGTAGTGAACGTCTGCCCGGCATCGTGCGACGCGGCAACGAAGAATTCCTCTTCGTGGTTGAACCCAACGTAAACCTCTGCTCCACGCACCGCCAGCACCGGACGGTCGGCCTCTTCCCGTCCACGCTCGGCCCACGAGTATGACCAACTCCGCCCGAAGTCCAGCGACCGTGCCACTAATACGTCCCGCTTGTTGTTCTGCAGCCACGACGCATAGACCGTTTGCCGGTCTACTGGATCCACCAAGATTTGCGGATCGAATTGCCCAGTGGAGAAGGGAAGGAGCGCCTTCGAAGGACCCCAGGTCAGCCCGTTGTCGCTGCTCACGGCGAGAGCCATGCTCGGCGCGGTGCAGCTTGAGCAATCAGGCACGGCGCCATATTGCGGATACAGCACATAGACGTGCCCGCGCCCGTCTGCTGCGATCGCGGGCTCCCATTGGTCGCCGGTATGGTATCCCAGGCGTCGTTGGGCCGGAAATCCAGAAACCGCTAAAGCCGCCTGCGTCGTACTCAGGGCCAACACGAGCAAGAGTGCGAGTCTACGCACAGTTCTTGGCCCGGTTTCGAAGCGGCTAGTTGAGAAAACCACGGATACCCCTGAAAAAACCCTGCCCGGACTTTACCGTGATTCGGCCAGAGCGTCAATTACCTGCCGGGCGTTCGACCACGATTTTACAGTCCTGTTACTTTTCTGGCCTTGGATCATCCAAATAGAGGACAATACAAACCCGAAGCGTTGGAAACCAGGGGAACTCAATGGAAAAGGCAACATTCGCAGCAGGATGTTTCTGGGGAGTCGAAGCCACCTTCCGTCAGATGCCGGGAGTCATCTCAACCCGCGTCGGCTACACCGGCGGCAAGACCGAAAATCCCACGTACAAAGAAGTCTGCACCGACCGCACCGGCCATGCCGAAGCCGTCGAAATCGAGTTCGACCCCGCCCAATTGACGTATCCTCAATTGCTGAAGGTCTTCTTCGAAAACCATGATCCGACGCAGGTGAACCGCCAAGGGCCTGATTGGGGCTCGCAATACCGCACCGCAATCTTCTTCCACTCCCCTGAGCAGCAAAGGCAGGCGGAACACTTCAAACAGGAACTCGAGAAGGCGCACGCATACTCCAAGCCCATCGCCACCCAGATCGTCCCCGCTGTTACGTTCTATCCGGCGGAAGACTACCACCAGCAGTATCTGGAAAAGCGCGGCCTCGCCAGTTGCCACATCAAGTAGCAGAGGCCGGAAGTATCAAGGAAACGGATGTCATCCAGAACGGAGCCGTTCTTCAGGCGAAGGGAAGGATATCAGCCTTCACTGGAACGAACTAGGGATTCGAAACCTCGACAACAGCCACCGGTTGTCGAGGCCGAAAGAAGAACAACAAAACGAAGCCGCCCAGATAGTAGAGGGAACTCTGTTCCAGGTTGCTTCCCAGAAAGCGTTGCACCAGGCCCGACAGCGCCAGCGCCTCGCACAAGGCGTAGGTTGTCAGGTATCCCGTTCGCCAGTGGCTCAGACTGACGGTGTCCTCGGGATGAGTCGCCAAACTCTCCGCAGCGCGCAGCACCAGAGTACGCCGCACTACAAATATCACTCCGACGATGGCCACCGCCAGGGTCGAGAACAGATAACTGAGTGCCGGATCGACCGCGCGCGCCACCGGGCCCGCGAGCTCTCCAATAATTACGTACAGGAGGATGCTGGCCAGCATCGCCCACTGCACCGCCCGCAGTGTTTTCAGGGCCCCGCTCATCGAAGTGACATTCTCGCTTGAAGTGGCGTTTATCCTACCAATCATTTTACGGCGGAATCGGTCTGAGCAATACTTTTTTCGCGGACTCGGTGGGCATGATGCTGATCCGCTCGCCCCGGACGCATTCGCAAAAATATCTGGAATGACACGGGATTGTGTCCGTAACTCGAATCGAGCGCCGCTGGCTTCGAGTAAAAGGTCACATCTGCGCCCATCCCCAGCTGCCAGGCGCGATTGTGAATCAAGTCCCGCTCCCCCCCAAACGTGTAAGCCCCGATCCGGTAGACCGGCTGGATCGCCTCTTGCGGAAACAGTTCGTTCTTGTCCACCAACTCCATCCGCGTGAAGGCATAGTCTCGCTGCAGGAAGTTCACCGTGGATTCCAGCAGATAACTATTCAGCGTCGTGTCGGTCGCGATCTTGTGAACGCGCCCCCACACCAGCGTCGTCGCCCAACTGCCTGCAGCCAGCGGCCGGTTGTATTCCGCCGACGCCGTCTCCCTCCACTGGCTTCCTGGCTCCAGCGCCTCCGGATGTTCCAGCCGTCCAATGCTGTATTGCACCGCCCAGTTGCGCGTCGGCGCCACAAACACGCGCCCCGACCACGAATCCAGCGGCGCCAGTTGGATGCTCCACCGTTCCTCATTGGGCTCGCGTCCATTAAACGCCGAACCCTCCAGCTTCACCCGGTCAATCACGAATCCCGTCGTCACCACGCCAAAACAGGTGTGCGTTGAATCCTGCAGGTGGTGCCCCAGAGGCGCCAACGGCAACTCAGAAGCCGAAGCCCGGTGCAGATACGTGACTGGCCCGAGCGCAGGCTCCCCCGACGGCCCGCCGTAAAGCTCCCACGAGACCTTCTCTATTAGCGGAACGGTGTACAGCGCCGCCAGTTCGGCGAACACATTGTGGGGATGCTGATGATCCACGAGCGGCCCTCCATGATATGTCTCTCCAGTCTGAAAAAGTTCAGGGAACCCCGGGTGCGGCGACGTCAGCGATTCGGCAGAAAACATCTGTAGCAATAGAAGAGTCCCCGCGCCCAGCTTGTGCTGCTCCATCAGCATCCCCCAGTTCACCGACTCCGCCTTGCCCTCGCCCCGCGGACCTCCCTGTTGGTTGTAATCCACAAAGATCGCCCCGTGAGCCATGAATTCCCATCCGTGGCTCATCCACATCCACGCTGGTCCCTGCACCGACGCCGGCTGCCACGCGGTTCCCGATCCTTCGTGCGGCGAGGGCAGTTGAAATACGTTCGGCGCATCCATCGGCATGGGCATCTGCATGCCTGCCATGGATGTATCTTGCCCGTGGGCCGAATGTTCGCCCGCAGCAGGTTTGCCGCTCTGCTGGGCACAAGCCGAGGCAGCCGACAGCACCAACAGAATCAAGCCGCCAGGCAAACTGATTTTCACGAGAACCTCATTGCGGTATTCCCCACAAACTTCGCATCACTCAATGTGAAATTCTTGCCGCTGAAACACGCGAGATCACACCAATCGAAGTCGCACGAGGAGAACCCTGCCGTCAAGGCCTTCGTGAACCTTCGTGCCCTTCGTGGTGAAAGGTTTTCTCTAGATTCGCAACGGATCAATGCCGGGCGGCCTGCTGGCAGTAACGACGTTCAATGAAAAATGAGCGGAGCAAGATGAGGCCAGCGAGAGATCCTCGCCGCCATCGAACTGAGCGACCGGCGCGAGCAGCGGCCGCAGCGAAAACGACAAGCTTGGAATCGTCCAGTGGTGCCCGTTCACACAGCACTGATAGCTGTTCGGCGCCGGGGACGGAGTCGCAGGCTCACCCCCATGACACCCTGCCGGATGCGTCGCATGCATCGCCGGAAACGGCATCGCTTGCACGCCCGGCATTGCCGCCATTCCAATCAGCAGCACCACCGCAACCGCGCGCCAAAGTCCGTGCATTGGTTTCTATGTCCCGGTGATTCGGATGCGGAGTTCTTCCGGTAGCCGTTGCCGGATCTCTTCCGGCAACCGGTCATGCACGCGCCGTGCGCCTTCTTTGGCCGCGTCGAGCACCGTTACCGGCGCCGGTGTAGCTACCGCCACGCCGAGCCAGATCAGCGCAGAGAGCCCGAATCCCGCCAGTGCAGCGATCTCCAGCCAGAACGCGTGCCGCGGCCCTAGATGCCAGATCACGCCGAACGCCAGCAGAAACACTCCCGCCGACACCGACGCCAGCGCGATCAGTCCCACATCAATCATGCGATGAATTTGTTGCCGGCTGCGGCAGTGTTCGCACTCCGCAAGATGGCTCTCGTAATCGCCGCACATCTCGGGCGCAAGGCCCGAGATGTCATACCGCCAGCCCGCCAGGATCTTGCCAACGATTGGATCAATGCACTGCTGACTCATGGGGTAATACAAATATGCAAAAGCAAATCTGCAAACAATCACTCCAAAATCAGCCTCCTACAGGCGAATCGGCTCCATCGCCTCGGCTTGCGACGCCAGCAGCACGCGGTTCTGAAATAATCCGCCCCGCGTGGCCAGGGCTTTTTCAGCCTCTCTCCGAGCAATTTCCGGATGATTGTTCTGCTCTGAGAGATGCGCCAGTACGACAAAAGACGCACTATTATCATAGTCGTTCGTGAAGAAATCGGCGAGCGCCAAGTTCGACAGGTGCCCCACCCGGCTCATCACCCGCTGCTTCACCGACCATGGATACGGCCCCACCCGCAACATCTCCAGATCGTGATTCGACTCCATGACCAGCACATCGCAGCCCCGAAGATGGTCACGCACGCTCACCGGCAAATATCCCAGATCGGTCGCAACCCCAACCTTGATACCCTCCGCGCGAAACGTATACCCCACCGGATCGGCCGCATCGTGGGGAATGGTGAACGGCTTCACCTCAATATCGCCCACCTGAAAGCGGCGGCCCGCGTCGAACTGCTCAAACTTCTCCAGCTTCGGACGCTCGCCTTTCTCATTGCGCATGGCACGCGCCCAGGCCTGGTGCGTCCCGCCGGTCATGAATACTGGGATGCGCAGCTTCTTGGCCAGCGTTGCCAACCCGTACACGTGATCGGAATGTTCGTGCGTGATGAGAATTGCGGAGAGAGTGCACGGATCTTCGCCCAGCGTCTTAAGCCGCTTGAACGTCTCGCGGCACGAGATGCCGGCATCAACGAGAATCTTCGTGCAGGAGCTGGCCACGACCGCGCAATTCCCGCGGCTCCCCGAAGCCAGCATGGTCACACTTACGCCCATGCTCGCAGCATACGCGTCCACCCTGTGGAATCGGGAGTGACTTTCTGGTTAGCCGATACCTAAGAGCAGGCTTCCGGCTTCCGCACGCAGGCTTTCAGGAGTTGTTCCGGAAGCCGGAAGCCGCTCCTACTTCCCCTGCCGCAAATTCTCAATCACGTCGCGCATGAACGATCCCCCATACGCCCCCGCAATCCCCGGCAGAAATGCCAGAAATGATCCATAAATCTGCGCCCGCGACAGCTTCACCGTGAGAATTTCGTAAGCCGCCAACTCAGTCAGCGGAATAAACACTCCAACCATCACCACCCACCGCCAAGGCCACCGCGGCCGCAACATTCCGAGCAGGATGCCTGCCGATAGCACGAGCAAAGCGGTGAGCAGCAGATCGTCGATCGCAACATCTGCCCATCCCGTCCCGATGCCGCAAAGCGCAGCCAGCAGGTAGAACCATTTATCCCGTCGCACTAGAGATGAGGCGTTCCAACGTGCAGGCACGGGCCCATAGTCGTCTCTAGTGCTTGCGGCTTTGGACACGGTCTCTCGAACTTCGCGGAGCCGGAAGCCAGCCTTGTTTAGTGCCAATGCTCCAGGCGAAGTGTCCTCGCGCAACATGCCCAACATCAGATGATCCGTGTCAATCCAGTATTCGTTCAGACGATCCGCCTCCGCCGCGGCTCCCGCTACTATCCTTTTCCCGTCTCTGTTCAGAGGAATATCTCGCGGGTGCGCGAACTTCTTTAAGGCACGCATCCGCGCAGATTCCTCAGGGAATCGCGCGCTGAGCTGAAGGAGGGTGTTCGCTCGCGTGGATTGTTCAGTCACTAATCCGGAGAGAATGTGTGTGGAATCGATGGCGGAAGAGCCAGCGTGCAGCGCAGCCTCGCGGGAGAAATAGATCACTCTTCGGGCTGGCATCGCATACCGTTCAAACATTGACACCGAAACGCCCCCAAGGTTCAGTTAGTAGGTGTAGAATCCCCGCCCGCTCTTCCGCCCCAACCACCCGGCGTCCACCATCTTGATCAGCAGTGGACACGGCCGGTACTTCGGATCCCCCAACCCGTTTTGCAGCACCCGCATGATGTCGAGACAAACGTCGAGCCCGATGAAATCCGCCAGAGTCAACGGCCCCATCGGATGCGCCATCCCCAGCTTGAACACCTCGTCGACCGCCTCCGCCGTGGCCACGCCCTCCATCACCGCAAACATCGCCTCATTCAGCAAAGGCATCAGCACGCGATTCGAAACGAATCCCGGCGCGTCATTCACCTCGACTGGCGTCTTCTCCAGCTTCACCGACAAATCGCGGACCGCCGCAAATGTCTCCTGCGAAGTCGCCAGCCCGCGAATTATCTCCACCAACTTCATCATCGGCACAGGGTTGAAGAAGTGCATCCCGATAACCTTTTCAGGACGCTGGGTCAGCGCCGCCAGCTTCGTAATGGAGATAGACGACGTGTTCGACGCCAGAATAATTTCCGGACGCGTCACCCGGTCGAGATCGCGAAAAATCTCCATCTTGATCTCGAACTTCTCCGTCGCCGCCTCAATCACAAAATCGCACTCGGCCAACTGCCCGCGATCGGTCACCCCTCGAATACGCGCCAATGCAGAAGCCTTGTCCTCCGCCGTGATTTTGCTTTTCGAAACTTCGCGGTCCAGATTCTTGGCGATCGTCCCGATCGCCCGATCCAGAAACCGCTGCTCCACGTCGCACAGGACCACATCGAATCCGCCGCGCGCGAACACATGTGCAATCCCATTGCCCATAGTCCCCGCGCCCACTACGCCCACCCGTTGAATGTTCATGAATTTCGCCTCTAACAAAACGTTCGAGTCTACCACCGCGCCACTCCCCCCAGACACCTGTCATCCCGAGGCGGGCGCACTTTGCCCGCCGAAGGATCTATGCACCCCGCCAACAGGCGCTCCCTGGGGACTTCGTCGTCCCGCACAAATTACAACAGCCGGGTGCCCCATCCTAACGTCGCGCCTTTTGCGACGTTAGGGTGGGGACTTTGACTTCCAGAACCTGGGCCCAGCACAATTTGCCCCACGCCACGACCCCACGCACTCCTCCGCGTGCGCCGAATCACACCGCCTCCGGCAAGCCACCTTCTAACATGAAAAGTCACTCTGAAATCTCCGCACGCACTCGCCTATGCCCGTAAAAACCATCATTGAACCCTTCCGCATCAAAAGCGTGGAACCCCTTCACTGGACCACCCGCGAACAGCGCGAGCAACTCCTCGAAGCCGCCTACTATAACCTCTTCCTGCTTCCCGCGGACGATGTCCTGATCGACCTCCTCACCGACTCCGGCACTGGAGCCATGTCCACTCACCAGTGGGCCGCGATCATGGAAGGCGACGAAAGCTACGCCGGCAGCCGCAGCTTCGACCGTTTCAAAAACTCCGTCCAGGATATCTTTGGCTACCGCCATGTCATCCCCACCCATCAGGGACGCGCCGCCGAGCGCATCCTCTTCGGCGTGGCCTGCAAAAAAGGGGACGTCGTCCCCAACAACACGCACTTCGACACCACCCGCGCTAACGTTGAATTCGTAGGCGCCGAGGCCGTCGATCTCGTCATCGAAGAAGGCAAGCACCCCGCGTCAACGCATCCCTTCAAAGGCAACATGAACGTCGCAGCCCTCGAGGCCCTCATCCGACGCGTCGGCCGAGAGCACGTTCCGCTCGTCATGCTCACCGTCACCAATAACTCCGGTGGAGGCCAACCCGTCTCCATGGAAAACGTCCGCCAGGTGAGCGCCGTCTGCAAACGCCACCAGATCCCGCTCTACTTCGACGCCTGCCGCTTCGCCGAAAACGCGTGGTTCATCAAGCTGCGCGAGAAGGGATACGAGAACAAGACTCCCAAAGAAATCGCGCAAGAAATGTTCCGCCTCGGCGATGGATGCACCATGTCCGCCAAGAAAGACGGCATGGCCAACATCGGCGGCTTCCTCTGCACCAACGACGACCTGCTCGCCCAGCAGGAAAAAGATCTCCTCATCCTCACCGAGGGCTACCCCACCTACGGCGGCCTCGCCGGACGCGATCTCGAAGCCATCGCCGTCGGCGTGCAGGAAGCCCTCGAAGAAGACTACCTCCGCTACCGCATCGCCTCGACCGCCTATCTCGGCAATCACATCGCGAGCCAGGGTGTCCCCATCGTCCAGCCTCCCGGCGGACACGCCATCTACCTCGATGCCCGCGCCTTCCTCCCTCACATTCCGCAGGATCAATTCCCCGGCGTAGCGCTGGCCGCTGAGCTGTATCTGGAAGGCGGAATCCGCTCCGTAGAAATCGGCTCCCTGATGTTCGCCTCCGCGGCAAAAATGGATTTGGTCCGCCTTGCAATCCCGCGCCGCGTCTACACCCAAAGTCACATTGATTATGTAGTCGAAGTAATCCTGGAAGTCTGGAAGAACCGGGCGCGCATCCCAGGCATGCACCTGACGTACGAAGCCCCATTCCTAAGACACTTCACCGCGCACCTCGAACCGCTAAAAGTGGCCGCGGCCACGCGCTCCTAAGTTGTGCACGAGCCTGTGAAGTTGAAGACGGCGAGGGTGCCCCATCCTATCTCGCCGGTTTTTGGCGAGATAGGGTGGGGATTTTGACCTCCGACCCGTCAAAAGTCCGTTTCGGTGCGCATCCCCCGCTCGACCGCCCCAAACAATGCAATCGAACCAAACCCACTTAACGAACTCAATCTACCCATGCTAGGATCGAAGAAGTCGTCAAGGAGTCCATGCCCAAGTTCGTTATCGAACGTGACGTTCCCGGCGTCGGAAAGCTCTCCGACGCTCAGCTGCGCGAGATTTCCCAGAAGTCCGTCGCTGTTCTGAAGGAAATGGGCGTGGGGATCCAGTGGCTTCATAGCTATGTCACCGGCGACAAGGTGTATTGCGTCTATCTCGCCCCTGACGAGGCGACCATCCTGGAGCACGCTCGGCGCACAGGGCTTCCCGCCAATCGTATTTCCGCGGTCCGCCGGCTCCTCGATCCGACCAGCGCAGAATAACTTTCGTAAAAACGCATCCCCGCTCACGAGCACGAGCGCGAGGGATCTCCGAACATCAGCACTTCTTCGATTGCCTTTTCGACCGGCAGAGCCCAGCCCTCGGACCAGGCCGTCCCGCCCATTGTGCTGCCCAATGCCTGCCGCGCCGTGTGCAAACTAGCTTCCAGTTTGGCGTGTTCGGCCGGAGTCAGAGGCGCGCCAATATTCTGCCGCAACGCCGCCGCCGCTCCAGCCAGCCGCAGCGAGCGTTCCGCTTCCAGTTGCACCGCCGCCGAACACGCGAAACACTCCAGCAGACGCGCTATCCCCCGCTTATGTTCCAGTTCCTGGAAGATTCGGATGCTACGCCGGTAAAGATCCTGCGCCATCGCATGATGCCCCTGCTCGCTCGCCAGGTTTCCCAAGTCCGCGAGCGTGCCTGCGATACCCCATCGGTCGCCTAGCTCCCGGAAAATCTCCAGGCTTTCTTCGTACAAGGCTCGCGCCGCCGCCGGGTCTCCCTGATCCCGTGCCACATCCCCTTGATAGTTCATCGACCAGGCAACGCCGGCTCGATCTCCCAGCCCGCTGAAGATCGAGAGACACTCCGCGTACAGAGCCCGCGCTCGCGTATTGTCCCCCTGCATTTTTACGATATTCGCCAGGTTGCTCACCGCACTGGCCACCGCCTTCGGGTCGCCCACTTCTCTCCACACCGCGAGACTCTCTTCAAACAACGATCGCGCACTCTGGATGTCGCCTCGGTCCCGCGCACTGACCGCCAGAGCATTCAGGCAAACCGCGGCGCCTTGGGCATCGCCCAGTTGACGCGCGATCTCCAGGCTCTCCCGAATGAGTGCCTCCGCGGCTGCGTAATCTCCTTGCTCGACCCCGAGGACGCCCGCCGCAAACAGCGCGCGACTCCGTGCTTTGGTGGCCGCCTGTGCTCCCGGAATCTTTAGTAGTTTGTCCAGCCGGGCCCGGCCTTCCGCGAGATACTCGCGCATCTCCCAATAACGAAACAGAGCGCCGCCGAGACGAAGTCCCCACTCCGCATCTTCTGTTTCTGTCAGCCATTCCACCGCCGCGCGAAAATTGTCATGTTCGATCCCATAATGCGCCAGCCAGTCCGCGCTTACCGTTCCGATTTGCTCCGTCGCCTTTTCTTCTGCCAGAACCAGGCAATACGCGGCGTGGGCCCGCTTCGTCAACGCCTTCTCGCCGCTCGCTTCCAGTTTTTCCAGGGCATACTCGCGAATGGTTTCGAGCATTACGAATCGCGGCTCCCCATCGGCTTGCTCATCCCGCTGCGCCAGGCTCTTGTCGACCATCGACTCCATGCCGTCGAGCACGTCCAAATCCAGATCACCCTTCGCATCGCAGACCGCTTCGGCTCCCTCCAAAGTGCATCCGCCCGCGAATACCGATAGTCTCCGAAAGAGCTTTTGCTCGTTCGGACTCAGCAACTCGTAGCTCCAATCCATCGCGGCGCGAAGCGTCTGGTGCCTCTGTGGCATGTCTCGCGCACCGCCTGTCAACAGTTGTAGTCGGCTCGACAAACGCATCCGCATGGCTGCGGGCGACAGTACTTTCACGCGCGCCGCTGCCAGTTCAATCGCCAACGGCAGGCCGTCCAGACGCGCGCAGATCTCGGCGACCGCCGCTGCATTCTCTGGGGTCAGTTGAAAATCTGGCTTCACCGCAACCGCTCGCTGCACAAACAGCGCTACTGCCGGAGATCGCTCCAGCACCTCCACCGTTGCCGCCGGCTGTTCCGGAAGCGCCAGCGGCGGAACTGGACATTCGTTCTCCCCGTAAACGTGCAGCGCCGACCGGCTCGTCACCAATACCTTGAGCTTCGAAGCCACCGACAGCAGTTCGACCACGGTGGGAACCGCCCCGACCAGATGCTCGAAATTATCCAGCAACAGCAGCTTCGGAGAACGCCCCCAACGTCGCAAGTTCGCCTTAAGTACTTCCATCGGAGACTGCCCCCCAGCCTCCCGGATTCCCAACGCCTGGACGATCGCCGAAGCCAACAATCCCGGATCGCGCAGCGACGACAGCGACACAAAATACGTTCCTCCCGGGAAGTGTTCCGTCAGACGACTCGCCAACTGCACCGCCAAACGCGTCTTGCCGATCCCTCCCGGGCCCGTGATCGTAACCAGCGACACATCCGGCCGCAGCAGGAGTTGCTCCGCCGCAGCCACTTCTTTCTCCCGCCCCAAAAATCCGGTCCTCTGCGCCGGAAGACTTGAAGCAAGAGTCTCGACAACCGGCTCGGCTGCCTTCTCCGAAAAACCTGAATGGATTGCTTGGACTCCCGATGTCGTATTTCGACCCGCCACCTTGCTCCGGCTCTCGACTACCGCCGCAATGAATCGATATCCCCGTCCCGTAATCGTCTGCACAAAGCGCGGTTGTTCGGGATCGTCCTTCAGGACCTGGCGGATCTTGCGGATGGCGGCATTAATGCTGTTGTCTGTATCGAGAAAGACGTCCTTGCCCCAAATCCGATCGATGATCAGCGAGCGCGTCACCAGTTGCCCTCTCTCCTCGATTAAGAGCATGAGCAACTCCATCGGGATTCGTTCCAGCTTTACGATCCGCCCGCCGCTGCGGAGTTCATAGCTGCGCGGATCCAGCTCGAAGTCCTTGCCGAATTGGATCGATTCAGATGGTCGAACTGGATCGGACACCGCAGCACGCTCCCCACAAGTTGCGGTCATTCTACATCGCTGCCCGCATGTGTCGCCAAGTTCAACATTCCGCTCGACTTACAAATTCATGCAGATTCACCAGGCTTAAGGCGTTCGCCATGGTCAACCTCGAATGCTTGCGGCAGTATGCCTCCAGTGACAACGCAAACGTCGATCTGGGGTCGACGTTCAAGAAATCGCCCGAGAGAATCCGAAGACAGAGATTTTTTAATAGGGATCGGGCTTCTCGGGCGCATTTCTTCAACACCAGGCACTGTCGCACTGCACCCTCGGCCAGGGAATTCCTGATGTTGACCTCACGTAAGCATGGGACCAAAGGACTACAAAACTGATTCCACAGGAGAACTGCTATGACGACACAATTCACCACTCGCATCCACACCTCAACCACCAACATTCTGCGCCTGGCATTGATGGCCAGCCTCACCTTGGCCGCCCCGATTCTCGCGGCAGGGCAGACCAGCCACCACGACCACACTCCCTCGGCCAAGCTCGTGCAACTGGTTCGGGATGCTACCAAGCAGTTTATTAATGTGAACAACGTTACCGCCGCGGGCTATGGACCCGCCTTTGGCTGCGTCAGCGGTCCTGACCACGGGGCAATGGGCATTCACTACGTCAACAGCACTTACGTAGGTGATGGCTTAATCAACGTCTCGCAACCGGAAGCGCTCATCTACGAGCCCGTAGGCACGGCCCGGAGGCTGGTTGGCGTCGAGTACATTGTCGATGCTGCTACCTGGCTGGCCGCGAACGCCGGTGTTCCGCCCCAACTCGAAGGCCAGGACTTCCAGTTCGTCCCAGCCCCGAACCGTTTCAACCTGGACTCGTTCTTCGAGCTGCACGTCTGGGCGTGGCGCGACAACCCGAACGGCGCCTTCGTCGACTGGAACAACCAGGTCAGCTGCGAAGGTCAGTAGAAACAAGTCAGTAGAAATAAGGTCAGTAGAAATAAGTCGGTAGAAATCGCGTCAGTTCAAGCCCCCCGTGCTATTGGGTGCCTCACCCTTTTCGCGCAGTTTGCGAAGAGGGTGAGGCGATCGGAAATCACGCGAACATTGCAATGCAAAAGGAGAAACAAAGCATGAAGACAACTGGAACCCAAACCACGCCTGTCTTGGAAAATACCGTCAATGGAGTCGCGGTAGACGGCCTCTCGAAGACAGTCGAAGCCATCAAGGCCACTCCCGCTCTCGCGAAATTCAACTTTCGCATTCGCAACGAATGGGTCGATGGCGGCCGCAATGCCTCCACGGTGAGCAGTTTCTACGGTGCTGGTCAAGAACACAGCCGTTCGAAGTCGTTCGTTCTCGAGGCCGACGAGCCCCCGGTTCTGCTCGGCAAAGATTCTGCCGCCAATCCCGTCGAGCATCTGCTGCATGCCCTGGCGGGTTGTCTGACTTCATCCATGGTCTATCACGCTGCGGCGCGCGGCATTCATATTGAAGAAGTAGAGTCTTCTCTGGAAGGCGATATTGATGTGCGCGGATTCCTGGAACTCGACAAGAATGTTCGCAACGGCTATCAGGGAATCCGCGTCAACTTCAAGATCAAGGCCGACGTTCCCGACGAGCAGTTGCAGGAGCTCTGCAACCTCGGTTCCGCACACTCGCCCGTCTTCGACTCCCTCACCAACGGAGTGCCCGTCGCGGTGACGGCCCAAAGGAAATGAAAATGTGGGTGCCCCATTTCTCGCGCGTTCTTTGCGCGAGAAGTGGGGTTTTTCGACGGCGCGAAGCCGAAGAGGTGGGGATTTTGACTTTCGCCGGGTGCCCCATCCTAACGTCGCGCTTTTTGCGACGTTAGGGTGGGGATTTTGATCCTGGGCGATGCCGAAGGAGTGTGGTTTTTGACATCGTGACCGCAATCACCGCCCGCTCTGCCTTCCCGATGTACCGTGAGTCGTAATCTAGAAACATCAGGAGGCCTCATGCGCAAAGCAGCCATGTTGCTGACCCTCGCGGTACTCGTCCTGGCGTCGTTATCCCACGCCGGCACTCTCGCCAACGTAACTCTGCCCGACACAGCTCAAGTCGGAACCACAACCCTCGTCCTGAATGGCATGGGATTGCGCACCAAGTACGCCTTCAAGGTCTACGTCGCCGGACTCTATATCCCCCAAAAGTCGGCCGACCCAACAGCGATTCTCAAACCGGACGTCCCCCGGCGCATCGTCATGCACTTCGTGCGCGACGTCAGCAAGAACCAGCTCACCGACGGCTTCACCGAGTCCTTCGAAAACAACACGCCCGATGCTGCGAAAACGCTGAAGCCCGACATCGATCGCTTCTTCGCCGTCCTCGACGCGGTTAAAGACGGAGAAGAACTCACCTTCACCTACGTCCCCGCCACCGGCACGGCGGTAGCGATCGCAGGCACAGAGAAGTTGACCATCGCCGGCCCCGCCTTCGCCGACATGCTCTTCTCCGTCTGGCTCGGCCCCAAGCCCCCGAACGCCGCCCTGAAGAAAGGAGTCCTGGGCCAGTAGGCCCGCAGAGTCAGACAAGCCGCGTGAGTCGGACAGCCCCTGTGAGTCAGACAGACCCCGTAAGTCAGATAGGTCCCGAGGGTGCCCCATCCTGACGTCGCGTACTTTGCGACGTTAGAGCCTGCCCTGAGCGGAGTCGAAGGGGTGGGGATTTTGACTTCCAGATGGCGAATCGACGTTACGAAACAGCGCTGCCGGGTGCCCCATTTCTCGCGCGCCCTTTGCGCGAGAAGTGGGGATTTCCAGTCCACCTGCTCCACCTCTCCGCAAACTTTTCCACAGAACAAATCGCATTTCCTGTGACATCCAACCTTTACTGAGAAATTCGAAAAGCACAGAATTTGGACCATGCTCGCAGACCCAACCAGCGCATATGCAATTATCCGAGAGACGAGCGACTTGAGAACCGGGCCTAACTCCTTATTCCGCAAGATTTTACCCGCAACTCCTTTCGCCTCAGGATTTTGGCCGGACCAGACCCGATCCGAAGGCCGCAAGTCCTTTAGAACCAGGATTTTGACACCACGCCCCAAAAAAAATTGCGATACCTCACCCCCCTCGCAACCGGAGCCAGCAGACCGAATGTGGGTCGCAACCGGAAGCCGGCAGCCCGACCGAGGTGTAAAATATCCAAGCAATCCCTTACACGTCATCTCCCAGCTTCGAAAGGATTCCCCCATGGCAACGCTTGAAGCCCCCGTCCGGCCGCGCGCATCTCTGCATCTGGGACCATTCGTCACCGAGCCCTTTTTCGATTTCCGCAACGAAGAAAACGCGCGTCGCATGCGCGCCGCCATCGCCAAAGTCCGTGGCCAACTTGGACGCGAATATGACCTCATCATCGGCGGCAAGCGCGTCAAGACCACTGACAAGATCAAGTCGCTGAACCCGTCGCAGCCCTCGCAGATCGTCGGCATCCACCAGAAGGCCGGCAAAGATCACGTCGAGCCCGCCATGAACGCGGCGCTCAAGGCTTTCGAAACCTGGAGCCGCACTACCGTCGAAGAGCGCGCCGGCCTCGTCTTTCGCGTCGGCGACCTCATGCGTCAACGCAAGATGGAATTCATGGCATGGCTCGTCTTCGAAGTCAGCAAGAATTGGGCAGAGGCCGACGCCGATATCTCCGAGACTATCGACTTCTGCGAGTTCTACGCGCGCGAGGCCCTGCGGTTTGCGAAAGCCCAGACGCCCATCCAGCTGCCCGGCGAGCACGACACGCTGCACTACATTCCGCTCGGCGTCGGCGCGGTGATTCCGCCGTGGAACTTCCCCTGCGCCATTATGGCCGGCATGACGCTCGCCTCCATCGTCAGCGGCAACACCGTCATCCTGAAGCCGTCGAGCGATTCGCCCACCATCGCGGCGAAGTTCATGGAACTTCTCGAAGAAGCCGGCATGCCCGAAGGCGTGGTGAACTTCTGCCCCGGCGCCGGAGCCAGTTTCGGTGACGCCGTCGTCGCGCATCCCAAGACGCGTTACATCGCCTTCACCGGATCGCGCGAAGTCGGCCTGCACATCAACAAGACCGCCGCGACGCAGGCTCCCGGCCAGATCTGGATCAAGCGCACCATCCTTGAGATGGGTGGCAAAGACGCCATCATCGTCGATGCCGATGCCGACATCGACTCCGCCGTCGAAGGCGTCGCGCAAGCCGCATTCGGATTCCAAGGCCAGAAGTGCTCGGCCTGCTCGCGCGCCATCGTCGACGAGCGCGTCTATGACAAGTTCCTCGAGCAACTCAAAGCCCGCGTCGAGAAGATCCAAATCGGCGACGTCAGCGAGAACGCCGCCATGGGCGCGGTCATCAACGAAGGCTCGATGAAGACCATCCTCGGATACATCGAGCAAGGCAAGAAAGACGGACGCCTGCTCACCGGCGGCGAGCGCGCTCCCGGGGAAGGCTACTTCATCAAGCCGACCGTGTTTGCCGACATCCCCGCCAAGTCGAAGCTCGAACAGGAAGAGATCTTCGGCCCCGTCCTCGCGGTAATTAAGGCCAAAGGTTTCGACCACGCGCTCGAAATCGCCAACGACACCGAGTTCGGCCTGACCGGCGCCGTCTACACCAAGTCACGCGACAAGATCGACCGCGCCATCCAGGAGTTCCACGTCGGCAACCTCTACATCAACCGCAAGTGCACCGGAGCGATGGTCGGCGCGCACCCCTTCGGCGGCTTCAACATGTCCGGCACAGACTCCAAGTCCGGCGGCCCGGACTACCTCTACCTGTTCACGCAAGCCAAAGCAGTAGGAGAGAAGATCGTCTGATCACAGAAACAGAAAGGCCGCCTTCGCAGGCGGCCTTGTCTTGCAGGTTCCAGAAAGCTTACTGCGCCACTCCCGCCGGTGGTTGCGGAACCGCGCCGGTGGTCGTCGCCGCCGCAGCTTCATTCAGAATCCGGTGGTGGATGGTGAACAGCGCCAGCTCAAGCCGGTCCGATACGCCGATCTTGTCATACACGTTGCGCAGGTAGTTCTTGATGACCTGTTCCGTCGTGCCAAGCTGCGTGGCGATCTCTTTGTTCTTGTAGCCCTGTACGATCAGCGCCACGATGCGCAGTTCCTTGGCGGTGAGCCGGTCGCGCACGCGCAATCCGACCATATCGTTTTCGGTGAGTTCGCTGGGCACAGCCACGTCCTGCACCCAAGTCTCGCCGCGCGCCACTTTCCGCACGCAGTCGACCAGCGCTGCGCTGGTGACGTTGCGGTAGACCACGCCATGCGCGCCATTCGACATGTGCCGCTGCGCGCTCTCGCCGGTATCGGCCAGCACGATCACGCGCGTCTTGGCTTTGTTGGCGCCTGCCACGATGGCGGCAAAGTCGCCATGGAATCCCGCAGCCACCACCAGCACCGCGGCACGGAACTTGTCCAGCGCCATGAACATCTGTTCAGGGGTCTGGGCCTGGGCCACAATGCGCATCTCATCTTCCACCGCCAGCACTTTGGCAATGCCCGCCCGGAAGATCGCCTGGTTATCGGCCAGAATCAGTTTGAGCATGTTGTTGACGCTCCCAAAAAGTCCGCTACAAAACGATTAAGAGTTCCTGACGAACTCGTATGAGTCGATCACGCAGGCCACGCCGCGGCCTTCGCCGCCTTCACCGGTTTCATCGGCGCGCACCACCCGCCCTTTGCACTGGATGGTCACATTCTCCTGACCTCCCGTCATCTCCGGGGGCAACGTGATTTCAAATTCGACGGGGGAACCAATTTCCATTGAGGAATCGGCGCGGATGTACACTCCCGCCGCGCTGAGATTCCCGGTCACTCCCTCGGAGTCTCCGCCGGCCTCGCCCTTATGTATCTTGATCGGCAGTTCCAGCGGGAACCGTTTTCCGGTCCGTGCTTCTTCGCCCACGGTACCTCCTCTAGACTGGCCTGTTATGTGTTGTCCTTCTGCGAATGAGGCCAATGTCGTCAAACCAAGCTCCTGGCGGGCGCAGGCCCACTTTTATGCTCAGCACGGGTTATATCACGAAAGACACCCGTGTAAAAGCCTGATAACCCGTTAGTTAACGGTAGCAACTAGGTTCCCCCCTGGCGGAAAGCCGGGATTTTCAAGACAAAGACCTCGAGGGAGGGGGCTTTTCAGGGTGCGCGAGCGGCGAATTCACTGGTACCGGCGGTCGAAAAAAGGAGGCCAGTCGCCGCGCCTGGCGGTCGCGATTAATTCTGTACCGAACTGGCCGCCAGAATTCACACCAAACAAGCGATGCCGAAACTTACTCTGCTGCAGGATCGGCCATCGCAAGAGATCGCCGAGGCGCTGCTTCAGCGTGGGAGCATAAGGGCGGAAGTTGTGAAGCCGAACATCATCGAAGCCACAGATGTCGAGTAACGACACGAGATTGGATCCGGCAAAGCCGTATTCGTGAGCGAGCGTCACGTAGAAGCTGGAATTCGCGCATGGTCCTTCCATATTTGGCGTGCGCACGAGCAGGGTCCCGCCGCGTCTCAGCGCTTGATAAAGACTGTCCATCAGCCAAAGCAGCGAGTACTTGGGCACGTGCTCGATCACGTGCGACAGATGGATGAAGTCGTACTGTTCATGCTTGTCGCTCAGAAACTCCCCAATGTTGTCGTGGATCTCATGCAAGGTGATGCGGTCGGGAGCCCAATCGCGAACGTAATCTTTATTGGCGATGCCGAAATCTGCACCCGATAAATTGCGATAGCCCAGTCTCAGGCATGCTGCCAGGAACCATCCACCGCCGAATCCGATATCGAGAATGTGGCCCTCTTTGTCGGAGGGCAAATACGGCGCGTACTGGTGCGCCGCCTCGATCACCATTGGGCTCGCCTCGGTCGCAGTCCAAGTCGGACGTGGCTTTTCCGAGGCGTGGCGTAGCGCCATGCGGCGGTACACTTCTGCAATGAAAGCGTGCGAGTCCATGGTTGGTCTTCGCCGTGCGGGCAATGGAAGCCCAATAGTAGCAAACCGCCCACTATGGCTCGGCGGAGGTTCTCAGAGACGGTGGAGTTCTGTCAGAATGCAGACACGAGTAGGTCGAGGAGGATCTCGCGTGTTATCCCTACATCCCTTTAGAAGTGTTAGTCGCTTCGTGGCGGTTTGCATAATGGTCGCGGTTTCCGGTGCCTCGCAATTGGCCTGTGCACAATCCGCGGCGCAGGCGACGGCGCCGTCAGCGGCCCAAAAAGGACAGGCCGACAAGAACGCGGCCAAGCCCAAGAACGAAGCCTCCGAGGCGCGCGCGGCCGCCAACGACACCCTGGAACAACTGAACGGTGCATTGGAGAGCCTCGCCGCCAGAGTCTCTCCTGCGGTGGTGCAGATTCTGGTCACGGGATACGGGCCGCTGCGCGAAGAGGATCGATCGCAGACGGCGTTCATCGTTCGCCAGAAAGCGGTGGGCTCAGGCGTGATTGTCGACCCGAGCGGCTACATCATGACCAACGCTCACGTCGTGGAGGGGGCACAGCGCATTCGCGTCGCACTGCCGCTGCCCATGGGCGATTCCGCCGGCCAGGTGCCGATTGGGAAGCGGCGCATCCTGGAAGCGCGACTCGTGGGCCAGCACAAGGACACCGACCTCGCTCTGCTCAAAATTGATGAGACCGATTTGCCGACCCTTGTCTTGCTGAGCCAGCGGCCGCACGTCGGTCAACTCGTATTCGCCATTGGCAGTCCCGAAGGCTTGCAGAATTCGGTGACCATGGGCGTAGTGAGCGCGCTCGCCCGCCAGCCCGACGCCACCAAACCGATCACGTACCTGCAGACGGATGCTCCCATCAATCCCGGCAACAGCGGCGGCCCGCTGGTCGATATGAACGGCGCGGTTCTCGGCATTAACACGTTTATTCTTTCGCAAGGAGGAGGCAGTGAAGGCTTGGGCTTTGCGATTCCCTCGCGTGTGGTGGATTTCGTTTACCGCAGTCTGCGCAAGTACGGACACGTGCATAAAGTTGAAATTGGCGCGGGCGCGCAGGAGATCACGCCCACGCTGGCCGAGGGACTGCACCTTTCGCAGCGTTGGGGCGTTCTAGTGGACGACGTGAAGCCCGGCGGCCCGGCGGCTGCGGCTGGCCTACAGATCCAGGACATTATTCTCAGCGCGGATGACCGCCGCATCGAAACTCTGCCATCGCTCTCGGCCGCTCTATACCTGCATCGCCTCGATCAGGTCGTGAAGCTGGAGATTCTGCGTGGCACGGAAAAGATGACGCTCTACGTGCCCGCGATTGAGCAGCATGATCACATGGACGAACTGCTCGACGCGGTGAATCCCGATAATAGTCTGATTCCCCGGCTCGGGGTCCTGGCCATCGACCTCACGGCCGATCTTAAGGCGCGGCTGGGTTCGCTGCGAATCCCGTCGGGAGTCGTGGTTGTGGGACGCGCGGCTGACTTGATTATGCCCGACACGGGTCTGAAGGCTGGCGACATTATTCACGCACTGAATACCACGCCTATCGATTCGATGGATACCCTGCGCGGTGCCGTAGCAAAGTTGAAGACCGGAGATCCGGTGGTGCTGCAGGTGGAGCGCGACGGCGGGCTGCAGTATGTGAGCTTTGAAATGGAGTGAAGCGACTGCGGTGAAGCCGATGCTGTCATCCTGAGCGAAGCGAAGGACCTATGTACTCCCCGCCAGTTGCACAGATCCTTCGCTTCGCTCAGGATGACAAGCGTATTTATCGTCCGAGTCCGGCGCCCATCGCCGCCGCTTTGGGTTTGCTCGCGTTCTCGATCACGACGCCCAATCCCTCACCTATCGTTTCCGCAACACACAGGTCGTCTGCGGTGAATGCATCCTGTGCTGAGCGATACAGGGCCAGCACGGCGGCCATCCCGGCTGTTCCTTCCAGGGGGACGGCCAGTGCCGAGCGCAGCGTGCTGTACTTCGTAGGATCGTTCAGGTATCCCGGCTCGACGGAAGGATTGCCGTTCAAGATCGGCTTATGGTTTTGCGCAACCCATCCCGAGAGCCCTTCGCCTTCGGGAATTCTCAAGGAGGAGAACAAGCGAAAGTTGTCACCGCTGACAAACTCCGCCGCGAGCATTCCATTCTTGGGCACATACACGGCCATGGAGTCATGCGGAACCAGATGCTTGAGGCGCGCTGCCAGCAGGGAAAGAACGTCTTCGCTGCGCAGCGATGCGCCAGCCTTTCGGCAAAGTTCGACAATTTCCTGACCTTGCTGTCGAGCGGAGAGAATCCGCGTGCCGGAATCTGCGACTTGCGCTGGCGTGGGAACCACGGGTGTGCCCGACTCCGCGAACCCCGCGGCGGGCGCGAGCCCTCGCTCGACCCTAATGTCGGTGGACAATTTTGGCGGAGCCTGCAGCGGCTGCTCGGTCGCCATCTTTTCTAGTTCGATGTAGCGCCGGCGCAAGATCGAAACAATCTTTGGATCGAAGCTCTTGCCCGAATCCTCCACTACCTTGGCCATCGCCTCGTTTAGCGGCAGAGCCTTGCGATACTGGCGGTCAGAGGCCAGCGCGTCGAGGCAATCCACCGCCGCAAGAATGCGAGCGCCAATCGGAATCTCCTCGCCGGCCAGTCCGTTGGGATATCCGCTGCCATCCCATTTTTCGTGATGCGCGCGCACAATCGGCACCACCGGGTAGGGAAAGTGCACCTGCTCCAGAATCTCCGCCCCGACAATGGGATGGATCTTCATCTTCTCGAATTCTTCCGGCGTCAGTTTCCCGGGCTTCGAGATGATGTGCTCGGGCACGGCCAGCTTCCCAATGTCATGCAGCACTGATGCTGCTTTCAGCGCCTCGGTCTCGTCCTCGCTCAAGCCCAGCTCCTTCGCCAGTGCCATGGCATAGACGCGCACCCGCTGCAGGTGTTCGCCGGTGGTTTCATCTTTGGCTTCGATGGCTAGAGCGAGTGCCTCGATCGTGCGCAGGTGCAGATTTGAAACCTGTTCGGCGTGCCGTTTCTCGGTCTCCATCTTTCCGAGGTAGAGACGGTACGAGCGGTACATCAGATAAATCGGCGGCAGAATCAGCAGCGAGGACTGCCATCCGATGTGCCCGTTCAGAAAATGAACCAGCCCCGCCAAGGCTGCTCCGACCATGTAATACGGAAACAGCCAGAGATGAGACTCGCCCCACACGCTCGCGATGGGCTTATCTTCTGTCAGTCCGATGATGGTGGACGTCGCTGCCGTATTGCAGCCGAAGTGCGTGATAGCAGCGACCAGCAGCGCGAGCGGTCCGGGCGCGTGCAGGACATAAACGACGACGAGTTTGTACGCACCGTAAGCGATCGCACTCGAAACTGTGACCTGCGACAGATTGAAGATCAACTGGACGACCTTCACCCGCCGCACTGGTTTCCAATAGAACTGCGCCAGAGTGCTGGCGAGTCCAATCACGAGCGTTTCTGGCAAACTCAATTCCAGGATTCCCAGCAGGGTGAACAGGAAGTTGACCGAGAGCGTCCCTTCAATGCCGGGGAGGCTTACCTTGAGCGAGGATGCCAGAGCCGCCGCGATCAGATAGCAACTGAACTTGACGGGATCGCTCGACTGCCAGTGAGAGAAGGCCAGCGCGAGGCAAAGAGCTCCGGCCAGAGCCATGCCGGCGATAAAGATCCTCGCGCCGATGGAGCGAACCCAAGACATGATAAGTACTTAAATTTTCAACGAATTGGCGGGGCCTGTCCGCCCAAAACGACCTCCTGTCATTACCATCGTTTTCTCCAATTTAATCAGTCGCTTAGAGCAGACACAGAGAGCATGGGGATCGAGCGAGACCCATTTCGGGCGAGACAAGTTGTCGCATGCCCCGGGCGTGGGGACAAAGTGCCCGTTGCATTTCGTTACAGCGCCTCGCAAGTCATTCATAAATAAGGGGAAGTTGGCCTGCGTTTGGGCACCCACCTGCACATACAGAGGTCACTTGGGGAATGGTTACGCGCCTGTGGGCGCCTAGTGGGGTGATATGAAGAGATTAGTGCTTCTACTTTTGATCGTCGCGCTGCCGCTGGCGCATGCCGACGACTCCAAGCTATCGCCTGAGCTGCGGGGCAATCACTCGACCCAGAAGGTCCAGGTGATCGTGCAATATGCGCCCGGGACTCAGGTCAATTGCAGCGGTCTGCTCGGCCTGGTGGGCTGCCTCGTCAATGACGTTCTGAAACTCGGCGGCACGATCCTGGGACAGTTGCCCTTGATCAACGGCGTGGTTGCGGTGCTTGACGGCAACGGTATCCAGAGCCTCTCAAACCAGTCGAACGTCGTTTACATCAGTACGGACCGGCCGTTGACGCCCTCGCTCAACAATGCTGCCGCTGCTGTGAACGCGCAGTATGCATGGCAGTCGAACTACACCGGTGCCGGCATCGGTATCGCACTCATCGACAGCGGCGTGAGCAATCACGTGGATCTGTACCAAGGGATTCTTCCGTTCTCACGCGTTGTCTACAACCAATCCTTTGTGCCGGGAAATTCGAGCGCCAGTGACCAATACGGACACGGCACTCACGTCGCCGGACTGATCGCTGGAGACGGCCTCAGCTCGACGGGACCGCTCTACAACAAGACCTTCAAGGGGATCGCGCCGGGCGCAAATATCATCAACTTGCGAGTCCTGGATGCGAGTGGGGCTTCGACTGATAGCGTGGTCATCGCCGCCATCAACCAGGCGATTTCTCTGAAGTCTCGCTACAACATTCGCGTGATCAACCTGTCGCTTGGTCGAGGGGTCTACGAGACGTACAAACTAGATCCGCTATGCCAGGCGGTCGAGAAAGCCTGGCAAAGTGGGATCGTGGTGGTTGTGGCTGCGGGCAACAATGGCCGCAATCAGCCGACCGATGGCTATGCCACCATCACCTCACCCGGCAATGATCCGTACGTGATTACCGTGGGCGCGATGAAGCCGATGGGCACACCCACCCGCACCGACGATTTGATTGCCAGCTACAGTTCCAAGGGGCCGACCGCGATCGATGCCGTTGCGAAGCCTGACATTGTCGCGCCCGGCAACCTGCTGGTTTCGCTCGAGGCGCCGGGCTCGACGCTCTACAATCTACTTCCTGGCGACCGCGTACCGTACAACTACTATGTGAATGGAGGGAGCACGGCGCCATCGTCGAGCTATTTCACGTTGAGCGGCACCAGCATGGCGACCGGCGTGGTGAGTGGAGCCGTCGCGGACCTGTTGCAGAAGAGTCCGCGGCTTACTCCTGATCAGGTGAAGGCGCGGTTGATGAAAACCGCTTATAAGACGTTCCCGACGACCAGCAGCACAACCGATCCGACCACGGGTATCACTTACACCGATCAGTACGACGTATTCACCGTCGGCGCTGGCTACCTTGATGTGGAGGAAGCCCTGGAGAGTAACGACGTGGCCAGCGGGACTGCCATGTCTCCAGTAGCGACCCATGACCCTAACTCGGGCAACGTCTACTTCAGCGATGATTCGACCGCTGTCTGGAACACATCCTCCACGTGGTCGAACTCGGCCGTGTGGGGAAGTAATCAGTTTGTTGGCGTCAATCAAGCGTCGAACGTGTCGGGAAGCAACGTGCTTTGGGGCAGCAATGTGCTCTGGGGCAGCAGCGCGGTATGGGGTTCCAACGTCCTATGGGGCTCTAACGTGTTGTGGGGCAGCAACGTCCTCTGGGGCAGCAATGTGTTGTGGGGCAGCAATGTCCTTTGGGGCAGCAGCGTTGCCGCCGGCGAACAATAAACCTGGCCGAAACAAATCAAACGGGGCCGCGATACACCCGCGGCCCTTTTGTATTTGTGAGACGCACATGTGGGGACGGGCGCCTCGGCCGTCCAGCGAGGGCGAAGAAACCAGTTTGCACATCGGGGGCCCGGTGCCGCTTTCTCTCACAGTTTTCAATGCGCGGGAACGACCTTCTGGATCGCCGTTTTCAGTTGCTCGGCGCTGAAGCCGAATGGCCCAGGGCGGCTCTTGTAGGCTACACGGCCCGACGCATCGATCACGTAAAGGCGGTCCGGCCAGGCGGTGTAGGCACTCTCGGTCGAATTGCCGAATTCGTCGAGCACGGCGGGAATCTCGATTCCGAGTTTGCGTACGCAGGCTCCCGCAATGAACGCACGCTCATCTTCACTGCGCGGACTGGCGAAGAGAACTTTCTCTTTCGTATTGCTCTCGGTCTGCCAGATGTCGGTCGGGTGCGCCTCGGTGATGTAGACCACGAGAAACGTAACCTGGTTTCCGTACTGCTGGTAGAGCTTGTTGAGGGCGGGAACCTCCCGCCGGAAGGGAGGTCAAGTGTAGCTTCCGAACACGAGCACTACCGGCTTCTGCTGCGCGGTGAGAGCGGAGAGTTGAACCTGCGCAGTCTTAATCGAGTTTCGCCAGAGCGAAGTCCGGCGCAGGGCTGCCCACCTGCAATGTGCCGGCGCGGGCGCTCATCCAGAGGGTTTCGAAAGGAAAAATCAGAAAAGGGACGGGTCCCGGGATCTTCGCCATGACCCTGCCAAACTGCTCTGGCGTTTGTCTCATGACCCCGTAGAGCACCACGCAACACATCAACCACACCGCCGCGACAGCGCAGAGCGTGACAACGGTTCTTTTGACAACCTTGGATTTTGCGTTCACGCGGTCAGTGCTTAAACCCCAAAAAGAAATGCGCCGATTATAGGCTGGCGCTCAGTGAGGTCAATAATTGGAATGTAGTACTTGGCCGGCGCTCAGTGCGCCGAATCGTCGTCAATCCAGTATTCGCGCCGTGCCTTCAACACCAACTGTGGACGGTCTTTTGCCTCGACGTGCAACGCATGCAGGCCGGGCGTAAGCGACGAGGGACGGAAAGTCAGGACATAATAGTTCGGGAGGTCATTGGAAATCGCGATCAGACCTGCTTTCAGGTCTTTGGCGTTGTGAAAGTGGAAGAACTCTCCCCCAGCCAGTTGTGCGATGGATTCCGCGGTCTTTTTGCGCAGCGCGTTGCGCGTCGTCAGAAACGTCATGGTAGCCAGCCGCACAGGCGGAGCAAGCTGGCTGATACAGTCGAGCACTTGCTTGCTGTAGTGGCCTTCATATTCGGCATCCGCGCCCTCATGGTTGAAGCATCCGTGTGCAGGTCCTGGCGTGTCGTTATCGAACTTGGACGCCTCGTGGGATACCGCCGCGCCTGTGCTCGAAAAACCGAAGCTGTACATGGCTGTATTGGTGTTGCTGATGAGCCGCAGAGCCTCACTGAGCTTCGTTTTGCTGCCTTGATCGATGGTTTCACTAAATAGCAGAATCGCGCGCCGGTAGTTCGCGGGTTGAGCCCGCAACTGCTCGACCGCGAAGGCCACCGCATCCAGAATGGCGGCTCCCTGATCGCCTTCGGTCAGGTTGGCGAGTTGCTGTGAAGCGTCGGACGTTCTTGGGGAAAACGGCATCACGAGATGCGGCGTGCTGTCGAAGCCGATCACGGCCACGCGGTGCTCGACGTTGCCGATCAGCGCGTCAAGAATGGGGTCCAGTTCTCGATAGTCGCTGAGATGGCGAGCGCCGGCGCCGCCCGTCTCGACGACAACGGCCAGCGCCAAGGGCTGCGAACCGCTTTCCTGATCCACTGTGAAATGCTGCGGGACGCCATTGTCGGTGACAACGAAATCATCCGCCGTCAGCTCGAAGACCACCTGTCCTTTCTTGGTGGTAACAAGAACAGGCACGACGACCAGGGTGGAGCGAACCGTCAAGGAAGGCTGCGGAGGCTCGCTCTGCTGAGCACATACGCCCACCGCGGCGAGGCTGAGCAGAAGTGTGAGAATGAAAACAGACCGCATAACATCCCTAGTCTAGAACGAGAGTCTAGAACGCGCCGCCGCCGCCGCCCCCGAAGCCTCCTCCGGAGAAGCCGCCGCCCCCTCCGCCGAAACCTCCGCCGCTAAATCCGGATCCGCTGGAACTCGCGCGCGGGGCGGAGACAAATACCTGGTGCATGTCACTCGCCATGCTGTTCATGGAACTGGAAAAGAAAATGGGATTGAATCCGCCAATGTATGGTCCCGGTCCCACGTACCATTGTGGAGGATCTTTGACGATGCCTGCGAACGCCTGCGCCCAGTGATGTTCCACACCCAGCGCCATCGCGTAGGGCAGAAACTTCTCGAACGTCGTGGGAGGCATGACCTTGAGCCGGTCGGCATCCACGCGATTCATGAACTCCTGGAATCCGAGCACTGCCACGCGCGTCCGTCCGCCTTTCACCGTCTTGGAGGTCATGACTCGCGCAAACAGGAACCAGACTAGCGCCGCGAGGAGAACGCATACCACCAGCAGAACGGCGGAGCTGAAGAAATTCGCCCATCCCAGGAACTGGAAAAGCGCGAATGGAGCAAGGATGGCAAACGCCGTGCCAATGCTGTATCCGTTGGCCGATTCCGGATCGACCAGGTAAATGCCTTTCCTTTTCAATGCGGACATAATGTCTGCGCGGATGATGGGGACGGCCGTATAGAAGCGGTTCTTCAGACTGGACAGGGCAGTCTGGTCGCCGGCGGCGAATACGTTCTCCAGCATTACACGCTCGTGCGGAGCCAGATTTGCATCCCATTGATCCCGTGGCTTCAGCAGGTGAAGGACGTAATCCTTGTGCGTGAAGAGGAGCACCTTCTCCGATGTCTCTTCGATCTTGATGTAGCCGCGAACTGCGAGGTCGATGATGGTCGACGTAATATCGCGCGGGTGAATGCTGTCGTCGAGCAGCGTGCCCGCTTCTGCAGGAGAAATCCCGGCCGGCGGCTCGTACATGGGCGCAACCGAAACTCCTGGATCGGGGTCGCGACCCTTGGTCCACCACAATGTGAACATGGCAGCGAGCGTGACGAGCGGCAGAAAGACGATGGGATTGCCGCCGATGAACCAGAAAAATTTCGTCAGCGCTCCGGGTTCTTTGAGAACGTCTTTCGGAAGATAGATGTCGATGGTCATCCCACCGCGCATGGGCAGCGGGTTGTTGGTTTCGAATCGAGCCTCGGCGCCGTCGACGGTAGAACTGGCGTCGCGCTGCGTCGAGCCATACACGCCGGTAAAGGCCTGCGCCCTCAGCGATCCGGCCGCAGGCATGGGGAAATGCACCGTGGCCGACGCATGATCGATGGGCACGGGCCAGTCATTCCCCGTGACGTTCCAATAAAACTCGTCATGATCGTCAAAGAAGCGCGTGCCGTTGCGTACGCGGTAGGTGATCTCCACCGTGCGGGTTGCATCGACCGCGTCGGGAATGTAGATCTTCAGATCGCGGGCGCCATTGGAGGTCGACGAATCGTACTTGAGCTTGCCGCCGTTGCCGTCGCTCACGCTCGTGACCCTGAGGAACAGTTCGTAGTTTGTCCCGTTCGGCCCGGGATACTCAATCGGAATCGTGCGATGAATCCCATGGAATTCGCCGTCAAAGACCAGAGTGATACGCTCGGTCACCACGGCCGTCCCATCTTCTGCAACAGTGATGTTGTCCTGGAAGTCGGAGACGCGCCAGGATTTCGCCAGTGCGACACCAGGGAACGTGCAGAAGAGCAGCGTTAGGAACAGAGAAACAGCAATCGTCCGAAGGACTTTCAAGTTGCCCGATTCCTCGATTACAGAATCACTAGAACTTCACCTGCACGGGTTCGCGGTCAGCGTCGGTGGTCTCGAAGAACTGCCGTGCCGTAAATCCGAACATGCCCGCGATAATATTCGTGGGGAATGACTGAATCTTTGTGTTCAGGTCGCGTACCACCGCGTTGTAATAGCGGCGTGAATTCTGAATCGCGTCTTCGGTCTGGCTCAGCGATCCCTGCAGTTGCGTGAACTGCTCCGATGCCTTCAATTCCGGATAGTTCTCCGCTACCGCGAACAGACTCTTCAACGCACCCGTCAGTTGGTTCTCGGCCACAGCCTTGTCTGCCGGGGATGTCGCCTGCATAGCTTGCGAACGGAACTTGGCGATGTTCTCAAAGGTGCCCTTCTCGTGCGCGGCGTATCCCTTAACCGTTTCCACGAGGTTCGGAATCAGGTCGTGGCGCCGCTTGAGCTGCACGTCAATGTCGGACCATGCCGAATCGCAGCGCACGCGCAGCTGCACCAGGCTGTTGTACATGCCGATCAGCACGACGGCGATAACGACAAGAATTACAAGGACGGCGAGTATCATGAGCGACTCCTCAGCAGTGATGAGTCCGGAGGGCGAACTCGAAATCAATGGGACGGTAACACACTGGGAGCGCGGCCGCAAACGCAGACCAGTCCCCGAATTTCGCATTCTGCAATAACAAATTCACAGACAAGGCAAGAGAGCCATGAAGAACGAACGTGCGTGGAGTGGAAGCCGAAGGCCGGAAGCCGAAAGCCGAAAGCCAGAGTTACTGCTGTGGCGCGAAGTATCCCTTGCGCGCCCGCACCTGCAGGTCCTTTTTCAGCGTAGAGATTTCAATCGAGCGGTAGCGTCCGTCCGCATCAAAATTGGCGGGCTTATAAGAGACGACGTACTGGCTGCGCAACTCGTCTTCAATTGCGGCGTACGAGTGCGTGATGTCCTTCATCTTGAACGGGAAGAATGCGCGGCCTCCGGTGGCCTCGGCGAGCTGTTGCAGAACTTTGTCGCCGCGCATGACCAGGCCGCTGTCGTCGGTGGAGATGGCGTAGATGATCACTTCTGAGCGCTGCGCCATCTCGATGGCCTGCGCCTTCGAAATCTCGCTCTGGTTATCTTCGCCATCGCTGACGATGATAATCGCCTTGCGTACGGGATGATCCGAACGGTCTTTCAGGAATTTCTCTTTACAAGCGTGGTACACAGCGTCGTATAGCGCTGTTCCGCCGCCATCGTGCAACTTGTGCACGCCGGCCGACAGCAACTGCACGTTGTCGGTGTAATCCTGCGCCATCTGGCTATGACTGTTGAAGCCGACAATAAACGCTTTGTCGAAGCCAGCCCGAAGCGTGTGCTGCAGGAAACTGGTGGCAGCATTCTGTTCGAAATCGAAACGGCCATCCACCGAGCCGCTGACGTCGACCAGCAGGCCGAGGTGCAGAGGCAGATCGGTTTCCCGCCGGAAATTGAGAATCGCCTGCGGCGGCTTGTGGTCGTCGAGAATGTTGAAATCATTCTGGTTCAGGTCGCGGACGAACTTGCCATGCTTGTCGGTCGCGATGAACAGTACGTTCACCTCATTCACCCGCGCATGCAGCGTGATGAGCGAATTTTGGGGATCGTCAGGATTTTCGACACCGGTGCTTCCTGCGTTGTAAGCACTCAGGCTCGGGGCTCCCGATACATAAGAAGACTGCGCCCGCGATTGGACCACGGACAGAAGGGTTGCCAGCAAAAGTGTGAGCAGTCGGATTGTCGGGTTCGTGTACTTCATGCCTGAAAAATCCAATTTTTGCACTCTAAACCGCGTCCGGCGACACTTCCAAGCTATTAGATGCACGCCAGATGCCGAAATCGGGTTCGTACCGGACCCCGCTATCTGTTTGACTTTAGGAGCGGGCCGCCAAAGTGCCAAGTTACAAAAGGAGCACACGTTTGGTCATGGCAGAACGCTTGCCTTTTCTTCCATTTACGTGTCTGGCATGAACTACCGGAACCCACGCGCTGAGTTACCCAATCGGATTCAGGGTTTAACATAGTGACACGAACTCAACCTCTTTTTCCTTAAAATCTCCTTGGAGGCGTTTCA
>CAVPVE010000012.1:0-424696 GCA_963709025.1 uncultured Acidobacteriaceae bacterium
CCGGAAGAACAGCGTGTTGTTCATCGCTGCCGCAGCGTTGAACGGTGCAGACTTCGCCGTGACCCGCGCTAACCTCCAAAGCGGCGGACAGGAACTGAATCCGATCGTTCGCGTATTCGGGACCTCGACGGCGGGACTGGCAGTGAACTTTATTGGTGAAACTGCCGGAGTCATTGGTCTCAGCTACTTCTTCCACAAGACCGGCCATCACAAACTGGAGCGCGCGGTCTGCCTGGTCAACATCGGAAGCTCTGCGGGAGCGGTGGGCTACGGGTTGGCGCACCGCTAATCTCCGCTACAGTTCCAACTCCCAAAATGAAAGGCCGCACCCAAGGGTGCGGCCTTTGATGTGAAGAGAGGCGTCATGGGAACGCCTCCCAATTGATGGTTAGAACCGGATGCGTCCGCCTATCTGGATCGACCGGTTTCCGCCCGTATTCTCTTGCGCGGAGCCGAGCAGGTTTCCGAACGAGCCGGGCGAGAACATACCCATGCCCTGTGGGTCGAGCCACTGGTTGTGGTTGAAGATGTTGGCAAATACGCCCTGGAGCTCGAAGGCAACTCCCTCGGTAATTCTTATGTTTTTCCGGACGCTGAAATCGATATTCCAGTACGCCAGGCCGTTGAGGTAGCTGGTGTCTTTGTTGTCCAACCCCAGGACCGGGTTGCGGTAGCTAGCGTAAGCCTTCGTCGGATCCGCGAATATGTTTACAGGCAAACCTCCATCGCCGAAGCCGGGTGAGCCGGCGGTGTGGTAGGCATGCCCGCTTTTAATCGGCCCGATCGGAACGGCAGTTTGCAGGCCGAAGAAGTTAACGTTGTCTCCCGCGCCGTATTCCTGGCCGTCGCCCGTCGTGGTGAAGATTTCGATGGGTTGGCCGCTCCCGGTCGTGAAGATCGTCGAGAACGTCCAGCCACCCAGGAGGCGTCCCATCATCCCTTCCTGGCCCTTGTAATACGCCGGGCTGTAAACGAGGAACGTGTTGAAGACGAATTTGCGGTCGTAGAACTGACGGCCGTACATGTTGTCGGGGTTGAACGCATCGTTCGGGGTATATGCGCTGGTTGCCTGAACCAGCGCTCCTGTGCCCAGGGCCTTGGAGTAGGTGAAGTTCGACTGCATCGTCAAACCTTTCCACTCGTTCATCTTGAGCGAGACAAAGCCAGCATTGTAATTTCCATAGCCCACGCTGGCATTCACGCCCACGCCCGAGGTGAGCTGGCCTTGGCTGCCGAAGGAGGAGCCTGGGATAGGGGTATTCATCATGCTGCGAGGGAAGTTAAACGCATCCGGCCCACCATTTGGAGAAGAGCAACCGGCAACGGGGCATCCTACGCCCGCATCCAGATCGCTCCACAAGGTCCAGACCTGTTGATTGGCAAAGTTGCCGCCTTCGTTAGCTACCACCTTCGCCGTACAGGTTCCAGGAGCGCAATAACCGGTGCCGGCCAAAGCAGCTTCGAAGAAAGGTTGACTGGTAACGGCGCCGGCGTTTTGCGCACAACCTCCACCGGCCAGCCCCGCGATGCCACCGCAATACTGCAGCACCACGTTCTTATACGCCTGATCAAACCGCTGACCGCCCAGCGTCATCATGTATGGCACAGCGTTGATGTTGGTCGGCTGATACTCATGGGTAATTCTGCGCCCAATGTATCCGAGTTCCAGAGTCAGTTTTTTCGACAACTGCCGCTGGATGGTGAGGTCGAATGAATCGACAACGTTAGGACGGAAGTTCGGATCCAGGGACTCGCCAGCGCCCGCAGCGATGGCGTTGTAACCCGGGAAGTCCGGCTGCGGCAGGGTCTGGCTAGCCGCCGGGATGGGAGCCGCCAGGCCGTCGGTTCCGATGCGGAATGCAGATGAGAGACTCGCACTGCCAGCGGCGCCGCAGGTTCCGTTGCTGAGGTTGCCGAAGCACTGTACCGGCTGAATGAGGCCCGTACCCAGCAGCGGCACCAGGACGAGGTCGACGCCATTCAGGCGACCGAATACGCGTCCATAACCGCCGCGAATCACGGTATCTTGCCCACCGAAGATCTTCCCCATCATCGAACTGGTGTCAAAGTGAGGATTCCACGCGGCGGCGATGCGTGGGCTGAACGAGCCGTAGTATGGGTTGTAGGGGTATTTCAGGCCGTTCGCGGTATTTCCGACAAGGTTAAACCCGACAATCGGGTTGTAGACCTGGCCTTGCAAGGCAGCTTGTTCCCGCGAATGCAGATAGGTTTCTTCGCTGACCAACTGATTCGCCTGGTCTACCAGTTCGACCTGCTTGCCGTTCTTTTCGACGGGAGGCATTTCCAGCGTCCAACCCAAACCATACGTTACGGTGAAGGATGGCTTCATGTGCCAGGTGTCAGTGAAATACACGTTGTAGTAAGGAATCGTGCTCTGGTCGAAAGCTGGCGTCAGAGGCGGATTCAACGTCAGATTCGAGCCCGACCGCGTGTAGGCGATCTGGGACAGGGAAACGATACCCAAGGTCGCGGCTGCCAGCGAGCCGCAGTTTGGAATGTTGGCCGTCGCGCAGAAGGAGGGGTCGCCCGCAAGTCCGGAACCCGAAGCGCCCAAACCAAGTTGGTACACCGGCTGATAGTTGATGCCGCCTCCGTTGTCAGTACGCTGATGCCAGTTAAAGTTGTGCTGATACTGGCCGCCGAACGCTAACAGGTGATTGCCTTTCAGCATCGTCACGTCGTCGCGAAGCATCTGATCGTGACCGTCCCAGAAGCGGGTACGAGTTTGCTGCGTGTTCACGTTGTAGGGGCCAAGGTTTTGGGTGTGAGATTCCCCAGAGAAAATCTCCAGCGCTCCTCCCAAGCCCGGCAGTTGAGGCGTATCTCCGGCTCTGCCCCACTGCCACCAGTTGCGCAAGAAGCTGTAATGAAAATCATTGGTCACGTTCGGAGTGATGTTGGTGGTCAGGCCTGCGACCCAGATCCAGGCTTGCTGCGGATCGCTCGACTGCGAGACCGCCGTGCCTACAGCGTCGCCCGTGAAGAAGCCTCCGATATCTACCTGGTCCGCGGTGGCGTTCTTCAGATTGAAATACCGGTAGGTTGACATGAAGTGCCAGTTCTTGGAAAAGTCGTGATCCAACCGTCCGACCATGAATTTGCTGGTTTGGGGCAAGCTCACGTTCGCTGAATATCCCAACACGTTAACGCCGTCACAGAGACCGTAAGTGCAAGAAAAGTTGCTGGCCGGCATGTACTTGTTCCATACCTGCTGGACCATTGAGTTAATTCCGATGCCCCGCGGGTCATAGGCCGTGCCCGGATACGTGGTCCCGTTGTATGTCACTGCAGTTGGGTTCAGGTTGTAAACGGTTCCGTTAGCGGTATCGGTCAAGAGGCCGAGCTGCAGGGCGGGCGACGGAACGTTACGGTAAATTGTCTCAGAGTTGCCAAAGTGAAATCCTTCATAGTTGAAGAAGAAGTAGGTCTTCCCCCCGAGAAGGTCCATGGGGATGATCGGTCCGCCGATCGCGCCGCCGTAACGGTTGTAGTGGAAACTGGGGAGATTGCCCGACGCGGAACCGCTAACGGCCTGATTGTAGTTATTCTGCCAGGAGTTCGAGGACCAGTTGTTGTCCAGATAATATTCGTAGGCCGTCCCGTGCCACGAGTTGGTGCCGCGCTTAGTGACAACTTTCACCTCTGCGCCGGAGGAGCTGTTGAAGTCCGCGGTCTGGCCCGCGGTATTGACTTTGAATTCCTCAACGCTGTCTTGTGGCGTCGGCAGAACACCCGTCGGTTGACCTGTCAGGTAAAGGGTATTTTGCGCCGCAACACCACCCGTAGGATCGCCCGCGTAGCTCGAGGTATAGGTGGACATGTTGCCGTCCATGTCATTGGTGTTGTTGCCGCCGTCGAGCGAGAAGAAGGTCTGATCATTCACCGTGCCGGCGACGCTGCCCTCGGGACTGACTCCGGGCTGAAGCTCGACAAAGCTGCTCACGTCGCGGCCGATGCTCGGCAGTGCGTCGAGCGAAGCGCTGGTGATGGTATTGCCTACCGTCGCGTTCATGGTCTGCAGTTCGTTACTCACGGCCGTCACTTCCACCACGACATTGCTGCCTCCGACCTGCAGAGACAGGTTTACGGTGGTCGCGACTCCGACCTTGATTGTGGTCTGCGTCTTGGTCGTGGAAAAGCCCTGCTTCGTAACGACGA
The DNA here is from genome assembly GCA_963709025.1 of uncultured Acidobacteriaceae bacterium. Lineage (GTDB taxonomy): Bacteria > Acidobacteriota > Terriglobia > Terriglobales > Acidobacteriaceae > Sulfotelmatobacter. The sequence continues at coordinate 4,180 of CAVPVE010000012.1, forward strand.
TGTCGTAGTTGCCAGGAGAGACATCGACCATTACATATCGGCCAGTATCGTTTGTGGTGACAGATCTGCTGTTCTTCGTAGAAGTGTCGGTGACCATGACCGTAGCGCCATTCACAACCGCGCCGCTCGCGTCGGTGACCGTTCCCGAGATTGTGCCCGACGATGCCGATTGAGCTTTGACGGACGGAACACTGCTCAGCCACAACACGGCCGAGCAGAGGATGAGAACAGCGGATAGAGAACTGAACATCTGCCGACGCACGCGCATTGCAAACCCTCCGATACGAGAGTGATTCCGCGCAGGTCGCGCGGACATGGCTTGTTTTGTTGTTGCCCCTCGGGAATCACGCGCCGCCTCGAGAGAAACAGCCGTCCCAGTGACGCTAATTCCCGCTAATAGGTCGGGAACACTAACACCATTGAATGCACAAAAACAAGTAGTAATTGTAGGGATTTAGTATTTCGATCCAATTCCGCATAAGTTACTGATTTAGCAAGAGATGTTTTGCGCTCCCGGTCTTTCGCGGCAGAAACCGGGGTTCTGCTCTCGTTTTCTTATGGCTCCAGCTGTATGTCAGAAAAGTCCTCGAAGCAGTCCTCGCGCATAAGGGAGCACGAACGAATCGTCTCTTGAGTTGTCAATTTTCCGCGACCGCCGGTTCCTGATTTCCATCATGTTGGTAGTATTACTGGACTCAATGGACCGGCGGCAGAACCGCCGCGCGCGATGGAGGTAAATCGATATATGAGAATTGCAAAAGATGTCACCGAGTTGATTGGCCATACGCCGATGGTTCGCCTGAACAAAGTGACCGAGGGTTGCGTCGCCGAAGTCGTAGCGAAACTCGAGAGCCAGAATCCCCTGGCCAGCGTGAAAGATCGGATCGGCGTGAGCATGATTACCGAAGCCGAGCGCGAAGGGAAAATCCATCCCGGCAAGACCGTGCTGATCGAGCCGACCAGCGGCAACACGGGAATTGGTCTAGCGTTCGTCGCCGCAGTGAAGGGCTACAAGCTAATCCTCACCATGCCTGAGACCATGAGCCTCGAGCGCCGCGTGCTTCTGCTTGCTTTCGGCGCGGAGATCGTCCTTACTCCGGGCCCGCGAGGCATGCCCGGCGCCATTCTCAAAGCGAAAGAAATTCTGGCCAACACTCCGGGCGGCTATATGCTGCAGCAATTCGACAATCCGGCCAATCCCAAGATCCACTTCGAAACCACCGGCCCCGAAATCTGGGAAGACACAGACGGACGCGCCGACATTCTAATTTCCGGCGTCGGCACCGGCGGCACCATCACCGGAATCTGCCAGTACATCAAGCCGAAGAAGCCTTCGTTCAAGGCGGTGGCCGTCGAACCCGCCGATAGCGCAATCCTCTCGGGCGGCAAGCCCTCGCCCCATAAAATTCAGGGCATCGGCGCCGGATTCGTTCCCAGCATCCTGCGCCGCGACTACATTGACGAAGTGATCACCGTAACCAACGACGAGGCCATCAACATGGCGCGCCGCCTGCCCCTCGAAGAAGGACTCTTTGTCGGGATTTCTTCCGGGGCCGCCGTGGCTGCCGCGCTGAAGGTCGCGAAGCGAGCGGAGAATAAGGGTAAGCTAATCGTCGTGATTTTGCCATCGTTCGGCGAACGATATTTGAGCAGCATTCTGTTTCAGGAACTGCGGGAAAAGGCGCTGCAGATTCCGACGGTCGAGCTGCCGCCGGCCTGATCCATGTTCCGACTTCGGTGTGATCATCCATGCCGCACCTGCTCTCGCTAATTCGCGAAGACGTAGCCAATGTGGTGGAGCACGATCCCGCAGCCAAGTCCAGCCTGGAAGTGTTCCTGTGCTACTCCGGCCTGCATGCGGTTTGGTTCTACCGCTTGAATCACTGGATGTGGAACCATGGCCTGTTCTTGCTGGCGAGAATGTTGTCGCAGGCCGCCCGCTTCCTGACCGGGATTGAAATCCATCCCGGCGCCAAGATTGGACGCCGTTTGTTCATCGATCACGGCAATGGCGTGGTCATCGGCGAGACCGCGATCGTGGGCGATGATGTCACTCTGTACCAGGGCGTGACCTTGGGCGGCACAGGCAAAGAGCACGGCAAGCGGCATCCTACGCTCGAAGACAATGTAGTCGTCGGGGGCGGCGCGAAGATTCTCGGCAACATTATTGTCGGCAAGAATTGCCGCATCGGCGCCGGATCGGTCGTGCTGCGCAATGTTCCGGAGAACTCCACAGTCGTCGGCGTGCCCGGACACATCATATTTCGCGAAGGCAAGCGCGTGGTCATTACCGATCCCAAGCAGATCAACGACCCGCTCTCGGAGGCGCTTGCGGCCGTGGCGACCGAAGTGAACAAGCTCCGCGAGCGCGTTCAGCATTTGGAAGGTTCCGGAACGCAGGGCGAACCACCCTCGGAGTCGATGCAAAGAATCATGGAAGACATCGACTACCAGATCTAGCGCCGAGTCCGGCGCGACGGAATCCTACCGCGACATCTCTCCGTCCAGCATCCGCCAAATGCCCAGTGGATTGCCCTCTTTCAGCGCATCAGGGAGCGCGCTGTCTGGAAATCCCTGATAGCAGACCAGCCGCGCGAACCGGAAAATCGCTTGGCTTCCCACCGACGTGGACCGTCCATCCGATGTCGAAGGATACGGGCCTCCATGCACCATGGCGTGCGTAACTTCGACCCCGGTTGGAAAACCGTTGAACACCAGCCGTCCAACCTTGTTTTCGAGAATCGCAATCAGGTCGGCAAAGTCGTGCAGATCCTGTTCGGTGCCGTGAATCGTTGCAGTCAAGTGACCTTCGAGTCCACGGGCAATCGCGAGAACCTCGTCTCTGGTCGAGTGCCGCACGAGCAGAGTCGTAGGTCCAAAAATCTCCGCATCGAGATCGGAACCAAGAAAAGACGCAGCATCGGTTTCGAATAGCGCAGCGCTCACAGCGAAGCTCGCGTCAGTTGCCGCGTGCGGACCCTCAGCCATCAGTTTGACCGCCGCGTCCGTCTTGCGCGTCGCGACCGAGGAGTCATACGAAGAGTGAATCGCTTCGGTCAAGAGATGAAATGGAGCCGATGCCCCAACCAGATGCTGCAATTTCTTCGCAAACGCCGCAGCGTCGGAGCCTTCTGGAAGAAAAACCATCCCAGGCTTCGTGCAGAATTGCCCGGCCCCCAGAGTGAAGGATCCATGCAGGGCCGCAGCGATTGTTTCGCCACGCTCCCGCAACGCGCCCGGCAGAACAAACACCGGATTCGTGCTGCTCATCTCCGCATAGAATGGAATCGGCTCAGGACGCGACGCGGCCACGTCCATCAGAATTCTTCCGGCGACTCGTGAGCCCGTGAACCCGCCCGCCTTCACCAGAGGATGCTTCATCAACGCCGTCCCAATTTGTGCACCGCTGCCGAACAGAAGCGAGAACACTCCCTCCGGCAAGCCGCATTCCCGAACGCTTTCCCGCACGGCGCGACCGACCAATTCACTAGTGCCCGGATGCGCTGCATGTGCCTTCACGATCACGGTGTTGCCACCCGCCAGTGCCGAAGCTGTATCTCCTCCAGCGACCGAGAACGCTAGTGGAAAATTGCTTGCCCCGAACACCACAACAGGACCCAGCGGCCGCAGCATCGAGCGAATGTCAGGCTTGGACGCGGGCTTACGATCGGGCAAAGCGCGGTCGATTCGCGCCTGCACCCACGATCCTTCCTCAGCTACCTGAGCAAACAGACGAAGCTGGGCACATGTGCGAGCGAGCTCTCCCTGCAGTCGTGCTTGCGGCAAAGCGGTCTCTTGCGCGGCACGCGCGATCACATCCTCCGCAATCGATTCAATCTTCGCTGCAATGGCGCGCAGGAACACCCCTCGGTCTCGTCCAGAAACGTGCTGGTAGACCTCGAACGCCTCGCTGGACAGTCGAGCCGCGAGTTCAACTTCTTCGGCCGTTGCCGGAATAAATCCAGGCTGCAAGCGTTCGCCGGTCGTGGGATTCGTCGCATACATCGCCTCGCCCGCGCCCGTGCCTTCCCGAAATCCGATCAGCGACCGGCCTGCGATTTTTATTTTGGATGAAGTCGTCGGCATTTTATTTCCCTGTCGGTAATGCATAGCCAGACACCGACTGCGGCCGGGACTGCAACGCATCACGAATGATCTTCTTATTATGCTCGAGTTCGGGGCCCGCCAACTCCAGGCGTGGCGGCCGCACCCGTGGATTACCGATTCCAACTTCGGCCTGCACCAGCTTGATGAGCTGAACGAAATTCGGAACGGTGTCCATTCGCAGCAACGGCAGGAACCAGCGATAGATTTCGAAAGCCTTATCGGTATCCCCGTTGATTCCGCAGTTGAACAGTTCCACCGATTCGTGCGGCAGAGCGTTCGCCAGGCCGGCAATCCATCCCGTCGCTCCAACTCCAATTGCTTCCAACACGGCATCATCGACTCCTACACAAATCTCGAGCCGGCTGCCAAGCAATGCTCGGATCGCCGAGACTCGCCGCACATCCGTGCTCGATTCCTTCACCGCCGCGAGATTTTCATATTCCGTCGCCAGTTCGCCAACCTGTTCTGGGAAAAAATCAGTCCCGTAAGCCACCGGATTGTTGTAAAGCATGCAGGGGAGGGACGTAGCGCTAAAAACAGCGGCAACATGGGCCTTCATCTCGCGCCAGTCTCCCTTGTAGACATAAGGAGGCAACACCATCAGGCCATCGCAGCCCACGTTCGCGGCAACCTTCGCCATCGATACAGCCTCCGCGGTCGAGAGTGCCGAAATCGCCGCGACCACCGGCGCGCGTCCGTGAACGGCTTTGACGCACGTGCGGAGCACCGCAACCCTCTCTTCGAGCGTCAGAGTTGCGCCTTCCCCCAGCGACCCGAGGGCCACGATTCCAGTGCATCCGTTATCGAGAAGCAGGCGGCAATGCTTCACCATAAACGCGTGATCGATGCTGAGATCGGTATTGAAGCAAGTAGTGATTGCGGGCATCACGCCCTTCCAGTTCATCGCAAGCCTCCCTCATCCCTGAGTGCGAACGACTCCGGCCAGACTTTCGACGCGTGCGGGGAAAACCGGCGGCCGGGCCGAATCCGGAGTCCACTGAAAAAGAAACTGTGTGGCCGGCCCGCATACTCGTCCCTGGCACGGGCCCATACCGCAACGCGTCTGCAACTTCGCCGACCGCCATGACCGATGGTCCTGCAAACGTGCATACGGAACGTCTTCGCAGCGGCAGACCAGCGTCTCAGCGGACGGCAAGTCCCTCAACTCCGGGCGCAGACGGAATGTCCGATCCAATATTCGTGCAAAGCGACGTGCCTTGCGATGTGCTGCGAACAGTTTTCGCGATGCGGTCGCGTGCCCAGCTGCAGCTAGACCGGCGATCTGTCCCTCAACCAGAGCCAACTCCACACCGCCAATACTAGTCGGTTCCCCTGCGCAGAAAACTCCCTTGACCGAGCTCTGCTGCAAGTCGTCTACCTGCACATAGCCGCCACTCAACTTGCAGCCCAGCAGCGATTGCAACTCCACATTTGGAACCAGATGAAATCCGCAAGCCAGATAGTCGCACGGGATAACTTCCGTCTTGCCGTTTCGAGAAATAGTAACGCTTTCAACCGCCGAACCGCCGTGCGCCGCCAATGGCCAACAATTCGCGGCAAACGGAATGCCGGCCAGTTGCTTCTTCAATTGCAAGGCTTGAGCTATCTTTCCCGGGTAGCCCAACAGCCCTGCACCGAATCGCGCTAGCCTGCTCCACGGTGCCTGCTCGCAGATCACTGGAATCTCGGCACCCTGCTTGCGCAGGTAGGCCGCGACCGCGAGCAGCAACGGCCCCGATCCGGCGACCACTACGAGCTTGCCGCGTATGGGCAGTCCAGATTTCACCATCGCCTGCAGGCCCCCGGCTCCCATCACGTTCGGTAGAGTCCAGCCGGGAAAGGGCAGGAACCTCTCCCGCGCACCCGTTGCCAGAACCAAACTCGTATAGCTCAATTCGCAGAGATCATTGGCGCACTCGGCCAAAAGTACGCCAGCTTCCGGCTGATGACACACTCTCATCCCGAATCGCTTTGTGATATTGCTGTTACACAGTCGCTCGGCCCATCTCGCAGCCTCTGGGCCGCGTTCGTCTCCGGAACCTCTCCAGACTTGGCCGCCGCAGGACGGATTGTCGTCGACGATTCCGACGCGAACGCTGCACTCCGCCGCCCGCACCGCGGCTGCCATGCCTGCGGGCCCTGCCCCAATCACCAGCACGTCGAAGCGCAGCCGCGAATCAGCCATCAGTTCTCACTTCCATTCCCGCTTCGCAAAGGATCTGGCAACTCCGGCAATGTGGGATTCCGTTAATCGAAACGCGGCACTCGTAGCAGATCCCCATCCCGCACAAAGGCCCACGAGGCTCCCCGCTTACTGAGGTTCGGGACGCTTGCCCGGCGATCGCCACCGCAACCGCAACCGTTGCGCCTGGCTCGACACCCACGGGCGAACCGTTCACACTCAACGTCACCGACGTAGCGTCAGGCATGTGCAACTTCCTTCCCCACACGCGAAGGCAAGTACGGCTCAATTGGAATTTCGGGCTTCGTCCCAGTGATCTGATCCACCAGAATTCTCGCCGTGGCCAGTGAAGTCGTGATTCCCAGCCCCTCATGCCCGGTCGCGAGGAGCAGAGAGTTGTCTCCTGGCCACGGGCCAATCAGCGGCAACTTGTCCGACGTAGCCGCACGGAATCCAGTCCAGGTACGCACCGCCGACATCGATCCCAGCCCCGGCATGTATTCCTGTGCGCGCTGCAACATGCGCTGCAGGATTTCCTGATCAACCTCCTTGTGTTCTGCCCCGTACTGTCGGGACGATCCAATCAAAATCTGTCCGGTGCGCCGTGGCTGCACATTGAAGGCCACCGAATCGCGGCTCACCGAATGTGCGCTCTTCAAGTACCCAAGCTCCACTAACTGATGCCGCAGAAATCCGGGATACCGATCGGTAATCACAAGATGTCCCTTGCGCTTCTTGATCTCGATTCCGCCCAGCAGCTCCGGCGCCCAGGCTCCCGCTGCGTTCACAATCCTTTCACCGTGGATCTCGGTACCGTCCGACAGCCGCACGCCCCCTTTTCCAATCTCCGTAGCGACTGCGCCCAAGCGAAGTTCCGCCCTGTGTTTCTGCGCGCGTTCCATCAGGAAACGGGCCGCGCACGGCGGATAGAGCACCGCGTCCGCCGCCACGAGCAGGCCACCTGCCATGCCGCCGCGCAAATTGGGTTCGAGTCTCTGCAAAGCCTGCGCGTCAAGCACGGTAGTCCGAACTCCGCGCTCTCCATAGTACGAATGCTTGCGCGACACCTCGGCCATTTCTTCTTCGTCGGCCGCGACCCAGATTGTGCCGCACGGCTCGTATTCGACATCCACCGGCAATTCCGGCCGCAACGCCTGCCAGAGTTGCTGCGAGTATCGCGTCAGGGCAAACTGTGCCTCGGAGTCGTCCATGACGACGATGTGCCCCATCCCAGCCGCAGTGGCCCCGCCGCCCACCATGTCTCGGTCGACGACTGCGACCCGCATCCCGCGGCGCGCGAACTCGTCCGCGCAGGCTGCCCCCACGATTCCCGCGCCCACAATCACCACGTCAAAGGTCGCACCGCTCATGTTATTGACTCAACGTCGAACACGACATTGCACTCGATCTTTCGCGAATTCGACGATTAGTGTAGACAATATCCATTACCGTTGCACTGCTACCCTAGAGTGGAGAAACCGATGCCGCACTTCGGATCATGGTCTCGCAGGCACTTCTTAACCGCGGCCGCGGGCGCCGCTGGATCAACCCTGCTTCCTAAAGCTTTGATGGCCGCTCGTCCACAAGATCCTGTCGTCGACTCTACCCAAAAGGATGGCAAGCCCGTCCATCGCGAGAAAGTTGCCTGGAAAGCGTCGCCCTTTCCGTTAAGGCAAGTGCGGCTCGGCGACGGCCCGTGCAAGACCGCGATGGAAGCCGACCGGAAATATCTGCACTCTTTGCCACCCGATCGTCTCCTTCACACCTTCCGCATTACCGCTGGAATCACCACGACCGCGCAGCCGCTGGGAGGATGGGAAGCGCCTGACTGCGAACTTCGCGGCCATTACGCCGGCGGCCACTACCTGTCTGCTTGCGCTCTGATGTATGCCGCGTGCGGGGATGAAGACCTGAAGAACAACGCCGCCACAGTCGTAACCGGACTGAGCCAATGCCAGGCCGATCTGAAGAGTGGCTACCTCAGCGCTTTCCCGGTCGAATTTTTCGATCGCCTCCGCGAGCGCCAGCAAGTCTGGGCTCCCTTCTACACGATCCACAAAATCATGGCCGGCCTTCTCGACATGTATGTCTACTGCGGCGACGAGCAGGCTCTAGACGTGGCCCAGAAAATGGCCGCCTGGGTCGATCGCTATACCGAGTCGCTCAGCTACGAACACATGCAGCGCGTCCTTGGCACCGAATTCGGAGGCATGGGCGAAGTGCTCTGCAATCTCTACGCCGTGACTGGCAAGCAGGACTATCTCGAGATCGCGCCGCGTTTCGACAAAAAGCAGTTCTTCGACCCTCTCGCAGCCCACCGTGACGAACTCAAAGGCCTGCACGTGAATACGCACATCCCGCAGGTGATCGCCGCGGCGCGCTACTACGAACTCACCGGCGAACGCCGCTATCGCGACATCGCCGAATATTTCTGGAATGAAGTCGTCACCGAACGCTCCTATTGCACCGGCGGCACCAGCAACGGCGAGTCGTGGAACACCGATCCAGGCAAACTCTCCACCGAATTGGGTCCCGATACTACGGAGTGCTGCTGCGCCTACAACATGATGAAGTTGACGCGCCATCTGTTTGGCTGGTCTCCCGACGCCCGCCTCATGGACTACTACGAGCGCGCGCTCTTCAATCATCGCCTCGGCACCATCAATCCCGAAGACGGCACCATGATGTATTACCTGCCGCTCGCTTCGGGATATTGGAAGACCTTCGGCAAGCCCCTCGACGCTTTCTGGTGTTGCACTGGCACGGGATCCGAGGAATACGCCAAGCTGGCCGACACCATCTACTTCCATGACGACGATTCACTCTATGTGAATCTCTATATCGAATCGCAACTGGAATGGCCCGAGAAGGGCGTTCGGCTTAAACAGGAGACTCGCTTCCCTGAGCAGCAGGGAACCACGATTACTGTTTCCACCAAGAGCCCAGCTCAACTCGCAATCAACCTCCGCATTCCGTATTGGGCACAGGGAGGCAACGTGCGAGTCAACGGGACGACGTTGCCGGCGTTTTCCAGTCCCAGCAGTTATCTGACGCTCAACCGTATCTGGAAGACTGGCGACAAGATCGAACTCAGTCTACCGATGGCGCTGCACATCGACAGCATGCCCGACGACGAGACCATCCAAGCCGCGATGTACGGCCCACTGGTGCTGGCTGGTCGGTTTGACGAGGTCACGAAAGAAATGTCGTACAGCGGCCCAGGCCCAAAGTCAGGCGCCCAGAGCAAGGTGCCCGACATCGTATCGAATCCCGCCCACCCCGCGGCATGGATTGAACCCGACGCAAAGCAAGCCCTCACCTTCCATGCAGTCGGCCAGCCACAACCCATCACACTGGTTCCTCTGAACCAGGTGATTCACGAACGCTATGCAGTTTATTGGAAGGTGAAAATATCGTAACGTCGAGGAACTACGCTGTGTCCTCCGTGTCCTCTGTGGTGAAACCTCTTGCGCCCTAGGCAAGCTCAGGATGAAGTCTTTGACAAAGGTATGGGCCTCCGTTTAATGTTCCGTTGCGTAAACGTTTACGAGAACGATTTTGCCTGCTTAATTTTTGAACGCAGAGGATTCCTAGTTTTCCCCAAATGCTGCTGAAGTCACTGCGCGAAGAGGTGCTGGAAGCGAACCTGGAACTGGTTCGTCGCGGCCTTGTGCTCTACACTTTCGGCAATGCCAGCGGCATGGATCGCGGCGAAGGACTCGTTGCCATCAAGCCCAGCGGTGTTCCCTATGAAGAACTCACGCCCGAGCAGATCGTGATTTCCGATCTCGCGGGCAAAATCGTAGATGGCGCCCTTCGTCCGTCTTCGGACCTCGCAACCCATCTTGAGTTATACAAGCACTTTCCAGGCATTGGCGGAGTGGCCCACACGCACTCGGAATTTGCCACCGCATGGGCACAGGCTGAAACGCCGATTCCATGTTTCGGCACCACGCACGCGGATTCTTTCCACGGCCCGATTCCTGTCACGGAGCATCTGAGTTCGAAAGAAATAGAGGGCGACTACGAACTGGAAACAGGCGCCGCCATATGCCGCACGTTTTCCAAGCTCGATCCCAACGCGATTCCGGCGGTGCTAGTCGCCGGCCACGCTCCCTTTTGTTGGGGAGCCAACGCCGCTGAGGCGGCGCACCACGCAGTGATTCTCGAATTTGTGGCGCGGATGGCGCTCCATACTTTGTCGATCAACGCTGAATCTCGGCCCCTGGCGCGCGCATTGCACGACAAGCATTTCCTGCGCAAGCACGGCCGCAACGCCTACTACGGACAGGTAAAAAAATAAATGACTCCTGCTCTGCTGGTGCTGAGCTCCTCCACACTGGTGCATCTCTCACCAGTCGACATGGTCATCATCGTTTTCTACTTCGCTCTTGTGCTCGCGATCGGCCTCTACCTGAAAGAACAAGCCAACACCGGTGAAGACTTTTTCATGGCGGGCCGTGAAATGACGGCCTGGGTCGCAGGTCTCGCGTTCCTCTCGGCGAATTTGGGATCGCTCGAACTGATGGGCTGGGCGGGCAACTCGTACAAGTATGGAATCCTGGCGGCGCACTGGTATTGGATCGGCGCCATCCCCGCGATGCTGTTTCTTGCGCTGGTGATGATGCCCTTCTACCACATCTGCAAGACGCACTCCGTCCCCGGATATCTCAAACTTCGCTACGGTCCGGGTGCTCAGGCCATCTCGTCGATTTCATTCGCCTTCATGACGGTTTTGATGAGCGGCATCAACATGTACGCCATGGCCGTCGTGATGCGGGTCGTGCTGGGATGGGATATCAACGTCAGCATTTTGATTTCTTCCGTCACCGTCATGATTTATGTGGCCCTTGGCGGTTTGCGCTCGGCGATCTTCAATGAGGTTCTGCAATTTTTTCTGATCTGGGCGGGAGCGCTGCTGATCCCGATTCTGGGCTTGATTGAGGCGGGCGGTTGGAGCGGGCTCAAGGCAAAGATACTCCTGAACCTTACGGAACAGCATGTGGCTAACCCCGGCTCGTACACGCACGCATGGTCGACGTTGGGGACCTTTACAGACAATCCGATGGGAATCAATTGGGTCGGCATTGTGTTTGGTCTCGGGGCGGTCATTTCCATGGGCTACTGGACTACGGATTTTCTGGTCGTGCAACGTGTCCTGGCTGCGAAAGATCTGCGCTCTGCCAAACTGGCGCCCATCATCGGCGCTGCCTTCAAGATGATGGTTCCTTTCATTGTCATTCTCCCAGGCCTGCTTGGTCTGGCATTGCTTCGCGATCCCCACACCGGCAGTCTGCTTCGCCTTGTGCCGGCCGATCTCGCATGGTCCCCAGCCGGACAGGCGCAGGGGCTGCACGGTTATGACGAAGTCTTGCCGCTGATGTTGGCACGCTACTGCGGACCCGGCCTGCTCGGTCTCGGCATTACCGCCCTCATCGCAGGCTTCATGTCCGGGATGGCGGGCAATGTCAGCGCCTTTACCACGGTTTGGACTTATGACATTTACGGCGCCCTGATCAACAAGAATGCGTCGGACGATTCGAAGGTGCGCATGGGCCGCTGGTGCACGGTAATCGGAGTCGTCGTGAGCATCTTCACGGCGTACCTGGTGATGCACGCCCAAAGCATCATGGACTACGTCCAGGCGCTCTTCAGCTTCTTCATTGCGCCCTTGTTCGGCACCGTGATTCTCGGCATGCTCTGGAAGCGGGCGACACCAGCCGCTGGTTTCTGGGGATTGCTGACAGGAACCTTGTCCTCCGTTGGCCTGTATATATGGGTTAAAGTCGACCCGAGCGCCGTCCGATACGTGGCTCTTTCGTCTCAGGCGCAAGATCAGGCGCAAAATATGATGCGCGCGCTCTGGTGCTGCTCGATCTGCGTGATCGTCACCGTCGTAGTGAGCTACATGACACAACCCAAGCCTGAATCTGAGCTGAAGGATTTGGTTTACGGCCTGACGCCGATTCCCAAGGAGGAGCATGTTTCCATGTTCCACAGCCCGGTTTTCTGGGGAGTGGTGGTGGCGATTGTGTTTGTCATTCTGCAAATAATTTTCTGGTAGGAGGAAACGATGAAATCCGGCGGATCGTTGTCGATTTGGTACTTCATCGGCATTTCTTTGGCCGTGAACGGCGCCATCATTTTCGGCACCGGAATCTACGAATTGATCTCCCCACCGGAGCATCAGGTGGTTCTCTACAACCTGCACGCGAATGTGTGGTGGGGAGCGGTTCTGCTGGTTCTTGGCCTGGTCTTCAGCCTGCGATTCTCACCCGCGAAAGAGCGGGCGCGGATGGCTGGCAATTCTTAATTGCTTCGGTTCTTAGAAGGAAGAAGGATTTGCATGTCTGAAAAGAAAATGACGATGGGCGTCATCATCGGGAATCGCGGATTCTTTCCCGATCAGTTGGCAAAATCCGGACGCGAAGAAATAATCCAGGCCCTGGCCAAGGCCGGCATGGATTGTGTGGTGCTCGGCCCCGAAGACAGCAAGCACGGCGCGGTTGAGACTCACGAAGAGGCCAAGCGCTGCGCGGCGCTGTTCCAAAGGAATCGCGACAAGATCGATGGCGTGATCGTGTCGCTGCCCAATTTCGGTGACGAGCGCGCGATTGCCGACACCATGCGCCTGTCGAAGCTCGATGTTCCCGTCCTCGTTCAGGCCACGCCGGACGACGCGGCCAACATGACGATTCTGCACCGTCGCGACAGCTTCTGCGGAAAGATGTCGGCCTGTAACAATCTGCGGCAATATGGCATTCCTTATTCGCTGACGAAACTGCACACCGTGAGTCCGGCCTCGAAAGAGTTTGAGAACGACCTCGCCTGGTTTGCCGCGGTGTGCCGCGTGGCCAACGGCATGCGCAACCTGCGCGTAGGCAGCATCGGTGCGCGGCCCACAGCATTTAACACGGTCCGCTACAGCGAGAAGCTCCTCGAAGCGCACGGCATTTCGACCGAGACCCTCGATCTGTCCGAAGTGTTCGGCCGCATTGCCAAGCTGAAAGACGATCACTCTGGAGTGCAGGGCAAACTTACTGACATTCGCAAGTACGTCACTACCGGCGGCGTCCCGGATGCAGCCCTCATCAAGATGGCGAAGCTCGGCTACGTCATCGATGACTGGATGAAGCAGACCGACGTCAAGGTCAGCGCCGTGCAGTGCTGGACCTCGATGGAAGAATACTTCGGCGTCGTCCCCTGCACCATCATGAGTATGATGAGCAACAACCTGATTCCTGCCGCCTGCGAGGTCGATGTCTGCGGCACGCTGAGCATGCATGCGCTCGCTCTGGCCTCGCTAACGCCGAGCGCTCTGCTCGACTGGAACAACAATTATGGCGACGATCCCAACAAGGCCGTCTGCTTCCATTGCAGCAATCTGCCCAAGCATTTCTTCCAGGACGTGCGGATGGATTTCCAGGAGATCATTGCCGGAACAGTCGGCAAGGAGAATACCTTTGGCACCGTCGTTGGCCGCGTGAAGCCCGGCGCCATGAGCTTCGCGCGCTTTTCGACCGACGATACCTCCGGAGTGATCCGCGGATACGTCGGCGAAGGCTCGTTCACCAGCGATGCGCTGAATACCTTTGGCGGTGTGGGCGTGGTGCAGATTGGTGATTTGCAGAAGTTGCTGCGCTACATTTGCGAAAACGGCTTCGAGCATCACGTCGCCGCAAATTTCTCAACCACCGCGGCGGCCGTGCACGAAGCGTCCATACGCTACCTGGGATACCAAATGCACTGGCACGGAAACTGTTAACGGCGCGCCCGCGCGATGCAGCCGACAAGATGCAGCGCTACTGTCAGCAGTGATCACTATTCCATGGTGATTGTGGCGGGAGGAGCCTTCGGCACGCTCAGCGCGCGGGGTCTCTATCGCTTACCCTCCCGCTTCAGGCAGACCCGCTGCTTGCCGCGCGAGCCTCCATTGGTCCTGTAATCCCAGGTCGAATATCCATCTTTCTAGATAGGGTCGGTCCAGTTGTTCCCATCGCAACCTCAAAATGGCGGTGGCATCCTCAATTTGGCGCTGGGATTTCGCAAGCTTTGCCCATTCGAGTTTCGCGATGATCACGTCCTCGGCGCTTGCCACAAAAAGACGTGGCCCCTGCAAGTCCACCGATTGCCGACGAGCGAACTCCTCTCGACTGAAGGGGCGCGACTTGCGGAAAATCAGGTCAATCTTCCAGCCGGTGCGCAGGTCGATTACGTTGAACAAAGACTCGCGCCGCTGAGCCTCGAGAGCTCATCGCTCGGCAGACTCTGGACAAAGTTCCGCAACTGCGGATCGGTTGCTTCGATGACGAAATCGATGTCCTGAGTCGATCTTGGCGTTCCGTAATGTGCGCTCGCAAAAGATCCAGTCAACATGTAGAGTATGCCGGCTTGATCGAGCGTCGTCGTGATTCTTTCGAAGACATCCGGGAGGGTCATTGTAACCGTACTGGCAGAGGATTTGGTAAGAAGGCGAGTCGCATCAACTCCCGACCAATCTCCGCTTCGTCCCACTCCGGATGATCGCGTCGAATTCCCGCCCTGGCCAGATCCCGGGCGAACAAACTCATCTCGAATGCCAGAAGAAAGCGCTGTTCTCCCGACATTCCGCGCTGAACCTGGAGCTGAACCTCTTGCGCCGCTTGAGTAGTATCGGAGATCGACACCGCAGAATGTTACCACGCCATGAGGGCTCACGATTCCAAGGAGCGAGATCCTCGTTAGCCGCCGGCAATAGCTCCGATAATTAGGAAGGGCTCTTTCCCGGAGACCACTGCCTCAGGCAGCGGGGAATCCGGCGGCTCGTGTGAGAGGTCTTCCTCGCAGGCAAAGAAGCGCAAGAACGCTCGCCGCTGTTGCGTACCATGATCCCGAATCGTACCCTTCAGCATCGGATACGCCGCCTCGATCGCATCGAGCACCGACTGTTGCGTCACTGGACCCTCTACTTGAATCGGGACTTCCCCGCCGACGTGCGCCAGCGTGCGAAGATGTTGCGGAAGCTCCACTCGAATCGTCACTGCCATCTCAACCGCATCCTCACTTTACATAGGTCTCTTGCATATAGGAATCCTTCCACTGACCGCCCGCACGAATCCAGACTTCTCCAAAGACACTCTTGGCCTTGGATACTTCACCGCCGGATTTGCCCTCATACTGCGCGATATAGGTGACCAACGCGGCATTCGGCCCGAGCGACGTCACCGTGAAATCGCTCAGCGTGTAATTGAGGAGTTCAAACTCATCCACGGAATTGACTTCGGCCTTCTTGTCGGCGAACGTGCTCATGCCCTCCTCGAACTGACGGAAGCCGCCATCCAGCAGGTCCGAAAGAGCCGCTTTGTCTTTGTTCTTGTAAGCCTCCCAGAGCTTGCGTACTTGTGCTTCGATAGGAGGAGCCGCCGTCTTGGTTGCCGTCTGCTTCTCCTGGGCTGCTGCCGCACTCGCAAACGACAACAACAATGCAACTGCAACCAGTACTCTTCTCATTTGTCTCCTTGGCCAAAACCTCAGCGACGCTACCACCCTGAGAGCGGCAAAGTCAAAGTCCCCACCCTCTCGCGAAAAGATACGAGAAGGATGGGGCACCCTCGCAATTTCTGAGTTTCGATTACGCGAGCGTCTGCACTTCCACCGACAAGACCGCCGGCAGATCGCGTACGATCGGATTCCAGTTGTCCCCCGCATCAGCCGAGCAGTACACTTGGCCGCCCGAGGTGCCGAAATAAATGCCGCACTTGTCGAGCGTATCGACGGCCATCGCATCGCGCAGCACGTTGACGTAGCAGTTCTCTTGCGGCAAGCCCTTGGTCAGCGCCTCCCATTCATTGCCGCCCGTGCGGCTGCGATACACCCGTAGCTTGCCGTCCATCACGTAGTGCTCGCCGTCGCTCTTGATGGGGATGACATACACTGTCTCCGGCTCGTGCGAGTGCACGTCGATGACGAAGCCGAAGTCAGTCGGCAAGTTCCCGCTGATCTTCGTCCACTGGTCGCCGGCGTTATCGGACCGCATCACGTCCCAGTGCTTCTGCATGAATAGCACGCCCGGACGCTTCGGATTCATCGCGATGTGATGCACGCAGTGGCCGATCTCGGCATTCGGGTTCGGAATGTATTTTGAATAGAGCCCCTTGTTGATCGGCTTCCAACTCTTCCCGCCATCGTCAGTCCGGAAAGCGCCTGCCGCGGAGATCGCAATGTAAATGCGATCGGGATTACTGGGGTCGAGGATCACCGTGTGCAGGCACATCCCTCCCGCACCGGGCTGCCACTTCGGACCAGTACCGTGTCCGCGCAGGCCGGGCAGTTCGTGCCAGTTCTGTCCGCCGTCGGTCGAGCGAAACAGCGCGGCGTCCTCGACTCCAGCGTAAACGGTGTCAGGATCGGTAAGTGACGGTTCGAGATGCCACACACGCTTGAACTCCCAGGGATGCTGCGTGCCGTCATACCACTGGTGCGTCGTGAGAGGCGCAGCGGCCGCGTCGTAAACAAACTTGTTGCTCTCGCCCTTGGGCATGCCGCCCGGGCCGCCCGTTTCGCCCGCAGGAGTTCCCGGCTGGTGCCAGGTTTTGCCGCCGTCGTCGGAACGTTGAATGACCTGACCGAACCATCCGCTGGTCTGCGACGCGTAGATGCGATTCGGATCGACCGCCGATCCCTTCAGGTGATACAGTTCCCACCCGGCAAAATGCGGCCCGCTCACCTCCCAATTCTGGCGTTTGCCGTCGGCTGTAAGAATGAATGCGCCCTTGCGCGTGCCTACCAGAACTCTGACCTTGCTCATGAAAGACTCCTTCGTCGGGAATCGATTTTATACGATTTTACCCTTGCGAATTCGTTATGAGTCAAGCCTTCGCCCAGAGCCATCGGCGACACAACATTGCCCAGGTGAGCACGATCAACACGGAGACAATCTCAGTGTTTCGGGTCCTTTGCAGGCTCGTAGACGCGCACGTAATCCACCAGCATGGTCTGCGGGAATATGCTGGTCGCGTCCGGATTTCCCGGCCAGTCGCCGCCCACCGCCACGTTGAGCAGCAAGAAAAATGGATGGTCGTAAACCCACTTCGCTCCTTTGGGCAGATCGGCGGGAGTGCGGGTCGCATATAGATGATCGTCGACGTAGAAGCGGATCGCCTTCGGTTCCCACTCGACGCCGTATGCGTGAAAGTCATCCGCAAACGTCTTGTTCGCAGGAAGAGCGAAAGATGAGCCGATGCCGCCCGCGCCGGAATATCCCGGCCCGTGAATCGTGCCGTGCACAATCGAGGGTTCCTTGCCGATGTTCTCCATGATGTCGATTTCGCCGCAATCCGGCCAGCCGGGTTTTTCAATGTCAGTGCCCAGCATCCAAAAAGCCGGCCAGATGCCCTGCCCCCGCGGAATCTTCATGCGCGCTTCGAAGCGTCCGTAAGTCTGCGAAAACTTGCCCAGCGTCTTCAATCGCGCGGAAGTGTAATTCCTCGATACGCCATCAGTGCCGGTATATTTCTCCGGCAGCACCTTGATCACAAGGTTGCCATCCTGCTGCCAGGCATTTTGAATTCGGTTGGTGTAGTACTCAAGCTCGTTGTTCCCCCAGCCACCACCGCCTGTTTCCGAGACCCATTTGGACGAGTCGACCGCCGATCCGTTCGGTCCGTTGAACTCGTCGCTCCAAACCAGCTTCCACCCGGGCCCCGCGGCCTCCGCACCGCTCGTCTGTGCAATCGCAGTCGCAGCCCACACACAGGCGAAGATTATTGCGAATAAGGAACCGCGCTGCCATTTGACTCTCATCGTTGCTCCGTGATCTTCGGAATGTTTTACCTATACTTTCGAACAATACTCACCCACTCTACTCCCGCACTATACTCACGACGAACCGATTCCTGCCAGGAGAACTCTGTGTCGAATGAACAGACAAGACGTACCTTCCTGAAGTTATCTGCCGCGGGACTTACTGCAACCGCGACTGCCGACCTTGCCTCTGCCCTCGCACCTTCCTCAGCCCCGCCACCAGCGGGAGACATCTCGCTACGGGTCACGGGCGGTAAATTCCGCTACGCTGCCGCGGACAGTCTAACCTGGCGAACCGCCAGCGCGATGCCTGCGAACGCAATCGTGCTCGATCCCAGCAAGAAGTATCAGGAGATACTCGGCTTCGGCGCGGCTTTCACCGATGCCGCCTGCTACATGTTCAACCAGCTTCCCGCGCCGGTGCGCGAAGAGTTGTTTCACGATCTGTTTCATCCCTCGGAAATGGGAATGAACGTCTGTCGCACCTGCATCGGATCCAGCGACTATTCCACCGAAGTGTTCAGCTATGACGAAGGCGATCCCGATCCCGAGATGAAGCGATTCTCCATCGCACACGATCAAGCCTACGTGCTGCCAATGTTGCGGCTGGCGCGCAAGCAGAACCCGGACTTGTTCCTGTTCTCGTCGCCATGGAGCCCTCCCGGATGGATGAAGGCTGGTGGCTCCATGCTCGGCGGTTCGATGCGGCAGCACTACTTCGGCCCCTATGCGCTGTATTTTGTGAAATTCCTGCAGGCTTACGCAGCGGAAGGCGTCCCGGTGCAAGCTGTCACCGTGCAAAATGAGGTCGATACCGATCAGGATGGCCGCATGCCGGCCTGTTCATGGCCCCAGGAATATGAAACTGGATTCGTCAAGAATCACCTTGGCCCTGCGCTTCAGCAGAGCGGCCTCCCCACAAAGATCTGGATGCTCGACCATAACTACAACCTGTGGGGCCGCGCGATCTGCGAGCTGGACGAAGAGGGCTTGCGTAAATATTGCAACGCGATCGCATTCCACGGATACGTCGGCACTCCCGAAATGATGGACAAGGTGCACGACGCGCATCCCGATGCCCAGCTGTATTGGACGGAAGGTGGTCCCGACTACACTTCGCCGGTTTATGCCACCGAATGGGCGACGTGGGGCCAAACGTTCACCCAGGCGATCCGACATTGGTGTCAGGCCATCAGCGGATGGAATCTGGCGCTCGATGAAAAGGGCCGGCCCAACATCGGGCCGTTTCCATGCGGGGGCATGGTGACGATCAATTCGCAGACGAAAGAGATCACGCGCAGCGGACAATATTGGGCATTCGCACATTTCTCCCGTCAGGTGCGGCGAGGGGCCAAACGGTTCGAGTCCACCAGCAAGCTTGCCGACGTCGACCAGGTAGCCTTCGAGAATCCAGATGGACAAAAAGTCCTCGTCGTAACGAATTCTGGTCCGGCGAAGACGGCAACCCTGAAGCAATCTGACCAGATCGCCGAGCTTAACTTGCCGGCGGATTCGATGACGACCCTATCTTGGAAATGATCCAAGTCATCCTGGGCCTGTCGAGTGGAAAGAATTACATGCCGCTTTCTGCTCAGCGGATCCGTCTGGCTTAAAACCGCTTAAGAACCAAGGCCTTAGCTTTTGGCACGTGTTGTGCAACCTTTTACACGTTCCCGTCCTCAGATAGAGGCTAGTTGCTTCGCCGGAGAAGCGACGGGCGCAGAGGTTTGCGTCTTTCGAGTCAACGGCTGCGGGAATCGCACCTCGTCTAGCGGTTCGTCTGGCGCCCTCGTCTCATGACGCGATCCTGTGGACCGCGCCGCATGTCTGAAGGCTGTTGTCGGTCAGCAGTCCGAATCATACGGCAGTGTCTCTTGTTCCCGGTGATTTCCAGGGTAAAGACCGCCCGCTGTACCGTGGGCTTTGGAGGACGTGCCAGATGCGATTGCTTAGCGCCAGGCTGATCGTCTCGCTCGTTATCGGCATCACGCTGGTTTCGCTGTGCACCTCCTACTACCAGGTGATGGTGCTAAACCGGGGACTGCAAAAAGATCTGCAACGCCGCGCCGAAGTGCTGGGCGATAGTCTCGCCCGGAACGTAGAACGTGACTTGGAGCGCGACGCGCAGCATCCCCTGCAGCGCACGGTCCAGCAATTCGCCAACCGTGAGCATCTGGCCGGGCTGGCCGTCTATGACCCGCAGGGCCATCCCATTGCCGTTACCACCAGCATTCAGCCGCTAATGGCGACAGCGCCCGCGATTGTTCTTCAGTCCCTCCAGCAAAATCATAGTGCCAGCGCCTTTGTGCGAATGGGGAGCGCCTCGATCCACATCTATGCCGTGCCCTTGCACCGGGGGGATGATCTGATCGGCAGTCTGGCCATTGTTCACGACTCCGGATACATCCGGCAAGAGAGCCTACGGATCTGGCGCGAGACCTTCCTCAGCGCCCTGGCACACGTTGTCCTGATTGTCCTGATTACGCTGCTGATCGTGCGCTGGAGCATCGCTGGACCCATTGCGCGAACTGCGCACTGGATGAAGGCCTTGCGTACGGGCCGGGGTACAGTGCGGATCAAGGTTCCGGATCTGGAGATGTTTCGACCTTTGGCGCGGGAAGTGGCCACCTTTGCCGAGAGCCTGAATACGGCGCGCTCGGCCGCCGAGTTGGAAGCGCGACTGCGCGAGAGTGGAGAATCGATGTGGACCTCCGACCGCCTCGCGGTGCACGTGCGCGCCAAATTGCAAGATGGCCGACTCTTTGTCGTTTCCAACCGCGAACCCTACACGCACGTAAGGCGCGGGAAATCCATCGAGGTTAACGTTCCGGCCAGCGGTCTGGTGACTGCGCTTGAGCCCGTCCTTCGTGCCTGCGATGGAACGTGGGTGGCGCACGGATCGGGCGATGCCGATACGGAAATGGTGGACGCGAACGACCGGCTGCCGGTTCCACCGGATGATCCGCGTTACACGCTGCGTCGAGTCTGGCTCACCAAAGAGGAAGAGGAAGGGTACTACTACGGTTTCGCGAATGAAGGGTTGTGGCCGTTGTGCCACATCGCGCACACGCGCCCGCTGTTCCGCGCCGCGGATTGGAAGTGCTATCAGGAAGTCAACCGCAAGTTCGCCGACGCCCTGCTCGAAGAGATGGAGAACGTCAGCCGGCCGGTGGTGCTGGTGCAGGATTATCACTTTGCGCTGCTGCCTCGCATGATCAAGAAGCGCAGGCCAGATGCGCGCGTGGCCCTCTTCTGGCATATTCCGTGGCCGAATCCGGAGGCTTTTGGGATTTGTCCATGGCAACGCGAGCTCGTGGACGGCCTGCTGGGTGCCGATCTCCTCGGATTCCACATTCAGGCGCATTGCACCAACTTCCTGCAGACCGTCGATCGCATCGTCGAATCGCGCATCGATTGGGAACACTTCTCGGTGCAGCGCCTCGACCATCGCACGACGGTGCGGCCCTTCCCCATCAGTGTGGAACTGACGGAGGCCGCAACCGCAACCGGACCTCCGCGCGAATCGGCCTATGAAGAACGGGCGTCGTTGCTGAAGAGCCTCGGGGTGCAGGCTGCCCTCATGGGTGTCGGCGTCGACCGGATGGATTACACCAAGGGGATTCTGGAGCGATTTCTGGCGATCGAACGCTTCCTGGAAAAGTATCCGCGCTACCAGGGAGTCTTCACCTTCGTGCAGATTGGCGCCCCCACGCGCACCCACATCAAGCGCTATCACGACCTGCAGGCCGAGGTGGAGGCCGAGGCCGATCGCATCAATTGGAGATTTCAGGCCGACCAATGGAAGCCCATCATCCTGCTGAACCGCCAGCACAGTCATAAGGAGATCGAGCCGT
Organism: uncultured Acidobacteriaceae bacterium; assembly: GCA_963709025.1. Lineage (GTDB taxonomy): Bacteria > Acidobacteriota > Terriglobia > Terriglobales > Acidobacteriaceae > Sulfotelmatobacter. The sequence goes on from CAVPVE010000012.1 coordinate 26,104, forward strand.
ACTACCGCGCCGCCGATCTATGTCTGGTCACTTCGCTGCACGATGGCATGAATCTGGTGGCGAAGGAATTCGTCGCTACCCGAAGCGACGAGCGTGGTGTCCTGATTCTCAGTTGTTTCACTGGAGCTGCCCGAGAGTTGCGCGATGCCCTTCAGGTGAATCCCTACGACATCGATCAGACCGCAGAGGCGATCTGTGCGGCCCTCGAGATGCAACCCGAAGAGAAGCAAATACGCATGCAGCACATGCGAAAACTGGTCCGCGAAAACAATGTGTACCGCTGGGCCGGAACACTGATTGGCGAACTCTGCGAAGTCCGCCTGGACGTCGCGGAAGAGGGCGGCAACCGGTTCCGTGCAGGCGCTTCGGTCGGATAAACGCGCCCCAGAGACAACCCCGCAGCCCCAACCCGCTACTTAACAAAGCCGCAACCTTATGCGTAAACCAGACAAGCCGTTTTACTTCAATACATCGGAGCACCTGCTGCGCATCGGCAGGCAGAAGGCCAGCACTCTCTCCGAGCTATGGCAGGCCCTGCAAACTTGTCCCGATGATTCGATCTTTCAGCATACTTTCCGTACTTTGCAGGAACACCACTTCATTCGCCAGGGATTCTCCAACGACTTCGCTCACTGGTGCCTATCGGCCTGCAATGAGCCGGTGCTGGCGGAACAGTTGGCCAGTGTCGACGTGCGCGAGTTCACCACGATCGACGGCTTGCGCCGGCGGATGGTCGGTATCGTGGATGATTTCCTGCAGCAGCATCCGAGATCAGGAGCAAACGCAGGCCACGAGCCGTTCTACTTTTGCGCCGCAGATATCGTGGTGCTGCCCACAGCGTACGCTCCAGACTCCCTGCCCGGATTTGTCGACGGTCTCCGACAGGTCAGCGTGCACTCAATCCACCACCACTTTATTGAAGCCCGGCTCCGGCTGCACCTGATGTCGAACGATTTTTCGCAGTGGCTGGAAGAAGAAGTCGGCTTGGCTCAGGCCGCCGACGCGATTGAGCGCATCGACATCTACACCAACACGTTGGAAGGCGTCCGCCAGCAGATTGCCTCCATCGTTGAACACGCTTTGAACTAGGAATGTGAACCAGGAAAACATTAAGAATGAATTCGCCTTCCGAAAATCAGCGCGATACCGTGACTAATCCCTCGACTGATTCGCACACCGAAGCCCAGTCCCGGGCCGAGGTCGCATCGCCCGGACCCGCTCGGCCTGAGCCTTCTCGTGGAAACGGCAAGCCCCTTCCCGCCAGTGTGCTCACTCCGCCCGCGCCCGTCCCGCCTCCTCACTTAGACGACTACCGCGACATCATCGGGCAGAGCCTGCTGGACGATTTGCGTTTTCTGGCCCGTGATCTAAAGGGCAAGTCGATCGAGATGGTCAACTCCACCGCAGCGGGCGGCGGCGTGGCTGAGATGCTCATTCGTATGGTGCCGCTACTCTCCGAATTGGACGTGCCCACGCGCTGGGATGTGATCACGGGTGGCAATGATTTCTTCGAGGTCACGAAAGCCTTTCACAACGCACTGCAGGGCACCCCCTACGAACTTACTAAGGCGGCCCAGGAAATTTTCCTGACGTACAACGAGCGGAATCGCGAGCGCCTGCAATTTGATGAAGCGCTGGTCGTGATCCACGATCCGCAACCGGTCAGCCTCATCCGCTCGCGCGAAAATTCGCACGCCAGTTGGGTCTGGCGCTGCCACATCGACCTATCGAATCCAGACCCGCAGGTGTGGGAATTCCTGCGGCCGTTTGTAGAGCGCTACGACGCCGCCATTTTCTCTTCGCAATCCTTCGCCCGGCAACTGCCCATCCCGCAATATCTCTTCTACCCCTGCATCGATCCTCTTTCCGAGAAGAATAAAGACCTGCCCGACACGGTGATTCAGAAAACTTGTGACGAATTTGGTATTGACCGCTCGCGTCCTATCGTGACCCAGGTCTCTCGCTTCGATCGCCTGAAAGATCCTGTGGGCGTGATCCACGCCTACAAACTGGCGAAGAAGTACGTAGATTGCCAGCTGGTTCTGGCCGGCGGCGGCGCGTCGGACGATCCGGAAGGCGCAGCCGTCTTGCAGGAAGTGAAAGAAGCCGCGGGGAACGATCCGGACATCATTATTCTCGATCTCCCACCCTGGTGCGCGCTCGAAATCAATGCCATTCAGCGCGCCTCAACGATCGTGGTGCAGAAGTCTCTGAAGGAAGGATTCGGACTGACCGTCACCGAAGCATTGTGGAAAGGAAAGCCCACGATCGCAGGAGCCGTCGGAGGCATCCCCAATCAGATCATTCACAAGCTTACGGGTGTTCTTGTCCACTCCGTGGAAGGATGCGCGTTCCAGATTCGCTACCTGCTGACCCACCCCGATTTCGCAAAGCGTATCGGCGCTAGCGGGCGCGAGCACGTGAGAGAAAACTTTCTTATGACTACGAACGTAAAGCGGTGGCTGCTGCTGTTCCGAATCCTGGAGCGTGCAAAATCCCGCCGTGAAACGGGGCGATAAGAAATATGTAGCGCCGGCAGCGGCCGGCGCTGTCGTGGCACCATACTCTTGATCTTCTAAGCGCGTTCCCGAGCGCCGCCTTCCACGCCAAGCTGTTCGTTCGGCAGATCGAAGTAGGCGCTTGGCAGTTTGGGAACCACTTTCATCCGGCGAGGAGCCGTTTCCTTCTCAATCTGCCGCAGAACCGTATCTGCCGCCGACTCTCCCAGCTCTGACAGCCACGCGTGCATCTCTTCTGCCAACGGTTCTGGAAAGTCCATGTACTCGAGCTCCACCGACGCGACAGGCAGCGTCAGTTCCTGCGGCAGAATCGCGTCAATCGCGATCACACCTTCGATCCCGCGTTGCTGAAGTTGCACTGGAATGGTGTTCCACTCGGAGGCGCAATCAAAAGTTGCGAGCGCCAGCAGGTATCCCCTGCGGTGCAGCAGTCTCTGCACTCCGGCCACCACCCTCGCCACCGGCGCGCGGCCAATGTCAGACGTGACAGCCGCAACCACACGGGTGCGTTTGGTTCGCAAAGATCGCGCCCAGAGATTCGGACGATAATTCAATTCGCCCGCCGCGCGGAAGACCCGCTCCTTGGTTCGCTGCGGAATCGCCCAGGATGCAGGCGTATTGTTTAGCACGGCAGAAACCGAACACGGGGCCAATCCAACCCGTTCGGCGACAGTGCGCAAGCTTACGACAGCTTTCTTGTCCGACACTTCTCCCCCTCATCCCGATTGCAGGATTCTCAAACGCCCGACCTTTTCAGTTGCCGGTGCAGGCCTTTTTGCAGACGACGATCAACGACAGGAACCCATTCGCGGGGAACCCAAACTGCCCAAAGTCTGGATGGCCTTCTGCCACTCTGCAGAAGATTGTCCCACTACTTTGAGCTACGCACGGGCGAATAGTCCAACTCAAAAAATCCATTGTAAAGATCAGTCCATCGATAGCGGATCGGTCAGCCGCGCCAACGCGTGATGTTTTCCTGCTCCTCGTTACGCCCTTGCTGCCATCCCTTAGCAGCCCGTGGTGCAAGTTCGGATTCGTGAGCAGAAAGTGTTGAGGTATCCACAGGCTTGGTTTGTAGAATCGGCACATGGCGATGGGGACGCGCAAGCAGCGGGAAAAACAAGAAGATTTGTGGATCGCGCATGCGGAGTTGGCATCGGCTCCGGGACATCCGTTCTATCAGCGTTTGAATGAGTTGCTGGAGGCCGAAGGCTTCGACGAGTTTGTCGAGACCCGGTGCGCGAAGTTTTATGCCGAGAAGAACGGGCGTCCGTCGCTGACGCCGGGGATTTACTTTCGGGCGCTGCTGATCGGGTATTTCGAGGGCATCGGGGCGGAGCGCGGCATTGCCTGGCGGCTGGCGGACTCGCTGGCCCTGCGGCGTTTCGTGGGGATCGCGCTGGACGAGTACACGCCGGATCACTCGACGATTTCGCGCACGCGGCGGCTGATCGATGTGGACACGCATCGCGAAGTATTCGGCTGGGTGTTGGGCGTGCTGGCCGATCGTGGGTTGCTGAAAGGCCAGCGGATCGCGATAGATGCGACGACGCTGGAGGCGAACGCGGCGATGCGCTCAATTGTGCGGCGGGACACGGGCGAGAGTTACGAAGAGTTTCTGCGGGGGCTGGCGAAGGCCTCAGGTATCGCGACACCGACGCGCGAAGACTTGGCGCGGTTGGATCGCAAGCGCAAGAAGCGGACGTCGAATAAGGAGTGGAAGAGCCCCACGGATGGCGATGCGCGGATCGCGAAGATGAAGGATGGGCGCACGCATCTGGCGCACAAAGCCGAGCACGCCGTCGATCTGGACACGGGCGCGGTGTTGGCGGTCACGCTGCAAGGCGCCGACCGAGGCGACACGGCCACGCTGGATGAGACGTTGTGCGAAGCCGGAATGGCAGTGGCGGAGCAGGTTGGGCGGGAGGCGGAGTTGCGGCCCAACGAAACGCCAAAGGTGAACGTGGCCGGGATCGAAGAGACGGTGACCGACAAGGGTTATCACAGCGGCGCGGTGGTGAAGCGGATGAAGGTGTACGGCGTGCGCAGTTACATTCCGGAGAAGAAACAAAAGGGACGGCGGAACTGGGCGGGCAAACAGGCCGAGCAGCAAGCGGTGTATGCGAACCGGCGGCGGGTGCGGGGTGCGTATGGCAAGAGTTTACTGCGGCGGCGCGGCGAGTTAGTGGAGCGCAGCTTCGCGCACTGCTACGAGACGGGCGCGATGCGGCGCTGCCATCTGCGCGGACAGGAAAACATTTGGAAGCGGCAACTGATCCACGTGGGTGCGTTCAATCTAAGCCTGATCCTGCGCCAACTGCTGGGCGCGGGCACGCCGCGGGAGTGGAAGAACCGCTTCGGCAGACTTGTTTTGACTCTCTACTTACTCTTCACGTGTCGGATGAGTCAGAAGCGGTTTGCAGAAGCCGAATCTCCGCGTCCGTTGCCAAGTGCTTCGTGAGATCGCGTAGCCGACTACATCGCCCGACTTGCGGGAAATCCGCTACTTGCACCCCGGGCTGTTAGGTAGCAGCCGATTAAAATCTACAGAAAAAACTGTATGGGTGGGATGCGACGGGCGCGTCAAATTTGATTTGTGTCGCCTCGTCGCCTCGACCTTCGCATTCGCGAACTATGTGCCCGTGCCGTATCGGCAGACGATAAGAGTTTCGCGCCGATTCTTGCGGAACGCCGGTCTGCCCTCCACGAGCACGCGGCCCAGATTCGCGAGATGGCAGTGCGACAAATCGCACCACAAAGAAAAAACAGGCTCCGACGTTCGGAGGAAGAGCCATGCCAGTCGACGCTAACGCCAACCAGAGATTGAAGGAATTGATCGCCAAAATTGAAGTGGAACAGAATCCGAAGGAGTTTTCGGTTCTGGTCGAAGAACTCAACCGTCTGCTTGAGAGAGGCCCGTCGCTGCAGGTGCGGCCTGCTCCCCGATCCTGAGTACCTTCAACGAAGGTCCCGCCTCGGCCCTGCGGTCGCTGCCAAACTAATTCCTTTCAAAGTGACCGCGTTGCCGCGCTTCCTCGCACGCCTCGACTGGATCACGCCCGGTCATGTCCTTGTACCAGGCGGGATGGAACGTCCAAGCCCACGCCTCACTGACTGCTCCGCGAATCATTGCCTGAAACGTACCGGGCTCGCCGATCGTGCTCAGGTAAATGTGGATGAAGATTCCACCCAGCATGATGATGGCGGAAATATCGTGCAGGATGTAGCTGACCGCTACGGCCCAGCGCCCAAACGTACGCGTGCCCGCCCACAGAATGATTCCGGTGACCAGATAAACTGCGCAACCGCCGACGATCTCCCAGAATTGCACCTTCTGCCCGGCGTTGAAGAACCCCGTGTCTGGTGGATCCTGCTTGTCTTTGCCGCTGACAATATTTCGGACGTTCCGCATCCACTTCGTGTCGGCCGCGGTCCACGTCATCGGCTTGATCCAGTTCAGCATCTGCAGCCCAAAGAAAATCACGAATCCCAGACCGAACCACGGATGCATCTCACGGCTGAGCGGCCCGCCGCCGAAGATCGGTGTAAACCAGCGGAACAGCCATGGCAGATAAATCCCGAATCCCGTGAACAGCGCAAGGAAAAAGAAGAGCGCAACCATCCAATGCAGAAAGCGCGTGTACACCCGATGCCGCAGTAGTTCGCCCACGCGGACTTCGTTCTGTCCGATGTGATCGAAGGCGTCGCGCGCTTTATCGTCGAATCGTTCAATCGCAGTGGACATTAGACGCCCTCCTTCTTAAGCGGCGGTTCCGGCTGCGGCCGGCGCGGTCCGACGGTGACGTAGTGCAGTAGCACGCCCACCAGCCCGAACAGCGCAAATGTCCCCAGCACCGGCTTAAACAGCCACTTCCAAACTGTATAACTCCACGGAATCACCGGATTCTTCGGCAAGCCGCCATAGCGCTCAGGATTCTCCGCGTCATGCAAAACGTAGACCACGTGCGTCCCGCCGATCGACTGCGGATCGTACACGCCGGCATGCTCGAATCCAAAGTTCTCGCGGAGTTGCTTGGCCCGCTCCTCCGCGATGTACGTCATGTCTTCCTTCGTCCCAAACTTCAGGCAGCCCGTGGGGCACGCCTTGATGCATGCTGGCTCCAGTCCTCCGCCCACGCGGTCCGAGCACAGCGTGCACTTGTAAACTTTCTTCGTCGCCGGATTAAACTTCGGAATGTCATACGGACATCCCGAGACGCAGAACTCGCAGCCAATGCAATTCTCCTGCTGGAAGTCGACAATCCCGTTGGTGTACTGCACGATCGCGCCATCGGCCGGACACGCGCGTAAGCAGCCGGGATCGGCGCAGTGCATGCACTGGTCCTTGCGCATGAGCCACAGGATCGTCCCGTCCTCGCGCTGATGCTCGTTGAACTTGATCAGGTTCCAGAAGTTCCAGCGCGTCTCCGGCATCGTCTGGTAGGTGTTGTCGAACGTGGTGGGACTGAACGGCATGTCGTTCCACTCGACGCACGCCACCTCGCAGGCCTTGCATCCAATGCAGATCGTGGTATCGATCAGCTTGCACACTTCCGGATCGCGCTGCATGTCGAACCCGGCTGCTGGCCCGGAGTGTCCCGAGATTTGCCGAATCTGAAGTGTCTTGCGGTCGCTCATGCTTTCGTCCGTAGCGCCGGCGTCCCGCCGGCTGTCGCGAGGGCGTCTCGCCCTCGCACTCGTCCACCGTAACTATACCTTCTCGATCTTCACCAAAAACCCCTTGAACTCCGGCGTAAACGCGTTCGGATCAATCACTGTCGGAGTCAACTGATTGGTGAGAGTCTTCGCAGTCTTACCCTCGTCTTCCGCAATGCCGCGGAATCCCCAGTGAATTGGGATGCCGATCTGAAACATTTCCTTGCCGTCGATCTTCATCGGCCGGATGCGCCGCGTGACCATCGCCTTCGCAATGTAATGGCTGCGCGCGCTGGTGACTTTGACTCTTTCTCCGCCGCGAATCCCCATGCGATCCGCAAGTTCGGCCGGAACTTCCACAAATGGTTCCGGCACCAGTTGCACGTTCATGGGATTGTTCTTCGTCCAGTAGTGATAGTGCTCGGTCAGCCGGTACGTCGTGCAGATCACATTGAATCCCTGCTCGACGGTCCCGTACTTATCCAAGTCGGTCTTGTATTTCTTCACGACCGGATTTGTAGATTGGTTCGGATGTAGCGGGTTTGCGATCGGGCTCTCGATTGGTTCATAGAATTCGGGGAACGGCCCGTCTGCCATGGCGCCGAGCGGAACAAACAGCCGCCCGACGCCCTCCGGATTCATGATGAACGGTCCCATGTGATCCTTCGGCGGCGAATCGACTTTGAAGTCGGGCACGTCAATGCCGGCCCACGATTGCTTCGCCTCGTCCCACCAAACCTGACGGCGCGGCGTGTCCCAGGGTTTGCCCTCGACGTCGCACGACGCGCGGTTGTACAGCACGCGCCGGTTCATCGGCCACGACCAGGCCCAGTTCGGATACACTCCAAGGCTCGACGGATCCTCGGTCCCGCGGCGCTGAGTGAGGGCTCCCGCCTCGGTCCATGATCCGCAGTAAAGCCAATTGCCGGAGAGCGTGGTGCCGTCATCCTTCAGCCAAGAGAATCCCGGCAGTTGTTGCCCCGCTTTGATGGTCACGTTCGTCTTGGGGTCCGTGATGTCGGTAAGCGCCTTCCCGTTGATCTCTTTGGCGACCTCGGACAACGACGGGTTATACGGATTCGTGTATGCAAAGGTGGCATTCAGGACCGGGTCGGGGAACTTCCCACCTTCCTTCTTATAGAGCTCGCGCACCTTCAAGAAGATCGTCGCCAGGATTTCCTGATCCAATCGGGCCTGACCCGGCGGTGGCAGCGCCACGTTCTTCCACTGCAGCCAGCGCGCGGAATTTACGAACGTCCCATCCTTCTCCGCAAATCCAGCGCCCGGCAAGCGATAGACCGTGGTGTTGATCTGCTTCATCTCATCGGTTGAGATACCCGGAGCGCGCCAGAACTCGCTCGTCTCATCCGGATAAATCTCGCAGACCACCAGCCAGTCGGCCTTTTTCAAGGCGTCAATGTTCTTCTCCGAATCCGGCCCGATCATCACGCCATTCATGCCGAAGGCGAAGATGCCCTTGACCTTGCCTTCGTACATATCGTTCCAGATGTTCACCCAGGAATAGTTGCGGTCGATCTTCGGCAGGTAATGAAACGCGTAATCATTTTCTTTGGTCGCCGCAGAGCCATACATCGCTTTGAGGAACGACACCGCAAACTTCGGCGTGTTCGACCAGTAGTTGAAGGAATCCCACGGATCAGGTTTGGAGGTTGTTGGTGTAATTCGCTTGAGATAGGTGGCGAGATCCGCGTCAGGCGGATTGGGCATCTTCAAATAGCCCGGCAGTATGTCGAAGATGCCGGCCATGTCCGTCGCGCCCTGAATGTTGGAGTGCCCGCGCAGAGCATTTACCCCACCTCCCGCGCGTCCGATATTGCCCATCAGCAACTGGAGCATCGCTGCCGTACGGATGATCTGCGTGCCGAAACTGTGCTGAGTCCATCCGACCGCATAGATGATGGTCGATACCTTTTTCATGTCCCCGTCTTTGCGGACCGAAGTGTAAAGATCGGCCGCTTTCAGGAACTGGTCTTTTGGAATCCCCGTGATTCGCTCGACCATCTCCGGCGTATAGCGCTCGTATTGCTTCTTCAATAGTTGAAATACGCAGCGCGGATGCTGCAGCGAAAGATCGAATGCAATCTTTGGCGGCAACACCGGTGCAACTGCAGCTCCGCCTTTGGCTCCCGCCGGACTCGCACCCTGATAACCCTGGCCCTCCTGTTTCGGAGCGCCCGCTTGCCCGACGGTCTGAGTGTGCGACGCGGGTGGCTCTTGGCCCGCGGGAGTCGGCATGACAGGCTTGCCCTCCAGGTTTCCGCCTTCTTCGTAGTTCCAGGTAGCCTTGTCGTAAACCTGCTTCTCGTGATCGAAGCCCGAGTACAGCCCGTCGTCCGGAAGCTTGAAGCCATCCTTGATGATGAACGCCGCATTCGTGTAGTTCACCAGATAGTCGTGCGCGATGCGGTTGTTTTGAATGGCGTAGTTGATCATGCCGCCGAGAAACGCGATGTCGGCGCCCGCGCGAATCTGCAGATACATATCCGCAGTCGCAGCCGTGCGCGTGAGCCGCGGATCGACTACGATCGTTTTCGCGTTGCGGTGAATCTTGGCCTCAATCGCCCACTTGAAGCCGCAAGGATGGTTTTCGGCTGGATTCCCACCCATGATCAACATCATGTCGGTGTTCTTGATGTCGATCCAGCCATTGGTCATTGCCCCGCGTCCGAATGTTGGCCCCAAACTGGAGACCGTAGGGCCGTGTCAAACCCGGGCCTGGTTTTCCAGGTAGCAGACCCCCAGGCTGCGCATGCTCTTGACCACCAGATAATTGAACTCGTTCGTGTCGGTGCACCCGCCGGTGAAGGCCATGCCCTCGCAGCGGTTCACGGTGTGGCCGCTGGCGTCTTCCTCTACGAAGGTGTCATCGCGCGTCTTCTTCACCTTCTGCGCGATTTCGTCGTAGGCTTGCTCCCACGAGATGTCCTCCCACTCCGTCGTGCCCGGCCGCCGCACCTGCGGCTTCAGTAGACGCCGGTCATTCATAATGTCCTGCTCGAGCGAAGAGCCCTTTGGGCAGAGCGTTCCACGATTGATGGGGTGGTCGGGATCGCCCTCGACGTGCACCACCTGCGGGATCGCGTTCTTGGCCTTATCGCCCAGTGTGTAAATAATGACGCCGCAGCTCACAGAACAATAAGGACACGTGCTGCGCGTCTCGCTGGCTCGCGAAATTTTCAGATTCTGGGTTTGGGCGTAGACCGGAGTGAGATCGAAGCCAAGTACAGAGATGCCGGCGCCACCGAGGATGGTGCCCTTGAGAAAAGTCCTGCGGGAGAATTCCATGAAAACCTCCAGCAACTTACCGCGCGCGTTCTACTGCGATGCGGACCCTGATCACCTAGGATGTGAGACGGAGGTTGAAGGTTGCGGTCACCGCAATACTTACTCCCGGCAACCGAGGTATACCCCAAACAGAATTCGGAGACTATACCTCCGCTACCCGAAAAGAGTCAATCGGGAAGAAGTCGTAGCAATCCCAGTGTCTAGCAGGCGACACCAGAGGACTACCATCCGCATCCATGATTGCCCCGATCATGAACTGAGATGATAATGACCCGATGCCCGTCTCTCCCTGGCAGCGGCGCATCCACCGCGCGCAAGAGCTAACCGAACAGCATCCATTCGCAGCCGAGATTCTTGGCTTCTACATTCATGTCGCCCGCTTTCAAGACGAGTTGCGTCTACGGTTGAGCGCCGTCCTGCAGTCTTCGATAGTGTCTGCAGATCGCGACCTTACGGCAGCGGAACTGTCAGAACTCAGTTCAAGATTTGAGCCGTTTCTGGTGATGGCCGAAGCGCATGGCCCGAAGCCGTTGGCCGCACTCAGCCATGAACTTCGCGCGCAGGGTCGCGGCGCATGGTCGGAGCTGCTGCAAGCCGGCTGGACCGCGCATTCTCCATCCCACGCTCCGGGAATCCTCGCCCAGGCTTTCCTCCAGCCCTATGCCGAGTTGCTGCGTTCGCTAGCGCAGCTTCGTCCCATTGATACCTCGCACGCCCTGTGTCCTTTCTGCAGTCGCAAGCCCGCGCTCGGCGTCTTGCGCCAGATGGGCGACGGCGGCGCGCGCTCCATGGTCTGTTCCTTCTGCCTTGCCGAATGGGAGTTCCGACGCCTCGTCTGTCCTGGATGCGGCGAGGAGAACGACAAGAATCTCGCCGTCTACACCTCCAGCGACTTCGACTGTATTCGTGTGGAATGCTGCGATACCTGTAAGACCTACATCAAAACTATCGACCTGACGAAGAACGGCCGCGCCGAGCCGCTGGTCGACGAACTCGCTTCGGCTCCGCTCGACCTCTGGGCCCGCGAGCACGGCTTCGCCAAGCTGCAAGCCAATCTTCTGGGAATGTGATCCCTGATCTAACTGATTCTGAAAGTCAAAGACTGAACCACGAAGGACACGAAGTATCACAAAGGACTTCAACATGGCTTAAGGGTTCCTTTGTGCACCTTCGTGTCCTTCGTGGTAAATGTCTTAACCCCGACAAGCACGGTGCGGCGTCCGTATACGTGCGCTATCCTCACAAGATGGGCGGCCGCTTCCCAACCCGCGGAGACCAGAAGCTGATCCAGATCGTCGACTCTGCCCTGGCCGATGCGACGCGCCGAAGCGGTAAGTGGCTGGCCTGCCGTCCGGGATGCACGCAGTGCTGCATCGGCGCATTCCCCATCAATCGACTCGATGCTCTCCGGTTGCGCCGAGGCCTCGCTGACTTGGAGAAGCTCGACCCGAAGCGTGCCGCGCGCATCCGCCAGCGTGCCCGCGAGTCCGTTGTCCGGCTGACGCCGGAGTTTCCCGGCGATCCCGTCACTGGCCTGCTGCACGAAGGGGAAGACGCGGAGCAAAAATTCGAAGGGTTTGCGAATGATGAACCCTGTCCGGTGCTCGACCCTGAGACTGGACTCTGCGAGCTCTACGAATCCCGCCCTATGACCTGCCGCGTCTTCGGACCTCCGGTGCGATCGGAAGACGGTCTGGGCGTTTGCGAGCTGTGCTTTCAAGGCGCGTCCGACAAAGAGATCGCCGCCTGCGAGATGACGCCTGATCCAGAGGATCTCGAATCACGCCTGCTCAAGGAACTCGAGAACAAGACGGGCAAGCGCGGAGAGACGATCATCGCCTTCTGCCTCGCCTCTTGATCCGATTCGAATCAGGCTTGCTTCTTCTCCAACTCGGCCCAGCGCGCGTAGAGTTCATCCACTTCGTGTTGGGCCGCTTCCAGATCGGAGTGGGCGTTCATCAGACGCGTGGCATCGCTAGAGATGGCCGGATCCTCGGCGGCTGTCCTCTTCGCGTCTAACACCTGTTCTGCCGCCGCGACCCGTTCCTCGATGCTGGCATATTCGCGGGCTTCGAGGTACGAGAGCTTCTTCTTCGACGATGTTGACTGCGTCACTGCTCGCGGAGTTTCGCGGGCCTCGGTCTGTGCTGCTTGCAGCCGATCGGCCTGCCAGGTCTCCCATTGCGAGTAGTCGGCAAAGCGCTCGGCGCCACCCTGACCATCCAGGCCCAGCACGACGGTGGAGACGCGATCGAGCATGTAGCGATCATGTGTCACCAGCACGAGCGAGCCGCGAAACTCCAGAAGACTTTCCTCCAAAATCTCAAGCGTCGGAATGTCGAGGTCGTTGGTGGGCTCGTCCAGCAAAAGAACATCGGCAGGCTGAAGCATGAGTTGCGCAATCAGCACTCGCGCCCGCTCTCCCCCGGAAAGCCGATCCACCGGCTGGTTCAGCTGTTCTCCCTTGAACAGAAATTTCGCCGCCCACGACGCGACGTGGACCACGCGGTCCTGATAGATGACCGAATCGCCCTCCGGAGCCAGCGCCCGCCGCAAGGTCACAGTCGGATCGAGCTCGCGACGCTGGTCGAAGTACACAATGCGCAGCCTTTCCGCCCGTCGAATCTCTCCTTCGGTCGCTGCAACTTCTCCGCGTAACAGGCGCAGTAAGGTAGTCTTGCCGCTGCCGTTCGGACCCACTAACCCAACCCTGAGCCCCGCGGAAATAATGAAGTTCAAATCTTGAAACAGCCGCCGCCCGCCGATTTCATACGACACGCCCTGCAGTTCGATCAGCCGCTTGGTCTTACGGTCGGTGGCGGAGAAGTCGATTTGCGCGGTGCTGCTGCGGGTGCGCGTGTTCAAGTCTGCGAGTTCTTCCATCAACTCGCCGGCCTTGTCGATCCGCGCCTTCGATTTTCGCGTGCGGGCTTTGGCCCCACGGCGTAGCCATTCGATCTCCGAGTGAACCAGGTTCTCCAGGGCCTCCTGCCGCTTCGACTGTGCGTGCAGAAACTCTTCTTTCTTCTCCAGGAACGTGCTGTAACGGCCCCTGACCCGCAGCAATCCTTCGGGATACACGCGGCTGAGTTCGGCCATCTCCGTAGCAACGTTTTCCAAAAAGTAGCGGTCGTGACTGATGACTACGCAGGCGAACCCAGCCTGCTCCAGGACCTCTTCGAGCCACTCGATGCCCGCCAAGTCGAGGTGATTCGTGGGCTCATCGAGCAGCAGGATGTCGGGGCTCTGCACCAATGCTTCGACAATCGCCAGCCGCTTCTGCCATCCCCCGGAGAGTGCGGACGCTTCGGCATCAAGGTCAACAAAACCCGCGCGGCCCAGCGTCTCGGCAAAGCGCGTTCCCCGCTCCGATTCGGGCACGGCAGACTTTTTCAACGCGGCATCGACCACCGACCGCACTGTGTCCCCGGCCCGGAACGCCGATTCCTGCTCCACGTAGCTCAGCCGAATCCGTTTGCGGACGGCGATCTCCCCATCGTCGGTATCTTCCGTCCCAGCAAGTATCCGCAGCAGCGTGGATTTCCCCGACCCATTCGGGCCAATCAATCCAATCCGATCTCCCTCAGAAACCGTAAAGGACACGTTCTGAAAAAGCGGGTCGGCGCCGAAGGCTTTCGAGATGCTGCGAACATTAATGAGCGGTGGCAAAGCGGTTCGATCTCCTGGGGGCAATAAAGGTCTCGCTTGAGATTATCAGGAAGGTCCACTTGGGGCAGGCGGCTGAGCCTGCATCTTGACTGCTGTGCCGGCCCGGCGGGAATTACTGTGACCTTGCCCTCTGATTTTTTTCGTCTCCTCTTCTAAAATATTCATTACAAATAACTTAAGGTCGCATGATCGGGTTGAAGGCTGGCAAAATCTTGAGCCACAAGGACTTACAGCTAAAATATTCTGAAATAAGGAGTTAGCTGCGGACTCCCGGCCGTTCTTTTCCGGCGCTTTTCGTAAGGCATTTGCTTTCTTATGGTTATGCATCGACGTCCGGGGGCTTTGGCGGCAAAATATTGCGGAATAAGGACTTAGGAGGGAACGATCCAGGGATAGCAGGCCAACCTGCCGGCTCGTCGAGTTGAGGGATTTCTCGCGCACGGAGACATTGTGAGCGTTTGAGTTTTCTCAGTAAAGGTTGTTCGTGACACGAAATCAGATTCTTCCTGTGGAAAACGTGAAAAAGCTGAGGATGTAGCAGCATATCTGCCGACCCGTCCGTTCCACGGTTCTTCCGCACTGCGCCTAGATGGCGAAAAGGTTCGCACCCGTTTAGGGGTTCCCCTAGTTGTGCGGAGATCGACCGGGCCCTAGGCTTTTCGTGAGCTTGCCAGGGCGACACTAAGTAATTCCAGTTGTTCGTGAGAAGGAAGGATTCGATGAGAAAACAACTTATACCGGCAATCCTACTCATTGGATTCCTGTACGCGCCAGCATTTGCGCAAAGAGTCGAAATCTTTGCGGGAGCCGAGTACGAGCATCTACAGCCCAGCTATAACGCGGTTGGGTGGAACGCCTCTTTAACTGGGAACTTCAAGCATATCCTGGGAATCACAGGCGACTTTAGTGGTGGGTACACTTCGCACAGAACAAGTTCTACGGTTTATACATACACCGTCGGTCCCGTACTCACAGCGCGCCTTCCAGTTGTTCAGCCCTTCGTGCATGCCTTGTTCGGGGGCGCGACAATTTCGGCTGGTGGGGCGAGCGACAACGCCTTCGCCATGCTGGTTGGCGGCGGCCTGGACATTGGGCTTCGGAAAGGGATCGGATTACGGCTCGTGCAGGCAGATTGGCTTATGACTAAGTTCAGCGGCCAGACCCAAGACAGACAGGGCAGAGTGTCCGCTGGACTGGTCATAAAATTCTGAGGTCGGCCTGCGAGTCGTTGTGCCGGATCTGCCAGGGCGATATTTCAACAACCTTCTCCCGGGCCGTCACGCTCGACCGGTGACGCCCTCCGGGTCGCTGGGATCTACTACTGCAGTTTTAAAGAGGAGGCCAGCCATGGCCGCTCGACCGTTACCACCTCCGGAACCGGACCCGACTAGCAAGAAGGTAGGTCCAACCAAGCCTGGCAAGGCAGCCAGGGCGCAGCAAGTCCTTGCGAAGATTCGATCCATTGCCACTGGGCCGGCACTCCGCACTCAACTGAATGCAGTCATGAAAATGCGGTGGGTGCGGATTGCGGGAATCGCAGTTGGGGTTCTTCTCTTACTATTGTTGGCCCTCCCATTTCTAATCAACGTGAATAGCTTCCGTCCGAAGATCGAGTCGGAGTTGGCGAACGCCTTGGGACGGCCCGTGACGTTGGGAGAGCTCAGCCTTTCGCTCTTAAGCGGGAACGTTGGCGTGGAGAACGTCAGCATCGCCGACGATCCAGCCTTCAGCAAGTCGCCCTTCGTAACTGCGAAGTCGCTGAAGGTAGGCGTCGAGTTGATGCCACTCATCTTCTCGAAGACATTAAACGTGACGGGGATCGTGCTGGACGAGCCCAAGATCACGTTGCTTAAAGCGGAGAACGGAACGTGGAATTTCTCAACTCTCGGTACTCCCGGTGTGAAACAGTCCGCTGAACCGGCGAAGGAGGGTACGCCCAAGAATCTTTCCATCGGGAAGGTGGAGATCACTAACGGTGAGCTGGCAGTCGGAAAAGCGAACTCCGCCGCGAAGCCGCAGGTGTATGACGAAGTGAATGTCGAGTTGACCAACCTGTCGCAGACCTCCCAGTTTCCCTTCAAGCTGACGGCCGACCTCCCGGGAGGCGGCAACGCCAACGTTTCGGGCAAGGCGGGACCGATGAATTCGCAGGACGCGGCCAAGACTCCGTTCGACGCGACCGTAGCGGTGAAAAACATGGATATCGCGGCGTCAGGTTTCATCGATCCCGCCAGTGGGATTGGCGGTTCGGCGGATTTTGATGGATCGTTGACGTCAAACGGCAGTCAGGCCAAGGCCGCTGGCGTCATTGTCTGCGAAAAGCTAAAGCTCTCGCCGAAGGGTTCTCCAGCTCCCCAGCCGGTGACCATCAAATACGCCCTGAACACAGACCTCGACCGAGAGGCCGGAACGATAACTCAGGGCGACATCGCGATCGGCAAGGCGGTCGCCCAGCTCACAGGCGGATTTCAGAACCAGGGTGAAAGTCAGGTGGTGAACCTGAAGCTCAGCGCCACAGACATGTCGGTCGATGAACTGCAATCGATGCTGCCAGCTCTCGGCATCGTGCTCCCCTCAGGATCGCAGTTAAGAGGAGGAACACTCTCGGCGGACTTGGCGATCAGCGGTCCGCTCAACAATCTAGTGATCGCGGGTCCGGTGCGTTTGTCGAATGCGACCTTGGCCGGTTTCGATATGGGCTCAAAACTGGGAGCATTATCGGCTCTTGGCGGGAAAGCCGCCTCGAATCCCGACACCACAATTCAGAATGCCAGCTTGAATGCGCGCGTGGCTGCCGACATGACTCGGGCCGACGCGATCAATGTGACAGTACCGTCCCTTGGCGTAGTGACCGGAGCAGGCACGATTAGTCCGGCCGGGGCCCTCGACTTCCGCATGATTGCCGACCTGCAGACCGAACGGGGCGACGCACGGGCACAGAGAACGGGTCGGGGAGGCGATCGGGGAGGCGTGTCGTTCATGATTCAAGGAACGACCGCAAGCCCGAAGTTTGTTCCCGACGTAGGAAGTGTGGCCGGGAATGCTGCGAAGGGTGCCGTCCAGACGGCTGTCTCTGGAAAGACCGCCGGGAAGACGGGCTTAGGCGGCATTCGGAGGAAATAGCCGGCGAGCGGAACTCTCAACTGGCTTGTGTGTTCTCAACGCTTCGGCTTTGGGTTGGCGGAGCGGTCTTCTTCGGATGTGCCCCAATTCGGCAGGATATGCGCCATGGGATATGTGACGAAGGCAGGTTTCTGTCGCCGCTTTTCTCGGAGAATAAACATGATCGCCAGCAGAAATCCGGTTAAAGCCCCGAGGCATGCTTCCGTGATAGAGAGGCTGTTGAAAGTCCGCAGCCCCTGGCCGGTCAACAGGAATCCTGCATATCCCATACTTACCGTCCAGAGAATTAAGCGAACTGAGTACATAGGAGGGATCGCGTCTTGATACAAATACTGCCACATTTCGTGCCTGCGGAGGAAGAGTTTTATTCGACGGAAGGGATGGCCCCCTGACACTTCGGTTCCGGCCTATCTCTCTTCGCGTTCGAGAGTAGATTGGATGATCTACCAGGCTGGCTTGCCGTCTTTGAAACGCAGCGTCAGAGTCTCTCCGCCTTTCACCACTTCGCGGGCGAGTGTCAAGTCCGCTCCTTCCTGCTTTACCTTGGAGCCCGTAACCTCAATCTGTTCCTGCGGCTTAAACTCGATCCCCATGTCGTCGAGAAATTTCTTGGGACAAAGAAAAATCTGAACCGCATTCGTACCGTTCTTCAAGGTCAGGTAAGCGACAGGTTTTCCGCCCGAAGGTGGAACCAGTTTCACTTCTTCCACGATTCCCTTGACTGTGCCTTCGGTGGCGGGATCGTACTTCGGGGCTGTCTGAGAGAAACTGGCAGTGGCGAGAAAGGTGACGGCGGCGAGTTTCAGGAGATGGCTGTATATCGGGCCGGACGTAATCATGGCAGGCCCTCCAGCCGCGAATAGTAGGCCTCTGACGCGGTAAAAGCAATGGGATTATCGATCCGGAGTGCCGTCTGCTCTTATACTCGTTGCGATGCGATCCTCCCGGTTCATACGTGCCGCGATGCGGTTTGCAGTCTTGGGAGCGGCCTTGCTCTGCGCCGCGTCGGCTCCCACTCTCACTTCCGCCGAGACCGGAGCCGAGGCTTGGCTGCGCTACTCCGCGCTCGACCCGCAAGCAGCCAGGACCTATCAGCGCTTGCCGGACGAGATTGTGGTGCTTGGCGATTCCGCAGTGCTCAACACTGCGCAGAGAGAACTGGTCACTGGCGTTGCGCAAATGCTTGGGAAAACCTTGCACGTGCAAGCAAGCTCGCCGTCACACAGCGCCATGATTCTCGGAACACTGACGCAGTTGCGCGCGCTCGACCCCGCGCTACGTCCGCCGCAAGAGCTGAAGCCTGATGGCTACTGGCTGACAGCAGCGAAGATCCACGGATTCGAATGCCTGGTCGTCGCTTCCTCCACCGACCGCGGCGTTCTCTATGGCGTATTCGCGCTGCTGAGCAGGATCGCGCGCGCCGAGAGTCTCGCAGCTATCGACGAAGTGCAGCAGCCTTTCGCGCCCATCCGCTGGGTGAACCAATGGGACAATCTCGACGGGCGCATCGAGCGCGGATACGGCGGCCCTTCGATCTTCTTCGCTGATGGCAACGTCCGCAGCGACCTGACCCGCACTGGGGAATATGCTCGGCTGCTGGCCTCGATCGGGATCAACGGATGCACCATCAACAACGTGAACGCCGCTCCGGGCATTCTGGAAGACGCTTTCATCGCGCAAGTCAGCCGCATCGCCGATGTGTTCCGTCCGTGGGGCGTGCAGCTGTCTCTGTCCGTCGATCTGAGCAGTCCCAAAGTGATGGGCGGCCTCGATACATTTGATCCGCTGGATCCGCGGGTCGCCGAATGGTGGCGCAAAAAGGCTGACGAGATCTACCGGCACATCCCGGATTTCGGCGGTTTCGTGGTCAAGGCCGACTCCGAAGGAAGGCTTGGTCCCTCCACCTACGGCCGAACGCCAGCCGACGCGGCCAACGTCATCGCGCGCGCCCTCAAGCCGCACGGCGGTGTCGTGTTCTATCGCGCCTTCGTTTACAACCATCACCTCGACTGGCACAACCTGAAAAACGATCGCGCGAAAGCGGCCTATGACAATTTCCATCCGCTGGACGGCGCCTTCGACGACAACGTCATCATTCAAATCAAAAACGGCCCCATCGACTTCCAGGTGCGCGAGCCGGCGTCACCGCTGTTCGCCGGCCTGCGCCGCACGAACGAAGCCATCGAGCTGCAGATTACGCAGGAATACACCGGACAACAGCGCCATCTCTGCTTTCTCGTGCCCATGTGGAAGGAAGTTCTCGACTTCGACATGCGTGTCGATTCGAGTGCCACGCCGGTCAAGGACCTGGTCGCAGGGCGAATCTTCCATCGTCCCGCCGGCGGCTTCGTGGGCGTCGCCAATGTCGGCATGGATGCCAATTGGCTCGGCAGTCCGCTCGCCATGGCCAATCTCTATGGCTTTGGACGCCTCGCCTGGGATCCCAATCTCAGCGCCGAAAAAATCATCGACGAGTGGACCCGCCTCACCTTCGGCAGCGATCCACTCGTCGTCAAAACAATCACCGCGATGCAACTCAATTCGTGGCATGTGTATGAAAGTTACACCGGTCCACTGGGCGCAGGGACGCTGACCAACATTGTGGGAAATCATTACGACCCGGGGCCGCAATCTTCCGAAGAAAATGGTTGGGGACAATGGCACCGCGCCGATCACCAGGGAATCGGCATGGATCGCACCATCGCGACCGGCACGGGATACATCGGCCAGTATCCCCCGGAGGTGCAAAAGCTGTACGAATCGCTGGCCAACTGCCCTGACAACCTGCTGCTGTTTTTCCATCACGTGCCGTATACCTACGTGCTTCATTCCGGAAAGACCGTCATTCAGCACGAGTACGATTCGCACTACGAGGGCGCGGATCAGGCTCGCGACTTCATTGCGCAGTGGCAGTTGCTGCAGGGCCATGTCGACCAGGATCGCTATCGGGATATCCTGCAGCGCCTGCAATATCAAGCGAGCCAAGCCATCGTGTGGCGCGATGTCATCTGCAGTTGGATCTACCGTCTCTCGGGGATTCCAGATCAGAAGGGGCGCGTACAGGCGGTTTCCGGCTCACCGGACACGCCGGGTCGACACTAGTCTTCCGCATAGTTGCGCATTTTGCCCAGTTCCGTTAACGTTTACGGTTCCGGCGACCGGACAGCCCTCCCCCTGGGCTATCTTGCAGTACTTCCGGTCGCCGGCGGGAACGCGGGCAAAGAAAATGGGCAAAGCTCCCACGACTCTGCGTGACATTGCAAAAGCGCTGGGCACCTCGATTGGATCTGTGCATCGAGCACTGCATGACAACCCAGGCGTAAGCCCACTCACCAAAGACAGAGTCTTGCAGATGGCAAGAACTCTCGGGTACCGGCCAAATCTTGCGGCACGGTATTTGTCTTCCAAAAAGACTCTGCGAATCTCGGTCAATACCCTGCAGGGAACGACATCGTTTTGGGACGAGGTGCGGGCCGGCATTCGTGAAGCTGCCGGTTCGATCCTGCTGGAAAATGTTGAAGTCGAATTTCGCACTTATCCGCATCTCGACGAAGGGGAAGAAGAGGCGTTCGAAGCGGCCATCAACGACAAAGTAGATGGCATCATCAGCTTCCCGAGCCGTCCCCAGGTGTTGCGAGCCTGGATCCGCCGCGCCTCCCGCGCCCGCATTCCCGTGGTCTGTGTCGCCACCGATGCTCCCCATAGTGGACGGCTGGGCATCGTCGCGATCGACACTCTGGCCAGCGGGTCGATTGCCGCCGACCTGATGGGCAGATTCATTGGCCCGCGCGAGGGATCGGTCGCGATCACCCTGTTCGACATGGGGATCACCGAGCACGCGGAAAAGTTCGCCGCCTTCGACAGTACGTTGCGCTCTCTTTATCCCAATCTTCGCCTGCTGAAACCCATCGAAGATCACGACGTGGAGGCGGAAGCCTACAACAAGTGCCGCAGGCTGTTTGAAAAAACTCCGGACCTGTCCGGAGTCTACGTATCCACGGAAGCGTCCATCCCTGTGCTGAATGCCGCGCGTGATGCAAAGTTGCTGGATCGTTTGACCATCATCACCACCGATCTATTTCCCGACCTGGTTTCTCAGATTCGATCGGGCGCGGTCGCCGCGACCATTTACCAGCGGCCCCGCGCGCAAGGCCAGATCGCATTCCGCATGTTGCACGAGTTTCTCGTGGAGAGCGCCACTCGATCGCATCAGGTTGCGTTGACTCCGCATCTCGTGATGCGCGGGAATCTGGATTTCTTCCTGCAGAGACAGACCCAGGAATCAGTCAAAGAAAAAGAAGAGCAGGCCCAGGAAGCACGCACAGAACTGGCGGAAGACTTCGCTTAGCCCAGCCGTCGCGCTGCGAGCGCTAACGGGAAAACCTCGAGGAGGGAACATCGCGTACCTTGGTATTGACGTAGGCACCGGCGGCACTCGCGCGCTTGTGATGGACGAGGCGGGGAAGGTCGTCGCCTCCGGATCGGAAGAACACGAGCCGTTCCACAGCCCGCGGCCCGGTTGGGCCGAGCAGGATCCGCGCGACTGGTGGCGCGCCTGCGGAGCGGCGGTTCGCAAGGCGCTGAAATCCTCCAACCTCAACGCGGATGACATTGCCTGCGTCGGGTTCTCGGGTCAAATGCACGGTGCAGTTCTGCTCGACTCCGCCGATGAAGTCGTGCGCAATGCGATCATCTGGTGCGACCAGCGCAGCGAGGCGCAGACTCACGAACTGGAGAAATTGTTTGGCCGCGACGCACTGATCCAGCTGACCTGCAATCCTCCGCTCACCAATTTCACGCTGACCAAGCTGCTCTGGGTGCGCGAGACCGAGCCCGCGAACTGGGCCCGCGTCGCGCATGTGATGCTGCCCAAGGACTACGTGCGCTTCCGGCTGACGGGAGAGCGCGCCATCGACATGGCCGACGCGTCGGGCACGCTTCTGCTGGATGTAGCCAACCGCCGTTGGTCGACCGAAGTGTTGCGCAAGTCCGGCATCGACGCTGGCTTGCTTCCCGCGCTGCATGAATCTCCTGACGTTTGCGGAAAAGTATCTGCCGCCGGCGCGGAGGCTACGGGCTTGCGAGTTGGAACGCCGGTCGTCGCCGGAGCAGGCGATCAGGCTGCTGGTGCCGTCGGCATGGGCATCGCCCGCGCCGGAGCAGTCAGCGCCACAATCGGAACATCCGGCGTTGTCTTTGCTGCGACCGATCGTCCCGCACTCGATCCGCAAGGACGCCTGCACACTTTCTGCCATGCCATCCCCGGCCGCTGGCACGTGATGGGCGTTACGCAGTCCGCGGGATTATCGCTGCGCTGGTTCCGCGATCGCTTCGGTGTCGTCTCAGGAGGGAAGACGAACGACGGGCGCGATCCCTACGACATTCTCGCGGACGAAGCCGCAGCGGCGCCCGCCGGTTCCGAGGGCGCATTCTGGGTGCCTTATCTGATGGGCGAACGCACGCCCCATCTCGATCCCAACGCTCGCGCGGCTCTGCTCGGGCTAACGGCGTCTCACACCCGCGGGCACATCATTCGCGCCGTCATGGAAGGCGTTGCCTACAGCCTGAAAGATACCTTCACGATTTTCGAAGAGATGAAGATTCCGGTAACGTCGATCCGCCTGGGCGGTGGTGGCGCCCGTTCGCCCCTGTGGCGCCAGATTCAGGCGGACGTCTACGCGCATGAGGTAGAGATCGTGGCTGCAGAAGAAGGCGCAGCCTACGGCGCAGCGATTCTGGCAGGCACTGGCGCTGGCGCGTGGAGTTCGGTGGACGAGGCGTGCGACAGAGTAGTGCGCGTGGCCTCGCGGATTGCGTCGAATCAGGCAAATTCCAAAACTCTGCAGCAGAACTACCGCACCTATCGCAGGATCTATCCTGCGCTGCGGCAAGTGTTCAATTAAATTCTTCACCACTAAGGACACGAAGGTTCACGAAGGAAGCGCTATGAGAGAAAAACCTTCGTGATCCTTCGTGTCCTTAGTGGTTCAAGCCTTTGCCTTCCAGCAAGGCGCGCTACTTTGCCGGCTCCTTCACCACCACGACCCGGTCCCCCGCCACATCCCGCATCTGCTGCACGACTCCGGAAGGCCATCGAATCTCAACCGAATCCACAGACGCATGCGCCCCCAACCCGAAATGCACCGGCCCAGCGCTCGACGACGCATACCCCGCGCTCGTGGTCATGTGGTTGTACTGCGCCCCGGACTTCGTCACGATCTTGATCCGCGCACCAATGCCATCGCGGTTGCTCTTCGTCCCCTGCAACTTGAACTCGATCCAATGATTGTCGCCCGGACTCTGGTTGATCCATATCTCCGCGGGCGCATTGATCGCACTCACCACCACGTCCAGCCGACCATCGCCATTCAAGTCCCCAACGGCCGAACCCCTGTGCCGGGCTGGAGGTTGCGCCGTCAGTCCGGCCTCCGCGGTCAAGGCGGAAAATTTCATGCCACCCAGATTGCGGAAGACAGTATTCGGCTGAGCCACCATCAGATTCTGCGACGCCAGCAGCGACTGCACGTGCCCGCGCGAAACGAAAATGTCCTTCCATCCATCATTATCAAAATCGGCAATCGTCGGCGAATACCCTGCCATGGGCAGACTCAGCTTCGTCATGTTGCTCTCGCGAGTGACTTCGACGAAGCTGCCTTTCCCCGTGTTTTTGTATACGGGAAATGTCTCCCCATCGAGCGCGACCAGAACAATGTCGGGATAGCCATCGTTATCCAGATCGCGAAAATCGACGCCCATGCCGGAGATGTAGACTCCGTCTTCGCGCAGCGCGAGGTTCTCTTCGAAGCCCACCTCTTCAAACTTTCCGCCTCCCTTGTTTTTGTAGAAGGAGTTCATCAGCTTGTCGTTGGGGACGATCAGGTCCATCCTGCCTGAGAGTTCAGAATCGGCCGCCGCGACGCCCATCCCCTTGCCCGGATGCGCGCGGAACCCTGCTTCGACCGAAGCATCGCGGAACGTTCCATCCCCGTTATTCAGGAACAGCTGGTTGGGCGTGGGCTTGTAGAACTTGGGATGGCAGTAGTCGCGATGCCCATAGCCCTCGCACACCGGCTCGTGATCAAAGTCCCATTTCAGATAGTTGATGACGACGAGATCGAGCAGCCCGTCATTGTTCACATCGACCCACGCAGCGGCGACGGACCAGAGCGGACCATATTCTGCGTCAGGCTTATTCAGTCCGGCCTTGGTCGTGACATCTGTGAACGTACCGTTCCCGTTGTTGTGGTAAAGCGTGTTGCGGTACACGCCCGCCACAAAAATATCTTCGTAGCCGTCGTTGTCGTAGTCCCCAATGGCGACGCCGGTATCGTAGCCAGTTCCGGCCAGTCCGGCCTTCTCGGTCACGTCGGTGAAGTGCCCGTGGCCGTCGTTCTCGAAAAGCCGGTTGGAATATTTCGCCGAAGTTTTGCGGAGCGTCTTGAGGTCCGCTCCGTTGGTGAAGAAGATGTCGAGCTTGCCGTCATTGTTGTAGTCGAAAACGGCCACGCCGCCAGCCATGGTCTCGGGAGCATGGCGCTCGGGCGTCTCGTCGCTGTCGAGCTTGAAGTCGATGGGCTCGTAGGCGAAGCGGATTGGGCTATCGGCGGCGGGCTGAGTCGAAGAGGCAGACGGATTCGGCGATGATTGCGGAGGCGCAGCCGCGTTCGGCATCCATGCCGCGAGCAACGGCAGCACTGTCAGCGAGCAGGCAAACCAGCGGATATTCATCTCCCGGGGCACATGTGGCTTGCTCTCATCTTAACCCGGGTAGTCAGGACAAACGACTGGCGAGGATCGCCCCGAGGTGCCCGGCGGGTAGCTGAGTGCTATCGGGATTGTTGCAACATCTAGGGATTTCCCTAGTTGGCAAGGTGCCGAGCATCGACTTTGAATAGTTACTGCGAACTTCGGAGCGACCTCGATGAAGAAGCACCTTGGTTTCTTGAGTCTCTTGGGCCTCGTGCTCATGTCTTCCCCAAGTAGCGCTCAAAACAGCTGCCCGGAAGGATTTCGTTATGCAGGAACTCTATCGGGGTCGGATGGGGAGGAGTTTAATAAAACGGTCTTTCTTAAACTCCCCGAGTATGCGACGCTCGATGAATCCTATCAACAAACCGAAGTCCGAGCTACGAACGGAAAACGCAAAACCAAATCGAATCTAAGCCCGCAAGACATACCAAAAGGCATTCACATCAGCCCATACGGGTCGAATGATCTTGAAAAGGTCTGGGCTGTTAGCGAACCACAGCTAGTCAAACCAGACAAAAGCGAGGCCTCCCCTCGATATGCCTTTGGGATGCGCCTTTTCTGTTCGGTGCAAGGTTCCCCGTATAGCCAAGCAGAAGGTACCTGCGAGGTAGGGGTGCAGGTCTGCTATAAGCCAAAGTCAAGGGATTGAGAACAGCTCAGCGCGATTATTGTTGTAACCGCTTAGCACTCAAATTTCGACTTCTTCCGATTCAGTTCATATCTGAACTCTTCGAAGCTGGTCGGAGGCTGAGCGCGATGGGGAGTTTCACCGGTCCCCATGTTTCGAGTGCAGGCGCCTGTTCGCGGGTTGTAATTCAACTTCAATCGATTCTTTGCCTATTACTTCTGACAGTTGAGGGCGGCTGTGGCGTGGCATCTACTCGTGCGGAAACTCCGAATGGGAAGAAAATGCCATGGCCGTTCGCCCGCTATTGCCTAAGCCTGAAATCCAATCTCCAATGCCCCCCCTCAGCCATTCCTGGGACCGCTAGTGGAACCACCATGACGGCGGACTATATTGCCGCCATCGGGCGCTTCGCCTACATCTGGGCGTGGCCCATGATGAACCTGCACAACCGCATCACTATCCTCCGCAACGTGCCCGAACCTGGCCTCATGGGCGGGGTGGTCCCGATCGCTCCTCCCAATCAGCTTTCCATGCTGACCGATTACATCCAACCTGAAGAACGACTGGTTGCATGCCCCAATCAAGACGTTGTGTACGGCTTTTCGATTCTGACGCTCGATGAAGAGCCGGTCATTGTTCAGGTCCCTGATTTTGGCGACCGCTTTTGGGTGTACCAGTTGGTGGACCAGCGCACCGACAGTTTTGGCAGTCTGGGAAAAATGTATGGCTCAAGGCGGGGCCTTTACATGATCGTGGGCCCAGACTGGAAGGGGCAGGCACCGGCTGGAGTTCAGGGAGTCTTACGATCAAGCACCAACGTTGGCGTCGTAATTCCCCGAGTGTTTCTGAATGACACGGCAGAGGATCGTACCGCAGTCCAAGAGATCGTGAGCGGAATATCGCTCTACCCGCTATCCCGATTCGATGGAACGATGAAGAGCAAGGATTGGAAAGCGATCCCGCACTTTCCTTCGACGTCCACCGGCGACGAAGAAACGAAGTGGGTGGATCCGAAGCAATTCTTTGACGCTTTGCCCGAGGTACTCAATGAAGTGCCGGCCTTGCCCGGTGAGGAAGCACTCTATGCCAGCATACGAGCGATGCTCGCGGCGACTGGAACAAATCAGAAACTGCAGGAGAGTCTTACCCAGGTTGCCATCGCGGCCGAAAACGAACTGATGGGTCCGCTTTTCGAGTTTCGCAACTACGGCATTCCTCTAGCAGGCAACTGGACGACACAGAGCAACGGCGCACAGTTCGGGACCGACTATTTCACCCGGGCTGCCGTCGCGAAATCCAACATCTTCGTCAACAAGCCGTCGGAGACAAAATACTTCTATCAGGATTTGGACGGCGCAGGCGCTCGATTGAACGGCAGCAACCAGTACACGGTTACGTTTGCGAAGAATTTGCTTCCGCCCGTAAGGGGTTTCTGGTCTCTGACGCTTTACAACAAGTTCCACTTCTTCCAACCGAACGAGCTGAAGCGTTACTCCCTGGGCACCAAGAACAAAACGCTTCAGTACGGCCCGGACGGATCGCTCACTCTTTACGTGTCTGCAGCACCGCCAGCGAAAGACAGAGTGTCCAACTGGCTCCCAGCCCCGAAAGATGACTTCTCACTCTACGTCCGCTGTTACTGGCCGGAAGCTGCGATTACCCACGGCAAATGGACACCTCCGGCTGTGCAGCGACAGCAATAGTGCATTCGTTCTGTCGGCAATCGTAAAAGGAAAGACCATATGGACTCGCGTTACGATCAGCTCGCGGGCTGCCCCACCCTTCGCGGTTTTGTAAAGGATGCCATGAGACTGAACAGGTTTTCGAAAGGTGGGAATCGATGCTGTGGGTACTCAGAAGTTTTGGGGTTGAAGCGCGCCGTGCAGAGCCAGGCGCCGGGAACAACCGTTACTGCAGGCTGCATCGTGCCCACCCTTCGAAAATCGCGAAGGGTGGGGCAGCCATTGTATATTTTGATCGAACGTGGTCTGGGCCGGTGGGTTCTGGCTCGTTCCACGCCCCTTTATTCGGGCAGCTTCTGTTCTCCCTGAATCATCAAGTGAGAATCCGCATGGGGCGCCCCGGTTCCCGGCTGCCCTCCGCCGACGGTAATCAGATAGTCGCCCGTCGAGACGAAGCGGTCTCCCGCATCATTTACATAGCTCAGGTCGCGCGGACTGAGAGTCAGCTTCACGTGTTGCTGTTCGCCCGCTTTCAGATGGACCCGGGTGAATCCGCGCAATGCATGCAACGGCGCACCGGGCAGCTTCGGGAAGCTGATGTAGAGTTCAGCCACTTCATCGCCATCCCGCTTGCCAGTATTTTTTACGTCCACCTCAACATCCAGCGGATTACCCGCCTGCAACTGCGGATTCGACAGTTTCATGCCGCTGTATTCGAAGGTCGTGTAACTCAGTCCATGCCCGAATCCATACAGAGGCTCGCCGGTGAAGTAACGATACGTGCGGTTCTTCATGGCGTAATCGTCGAACTCCGGCAGCTGCTCCACACCTTTATAGAAGGTGACGGACAACCGTCCGGCGGGATTGTTCACGCCCGCGAGTGTCTGAGCGATCGCGGTGCCGCCCTCTTCTCCCGAGTACCACGCTTCCAGGATCGCGTTGGCATGATCGTTGGCCCAGTTCACCGCCAGCGCGCTGCCATTCATCAGGACAACTACCAGCGGCTTGCCGGTCCCCTTCAAAGCGCCCAGCAGCGCCTCTTCCTCGGCTGGAAGGTTGAGACTGGTACGATCGCCGCCCTTGAATCCCGGCACGTCGACCTTCATCTCCTCGCCCTCAAGCTTTGAGGTGATACCCACCACCGCGACGACAACATCGGCTTGGCGCGCCGCAGATACAGCCGCCACCAGTGGATCCACGGTAGTAGACAGCCAGATCAGCTTCGTCGTCCGTCCACCCGCCTGGTATTCGATCTTGATCGCGTAGCGATGCCCTTTCTCCAACTGAACGGTAGCTAGTTGCGGGTTCGGATCGTGACCGATGGCGTCATCTACAATCAGCTTCCCATCGAGCCACAGGCGCTGCATTGAACCCATCAGTCCGACTTGATAAGTGCCGGACTCCGCGGGCGTCAGAAATCCGGTCCAGCGGACAGAAAAATCCTTCATGCCGGTGGGCGCGGGCAATGCATGGGCGTCCGGGTGCGAGAGTTGAAGATCGACGTAGGGATCGACTCGAACCAGCTGCGGCGTGCCGGAGATTTCTCCAGCAAAGTATTCGCCCTTGAGGCCGGGCTTGCCATCGTCGGTCGACAACACTGAAGTTTGAATGACAGGATGCTCGAGGAGAAAGTTCGTCCCCGGCTCGAACGAGACTTGTGCGCCAGCAAACTGCTTGCGAATCCCCTCCAGCGCCGTGACTGCGTGCGAGGCCGTTCCACTGTAATTGCCGTGGAGCACCTGGGAAGAGTCGGCTAACGGACCCGCCACGAGAATTTTCTTTAGGCCCGCCGCCAAAGGAAGCGTGCCATCATTCTTCAACAGGACCATTGATTCGCGCGCAATCTTCAACGCCAACTCGCGGTGCGCAGCGCTGTCGATCTCGGAGTCCGGCGTCTTGGCGTAGGGCACCATGTCGGGCGGATCGAACATCCCGAGCTTCATCCGCGCCGTAAACAGACGCCGCAAGGAAACATCGAGATCGGCCTCGGTGAGCAGTCCTTGCTTCACTGCATCCACGAACGGTTTGTAGTCGTGGTCATCTTTCGTGATGGTGAAGAAGTCCGCGCATTCGTTGTCCATGCCGGCCTTGATCGCGGCGGCCGCGGCTTCGGCCTGGCTCTTCACGAACTTGTGCCCCTGATAAATGTCGACGATCGCGTCGCAGTCCGATACCACATACCCGTTGAAGTTCCACGCTCCGCGAAGTGTATCTTTCAGCAGGAACGTATTGGCACACGCTGGCTGTCCATTGACGCGGTTGTACGCGCACATCACCGACTCCGCCTTCCCTTCGGTGACACTCGCGCGGAATGCCGGCAGGTACGTGTCTTCCATATCGTGCTTCGATACCAGCACATCGACCGTGTGCCGTGTCGTCTCCGGCCCGCTATGCACCGCAAAATGCTTCGGCGTCGAGATCACGCGGAAATACTTCGGATCATCTCCCTGCAGCCCAGTCACGAACGCCACACCCATGCGCCCGGTAAGGAACGGATCCTCGCCGTAGGTTTCCTGCCCTCGTCCCCAGCGGGGATCGCGGAAGATATTGATATTCGGCGACCAGAAATCCAGCCCCTCCATAATGTCTCGCCGTCCCGCCCGCACCGCCTGGTTGTGCTTGGCCCGGGCTTCCGTCCCGATGACGATCGCCATCTCGTGAATCAATGAGTCGTCAAACGTGGCCGCAAGTCCGACCGGCTCGGGAAACACAGTCGCCGTTCCTGCATTCGCTACCCCGTGCAGAGCCTCACTCCACCAGTCGTAATTCGGCACCTTCAGGTCAGGAATGGCCCGCGCCTGATTCACCAGCTGCGTAGCCTTCTGCTCCAGAGTCATGCGCTTGATCAGATCATCCACACGCACGTTGATCGGCTGGGACGGATCCAGATACACCGCTCCTCCGGCTGTTTGTGCGCCAGCACGGACAAGAATGAGAACCACAAAGAATGCCATCTGCAGGGTGGATCGCATACGCGTTGCCATGAAGATTTCCTCCCCAACCCGCGCGGTCGAACAAGCAGGCGAGTGCGCTGGCTGATTGGTAGATGTATGTTGCGTTAACGATTACGGTCGACCGTCGCTTGTAGCACAGCAGAATCGCCCGGTCAAGAAGACCAGTCACAGTCGAGTCGCAAAACTCGCGCGAATGAGGCCGATTTGGGATCGGAGTTTACTTTGCCGGGAGCAGGTCTCCACCGGCCAGCACATACGTCGTCAGCTTATCCAACTTAATATTGGTTCGCTTGGAAACCAGCTCGACTTCTCCATCGGCGCCGTGAGCGCTCTCCACATCTTCCATGAGCACTCGGTGATTCCCGGCGATCGCGGTCGGAGTGTCCGGGACCGCCGACCCCTGATCGGAGCCGCTTCCTGGAAACGGCTTGTACACCTTCGAATTCGGATCGGGATACTGCCCTTCTCCATTCCAGGTCCGGTTCGCGGGTTGCTGGGGTGCGTACTGGAGCTCCTGGCCGGACGCTGTTCGAGAAGGGTAATACCAGGCCGTCAAATAGACCTTGACCGGAACCGACCCATCTTTCCATTGCACCGAATCCATTCGAAGAGTCACGCGGGACGGGTCCGTCTTCGTTTTCGCCACCGATTCCACTACCTCGCCTGAGAAAACGGCATTTCTTGGGATTACGGTGCCGTCCATCAACGTCGCCACCCAGAGCTTTGCCTGGATTTTGGTTCCGACCGGTGTCTTGCCTGCAGTCACGCTCTGCTGCAGGATCACGGGAAACTCACGCATGCCGGGAGGAAGGGTGTCCGGTCGCTTCTGTTGGCCCAGGAGAGCGTAAGAAGCAGCCACGCAGAGTACCAAGGTAAGTACTGCTATCTTCACGGTCCGCATGGAAATATACCCCTTCGTCCGAGAACCGGCGATTCTTCGGAAACCTTGATCTACCGCAGGAATCGGCACTTGTTATCGCAAGAGTATACGCCTGGTTGGCAAGCGGAAATGCTTTTAAGCGGCCAAAACCGCGGCAAATCCTCTGTACGATATCGATTTTCTTCTTGACAACGGTCATCGAGGGGGGCTATCACCGTAAACGTTTACAGTTTCAGGGGTAGTCCCAGCCCTACATAACCGCTGACCAAACGCTCGCGAGCGACTAATCGCGACCAACTAACTCGGAGGCTTCACCATGAAATCCCTCTCGCCCATGTTTGCCGGGAGTTTTGGCTTGGCTGTGAGACGCAACGGAATCCGCCTTGCGCTTCTGCTCACAGCT
This sequence comes from uncultured Acidobacteriaceae bacterium, assembly GCA_963709025.1. Taxonomy (GTDB): domain Bacteria; phylum Acidobacteriota; class Terriglobia; order Terriglobales; family Acidobacteriaceae; genus Sulfotelmatobacter. The sequence continues at coordinate 57,673 of CAVPVE010000012.1, forward strand.
TTCTTCGCAATTTTCGCCGCCCAAGCCCTGGCTCAGGAAGCGACCATCCTGGGTACAGTGACCGACCCCACAGGCGCGGCCGTCCCCAATGCGGCCATCATCATCACCAACACCGACACCGGTGTGGCGCGTAACTCCGCCACCAACAGTGACGGCCAGTACACGGCGCCTGACCTCCATATCGGCACCTATACGATTCGCGTCACCGCGAGCGGGTTCAAGGCCACCGAGCAGAAGAACGTGGTTCTTGCCGTCGGCGACCGCACTCGTCTCGACTTCAAACTCCAGGTCGGCAGCACGCAAGAGCAAGTGACCGTCGAAGCCAACGCGGTCGCAGTGCAGACCGATAGCGGCGAAGTAGACACCGTCATTAACGGAAACCAGGTGTCCAACCTCGGTATCAACGGGCGCAGCTTGTATTCGCTCTTCGCTCTTACGCCGGGCGCTTCCAGCATCCAGAGCGACCGTATTTCGTTTACCCCGGTCAGCGGCGACAGCAACGTCAGCATCAACGGCCAGCGCGCCGGTCACAACCTGCAACTACTCGACGGCGGCGAAAACCTCGATCGTGGCGGCAGCAGCGGCAGCGTCATGCCCTCCATTGATTCGATCGCTGAGTTCCGCAACATGACGTCGAACTACAGCGCCGAGTACGGCTTGGCCTCTGCGGCGACCATCAGCACGGTCATCAAGTCGGGCACGAAGCAGTTCCACGCGTCCGCTTGGGAATACTTCCGCAACGATGCCCTGAACGCCCGCAACTACTTCAACCCCGCTCCGCAGGCGGTTAGCGAGTTGCGCTACAACATTTACGGCTTCAACCTGGGAGGGCAGGTTCCTCTCTGGAAAGAGCATCCGACATTCTTCTTCTATAACCAGGAATGGCGCAGTGAAATTGACGGCGGCCTGCTCAACAACACGTTCCCGCTGGGAAGTATGTATCCCGACGCCAACGGCGCAGGAACCGGTGCGGTATTCCCGACCACTTTCGGTCCGAATGCCAAGCCGTCTATTCTCACGGTCCCGACCGGGATCGCTAACTTTGGCGCGAACTGCTCCAATGCTGTGAAGGCGACGTTAGTACCCGGCAGTCCTTTCCCGAATAACACGATTCCGGACTGTCTGATCGACGCCAACGCTGCGGCACTCCTGACGGCCGGCGGCCCCTATGGCGGCATTTTCCCGAAGCCGAACGTTGGCGCCCAATTCCAGGGCGGCAACAATTCTCCAACCAAGCTGACGGAAGAAATCGCCCGAATCGACCATACTTTCAGCAGCAAGTTCTCGGTTTTCGGGCACTGGGTTTCCGAGCAGATCTCGCAGACCTACGGCACCACGATGTGGAGCGGTGACAGTTCTCCTGCCATCAGCAACACCTTTGGGAACCCTTCCTACAGCGCAGTCGTGCACACCACGTATGTGATCAGCCCGACGCTGCTGAACGAAGCGTCCTTTAACTACAACGGCAACCGGATTAACATTATTCCGTCTGGATTGGTTTCGGCTCCCTCCAATTTCACTTTCAACCGCTTGTTCACCGGCCCGAACGTCGACACCCGTATCCCATCCATCGCGCTGGGTGGTGTCGTGGGCTCGCAATACACCTCCAACTGGATGCCATGGATTAACAAAGCGGACGATTATCAGGTCCGCGATGATGTGTCATGGACCAGGGGAGCGCACCAGTTCAAGATGGGTGGAAGCTGGGCGCTGTACAAGAAGATTCAAGACTATTTCGCCAACACCCAGGGGAACTTTACTTTCAACGGCGCATATTCCGGCGTTGACTTTGGCGACTATCTCCTCGGCTACGGTCAGTCCTATAACGAGGACGCCGTGAAGTCGAGCGGCCACTGGAACAACGTTTCTTACGCTGCTTACATCCAGGATAACTGGCGCGTAAACAGCCGTCTGACCTTGAACCTTGGCCTGCGCTGGGATGGTGTTCCGCATACCTACGAAGCCAACAACCAGTCTGCCAACTTCTATCCCAACCTCTACAACGCGTCTGCCGCCGCCACGTTTGACTCGAACGGGAACATCTGCAGTGTGAACTCTCCGACCACCCCCGGATACTGCACGGGCGGATCGAGTCCGGGGCTGGGCACCAGTCCGAATCCGATTCTGGCCGGCCTTCAGTTCTATGAGAACGGCATCGGCATCGGTGGTGTGAATGGCATCCCGAAGGGTCTGGTGCAAAACCACTGGGCGGCTTTCGGTCCACGGATTGGATTTGCCTATGACCTCACCGGGCAAGGCAAGACCGTGATCCGCGGTGGATTCGGCATCAATTATGAACGGATTCAGGGCAACGATATGTACAACGGCGCCACCAATACTCCGTTCGATGCCCATCCGGTTCTCAACAACGTCTCGCTCTCGAACCCCGGCTTGGACATCACGACCGGCAATACCATATCGTCCGCGAATCTGCCGGTTCTGGCGGTCGGACAGACCGGTATCCAATACAGTAACTACAAGCTCCCGGCCACCTACCAGTACAGCTTGGGCATGCAGCAGGCGCTCGGTGCCCGCGCGGTGCTGTCCGTGTCTTACGTAGGCAGCCAGGCTCGCCATCAGAACGACTACCTCCAGACCAACCTTCCTCCCGAGAACCTGCTGCCCGGGATGGTCAAGGCCAGCTCACTCGACAACACGAAGGTCCAATACCTCGGCTTCGGCGGCATCAGAATGGCTGAGAACGAAGCCAACGCTCACTACAACGCCCTCCAGATCGACGTACACGGGCAAGTCACCAGAGAGCTTCAGTTGCAGGCTGGTTACACCTACTCGAAAGCAGTGGATGCAACCACCTCCAACGGCAGCGGTGGCGACCTGAACAACGTGACGAACCCCTACGCAGGCTGGCGCTACGATAGTGGCCCCGGCCTCTACGACCGCAACAACGTCTTGTTCTTCAACTTCGTGTACGATATCCCGCTCTTCAAAAACGGCAGCCGCCTGTTGAAGGCAACGCTGGGTGGATGGGCCCTTTCGGGCATCATCACCGCGGAGTCGGGAGCGCCACTTAACATGGGAGTAAATGGCAACAATGTCGCCAGCATACTTTCCAACACGGGGAACCGGCCAGATGTGACAGGGTCGATTAAGTATCCTAAAACCGTCAATGCGTGGTTCGACACGTCGAGCTTCGGCGACATCAACCCTGCCGATCCTACCGGTCCAAAAATAGCCGTTCTGTGCCAAACCGGCCCAGATTGCTACGGCAACCTTGGGCACAATGCGGTGCGCGGCCCCGGCCGTGACAACTGGAACATGTCGCTCCTCAAGAACTTCGCCTTCACCGAGCGTCTACACCTGCAGTTCCGTGCAGACGCTTTCAACATGTGGAATCACACGCAGTTCAAGGGTGATTACAATAACGGAGGCATCAGCACCAACTTTGGGGCCGGCAACTATGGCGCTATAACGAACGCGTTTGACGCCAGGCAGTTCCAACTCGCTCTGAAGCTGATGTTCTAGTTTGCTTCAGTCGCTTTATCTATGCCCCGCTCGCGCTCAATACGAGTCGAGCGGGGCATATTTACGTCCTCACCGTTCTCCATCCACCCTGCAGCTCTCTTTGCCCCGCCGGCATCGAAAGGCTGTGCGCTGCCCGCGAACGGACATGGGTGTTGGCGCGAAGCACTAGAGGTCCCCGTTCCGTAAGATTGAGATCCCTGAGTCTCAAGCATGAAGACGTGGAAGTCCGAACTCGTTCTCGTCGCCATACTCTTGCCGGTCCTGCTATCGGTCAGGACCGTCGCCCAGACGCCGACCCCGGCGGATGCCATCGCGCTCGAGCAGCAGGGGAAGTTGCCGGAAGCTGCCGCCGCGTGGCGCGCCGTGACCACGCGCAATCCTCACGATGCTGCGGCTTTCGCTAGTCTGGGTGTCGTTCTCTCCAAAGAACAGAAGTATTCCGAAGCGGCTGCCGCCTACAAGAAGGCTCTGGCGCTCGATCCCAAGCTCCCTACGATTCAACTCAACCTTGGCCTCGCCGAGTTCAAGCAGGGCCATTTCCACGCCGCCGCTGAGGCGCTGCGAGCCGCACTGGCGGCTGACCCCACCAACAACCAGGCGCGCACATTGCTAGGCCTCAGCTACTACGGCGAGCAGCGCTTTGCCGATGCCGTTACCTATCTCCAGCCCGTGGCCAAGAGCGATCCCGCCAACACGGAACTGCACCGCCTGCTGGCGCAAAGCTGCCTGTGGGCGAAGAACTATCCCTGCGCCTTGGAAGAATTCCGCCAACTGCTGCAGCAAGATCCCGATTCCGCCGCCACCCACATCCTGATGGGCGAGGCCCTGGACGGCTTGGGCAAAACCACGGAGGCCATCGCAGAATTCGAAGCCGCCGCGAAAATCTCGCCGTCTGAGCCCAACGTGCACTTCGGACTCGGCTACCTGCACTGGAAGTCGCAGCAGTACGACGAGGCCCGGCAAGAGTTCGAACGCGAACTGGCTCTCGATCCCAACCACGCGCAAGCCTTGGCTTATCTCGGCGACATCGCATGGAAGAACAACCATCCCGACGAGGCCCTATCGCTGCTCAAGCGCTCCATGAGCGCTCAGAAGAACCTGCGCATCGTCTACGTCGACCTGGGCGCCATCTACATGCAGCAGAAGAATTACAAAGAGGCTCAGCCCGCTCTTCTTCGTGCCGTTGCTCTCGATCCCACGGTGCCCGACGCGCATTACCAGTTGGGGCGCCTGTACCAGGCGATGGGAAAGCCGGCAGAAGCGGAAAAAGAGCTGCACCAAGTTCAGGAACTGCACAAGAAGGCAGAAGACAGCCTGGTGGGGAAGATCTCTTCTTCTCCGCCGGCATTGAATCCATCGGAGGCTAAATAACGTGACTGCAAGAGCGAAGGGGGAATCCATGAGCAAGTCGAACTACCAGCCCAAGCCCGAACACAAGTTTTCTTTCGGATTATGGACGCTGGGCAACCGCGGTCGCGATCCCTTCGGCGATGCCGTCCGCCGCACCATGCCGCCTAACGAAATCGCCTCCGTGCTGGGCGAGGTAGGAGCTTGGGGCGTCAACCTGCACGACAACGACCTGGTCCCGATCGACGCCACGCCCGCAGAGCGCGACCGCATTGTCCGCGAGTTCAAAAAGGCGTGTCAGCAAGCCGGAGTTGTCGTCCCCATGGCGACGGTGAACTTGTTTTTTCATCCTGTCTTCCGCGACGGCGCCTTTACCGCCAATGATCCCGAAGTGCGCGCCTATGCGCTGCAGAAGACCCTCCGCGCCATGGATCTCGGCGCCGAACTAGGCGCGAAAATCTTTGTGCTGTGGGGAGGCCGCGAGGGCGTCGAGACCGATGCCTGCCGCCGTGCCGATGAAGCCGTCAAGCACCTGCGCGAGGCCGTCAACTATCTTTGCGAGTATAACGTCGCCCAGGGATACAAATACCGCTTCGCCCTCGAAGCCAAGCCCAACGAACCGCGCGGCGACATCTACATGGCCACCACCGGACACTATCTCGGTTTCATTCCCACGCTCGATCATCCCGAGATGGTCGGCGTTAATCCCGAAGTCGCGCACGAGCAGATGGCGGGACTCAACTTCATGCACGGCGTCGCCCAAGCTTGGGAAGCCGGAAAGCTCTTCCACATCGATTTGAACGATCAGGCTCCCGGCCGCTACGACCAGGATCTGCGCTTCGGCTCGAACAATCCCAAGTCCGCCTTCTGGCTGGTGAAATTTCTGGAAGACGTCGCCTACAGTGGCCCGCGCCATTTCGACGCACACGCTTACCGCACCGAAGACTACGACGGAGTGAAAGACTTTGCCCGTGGCTGCATGCGCACTTATTTAATTCTGAAGGAAAAAGCCGCCCGCTGGAATGCCGACAGCGACATCCAAGCGATTCTCGAGGAAATTTCCGCGGAAGTCCCCGGAACTCCGAAGGCCGGACGTTACTCTGCCAAGGGATCGGCAGCCCTGTTGTCCCACGTCTTCGACAAAGACGGGATCATGCAGAAGCGCCTGCCCTACGAAAAGCTCGACCAGTTCACGATCGACATTCTGCTGGGAGTGAGGTAGCGGGGGCAAGAGCGGTAGATAACAACCGTGGAAGAGCGGCGCTTCAGCGCCGCGTTAGGAGCGCAGAGAGACAGGGCTTCAGCCCCTGTGCTGGGGCGTAGACGCGCTACGCCCGCCCCTTCTTTGCCGCGCGCGCTGCCTGTTTGCCCGCAACTTCCCACGGACGCTTTGGCCGGTCCACAGGCGCCTTGTCCCGGTCCTCAATGCGATCGTACTGATACGACTCGCTCACCGTTCCCAGCGACTCGTTGTACAAGCTGGGCAGGCTCAGAGCTTCCTTCAATTCCTCAGAGAAAGTCTGCAGCGCCTTGAGATGCTCGGCCGTGGCTGGGATCTCAGTCTTGGAGGTCTTCAGAAACTGCTGGTACCCTCGGTTCACCAGCTTCGAAATCTCACTGCCAATCAAGTACCCGGGATAGGCAAAGATCTTCACCGTATCGTCCGGCCCCTTCTGGATGGCCGCCGATACGTTATATTTCCGCAGAAAGACGCGAACCGTGGCGCCCGGGGCGTCCGTCACGTCGAACCCGTGATCGCGCAGCCAGGCTAGCGCTTCTTCATAGGTTCGTGCTTCAATGGTTTTAGGCATTACGTTTTAATTTCAACCTTTCCTTGCCGGTCAACGCTCGCCTATTAGATGCATCCTTTATAAGGACCGACCGTAACTTTACGCAAGCTGCATCGCCGGGCGAAACTGTTCATCTAATCAAACTACTACATATCTCGTTTCTGGCCCTATAGCACATTACGTTGGTCACGGCGTTTCGGTTCATCGATGGCACACGGATCTTCAAGAATGGCGGCAATGTCAGCTCCAGCACCACACAATCGATCGCTCGAAGCAGCGTCAGGACTGGGTGAAACGCTCGGCCACAGCCTGATTGAGCGCATCGGCAACACTCCGCTGCTGCGTCTGGACGCGCTGACTGCCGACCTGCCGGGCATAGCACTTCTGGGTAAGGCCGAATGGTACAACCCCGGCGGATCAGTCAAAGACCGTGCCGCCGCCAGCATCGTCTGGGAAGCCCGCCGCCGCGGCCAACTCCGCCCTGGCCAGATTCTGCTCGACTCCACCAGCGGCAATACCGGCATTGCTTATGCCATGCTCGGCGCCGCTGAAAGATTCCCCGTCACCCTCTGCATGCCCCAGAATGTTTCGCGAGAGCGCAAGCAGATCCTGCAGGGCTACGGCGCCAACATTCTTTATACCGATCCCGCGGATGGTTCCGACGGCGCGATTCGACTGGCGCGCGAACTGGCGAGCAAGCATCCCGACCAATATTTTTACGCCGACCAGTATTCCAACGAAGCCAACTGGAGAGCACACTATCACGGAACCGCCAACGAGATCTGGCAGCAGACCCAGGGCAGAGTCACGCACTTCGTCTCCATGCTCGGTACCAGCGGAACTTTTGTCGGGACGACGCGCCGCCTGAAAGAGCTGAATCCGTCTGTGCAGTGCATCTCGCTGCAGCCCGATTCTTCGTTTCACGGAATCGAGGGCGCCAAGCACATGGCCAGCGCGATCGTCCCGAAAATATACGATCCGCGGCTCGCCGATCGGAATCTCGAAATCTCGACTGAAGACGCCTATGCCATGGCGCGCAATCTTTCCCGAAACGCTGGATTGCTGGTGGGCATCTCATCCGCAGCGGCAGTCGTTGGAAGTTTGCAGATCGCCCGTGGCCTGCAACCGCCAAAAAAGGGGCAAGAGGCCGTCATCGTAACCATCCTTTGCGACTCCGGCGAAAAATATTTAAGCGAACGCTTCTGGACCGAAGGGTGAAATTGCTGATTGATGATTTCTGATTGCTGATTGCCCCCCCACGATACAGGCTTTTCAATCAACAATCAGAAATCAGCAATCAACAATCGCTTTCCATGCTCAAACTCACACGCGCAGATTACGACGCCCTTCGCCGCCACGGCGAAGAAACCTACCCCCACGAATGTTGTGGCATCCTGCTCGGCCGCATGGACGACGACGGCACCCGCACCGTCACCTCGACGGCCCGCTGCGGCAACACGCGCACCGATTCCGCTCACAACCGCTACAACATCGATCCCAAAGAGCTGGTCCGAATACAGCGCGAGGGCCGCGAACGCCGAGAAGACATCGTCGGCTTCTACCACTCCCACCCCGACCACCCTGCCCAATGGTCCAAGACAGACTTGGCGGAAGCGCACTGGTTCGGCTGCTCCTACGTCATCACCAGCGTAGAAAAAGGAAAGGCCGTACTGACGAACTCATTCGAACTAACAGGCTCCGATGAAGCCGACAAGCGCCTGGCAGACGAACCAATCAGAGTGGACTGACGAGATGCTTACATAATCCAAATCTAAATCCCTTGCTGGGCAAGGCTAGTGCGCGATTTTCACAGCGCAGAAATAGTCCCCTGAATGAATGCCAACACTACTTTCTCCCAATGAACCCTGCGGAAAGCCGCGTCTGATAGGGCTTTCGCGAAGGGCGCGTTGCGTGGTTGCACTATTTTCGGTCACCGGCCTGTGAACGGGCTGCACTCGATTGAAAATACGTGTACTTACAAGCGCGTATTTTTCGTTGACGGAAAAAATAGAAGGAGTACAACAAGATCGTTCTTTGACAGCTTCTTAAGTTTATCCGGTTGGTGCGGCGTCCGGGGCTCAAGCGGAGTCACTGTTCTGATCGCGAGGTTGGAACGGAGGGCGAGCAAGGGTCTATAGCAAAGCGCTGGTCGAGGCGAACAAAGAAGAAATGTCGGAGGCAAGATAGAGTTCCGAGGCGTAGGGTAGGTTTATCCGGTTGGCGGTGAGCCCGGAGCCCAAGCGAAGATCGCGCGCAGTTCCCCGCAAGGGAAGCAGCGAGAGCAGGTCGAGCGAGGGTCAAACGCGAGCTACTGGCCGAGACGAATGGACCCCACACCACCTCGGAACTCTTATTTTTTGGGAGCTGTCGGCTATTAGCCGTCAGTTCTCAGCTACAAGCTGTTGGCATCTAGTTAACCGTGTCCATCCCTGCCCAACAGCGAACGATTTTGCTCCCCTGCATTTAAATCCGTGAGATCCGCGTTAATCCGTGGCAAAGAAGTCCCGCGGCTACTTCACCGCGTTCCCCGGCCCGCCCACGGCATAAATCCGCGGAATCCTCTGCTCCAGCCCCGGCAGCGTCGGAAACGCGGCATGCGGCTCGCTCTGATACCAGTACGCCACCGAGTAGTAATTATCCGAGCGAACATTCGCGTGCCCATGCTCGATCGTCGCCCGCAGCGACTTCGTAAACGGAATCGGAGAATCCAGGTGGAACCGGTAGAGCGACCACCGCCCGCCCGCGACTTCCTGCCCCACCACAGGCGCCCCGAACAGCTGATAAGCGAACGGATGCCCACCAAAATCCCATGCCCCCAGAAAATAATCTTCCGAGCCGGTTCCGTTGATCGAAGGCAAGCTCTCGCCATCGACGAAGAACATGTCATCGCCCTCGCCCCACCACCCATCCTGATTCTCCAGCACCGACATGGTCACACCCACAAAGTGTCCGCGCCCGGTCGCCTCCATCCAAACGTAGTTGCCGTCGCCATTCAGATTTTTCTTGTCGTTGACGATTGCATCGCCATTGGACTTCCACTGATTCGTCCATCCCTTCGCCGGTGCGGCCTGACGGTACTGCGCGTGGAAATAAAGCAGATCCGACGGCAGATCTTTGCTATACGCCCGGTAGTCGATATTGAAATAAAACGCGTCGGTCTTTTGTTTCCCTTCGTTCGTCACCGTAATGCGCGCATGTTTCTGGAACGGCATCGGGAAGAAGCTGTTCAGCGCCTTGTCCGCCCCTACCGACAGCGGCTGCGACTGGTACAGGTGATAATCCCCCAGCCCGAGCCCGAAGAAATCACCAATCGGCGTCTCGACACTGGGCGTACCTTCCCCATCCCAATACATGCGTAGAACCAGCGCTTTCAAGTGATTCGGATCGTCGCTGGCAATCGTGACCCACACATGGCTGATCAGCCCGGGCCCAGACTCGTCGAGCAGGGTAAGCGTTTCTCCCGGAGCAATGCTCCGTGCATCCGCATTCCCGCCCGTGCGGTCATAGCTGGAAACCCGCTTCTGCACATAGTCCTTGGCCTGCGGCAGCGACGTAATCAAGGTAGAAGGAGTCTGCGAGAAAAGAGGAAGAGGAAGTGTCAGAAAGCAAAACGTAATCAGAGGAAGAAGCTTTTTCACGGGACTCTCCACGATGTGTCTTTAGTTCCGTAAGCCGAGGCGTGGTGATTCTATCCCGTTTTCAGCCACATCGTAACCTGCTAATCGACGCGGGAAAGATTTGACGAGGGAAGGATTTGTGGAAGGGCACGGCTTCAGCCGTGCCGTAAGATTCCGCAACTGAGTTGGGCTTTAGCCCCTGCGGGTTTGGCCTGCGCCTGCCATGCAGCGGTTTATGCGAACGAACTCAGAATCTCCTGCGCAAAGGCCGCGCAGCTCGCACGATCGGGAACCGCTGATGCAATTCGCTCAGGATATTCATCATAAGTGCGATCGTCGAGCATCCTGCCGTTCTTTGCTTTCCTCACGCCGCCCCACTGCTTGAAGAAAAACGGGACGTGATATTTGCGGCATTGATCGCGCACCGAGATCACCCATTCCCTCCGCATCGGCCGCGCGCCCGGACCGCTCTCTCCGCCGACAATTGCCCAACTGATGCCAGAGAGATTGAATTCGCCGAGACCTTCGAGCAGCGGTTCTATCGACAGGAACCGGACTCGTGCCGGGGCCTCCTGCAGATGGCTAATTCGAGGCAGCCCGTATTTCTTGTCCTCGACGCTGACTCCCCACCAGATGTGCTCTTGTTCCGCCGCAAACCGCAGGGGTCCACTCAACAGCTCTTTCAATCTTTCTGAACGCTTAGTGAGCACTTGAAACGTGTGCCATTTGGCCGTAACCATCACTCGGCAGACGGCCTCGATGTAGCTCTCAGGAACGCCTTCCTGGAATAGATCGCTCATCGAATTCACAAACACGAGCTTCGGCGATCGCCAGGTAAAAGGCTCGGTCAACTTTTCGGGGACGAGGCGCAGGTCAAACCCTTGCTCGTACGGGTGTCCCTTAACGCCGCGAAATCGCTCCGCAAACGTCTCGGCGTAGCAGTGCTTACAGCCGGGACTGATCTTCGTGCACCCGCGCACGGGATTCCAGGTCGCGTCGGTCCATTCGATGTGGGAGTTACGCGACAATATCCTCCTTCGGAATGTAAGAGTGCGGATGTCTCATGCGCGATCATACAATTTACTTAGGTTCGGTCACAGGAGTGCCATGAAGATTGACATCTGTAAGCTCTGCTTAAGGGAGAGGCAGCTTGTGGACAGCCATCTCATGTCTCGCGGACTCTATGATCTGTGCAAGACGCCCGATGACGATCCGATCTTCGTGTCTAACAAAGTGATTGTGCAGTCCAGCAGACAGCTCAAACATCCGCTTTTATGGGAGGAGTGCGACGGTGCGCTGAGTCGCGAGGGCGAGAATTGGGTTCTGCCACTGCTTGCGACGGCCCACGGAACGTTCCCGCTTTTCGACTTCCTCCAGACAGTCGCGCCTGACGTGACGGATGGCGATGTGAGGGGCTACGCCGCTTCGCGGGTCCCCAAGATCGATTGCCGAAAGCTCACCCATTTTGCGGCAGGAATATTTTGGAAAGCGTCAGTGCACTCTTGGAGAGGAGGCGAGACAACACCTCTTATTGAACTCGGCAAGTACAGCGAATTACTACGTGTGTTCTTGCGCGGCGAAGCCCCGTTCCCGGAAAAGATTGCGTTGATTGTCGGCGTCGTTCCGCCGCCCGTTAGGACCATCAACTTCTGTTATCCATATCGAGGATCCGCATCTGGCCATCACAACTACCTATTCCACATTCCGGGTATTGAGTTCGCTCTGCTGGTTGGCAACACAATTCCTGCAGGACAAAAGACAAACTGTTTCGCGTCGCACTCTTTGCATCCCATAATCGTCTCCCCCGGAATCTCAGGAGCTATCAAGGGCGTCGTTCAAGGTGCCGCCAAGAAAGCGCACCGGGCGAAGAACGTCATGCGGTATCTGGGCAAGGGCTAGCAACCGCTTACAGCGGAATATTCCCATGCTTCTTCGGCGGATTCTTATCCCGCTTGGTCTCCAGCATGGCCAGCGCCTGGATCAGCTTCTTTCGCGTCTCTCGTGGCTGGATCACCGCATCCACAAATCCGCGGTCGGCCGCCACATAAGGATTGGCGAAGCGTTCCCGGAACTCTTCGATCTTTTCGCGGCGAAGCTGCTCCCGGTTCGCGGCCGCGTCCAGTTCCCGCTTATACACAATGTCCACCGCGCCCTCCGGACCCATCACCGCAATCTCCGCCGTCGGCCATGCATAATTCACATCCGTGCGGATGTGCTTCGACGCCATCACGCAATAAGCCCCGCCATACGCCTTGCGCGTGATCACCGTCAGCTTGGGCACCGTCGCCTCGGCGAACGCAAACAGCAGCTTCGCCCCATGCTTGATGATCCCGCCATACTCCTGCGCGGTCCCCGGAAGGAATCCCGGCACATCTTCAAACGTTACCAGCGGAATGTTGAAGCAATCGCAGAAGCGCACAAAGCGCGCGCCCTTCACTGACGCATTAATGTCCAGCGTTCCCGCCAGCACTGACGGCTGGTTCGCCACGATTCCAACCGACCGCCCATCGAGCCGCGCAAATCCCACGACAATATTCTTCGCGTAGTGCTCCTGCACCTCGAAGAAGTAAGCATCATCGACCACCGCGTGAATCACGTCTTTAATGTCATACGGCTGGTTCGACTGCGCCGGAACAATCTTGTCGAGCCCCGAATCCGCGCGGTCACTAGGATCAGTGCAGACCTTCCGTGGAGGCTCATCCAAATTGTTCGACGGCAAAAAACTCAGCAGCTCCCGCACCATCGACAGGCATTCCGCGTCGTCATGCGCCAGAAAGTGCGCCACGCCGGACGTTTCGTTGTGCGTCATCGCGCCGCCCAACTGATCCTTCGTGACCTCTTCGAGCGTCACCGTCTTAATCACGTCCGGGCCGGTGATGAACATGTACGAAGTCTTATCCACCATCAATACGAAGTCGGTGATGGCCGGCGAGTAAACCGCGCCTCCCGCGCATGGCCCCATGATCGCCGAGATCTGCGGCACCACTCCGCTGTAGATTGTGTTGCGCAAGAATATGTCCGCGTACCCGGCCAGCGACATCACGCCTTCCTGAATCCGTGCTCCCCCGGAATCGTTCAGCCCAATCAGCGGAGCGCCCATCTTCGCCGCCAGGTCCATGATCTTCACAATCTTCGCTGCGTTGGTCTCCGAAAGCGATCCGCCAAACACAGTGAAGTCCTGCGCAAACACATACACCAGCCGCCCCTCGATGCGCCCGTAGCCGGTAATGAATCCGTCGCCATAGATCTTCTGCTCGGCCATGCCGAAGTCATTGCAGCGATGCGTCACGAGCTTGTCGGTCTCCTCGAACGTGCCCTCATCGAGCAGAAACTCGATGCGCTCCCGCGCCGACATCTTTCCTTCTTTATGCTGCCGCTCCCGCCGCTTGGCGCCTCCGCCGTCTTCGGCCAACTGGTTCCGCTTGTTGAGTTCGGCGACTTTTTGTTCGAGATTCATGGGCAAGGATTATAGACTCTGGCCGAGGGCACGGCGCATGAGGTATATCAAACAGACAATCGTGGAGAGCATGTCGTCAGAGCCCGCGGATCGCAGCCTATTTCGCTGCGGCGGCCGCCGCCGGTGCAACGGTGCTCTTAAAGTCCTCCAGAAGAGCGGTCATCGCCAGTTCGTAGTTCTTCTCCCGGTTCTTGGTCATGCCCGCCGGCTCGACGTATTTGTAAATGGTCCACAAAGCGACGTGCGTTTTGGGATCAATGAAGATCAGCCTGAACTGAGCTATCGCCCTCTCGTACTTTTCAGTGAAGCCGATCTCAAGCACGAGGTCTGCGTCGGCGGGAACCGACACCACTTCATATCGCCCCAGGCTCTTCACGGCCGCGTAGAACTCGCTGTACGCGCGGTTTGGGCCGCCGCTGTACGTGGCGTCCTTGGGTAGATAGAAGAAGGATTCTTCTCCCGCATTGGAGATGAAAACCCTTTTTGCGCTTCCGATCTGCGCAGGGCCGGGAGCTGCCGGCGCCTCCTGCGTTTGCTGCGCCCACACAGAAATAGCAAGTAAAACTGCAATGGCCAAGGACTCCAGAGTTCTCGACACTATGTGCCTCCTCGCGCCCATCGCGATGGTGTTTCTTTCATTGTACGAGTCGATTTCACGGCCCGGGTGCCCCATTTCTCGCGCGTTTTTTGCGCGAGAAGTGGGTCTTTGAATTCCCGCCAATCCCGCGCACTTCTGCGCTGCTAGGTCACAGCCGATAGGCATGTTTGCGGTACACTTCCCTCGTGTCTCTCACCGACCAGATGGGCTTCAGCTTCCGCCCGCCCGAGCGCCGGGTCTGGAAAGTCCGTGAATTGGTCGGAGCCGTTCGCTCTCATATCGAGCGCGAATACGCCGACGCGTGGGTGGAAGGTGAGATCTCCAACTTCCGCGCCCCTGATTCCGGCCATCTCTACTTCACGCTGAAAGACGGCAACGCTCAGATTCGTGTCGTGATGTTCCGCTCGTCCGCGCGCCTTCTCCGCTTCCGCCCGGCCGACGGCTTGCAGGTCGTTGTCCGCGGCCGCGTCACCGTCTATGAAGACCGCGGCGAACTCCAGATTTCTGCCGAGCATATCGAACCCAAGGGCGCCGGCTCGCTGCAACTCGCTTTCGAACAACTCAAAGCCAAGCTGGAAGCCGAAGGCCTGTTCGCCCCCGAACGCCGGAAGCCCATTCCAACGCTGCCTTCGCGCATTGGCCTCGTCACGTCCGCCCAGGCCGCCGCGCTCCGTGACATTCTGAACGTGCTGCAGCGCCGCCATCATTCCGTGAATGTGCTGATTTATCCCGCGCAGGTACAGGGCGATACCGCTTCGCGCGAGGTCGCTGCCGGCGTCCGCTTCTTCAACCAGCACGACAACGTCGACGTCATCATCGTCGCGCGTGGCGGCGGCTCCGCCGAAGACCTGGCCGCATTCAACGACGAAGTCCTAGCCCGCACCATCGCGGACTCTGAAATCCCCTTGATCTCCGCCGTTGGCCACGAGACCGATTTCACCATCGCCGACTTCGTTGCCGACCTTCGCGCTCCCACGCCCTCGGCAGCCGCGGAGTTGGTCATCCGCTCCCGGCAGGAAGTCGAAGATCATGCCGCCGCCTTGCACGAGCGCCTCAGCCGCGCGATGCGCTACCGACTTCTGATGGGCCGCCAGGCCCTCACAGAACTCGCGCAGCATGGCGCCTTCGCCCGCATGATGGAGCTGATTCGCCAGCGCCAGCAAAAGCTCGACGACCTCACCCACCGCATGGAACTCGCCGAGCGCAACCTGCTTGAGCAGCTGCGCCGCCGCTGGGAAATGATTTCTGCCTCCGTGCGCCACTACGATCTGCGCCTGGTGCTTTCCGGGATGCGAAAGCAACTCGACAGCGGGACCGCCGCCCTGGTCGCCATTATGCGCAACGTTCTCCTGCAACATCGCGTGCGCAGCGAGCGCCTCCAGACTGCTCTCGAATCGTTGTCCCCCTTGGCGATTCTCGAGCGCGGATACGCGTTGGTCTTCGATTCCAAAGGCAAGCTTTTGAAGGACGTTCGCGGCCTGAACGTCGGTGACGAAATTTCCGCTCGTCTGGCCCATGGGGAGCTTCGAGCGGCCGTGACCAAAAAGCAAGAATAGGCCTGTGCACCATAACGTTTTTGCAATTTCCTGTAAAAGTTCGTAACACAGGCGAAAGCAGGAAATCCACTGCATTACAATGGGTTTCACTATCAAAGTGTTGGTGGAATGCGCAGCGGCTTTTCCGAGGGGACTTCTCAGCGGCGCGCGAGTGAATCGAGCGAGGGAAGTGTGGGAGGGCACGGCTTCAGTCGTGCCGTTAGCACTTGGGAAAAATTGCGGGCTTTAGCCCCCGAGGGCGCTCGTAGATCGGCACAGGAGCGATTCGAGTGACGCCAGTCATCACGTCGTGGACGCAAGGCGCGTGGATCGCGCTCGATATTCTCCTCGTCGCGCTGCTCATCTACCAGGTCCTGATCATGATTCGCGGCACCCGCGCCGTTCCCATGCTCGTGGGACTGGTCGTCGTCGCCGTCACCTTCTATCTGGCACGCGTCGGTGAACTCACCACCCTCAACTGGGTCGTGAGCCACGTGCTCCCCTACCTCGTGTTCGCTCTGATCGTCGTCTTCCAGTCAGAGATCCGCCACGTGCTTGCCGACCTAGGCCGAAGGCTGACTTTCTTCAGCGGATCCTCCGCCGACAGCGACTCCTACGACGACATCGTGCTGGCCGCCAATCTTTTCTCCCAGCACCAAACGGGCGCTCTCATCGTGATCGAGCGCGAGATCGGATTGCGTACCCATATCGAAAGTGGCGTCCCCCTTGATGCCCGCCTCTCCTACGATCTGCTGGCCACGATTTTCCGCCCCAGCGCCCCGCTGCACGATGGCGCCGTGATCGTGCAAAAAGACCGCATCGCTGCCGCCGCTTGCTTCCTGCCGCTCTCTATGAACCCGCTGCTTTCCACCCAACTCGGAACGCGCCATCGCGCCGGCATCGGCATCACCGAAGAGACCGACGCTATCGCTGTCATTTGCTCCGAAGAGACCGGCGCGATCAGCCTCGCCATCGGCGGCAAAATTGAGCGCGACCTCACCGTCGAGCAACTGCGCGAGCGTTTGGGCAGTGAACTGCGCCGCTATTTGGCGCCCGTCACCCTGCCCACGTCGATCGCGCAGAATAACGGAGAGGACTCCGCCGTGCTTCTCGACTCGCCCCTGCACGATCCCACGCAGCAGCGCAAGCCAGAATCCGGCGCGCCCGCGGAGCCCCGGCCATGATCCAATTCTTCCAGCGCTACGTGCTCCATAACTTTGGACTCAAGGTTTTGTCTCTGCTACTCGCCACTGGATTGTGGTTTCTCATCTCGCGCGACGAGCAGCCTGCGGAAGTCGCGCTCCACGCACCCATTGTCTTTCAGCACGTGCCCTCGCAACTGGAGATCAGTTCCGAGTCCATCCAGGAAGCGCAAATCCGCGTGCGGGGCCCGGAACGCGTCATCCGCCAACTGCAAGCGAACGAGGTCCATGCCGAAATCGACCTCGCCGACGTCAAATCGGGCGAACGTACGTTCGATCTTACCTCGCAGCAGGTGCGCCACCCCGGCGACATCACCGTGGTCCAGGTCGTGCCCAGCCAGTTGCACTTGGCTTTCGATACGCGCATATCGCGTGAAGTCGAGATTCATCCCCGCGTGACCGGAAACTTTGCCGACGGCGAACAGATTGTCAAAGTCGACTCCGATCCGCCCCGTATCACCATTACCGGCCCGCGACATCACGTCGAGCAAATCGATGCTGCCACCACCGATCCCATCGACGCCACTGGAACCCGTGGCAGCGCCGTCTTCACCACGAATGTGTACGTGTCCGATCCGCTCGTTCAGGTGGCGCAGGCCACCTCGATTCGCGTTACCGTCCAGGTCGAGAAAGTCGGCACCGCCGCAACGCATTGAGTTGGCGCAACAACGGTGGCGTCATCCCGAACGGAGCCGTTCTTCAGGCGCAGCGAGGGATCTCGCGCTCAGCAGAACTGCCGGTTAGATGCTTTCCTCAATCCTCATTTATCATCAGTAGTCCTCCTTACTTTTTATGAGCGACCAAAGACAGTTATTCGGAACAGACGGCATTCGAGGTGTCGCAGGAGAATTCCCTCTCACCAGGCAGAGCACGTATCTGATCGGTCGCGCCCTCGGCCACGAGCTGGTCCGCGCCAACGCCAAGGCTCAGGCCGTCATCGGCCAGGACACCCGCGAATCTAGCGGGTGGATCGCCGACCGCGTCGCCGAGGGCCTCGCTGCGGTAGGGGTTGATGTCCACAGCGCCGGCGTGATCACAACTCCGGGCGTGGCCTACCTCGCGCGCTCACGGGCGCTGGCGGCCGGCGTGGTCATTTCCGCATCGCACAATCCGTGGACTGATAACGGCATCAAAGTCTTCTCCGGCGATGGTTTCAAGCTTACCGACGAACGCGAACTCGCCATCGAAAAAGAAATCTTCGCTCTATTGCAGAATGCCACCGCTGCCGACGACACGGCGCTCAAGATTCCCAAGCCATCGCTTCCGGGCGAGGCCGGCCTGCGTCATGCCTATGTGAAATCGCTCGCGGAGGGCGTGCAGTCCGACTTGAGCAAACTCCGCGTGCCGGTGGATTGCGCCAACGGCGCGGCAGCAGCCGAGGCTCCGGAACTGTTCCGCACTCTGGGAATTCAAGCGACCTTCATCCACGTCTCACCCGACGGGAAAAATATCAACGAAGGCTGCGGTGCATTGCATCCCGAGACCCTCGGGAAAATAGTAGCGGAATCTCCCGGCAAGTTCGACTTGGGCGTGACCTTCGATGGCGACGCCGACCGCGCCCTGTTCTGCGATGCCGCTGGCCGCGTTGTGAACGGCGACGGCGTATTGCTCGCCGCCGCCCGCGACATGCAGGCCCAAGGAAAGCTGAAAGCCGACACCGTCGTGTCGACCACCATGTCAAACATGGGCCTCGAAATCGCGCTGAAGACATCCGGCATCCGCATGTTGCGCGCCAACGTAGGCGACAAATACGTGCTCGAAGAGATGCTGAAAACCGGCGCAACACTCGGTGGCGAGCAATCCGGCCACATCATCTTTCGCGACTGCGACGCCACCACCGGCGACGGCCTGCTCACTGCGTTGCGACTCATGGACATTGTCGTGCGATCCGGAAAGCCCTTGGCCCAGTTGGTCGGCGACCTGAAAGTATTCCCGCAGAAAATCCAAAACATCCGCGTCCGCGAGAAAACGCCACTCGCCCAAATTCCCGCAGTGAAAGCCGCGATCGAAGCGGCCGAGCGGGAACTCAACGGCAACGGCCGCGTAGTCGTCCGCTATTCCGGAACCGAAGCATTAGCGCGAGTGATGGTCGAAGCCGAGTCCGAAGACAAAATGCGCTCTCTGACAGCCGCAATCGCGGCTGAAATTCAAAAAGCCCTTGGAGTGTAGTGAGATTGATGTGGCGACAGCCGCCATCGGCGGTCCGCCGGGCGCAGCCCCGGCAGTTGCTTCCATGCTCTTGCCGGCCTAACGCTTTTTGCGCTTGCCCTTCGCCCGCACCGGCTCTTCCTCGAACACCGCAAACTGAATCTTCTTCTCGACCGGATCAATCCGGTCCACCAGAACCCGAATCTTCTGTCCCAGACTGTAAATCTTCCGCGACCGCTGTCCAATAATCTCGCGCGTGTTCTCGTGATACGTGTACCGGTCGTCGGTCAGCGAATTCAGCGGCACGAGCCCCTCGATAAACAGATCGGTGAGCTCCACGAAAAATCCAAACTTGGTGACGCTGGAGATGAGCCCGTCGAAGTCTTCGCCTACCCGGTCCTGCATGAACTTTACTTTCTTGCCTTCGATCAGCTCGCGCTCGGCATCAGCCGCCCGCCGCTCCGCCCGGCTCGACTCCTCTGCAATCTCGTGCAATTCTTCGATCCCAATCGGCCCGCCTAAGGACTCAGGTGCTTCCATCGGAGCACCGTGATCCCGCCGTTTCGACCACGGCGAAGCCTTCTCTTCGAGCTGAGGGTGGGGATTTTGATTGGGGCGTTGACCCTGATTCCGCAGCACATCCTTCAACACCCGATGCACAATCAAATCCGGATACCTCCGAATCGGCGACGTAAAATGCGTATACGAAGTCGCCGCCAGCGCAAAGTGCCCCAGATTCTCCTCCGAATACCGCGCCTGCTTCAGCGACCGCAGCATGAGGTAACTCAGAATCCGCTCCTCCGGCTTCCCTGCAATCTTTTCCGTTAGCTTCTGATACATGCGCGGCGTGATGTGCACTTCCTTCGGCACTTCAATCTCTCTCGCCCGCTTGCCCGTTCCATAGGCCGATCGCCGGTCGGTCTTCGTCTGCACACGATGAATCGGCAGCGCTCCCACACCCAGCGAATATCCAAACGTCGCCGCAATCACCTCAAAGTCATACACGCGCTTCGCATCCGGCTTCTCGTGGATGCGATACAGCGATCCCACGTGTCGCGACTCCAGATCGTGGGCCACGCACTCATTGGCCGAGAGCATGAATTCCTCTATCAGCCGGTGCGCGATATTCCGTTCCGACCGTGCAATGCTCTTCATCATCCCAAACTCGTCGAACTCAATCACCGGTTCCGGCAGATCGAAGTCGATCGATCCCCGTCGCTCGCGCTTGCGATTCAGAATCAGCGCCAAGTCGCGCATCAGCTCAAATGTCGCCACCAACGGCTCATATCGCCCGCGCGCGGCCGCATCCCCTTCCAGCACGGCGTTCACCGAGGTATACGTCATGCGTTCCACCGACCGGATCACGCCCTCGCTCAACTCGTAGCTGACCAGCTCGCCGCGATGGTCCATCTCCATCACGCACGATAGCACCAGCCGCTCCACCTGCGGACGCAAGCTGCATATGTCGGTTGAAAGTTCCAGCGGCAGCATGGGCACGGCGCGGTCCGGAAAATAGACGCTGGTGCCGCGCAGCCGCGCCTCCTGATCGAGCGCCGACCCCGGTGTCACATACTGCGCCACATCGGCAATATGCACCTGCAACTCGAAATTGCCGTTCTCGAGCATGCGAACGTAGACCGCATCATCAAAGTCGCGCGCCGTCTCTCCGTCGATGGTCACAATCGGCAGCTCGCGAAAATCGCGCCGCCTCTGCAGTTCGATTGCCGGAATAATCGCCGACGTATCCTGCGCTTCCTCAAGCGCCGCCGCCGGAAAATGATGCGGCAGATGAAACTTGCGGATCGTGATCTCGACATCCACGCCGAAATCATCCTCGCGTCCCAGAATTTCAGTCACTCGTCCCCGCGGATTCTGCGTCGGCGAAGGCCAGTCGGTGATCTCAACGTCAACCACTAGCCCCTCAAGATCGTCCCATTCCGTCCGCCGCGCAACTTCATCCCCCAGCACGCGATCGACAGAGGTCTTCCTCTGTGATCTCTGTGCCCTCGGTGGTGAGGATTTGGCCTCTCCTGCAGGTGCAGCGGAAGTTTCCGGCCGTTCCATCCCCGCCGGAATCAAAATCTCCTGCGTAATCTTGCTGTCGATGGGCCGGACATATCCACCACGACTGCCGTAGTGAAAAATTCCGACCACCGTCGGATGCGCCCGCATCACCGGCCGCACGATGCGCCCCTCGGCCCGCCCGTCGGGCCGCACGTTGACGATGTCGACCAGCACCAGGTCTCCGTGCATGGCGTTGCCGATGACATGCGGCGCGATGAAGATGTCGCCCGTGAGCTTCGCCTTGAGCGCCGGGTTCAGCGACTTCGCGTCCGGAATCACGAATCCGAACCCGTCGCGATGCATGGTCAGCCGCCCCGCAACCAGATTCTTGTCGGCAGCCGCGGCCGGCAGAGCATAGCGATCCGAGTCCACCGGAAGCAGCGTCCCCCGCGCCACCATCTTCTGCAACAGCGCATCCAGTTCGCGGCGTTCGTTCCCGTGCAGTCCCAGTTCGCGCACCAGTTGCTTGAACCCGGCCGCACGCTTGGGCTGCTTCGCAATGTGTTTCAGGATTGTCGATTCAGGAAGCATAGGCGCGGTCAGAATTCTGCCCCTTCGCCTTCCGGCTCAGGGCAGACTAAGAACAGCTTTCAGCATACCGCAAACCGTTTTGTCATCCTGAGCAACGCGAAGGACCTATGCACTTTCCGGCAGGTTGCACAGATCCCTTCGACTTCGCTCAGGGCAGGCTCTTCGGTCCGCAAAAAACGCGGACCTCAGGATGACAAGGCTGCACTACCACTGTGGACTACCACGAATCCCCGCCCGCGCGCGGAGGCCACGCGCCCAACGCGCGCCGCACCATCGCAATCTGACCCACGTGATAGCTGTTGTGCGCCACCATCTGCCAGAGCACGGCTTCCAGCGTCCCGGCAACTTTCTTGTCTCCGTCGTGCGCGCTCTCGATCTCGCGCTGCAATTCCTGCGGAGAAGATTTCGCCAGCCCAGCCAACTCCTCTAAATATTTCACCAGCCCAGCCTTCAGTCGCTCCCACTCCTGCGCATCAGCCGGCGACGGCGCGCTCGGAAAGCTCTCCGAATTGTGCGCCGGATACTCCGGCCTCTTCCCGCGAATCCGCCGCAGCTCATACTCCATCCAGTAATTCATGTGGGAGACAAGTTGTCCGACCGAGTGCGGAAACCCTTCAACCTTCCGCGCCGCCAGCTCCGCAGACAGATCCTCCACGCACGCGATCGGATCCGCATGCGCCCCCTTGCCTCGAAGTAATTCTGTCAGCGCTCGCTGTGTCATTCGTGAAACCGGGAACAATCCTGGACGCGCTTCGTTTCTCTGCGTTGAAGATTTTCTACCGGCATCCTACTCCCCGCCGATCCGAAACCTCATCCCCGCCCGGAAATTTATTGGCAGCGCCGGATATCCCACTACTTCGTTATACCTGCGGTCCAACCCATTCTCCACATTCGCATACAACGTCACTCGCGGCCGCACCGCGTACCATCCTCCGAAATCCACCCGCACATATCCCGCCGCATGATCGATGCCAAAGCCCAGGAAGTCCGAGTCTGGCCGCGGGCCCACGTAACTCCCCGCAAGACTTCCTCCCCACCGCGTCCCCAGATACGACAACAAGGCCGTCGCCGAATGCTTCGGCCGCCGCAGCAGCGGCTGCCCCGGATCGTACAGAGAATTGATCGGCGCTGGATTCTCCAGAACTTGCGTCGACGTATACGTGTACGCCCCGTTCAAGAGCAGTCGAGGACTCAGCTTCGCCTGCACTCCCGCTTCGAACCCGTGCGCCAGAGCCTTATTCACGTTGGAGTATTCGCCCACAAAGTTCACGAAGTCCACCGTCACATAATTAATCTGGTCGCGGAACAGGTTGTTAAAGTAGGTCGCGGTGAAGACATACTTCCCCCGCACAAAATCCTGCTGGATTCCGCCCTCGAACGCCCGTGTGTGCTCGGGCCGCAATCCTGGATTCGGAATGTTGTAGGGATCCGGAGGAATTCCATTGAACGTCTCCTCCAGCCGCGGTTCCTTGAACGCCGTGGCGTATGAGAACCGCAGGCGCGTCCCGGAAAAGATCTCACCTCCGCGCCTCGCCTGCCAGGTCAGCGCAACCCGCGGCACTCCGATGTTGCCGTAAGCGCTATTGTGCACAAAGCGCCCGCCCACGATCGCCGACAGCGTCTTCCAGGTCACCTGCTGCTGCCCGTAAAGGTCATTGCTCAGTCGCTGCCCGTGAGTTTGCGCTCCATAATCCAGATTGCCCACGAACCCATTCTCATTCTCCACGCGATACCCAAAAGTTGTATGCGCCCAGCTTCTTTCCGCATAGTCTCCCTGGTACTCAAAACCCACGCGATTGATGTGGTCGACTTCGTGGGACGGAAAGTCAAACACTCGATCCGGATCTCCATTCAGGTTGAGCTCGTTGTAGCGATAGACGTAGTCGAATCCTGTGAAGTGATGCTGCCAACCCGATGGCCCCGTTACCGTCACTTCAGCACTTCCCAGCAAGCTGTTTAATTGCGACCAGTCGCTTGGGTCCGGCGGCTGCAGGGCCGCGCCATTAAAATTCCACTCTCCTGAAACTCCCGTATGGCTGTTGGAATGGCGAACCCGCACGCGCAAGGTAGCCCGATCATTCAGCCGCGCGCCCACGTTCGCACCCTCGAGAGAATCAGAGTAAGCGTTGTTGATCCCCGCGCCGTTGGTATTGAGTTGGCTGCCGAACAGGTTGTAATCGAAACGTCCGCGCGCCCCGGCCAGCGCCGCATACCCTCTGGCGGTTTCAAAATTCCCTCCGTCCGCGCCAAAAGATAATTCTGGAACCCGCGTGCTCCCCTCGCTCGTCCAAACCTGCACCACGCTGGTCATTGCGTCTGATCCGTAGAGCGTGCTCTGCGCGCCTCGCACAAATTCCATTCGGTCGGCCTGATCCAACCGCAGCGTTCCGAAGTCGAATGTTCCGCCCGGTTCGTTGATCGTGACGCCGTCCACAATCACCTTGTTGTAGCGCGACTCGCCTCCGCGCACGAACAGCGACGTCAGTCCTCCGCGCTGCCCTGCGTCGTTAACAATTGCGCCGGGCAGAAACCGGATCGCATCGCTCGCCGCAATCGGCTGGATGGTTGTCAACTGCGCCGCACTGAGCGAGTCCACGTCGGCGCCCGCGGCCTGCGCCGGTACTGGAGTGCGCATCCCGCTCACCACCACGGTTTCCGATGCCGTCGCCAGCCGCAGATTCGCCGTCACTTCCGCCTGCGATGAACCGTCTGCTGTCCACACCGCAAAACCCGGCGCCAGCACCTGAATCCGGTACGCTCCCGAGCCCGGCATTGGAAACACAGCCATCCCCTCCGCCGACGTACTTTGCGTGGCCAGGATCTTGCCGTCGCTTGTGCCGATCAGAGACACATGTGCCCCTCCGACAGCCGCAGCCTGCGGATCGACTACTTTCACTTTGAGATCGGCCGCCACCGCAGCCAGGGAAAAAAAGAGAACTCCAAGAAGTACACCAGCGAGTACGCGCATACGTTCCTCCTTTGCACGCGAAAGAGGTTGCAGTAGACGGATCGCGCCGGTCTCCTGGCTTCGCGAGTAAGGATCGTTAGATCCGGTAACGCCCCCGGCCTTCCCGGAATTTCTTCCAGTGGCCGATGGCAGTTTCCTCGCTTACAGTTGCGCGGCAGCGCGGGATTCTCACCCGCTTCCCTGTCTTCGCCGAGCGGCAAAGACGCACGTTCCGAAAGACATCAAAAATCAAAGAGCAGAGATCACACATCAACGATCAGAAACAACCGTCGCCAGCAATCTAACGGCTGGAGATACCGAAGTCAAATCCGCATTGCATCAATTGGAGGACGTCTCGACGAAAGGCGTACTTCGCAGGAAGAAATCGAAGAAAACAAAGCCTTCGTGATACTTCGTGCCCTTCGTGGTCCGTGGTTGTCTGTCAACGCTTCAACTTCCCCACCACGTACATCACGATCGTCAACACCACGCTCACCACCACCGACGTCGCCAACGGAAAATAGAACGTCGTATGCTTCCCCCGATACACGATATCTCCGGGCAGTCGCCCCAAAGGCAGATTCGCCCGCCCTGCCAACATCACCACTACGCCCGCCAAGACCAGAATCAACCCAAGCCCAATCAGCAGCTTACCTAGATCCGACATGGCTTAAAACTCCTGCGTGAGAGAAGAAGTGAGCCAAAGAAGAAAGACCCATCCCCTTTTCGCCCTTTCCCCTGTAGGCTATATCAACCACCGGTCATCCCGTGACCGCACCCTAGGAGGCCTGCACGATGCCGCTACACCATCTCCCCGTAATCCGCTCCCTGTTCCGAAGTCTACCAGCGGTTCTTCTCTTCGCCGCACTGTCTGCCCCGGCCGTTCACTCTCAGGACGTCCTCACCTACCACAACAACAACTCCCGTACCGGCTTCGACAGCCAGGAAACTACCCTTACGCTGGCCAACGTGAACTCCACCACCTTCGGCAAGCTCTTCGAAGTTCCCGCCGATGGCCTGGTCGACGCCGAACCGCTCTATCTCTCCAGCGTGTCCATCTCCGGCGTGAACCACAATCTGCTCATCGTCGCCACCGAGCACGACACCGTCTACGCTTACGACGCCGACACCGGAACGAATCTCTGGCAGATCACGACTCTCAAATCCGGCGAGACCACTTCTGATAAGCGCAGCTGTGCGCAAGTTTCGCCCGAGATCGGTATCACCTCGACTCCCGTCATCCTTCGCCGCAAAGCCGGGAACCCCGTCATCTACGTCGTTGCCATGTCGAAAGACGGTTCCGGCGACTACCACCAGCGCCTGCATGCCCTTGACGCCGCCAGCGGCGCCGAACTCTTTCACGGCCCTGTTGACATCACCGCACAATATCCTGGTACCGGCGACAACAGTTCCAACGGCTTCGTGATCTTCGATCCCGCCCAATACAAAGAGCGCGCCGGACTTCTCCTCATCAACAACACCGTGTACCTCGGCTGGGCCTCGCACTGCGACTTCCGTCCCTATACCGGATGGATCATGGGCTACAGCGCTTCCACCCTCGCGCAGACTACCGTTCTCAACCTGACGCCCAATGGCAACGCCGGCGCGATCTGGAACTCCGGCGCCGGCATGGCCGCCGACAACGCCGGCAACATCTTCCTCCTCGACGCCAACGGAGTCTTCGATACCACTCTGAATTCTTCCGGATTCCCCGAGTCCGGCGACTACGGCAACGCCTTCGTTCACCTCACGACCAAAGGCGGACTCGCTGTCGCCGACTATTTCGAGATGTACAACGAGTCCTCCGAGAACAGCACTGACGCCGATCTCGGATCCGGCGGCGCCGTGCTCGTCAATGAGAAGGATTCCACCGGAAAAATGTGGCAACTCGCCATCGGCGCCGGCAAAGACGCCAACCTCTACGTCGTCGACCGCACCAATATGGGCAAATTCAATTCCAAGACCAACCACGTCTACCAGGAACTGCAGGGCGTCCTGAAAAATGGAATCTGGTCCATGCCTGCGGCCATGAACACCAGCATCTATTACGGCCCCAAAGACTCTCCCATCGCCGAGTATCAATTCAGCAACGCCAAACTGCGCCCCTCCGCGATCGCGAAAACGGCAAACTCGTTCGCCTATCCCGGAGCCACTCCCAGTATTTCCGCCAACGCGGGCCAGAACGCCATCCTCTGGGCCGCCGAGAATACCAACCCCGCCGTCCTCCACGCCTACAACGCGAAGACACTGGTCGAGATCTACAACACCAACCAGGCCGCCAACGGACGCGACCAGTTCGGCGCCGGCAACAAATACATCACTCCCATGATCGCGAATGGAAAAGTCTACGTCGGCACAACGAGCGGCGTAGGCGTCTTCGGCCTATTAGCAGGAAAGTAAAAGATAGCAAGACAGGTGCCCCACCCTTCTCGCGCAGTCCGTGAGAGGGTGGGGACTTTGACTTCAGGTTTTGACTTTAAGTTTTTGGGACTTCGACTCTGAAGTGTCTAGAACTTCTGACTTCTGACTCCAGACTTCAGGCTCCAGACTTCAGACTTCTGACTTCAGCTCCGCCTCTACTCGTGCCGCAGCGCTTCAATCGGATCCAGCCGCGAAGCCCGAAACGCGGGAATCATCCCGCTGACCAGCCCCACCATCCCCAGAATCAGCGTTGACGCAATCAGCGTCCCCGGCGCAATGATCAGCCGGATGTCCCCCGCCTCGCCGTTTTTGGCGAATGCACTGTACAGCGTGAGCCTTCCGACCGAGAGCGCAACCACATACGCCAGGATCACTCCCAGCACGCCTCCGATCGCCGTGATCGTCAGCGCCTCTGCCAGGAACTGCATCAGGATGTACCGTCGTGGCGCGCCCAGCGCCTTCTGCACGCCGATCTCCCGCGTCCGCTGCGTCACCGAAACCAGCATGATATTCATCAGCCCAACGCCGCCGATCCCCAACGTCAGCGTGCCGATGAATCCCATCAGCACCTTCAATCCAATCGTAATAATTTCGAACTGGTGTACTTGCGTCATCAGGTTGAACACGAACACCGCCTGCCGGTCCGTCTGGTTGAATTTGTGCTCCGTCGCCATGATCGAGCGCACCGTTTGTTCCAGGCTTTCGTACTCCGGAGTTTGATAGGTAAACCAGATCGTGTCCAGGTAATGCGTGCTCTTCAAATCGCTCATCGTGGTGAAGGGAACGTAGACCACGCGATTGATATCGTCATTCCCCTCCTGCATTTTTCCCTTCAGCACGCCGATGACTTCGAAGCTCAAGCCGTCCAGCCGGATGTGTTCCCCCACCGCATTGCGGCCCGAAAAAAGCTTATCCTTCGCTTCGGACCCGATCACCGCAACCCTGGCCCGTTGAATCTCGTCTTCCGCGTTGTAGAACCTTCCCTGATCGACTTTGAGCGATCGAATGTCCAGCACATTGGGATAATTCCCGGTGACCGCCCAAGTGAAAACTCGCGTGTCGTATTGCACGCTCGATTGCTTACTCACCTCTGGCGTGATGCGCGTGATCTGCGGAAGGTTCGTCGTGAGCGTGTCGACATCGTCCTCGGTAAAGCGCACCAGCACTCCAGCCTTCTGCCCACCCGCCTGCATCGAAGTGCGGTTCGGAACCACGATCACCAGCTTATTGCCAAAATTCGCAAAAATATTCGCGCACGCCTGACCAAAACCGTCGCCATATGCCAGCAGCATCACCACCGTGGCAATGCCCCAGGCCATGCCCAGCATGGTCAGCGCCGTCCGGCGGCGATTGTGCCGCATCGCCCCGTAGGCTTCGTTGAACAAATCACGAAACATGAATGGCTCTTAGAATCCCTCTTGTCGCAACGCTTCCACCGGTTGCAGCATCGCCGCTCGGCGCGCGGGATACAGACCCGCCACCACTCCCGCCACGGTTAAGCTCCCAATCGCCAGCACCGCCGACATCGGCACCAGTTTCGGGGGATCAAATCCCCCCGGCCCCTGGATCCCTCCCAGCAAACCCATCAAACCTGCCGCCAGCATCATGCCGATCACTCCGCTCCCCAGCGTCAGCAGCAATCCTTCGAGGAAGAAGTGAAACAGAATGCTGCGGTTCGTTGCGCCCAGCGCCTTGCGCAATCCGATCTCATGCGTTCTTTCGCTGACCGCCACCAGCATGATGTTGATCACGCCGATCGCTCCCAGCGCCAGCGTCACCATCCCCACCGCGCCCAGGAACATGTTCATCACATCGAAAATCGTTCCCACCATCTTCGATTCCTGAATCGAATCCCACCCGTCGAACGCATTCTCATCGTTGGCATCAAAGCCGTGATTGCGCGCAATGATCTTGTGCACATCGTCCTCCGCCAGCTTGTGTTCTGCCGTCGTGTATGGCTGGTATTCAACAAACGAAATCGAATTCAGGTGGTTCTCCCCCTTCAGCGGGAAGTTCGTGGCCATCACCGTGAAAGGGATGTAGCCCCGCATGTTCAGCCATGTATTCTCACCGCGGCCCAGATGCGGCATGCTGCCGATGACCTCGAACCGAATTCCGTTCAGCAGAATGAATGCGCCCAGCGAGGGCCGCCCGGGAAACAGCGTTTTCAGCAGTTCATTCCCCAATACGATCACGTTCCGCTCTTGCTTCAAATCCATTTCATTCAGCCACCGTCCCTCTTTGAGCGGGAGATAACTGATCTCGTTCAGCTGCGGCTCCACTCCCAGAATCTCCACGCTTGCACTGGCGAACTCGCTCACCTGATGCAGGTCGGAACGCGAAAGCACCGGCGCGGCCATGCCCACGTGCGGCGCTTGCGTCCGTATATCCACGTAATCCTGGTACGTCAGCAAATACGGACGCGCCGAATTCATACTGCCCGCCACCGCCGGCGCACGCCCTGGAAAAATGAACATGATGTTGCGCCCGAACTCGGCCAACTCGCGCTTGTTGCCCGACCGGAATCCTTCCCCCACGCCGACGAGCAGCAGCAGCGATCCCACGCCCCAGGCGATCCCGAACATGGTCAGGAATGACCGCAGCTTGTGGGTCCACAGATTGCGGAAGATTTGCGCGAAGATGTCCCAAATTGTGCGCATACGAATAAAGACGGTCGGAACCTTCAGTTGTTACAAGCTGGCCGAATTAATTTGCCCGACGATTTTGCTGGACGATGCGGGCCCTGAAGCGTGCTTTCCCTAGGTCAACTCTATAGTCTGATGCGACTTAGCAGCGGCGGGTGGTCTCTCCTGAGGCGGCGAGGCGGCTACGGTTCCAGTCTGGCCTGCAGTTCCCGCATGGCAGCGATCCAGTCATTCAGCCCATCGGCCTCCATCCACAAGTCTTTCAATTCCCCGTTTTTCCGCACCCGGTCCATGGCTTGCACGGCCGCGGCATTCAGTTCCGGAGTCATGGCCTGCGGATGTTTCTTTGCCCATTCCACGACGGCAGGCGGCGCTCCTTCCGCCGGAGACCCCTTCAGCGCCGCCACCACCTCGGCTGCAGCAATCGTCTCGCAGGCGGCGGGCGCTTCCAGATATTCCGCACTCGCGCCCTGAACCAGAATCTTCGTTAGATCATCCGGCGAAAGTTTTCCCAACCCCAGCACCCAATCCGCCGCGTCATCATTCTCAAAACTCCCAGTACCCCAAGCTCCCACAAGATCCTCCTCAACGCATTTTGGTCGGATGTGTCGATTATAAAAGGGTGCCATTCCCCTCGCGCTCTTTGCGAGAGAGCCTGCCTTGAGCTTGTCGAAGGATTGGGGATTTTGAATATAGATCTGGAATTCAGACGCGGCTAAGATGCAGCGGGAGCCCCATCCTAGCCGCGTCCTTTGCGGCTAGCAACTCACGCCGGTGGGATAACTGTAAATTGTGACAGGGTTAGCAGGATTCCTTCCGAGTGCTTCCTTCGTGGATCGCCTGCCACTCGGAAGTTATCCGAGCCGCCCTTTTAGGGAATTCCCTAGTTGTGCAGGCATCGGGTCAAGCCTAGTGTGCTTTTCAGACTGGTGTGCCCGCGTCACCGAGAGGTGAGCCAAAGGTGAGCCGCCAGAAGAGGGCAACGGTGACATCCGAGGTTAAAGACAATCAAGAGTTTGCTCGATGGATCGGAAAATGGAGGACGAGAATCCGGCAATGCCGTGCTCCCGCGGAGCATCTGCCGCCGCCCGACAAGACTGCAAGCGCGGAGGAGCAAAGCCGTACTCCCGGCACAGATGCAAAGGCTGCGGCCAAAGAGAAACGAATTCACGCTTCTCTGCGACCGCTTAGCACGTTGCTGCTCGCCGTGTCTTTCCTGCAAGGCTGCAATGCCCTGAATCCATTCTGCGATAGCGCCCGCCCCGCGCCCATCCTCAACTCGCTCTCTGCCACGACCATCACCTTCGCTCAGGTGCAGCAGGGATTTCTTCTCACCCTGAATGGCAGCGAGTTCGTGGGTTCCTCAGTCGTTCTCATCAACGGAACGAGGCTCAGCACGCAAGTCCTCAGCAGCAAACAGTTGTCGGTTACCATCACGGCCACGCTGATCTCCGCTCCCGGAAGTGCAAGCATCACCGTCAGCACTCCCAGCGGAAACACCGGCTCTCTAGGCTGCAGTAGCGGCGGAACCAGCAAAGCTCTCACCCTGACCATCACCTAACCACCGAGGAGTCTTCGTGCACACAAGATCATCAGCGGCAATCGTCATCGGATCTCTGTACTCACCAGAACGGATACTCCGGGTTTAAGATTGCTTCGAGACGTGATCCATTCGCTTGGAGGCTCTCCCATGCGCGCCTACGGCAAATTTGTGCTGAGCACGTTGGTTGCCGGGTTCCTCGTCGTCGCTCCCATTTACCTCGCCGCCTTGTTGCTACTCAAAGGGCTGAAATCTTTAATCGGTCTGGTGCAGCCTGTCGCCAAGTTGCTTCCGGCATGGTTGCCCGCGGAACCGTTGCTTGCTTTGCTGCTCATCTTGATTCTCTGCTTCCTTACTGGGGTCGCGATCCGCACTCGGATCGGGCGCGCGATTTGGGACCAAATCGAGAAGTCCTTGTTCCAGAGAATCCCCGGCTACGCGCTGTTTCGAAGCCTGGCTCAGAGAATGGCTGGAGAAAGTGAAGAGACCGCGTGGAAGCCGGCACTAGCCGAAATTGAAGAGGCTTTGGTTCCCGCTTTTATTATTGAAGAACTTGACGATGGGCGTCTCACCGTGTTCGTCCCCTCGGTTCCCACGCCGTTCGCCGGAGCCATCTATATTCTCAGTCCGGATCGTGTCCATCCCGTGAACGTCCCTTTTACGCAGGCCGTCAAGGCCGTTTCCCGATGGGGATTAGGTTGCAAGGATCTTGTCGCTGCAATGGAACCGAAAGGACATTGATTTTAACAAAAAGCTGCTGCCGTCGTTGCTAAGGCCTGTACATCCACGGTCTCGTTGCCCATGGGAAAGCCTAGGATGTGAGTACCCCGCGCACGAGTCCGATCCGCCTCGACACCGCAAAACCAGACAGTCAACGGTCGCAAAACCTCGATTACAGTGCGCCGGGATAAACCGGCTTGAAGCAGAGGATGAAAGAGCCTTACGAGAAAGGAGTAGCGATCCGCTCGGCCTCGAGTCTTGCGCTGCTACCGCGAGGGACACAGTGAAGCGTAGACAGCATTCGACCGCGCCCTGGGTGCGGTCACCGGGGGCAGAAACTTGGCGGGAGGCGGCGGATTTGAGAGCCTGCTGTTGGACGAGGTTCGGCAAGCTAAAGCCGATTCCCCATTGGTGCTGAGTGCCCGATAGACAGCATGGCTCCGGTCATTGCGATCACTGGCATGGTGGCGGCCCGTTGTCCTGAACGACGTGCCGACCCCGTTGGAGAGATTCTTAAACCAATCGCAGCCGGGCCGAGCCTGGTCCATTTTCCAGGAAGGAGAACGAAGATGGGAGCAGGCAAGATGAACCGAAAGCAGAGGAAGGAGTTGGGACGGCGATTACAATCGGCGAACCCCGGTCTGGAGGTGGTACATCCGCGCGCCGCAGGGATTGATGTGGGCAACGGCGCGCATTACGTGGCAGTACGCCCGGAACAAGATGCAGAGCCAGTCCGTAGGTTCGAGTGCTTCACAGCGGACTTGCATCGAATGGCGGATTGGTTAGAGGCCTGCGAAGTCAAAACAGTAGCGATGCAGTCAACGGGTGTCTATTGGATTCCACTGTACGAGATCTTGGAACAACGTGGCTTCGAGGTCTACTTGGTAAACGCACGACACACTAAGAATCTACCTGGGCGCAAGAGCGACGTGCAAGAGAGCCAATGGCTGTTAAAGCTTCACACCCATGAACTATGTGCTTGATGCCGACATTCGAGGATTTTTCGACAACCTCGACAAGGGTTGGTTGATCAAGTTCGTGGAGCATCGCGTCGCTGACCCCCGCATCCTGCGGTTGATCCAGAAATGGCTCAAAGCGGGAGTGATGGAGGAAGGCAAATGGTCGGACACGAAGACAGGCAGTCCGCAAGGCTCGGTGGTTTCACCGTTACTTGCGAATATCTACCTGCACTACGCTTTCGACCTCTGGGTGAACGTGTGGCGCGAGAAGTGGGCACACGGCGAGGGGGTGGTCATCCGCTACGCGGACGATATCATCTTGGGATTCCAACACCAAGCGGACGCGGATCGTTTCTTGGAGAACTTACAGGAACGACTGGGAATGTTCGGACTGGAAGTACATCCAGATAAGACGCGCCGGATCGAATTCGGCAGGGTTGCAGAAGAGAGCCGGAGGCGTAGAGGCGAAGGTAAGCCCGAAACGTTCGACTTTCTAGGCTTCACGCACATCAGCGGGAAGAATAGGCTAGGGCGGTTCACGGTGAGGCGCAAGACGATCCGCAAACGCATGCGGGCCAAGCTGCGGGACATTAAGCAGCAGATCCGCGAGCGCATGCACGATCCCGTGCGTCAGACCGGCCAATGGCTCAAGTCGATTGTGCAGGGCCACTTCAACTACTACGCGGTACCGGGAAACCTCGACAGTCTCGGCGTATTCCGGGATCGGTTAATTGGGCAGTGGTGGCATACCCTTCGCCGCCGCAGCCAGAAACACCCGATCTCCTGGACGCGTACTCTCGCCTTGGCAGACCGATGGTTTCCTCAACCGCGAGTGCTCCATCCTTACCCCGCGATTCGCTTTGCCGCCACTCATCCGCGATAAGAACCGGATGCGCTAATCAGCGCCCGTCCGGGTCCGAGGAGGGGGTCGCGAGAAATCGCGGTCCCTACTCCGATCTCAGAATGCCCGGAACAGGGATTCTGAGTGTAACGGCCTGGTCTATATAAGGGGATGTCAAGAACATTTTTCTCCCTCCGCCGGAGGCGCGGGTTGGTGCGCGACTTCCAGCCCCTCTGACCATAGAAGACGCTCGTGTGGTGTCGTGCCCTGGGTCATTCCATCTCAGCAGCTGCATCTCGTTAGTAGCGACGACGCCAATCAGTTTCGAAACGGAATCAAGCCGTGCGGTTGTACGGTGTCAACCATGGGTCTATCTGAGGCTCGGGGCCTAGTGCTTTTTCGGGTTATCCGAGGGGGCATAGGGGTTACACAGAGACTGGGCGCCACAGGCACCGTGTCGTCTACAGGCCATTGTCATACTCACCCTCGAACCCGAGCGTCTCCAGAACCGACTGGCCACCACCAGAGAAGATCACCGGAGATGGAAGGGCTCTTCACTCGAGACGCTCAAGCGGCTTGCGATTTTAGTTTTTCGGCGTCGAAGTTTTCTCCCTTCTTCCACAGAGTCAGCGTAATCGCTGCAATCTTGCGCGCTAGCGTTAGGCGCGCCATGGTCGGCTTGATGCCTTTGGCCAGCGCAGCTTGGTAGAAGTCCTGGAACGGTCCGGGACGCACACTGGCCATAGTGGCCGCCCCTTTGAATAGACCCTTCAGATCATGGTTGTGGTCTTTGTTCAGGCCCCGGATGGAAAGCAGTTTCTTCGAACGCCGCACTTGACCTTCGACTAAGCGATATTCCGCACTGATGCGGGTTTCCAAGGCCAGTCCGCTATACGCCCACAGTTGTCGCTTGCTGCGGAAACGATGGGGAGTCTGCATCAGCGCCACGGCCAGCACCGAGCGAATCGGTCCGAGATAGGGAATCTGTCGCAGCTTCGCGGTGATGGCATGCTTGCGACCCTCCGCTAGCAGTTCCCGCCGCGCTTGCTGACGCAAGTGTTGCAACATGTCCAGTTGCTCATAGAGTCGTTCCGCTCGACGCCGCACGCCGGCTTCCCGGATCTTGTCCAGCCACTGAGCTCGATGCCGACGATAGTAGACATCTCTTCCCGCACAAGGAATCGCCCAGCTGCGATACACCGCTTTCAGCCGGTTCATCACTCGCGACAAGTCTTTGACGATGGTCAGATAACTTCGGGACAACTCCCGCAGCATCCGCACGCCGGTCTCGCCGTGGTAGACCGCTTTGAGCTTGTTCAGGTACAACAGTTCGGCCAGCTTGCGGGCATCAATCCGATCACTCTTGTTCCCGTCTTTGAGCAGCGCGTTCTTCCGCGGATTGCACACCACTAGGTCTCTGACCGCATAATCTGTTTCTTCTGTAACCGAACTTCAAGCGTGCCTTTTTGCGGGTGAAGCGCCAGTCGATGGTGACCCGATTACGATTCATTCTCCGACCCCAGGCCCTGGCTTCCCGCCTCAGATCGCCCAGCGATGGGATTCTTCGCCGTCCCAGGCACTGTCGGGAGAACAGGCTGATTTCGATTTCCGCCTGGTTCAGCCAGCTTCCGTGCTTCGGTGTGTAGTGTACCCTGAACCGGTCCCACAGCCAGCCTCCCGCCTTCTCGCCGTACCGCTCCACCACTGCCTTGCGGGTGTGCGAACTCAGATTGTCCATGACCAGATGAATGGCGTCGGCGGCCGGATAATGTTCCGCGATCTCCAGCAGATAATCGGCAAACTCGGGCGAGGAACGGTCCGGAGTCACGCGAAGATAATGCCGTCCCGCCTTGGGCTCCACTCCGCAAAATGCGTTGGCCGTGCCGCGGCGTTCGTACTCGCAGTCGCGCCGCAGAACTTGTCCCGGATGCAGCGGCCGGGAGGGGCGGAGATCGGCATGCAGGACCACCGGCTTCTCATCGATACAAACCACCGGTTCCGCCTCTGAGAGCGGCTTCTCATACAAGGCCAGCACGTCTTCCATGCGTCCGAGATAGTCCCGGTCCAGTTCCGCCACACACCACATTTTTTTCCCGCCACGGCTTCAGGTCATGACTCTGGAGCAAGATGCGGATCGTTTCCCGGCCCACCCGCCGTGCCAACTTCCGCTTCACCGCTTCCTGGGCGAGGAGCCGCACACTCCACCGCGCCCTGCCTTCCGGCGGCGGGCCGCACACCAGGGCGATGATGCGCTGACTCTGGCCCGCGTCCAGCACCCGCCGCTGGCCCGGACGCGGCTTCTCGTACCATGCCGACTCCAGCCCTTCCTCCTCGTAGCGCCGGGCAATGGCCCGCACCGTCTTGGAGGCTACACCCACATTGCGGGCTACCTGCCCGGCCGTCTGCCCCTGGCCGAGTTCCCGCAGGATCACAGCCCGCCGCAGCACCCGCGCCGATTCCCACCCCTTGTTCAACATGGCGGCGATCTGTTTACGATCCTTCTTGGTCAGCTGGACATGCACCCGATGATAGGCTCGCATGCCTGCACTATGCCGCTCTTTTGCTCCTTCCACGAGTATCTATAGATATACATCTCCATACGGTCGTAGACCTAGTTTGTCGACGTGAGGGTTGAGCAGATCGTACAGCCAAACCGACCAGGTTCCTTCTTCGAAGGTCACCGACAAAGTTCCGCGACCGGCAAAAAATTGAAGAATCGTCGCCGCTTCGGTCTCCAGAATGGACTCCATCACTGCCTTACCCGTGGAATCCATCACCGCGACCACGATGGTTGCTTGATGAACGTCCAGCCCAATATACTTTTCACTGCTCATAGGGTGCTCCTTTTCGTAGGTGGTGGTGCGAACAATCACAACCTACTCCAAGAGGGGCGCCCTTTTATAATGCGGTTACATCAGATTGCAAAATGCTTCATCTTGACAACCCTCCCCCGCGCGATGCCATGCTCGATGGCCTCCGGTTTCAGTTCGGCCATGTCACGGGTTCCTACGCGACGGAGCGATCAATGCGAAGCAGGAAAAGTTCGGTCCGATTGGCGGCAGTAGCGTTTGTCTTCCTAACCGTCGTTGGAACTGCAGCACGCGCAAACGCGCAGAAAGAGACACTGCTGTATAGTTTCGAGCCTGACTGGGGAACCCATCCGGGCCGGTATCCCGCCCTTGGTGGCGTAGGTCGCATCGGGATCCGTGGTCGATACCTGATCCTGCTGATGCACCGGTTCTTCGGTGGGATTCTGCTGCTCCAGTTCGACCAAGTACTGGCGCACGGTTTGCTTCACTTGTGCCGCTTCCGCTAACTGCTCGCGCGGAATGCGGCTTTCCTTCGCTGCATTCGCCTCCACGAAGCTGCCATCCACGGACAGGTGTTTGCCCTGCACCAATCCTACTTCCACACACTGCCGCACGATCTGCTCAAACAACTCCTCGAACAGCTTCGATTCCTGAAATCGTCCATGCCGGTTTTTCGAGAACGTGGAATGATGCGGAATCTCCTGATCGAAGCCCAGACCGGTGAACCAGCGCCACGCCAGGTGCATGCGCAGTTCCTCCACCAGTTTCCGTTCGCTGGTGATGCCGTACAAATAGCCGATCAACAGGATGCGCAGCAGAAGTTCGGGATCAATCGAAGGACGGCCGGTATCGCTGTAACTGGCCTTCAGCTTCTCCCGCACAAAGGCAAAGCTGATGTGCTTTTCGATCAGCCGCAGCAGATGAGTCTCAGGAACCTGATCTTCCAGGCGGAAGTAATAGAACAGAGCTTCGGAGCGGTCGTGTTGCCCCATCATGATCAGCAGGCCTCCGACGATCAGAATCCAACAGAGCATGGGCGAATGCTTCCTTCTAACATGCTTCTGCCCAATCTCATCCTGCTAATCGACGTGACTTTTTCAACACCCACTCCCCATATCACTCATCTTCCGATCAGTTTCGAAGGCTTCAGATTTGGAGTGAATCGAAAGGAGTCGAAATTTGAGTGCTATGGCCTTCTCATCTGGTTACAACACCCATTCCGATTGGGTCACCCTAAGCTGTTCGAGCGAAAGGATAGGATTCGGTACTGACCGAGATTAGACCGTGCTTTAAGGCAAACAAGACCAGATCGGCGTTGCTCTTGAGATTGAATGCCTCCATGATGTTGTGATTGTGATCAAAAAGAGCCACCATTTCTCAATTGGCGAACGGCCCTCACTGACTCCGCGCTTCACAACCCCAGTCGATGGTTGACGATCAATGAATGGATGAGGCTGTAGGACCATCCCCAAGCGCTGTAAACCTCAAGCTGAGAGCTTGAGCAGCGCGTATAAGGGCCTGTCTGCGGGCAGAACATCTCTCATGCACCGCTTGACCACGTTCATTGGTTTTGGCGATCTTGAGATCGACAGGCTTGTTGCAGACTACACAATTGAACTCGGGCTGAGCGGCTTGTGCCATAACGACACCTCCGAGATCTTAATCTGCCGATGGTAGCCGAAACCTCGGTTGAGAAGATGTTCAATTTTGGACAGGAGTCGGGGTGCAGGCTTTTTATACGCTATTTCGCCAGGCTCGGGCTCCAGCATCAGCCCGCAGTCTCCTGCGAGATCCTCGCGCCGGGATAAGGATCACAAGAGGCGGTGATCTACCGCCCCCGAAAATGAAGGGAACGCGCCTCCCCGGTCAATTTCATTTGGCTTCAGCAAAGCACGAGGTTCGCGGCCAGCCCGGCTTCGCTCGTCTCCTTGTACTTTGTGCTCATGTCCTTGCCGGTATCGGCGAGGGTCTTGATCGTCGTGTCGAGGTCAACACGATGCCGTGATGCGATCTCGTTCGTCGCAATCATGTAGGCGGTCCAGGCCTTGACCGCGCCGAACGCGCAACGTTCGATGCACGGGACCTGCACATAGCCGGCGACCGGATCGCACGTCATGCCCAGGTGATGTTCCAGCGCTGATTCGGCGGCGTTCTCCGTCACCTGAGGTGAGGCGTCCATCGCTGAAGCAATGAACGCAGCCGACATCGCTGAAGCGACGCCGATCTCGGACTGACAACCACCTTCGGCGCCGGAAAGAGTAGCATTGTGTTTGCACAAATAGCCAATGGCGGCGCCGCCGAGCAAACCTTGCCGCACCTTTTCCTGGGGCAGGGCTCGTTTGGTTTGGGTTAAACCATAAACAATTGCGGGCATCACACCAGCCGAACCACCTGTCGGGGCAGTAATGACCAAATGGCCGCGCGCATTTTCTTCCGAAGCGGCCAGAGCGAACGCGGACAAGAGCGCCACTGCGCGATCAGCCTCGTATTTGTCATCCTGGGCGCGCTGCCAAACGGTCGCCGCCTTCGATTGTAGTTCTATCGGACCGGGCAAGACGCCTTCCTTCACCGCTAGCCCGGCCTTCACTGTCGCGAGCATCGCATTTGCTATCTTGTCCAGAAACGCGTTGATTTGCTCTTCCGTCTTGCCTGACACAGCAATCTCATTCGCCATGATGACCTGCGCGATCGAGAGATTGTTCTTCTCCGCATGCCGGCGCAACTCCTTCATCGTCCCGTACGGATATTTCGGCTGCCCCTTTTTCGGCGGGGTGTAGCCCTTCCACTCGTAGAATCCGCCGCCGGGCGAGTAGTACTCCAGTTCGTAGATGGACTTGTCTCCGCCTATGAGCTTACAGGTCATGGTGTTGGGGTGCGGGAAATCGCCTTTGGGTGTGTCGTAGATGATGTCGGCTAGCGATAGAGTGAAGGTCTTATCGCCGAGCTTGACCGAGTACGATTGGTCCGGCTTCGCTTTCATCTCGTCGAGGAACAGCGGGTCAACGGTGGCTGGTTCCTTGCCCAGCAGGCCCGCCAACGCGGCGCGCTCGGTGCCGTGGCCCTTGCCCGTGGCGCTCAAACTGCCAAACAGGTGCACCTTGAGGCCCGTCGCCTGCGCGAGTTGGTCGGCTGGCAGCTTCGTGCACCGCTGATAGAAGTCGTACGTGATACGCATCGGCCCAATCGTGTGCGAACTCGAGGGACCCGGACCGACTTTATAGAATTCCTCGATCACAGTCATCACTGGACCGTTGGCTCTTTTCACGACGTCCAAGTCTTGCGACATCGAGGTGGAATCCAGCGGAGGCAACGGAGACCTTGCCGCCGCTTCCTTTTCGGCCTGCTGAGCGCGCGCTTCGGGCGTCCAAACACGACCGGTCATTACTGCCGCCGCCCCGATGACGGCATTGCGCATGATGAAAGACCGCCGGTTGATCGTTGATCGTGTTGCTGATTCCTCGGGCAACGACGGGAACGCCCCGTCTTCCTTGTCTGCTGCTGGTGTGCTCATGTTTTATGCTCCTAATGTTTTCTGTTTTCTGGTTTGGATTCGGTCGTCACGGATTGTCTGTTATCCCTTGCTTTTGAATTCCACCGTGCCACGGACACGAAGCACGTACATAGAATCAGAACCGAGATACTGAGGCGTTTCACGACTGACATGCAAAAGATAAATTTGTAAGACGGGAAAGCCACTTCCCGGAAACTCTGGTCTTTTCGCCTCAGGGGGTGCTGCGCCCCAGGGTGGGAACTGCTCTTCGGAGAGACGGGACGTATTGATTCGATACCTACATCGATTATTCAAGGCCAATGCGTGGCACTTTGCCACTAGGGAAATCCCTAGCATGAGGGAAATGCGCGACGATCTCGCGGGCCGGAGAAATCCACAAAATCTCCCTCGAGGTCCCTATGTCAGTTGGC
This sequence comes from uncultured Acidobacteriaceae bacterium, assembly GCA_963709025.1. Lineage (GTDB taxonomy): Bacteria > Acidobacteriota > Terriglobia > Terriglobales > Acidobacteriaceae > Sulfotelmatobacter. The sequence continues at coordinate 98,249 of CAVPVE010000012.1, forward strand.
AATAAATCCCCATCTCTAACAATGTCCTTCCCGCAAAATATTCAAGTAACTTTGCATGACAAAGTACTTGACACAATCCATAGGCCGAGGTAACCTATCCTCATGTTCGACCCGCGGCCCCATCGTCTCCGGCGCTTCCGCCGATCATCAGAGCACAGCTCGACCGAGCGAAGTTCCGCCGCGTCCTCGCGCACCGCTCCTGAAGTCTTCGAAGATCTCCGCTTCATCCGCGACACCATGGAGCGCTCCGCCGCCTTCACCGCCGTCTCCGGCTGGGGACAAGTCCTTCTCGGCTTCACCGCATTAGCCGCCGCAGGGCTCGCCGCTCAACAAAGTTCTCCGTTCGCCTGGCTTCGAGTCTGGCTCGCTGAGGGCCTTCTCGCTGTCGCCATCGGATTACTTGCCTGCACCTGGAAGGCGAACCGCCGCGGCCTGCCCCTGTTTTCCGGCCCGGCCCGCAAAGTCGCGCTCAGCCTCGCTCCGCCACTGGTTGCCGGAGCCTTTCTCACCTTCCTGTTATTCCGCGCGGGCCTGCAGTCGGCCCTGCCCGCCACCTGGCTCTTGCTCTACGGCGCCGGCATCATTACCGGAGGCGCTTTCTCTGTCCAGATCGTCCCTGTCATGGGCCTCTGCTTCATGCTGCTCGGCGGACTCACTGTCCTCGGCCCCGCTGCCTGGGGTAACTGGTTCCTGGCCGCAGGCTTTGGCGGCCTCCACATCCTCTTCGGACTCTTCATCGCCAGGAGGCACGGTGGCTAGACCTCTTCCCTCTCACGGCAAGCACGCCAAGCATGAGTCCGCTCATCGGGAGAGCGTTCATGACAAGGCTCGCGAGAAGACTCGAGCGCGCGCCCATGACGAAGTCCGCGAGCACGCTCCGGTCGCTCCCGAACTCCCCGAACTCGATCGCCTGATTCACGAACGCATCCGCCTTGGTATCGTCAGCGCACTCGCCACCAACGATTCGCTCAGCTTCAACGACCTGAAGCGCGTGCTCAAGACCACCGACGGCAACCTCAGCGTTCACGCCCGCAAGCTCGAAGAAGCCCAGTACATTTCCTGCGTGAAGTTTTTTGAAGGACGCGTCCCCCGCACCGAGTACCGCCTGACCGCAACCGGCCGCCGCGCCCTCGCCGAATACCTCGACCAGATGGAGGAATGGATCCGCGTCACCCGCGAAGAATAGGGCAGCAAAAATTTTTGCCCGACGCTTTGCAATGTAAAGTACATTGTCAACAGGAGAAGCAGTCATGTGGAACGCGCACATCGCCAGCAACATGAATTTCCCCGCGCCCCTCGCCGTCCTGGGATTCCTCGCCGCCATCGGCGGCCTCTTCCTCGCCATCGCCTCGGCCCTGATCTTCTGGTTCGCCCGCAAGCCGAAATTCGCCCGCCTCACCGCCATCGTCACGGGCGCTTGCGCTGTCATTTACGTCGCTCTTCTGCTCAGCTTCTCCGCCGCCAGCCACGAAACCGCGCTGGCTCACGGACAGGAAAAATATTTCTGCGAGATCGACTGCCACCTCGCCTACTCTGTGCTCGACGCCAAGACTCAACCCGACGGCCACCTCGTGGTCACCCTCCGCACCCGTTTCGACGAGACCACCACCTCGCCAAGCCGCCCCAAAGACGCCCCGCTCACTCCGTCCCCACGCGAAGCCCGCCTCATCGACAACGCGGGCCACGAGTACGCCCCCGTCGCCACGGCAGGCACCCCGCTCCTCACGCTGCTCAAGCCAGCTGACTCCTACACCACGCAACTCGAATTCAATCTCCCCAAAGACGCCACCGGTCTTCGCCTCCTGATCAACACCATCCCGCAATGGCCCGACCGCATCGTCATCGGCGACGAAAACAGCCTGCTTCACAAGAAAACCTATTTCGCACTCTAGGCTCGTGTGGAGCGGACACTCCTGCCCGCTGCTTTTGAATTTGATCATGCGGGGAGTCGCCTTCGGCGTCCGTCGCGCGCAGCGAGACGAGGGGCTCACGATGCTACAATCCCCGCGATGACCCGCCTCACACTCGTTCTGTTCCTGACCACATTCCTGACCGCGCAGTCCCCGCAGCCAGTCGAAATCACCGCCGAGCCTCATCACCACCAGACCTTTGACAACGCGCAAGTCCGCGTCTTCAACGTCGAACTTCCACCGCACGGCGAGACCCTGCTACACCGCCACGGCCACGATTACATTTACGTGACGCTCGGCGACTCTGAAGTCGTCAACGCGGTCCAGGGCAAAGATCCCGTCACCATCAAGCTGCAAGATGGACAAACCGGATTCCTCTCCGGCAACTACGCCCACGTCGCCCGCAATCTCCGCGACCAGCCCTTCCGCAATGTTGACGTCGAACTCCTGCAAGACGACCGACTCCGCCATGCGCCCGCTCACTGGGACGCTGCTCATCCGGAGGACGACCGCGGCCTCGACATCCTGCACGGCGGCACCAAAGAAATTCTCTTCGTCAAAGACGGCGTCCGCGTGTCCGAAATCGAGCTCGAGCCTGACGGCGTCATGCCATCCGTTCCGCATTCAGGAGCTGTCCTGCTCGTCGCTATCAACGATCTCGACCTCTTCACCAACGATCCGCGCACCCACGGCGGCCACGAGCCCAGCCCAGCGGCGTCCAGCCACCTTAGCTCTGGAAATACCCTTTGGCTCCCAGATGGCTTCCAGCGCCCCATCATCAACGCCGGCCACCACCCCGCCAAATTCATCACGCTGGAATTTCATTAAGAAAAACAGAGGTTCAGATTCATCGAGGGCTCTATGTGGGGACAGCCGCCCTCGGCTGTCCGTCGAGCGCAGCGAGACGAGCCTACTTGAGGTCGGTAATCCGAGGTGCAGCCGGTGCCACTCCGCCACTCACCACCGCCTCCCGCCACTTCCCCAACTCCACCAGCAACTCCTTCAACTGAATCCCGCCAAACTCTCCCGGACACGCCGCCAGATTCCGATGCGCGCGCGCCATCAGCGAGCAAGCCCCCACCACGTTCCCCGTCGAATGATGATGCAGCGCAACCGCCGCCTGAATCAGGCCCTGCAGGAAGCGCTTCTCCATCCCGTGCGACTCGCGCCACACGTCCTCCCAAACCTCATGCGCGTCATAAAACTCCCGCGCATTAAAATGCCGAATGCCCAGTTGATATCGCTCCCCGAAAGTCATCCCGAAGATTCTACGGTAGCGGTGTACGTGGGGATGGGGCTTCGGCCGTGCCGTCGCAGCGCAGCTCGACGAGGGAGTAACCAAGAATGTTCCTGCAGGAACACTTCGATCGGTTTCGAAAATTACTTGTAGTGAAAAGTGTGTATAGCTGCAGGAAAACTGCCGACGATACATATATCTGAGAGCATTGGAGATGAGCGGGATTGCCGATATGTCGGCAGCGTCGGCAGGGCTCGTCTGGAGCTGTGGATTTCCCGTTTTGGGAATGTCAAGAGAGTCAAAGTCCTTCAACACAGTGGGCACAGAGGACGCGGAGAAATACCGGGAAGGGCACGGCTTCAGCCGTGCCACCAAGTAGCAGCAATGTCCCCGGCTTCAGCCGCTGAGGAGGAGCCGCCGCAGAAAAATGCTCGCACGGGGCGGCAGCTCCGTTGCCTGCATACTGCTTGATATCGCGGGCACTCTTGCTCTCCAGTTCATGAACGCAAATTCCCGCAAATTCCTGCCGCAAATTCCTGCATATTCCTGCATATTGACAACCGCTCGCTGTGCTGGGAAACTGCTCGTCCATCGCGATTGCCAGCGGTTCCCCCCGCCGCAATCACCGACTAAAGAAGTCGAAGCGCCACCTCGATGTGGCGGGGAGCCACTATGCGTCGCGTATACCTAACCACCCTTGTCCTCCGGTCCGTTGCATCCCTCGTGCTTTTACTCGCCGGACTCTCCTTGTCGGCATTCGCCGCAACCACCATTCACGTCCCCGCCGACCAGCCGACCATCCAGGCCGGCATCAACGCGGCCAACAACGGCGACACCGTGCTGGTCTCCCCCGGAACCTATTACGAGAACATCAATTTCAACGGCAAAGCGATCACAGTAAAAAGCGCTAATGGCCCGACGGCCACGATCATCGACGGGTCTAAGGAATTCACGTCAGTCGTGACTTTTTCCACGAACGAGACCAAGACTTCCGTTCTTCGCGGATTCACTGTACAGAGTGGGTACATTGAGGACATTTATGTCGGAAGCGCTGCCCCAACCATCGAAGGCAACGTGATCGTCGGAATTTCTCCAAACTACCCGTATACCGTCGGAGTCGAGATACAGTCGGGGTCTGGCTTGATTCAAGGCAATCTGATTGTTAGCAGCTCTTATCAAAACGTTCTTGGCTCGTCCGACACCGGTCTGCAAATTATCGGTAACGTCATCGCCTACAGTGGTCAAGCTGGTGTGGAACTCGATGGCTCCAGCGGCACTGACGAAATCCAGCAAAATGTAATTCTCGGGAATACCGGGCCAGGACTAGCCATTTACTACCCAGCTGCGACCAATAGCACAACCGCAGTACAGAACCTGATCACCGCCAACCGGGGTGCTGGTGTGTGGTGGGTACAAACTTCCGGAACGTATTCTCTAGTGAGCAACACGATCAGCGACAATCAGCCCGCGTGTTGTGGCAACACGACCAGTGAAGTCGAGCTCTATCCCATCGATGGTTCCACCCTTCAGAACAACCTCATCATCGCCGACGGCGAGTGGTCCGCTTTCGATTGCACGTCCAGCCTCGGCCCGAAACAGTTCACGAACAACGACGTATTCTCTGCAGGCGGTTCTGCTTACACAAGCCAGTGTCCTGACCCCACAGGCACCAACGGTAATCTCTCCGTCGATCCTCTCTTTGCCGATTCGCTCAGCCAAAGTTTCCACCTACAGTCTTCGTCTCCAGTCAGGGCGGCTGGAGCGGTATCAGTAGCGAGTGAGCCCAAGACAGACTTTGATGGTGACCCGCGCATCGTCAATGGCAAGATCGACATCGGCGCCGACGAATATAGAAGCCTGTCCGCTCAAACGGTTTCCTCCTACTCCCTGCACTTTCCTGCGCAGGATGTAGGCACTGTCAGCGCTTCCCAAACTGTTACTCTTACCAACAACAGCAAAAATGCGCTGACGATCAGCCTGATCGCCTCCAGTCCCAGCTTCTCGCAGACCAACAACTGCGGCACTACCCTGGCAGCGTCCGCAAGTTGCCAGATCAGCGTGACCTTCGCACCTCTGATCGGCGGCGTTACCAACGGAGTCCTCGGGGTCTTCACCAGTGCCACCCTGAACCCCCAGGCGATCACCCTGCTGGGCACCGGTCTCGCTCCACAAATCCAGATCGGTTGTTGCTTCTACTTCTACAGCCAGGTCATCGGCACCACCAACACACAAACCGAAAGCATCACGAACACCGGCCAGGCGCCACTTACCATCAGCAGCATCGTCTACAGTGGGACGACTGACTTCGTCGAAACCAACACTTGCCCGATCTCACCCAACACTCTCGCCGTCGGCGCTTCCTGCACCATGACCGTCAGCTACACTCCCACGATCGTCGGAGGGGAGAGCGGCACCATCACCATCACCAGCAACGCCGGCGCTCCCAAAACGCTCTACTTGAACGGCTCGAGCGTCAGTGCGGGCAACCCCGTTTTTTCGCCCACGTCGCTGACCTTTCCCACAACCTTGATCGGCCAGAGCAGCTCCTCGCAGACTGCCACCTTGACAAATGCCGGCACCGGGCCGCTCGGCATCACCAGCATCTATTCTTACGGCGATTTCCCTCAGACCAATAATTGCCCAGCCAGCCTAGCTGTCAATGCCAGTTGCACCTTCAATGTAACTTTCACCCCTAGCGCTGAAGGATCTGAGACTGGCGCGATCTACGTTTACACCGACAGTCAGTTCTACAACACAACCTTGAGCCTCACCGGTACGGGCCAGGCTCCCGTGCCCACGATTTCCTCGCTCTCACTTTCTGCCGTTCCAGCCGGCTCGACCGACACGCAAGTCACGGTCACCGGCACCGGCTTCGTCCCATATTCCTCGCAGGTTCTGTGGAATGGCGCCATCTTGAATTCCTGCTGTAACTACTACAACGGCGCGACGCAACTCACCTTCACCATTCCTGCCGGAGATCTCGGTACCGCCGGCACCGATCAGATCAGCATTCTCACTTCCGCCCCGGGCGGAGGAACTTCCAACTCTCTGCCCTTCACGGTGTACACGCCCGTCAACTACGCCATTGAATCCACGGCCTACACTTACAACAACATCACCGGTACCAGCCTCAATTTCAACTCCTACTACCAGGGCGTAACTGTGACCTCTCCCTTCCCCATCCAGTTCGGCGGCGGGAGCTTCACCAACCTCACCGTCGGCGCCGGTGGCACCATCTCGTTCAATGGCTTCTACAGCCCCTACAACGATGTCATTCCCACGACCCAAACGCCCTTGCTGATCGCTCCCATGTGGATGCTTCTCTACCCATTCGGCACTGGCAACAACAACAACGTCTTCTGGGAGGTCACCGGCACCGTGCCCAACCGCCAACTCGTCGTCGAATGGAGAAACGTCGGCCTCTGTTGCGAGACCACCAACACCGTAAAATTCCAAGTTGTCTTCTTCGAAGGCAACGGCAACGTCCAGTTCAATTATGCAGACACCGTTTTCGGTGGCTCCTACTCGAACAACGACAATGGCGCTACCGCCAGCGTTGGTATTCAGGTCGCCCCCAATCTCGGAAAGCAGTTCAGTTACTACGAGGCGTCGATCGCCAGCAAGACCTCTCAACTCTGGTATCCGAGCGCTCCGACCGCAACCCTTTCCACCAGCAGCATCGCCTTCGGATATCACCAGATCGGCTCATCGTCCCTGGCGCAGGCCCTCACACTCACCAACGGCGGAATCGCGGCGCTGAACATTTCCAGCATCGCCACCAACAATCCCGACTTCACCGAAACCAACACCTGCGGCACGACGCTGGCTTCAAACCAGAGTTGCTCGATCCATGTCTTCTTCAAGCCAAGCCAGCCAATAACTGAGACCGCAACGCTTACGATCACCGATAACGCAACCAACTCTCCGCAGACCGTAGCCCTCACCGGAACTGGCAGCGTGACATCGATCGTCGTCTATCCGATCCTGGTGAATTTCGGAGGAGTCACCGTAGGCACCACCGGCACCGCGCCTGTGACCCTCGCCAATGCCAGCAACGCGCCGTTAACCATTCAGCAGATCACTACCTCGCCCTCGGTCTACTCCGCAACCAACAACTGCGGCACGTCGCTGCCCGCGGGCATGAGCTGCACGGTTACGGTCAATTTCAAGCCCACGCAGAAAGGATCCGTCCAAGGCAAGCTTTCCATGGCCTTGAACGGAAAAGCCGCTAATGTGGAATCATCGCTAACGGGCTCGGGCCAGTGAACACGTGGGGACGGACGCATTCGCCCGTCCCCTGTCGAGCGCCCCGTGAAAAGTGAAAAGCTTGTGAGCCGCGAGCGCATTCTCAAGATCAAGACTCGAGATGCAGCTGAATCTCGCGTTTCTGCCATACTTTGTGGGCCGCCGCGCACCAAATCAGTAAACTTATGCATTTTTCAAATTGCCCCTTGCAATTTTTCGGATTCATCTGGTATAAACAATTCACCGAGAGCAGATGTGTGGCAGCCGGTCGTAGTTTGTTTGAATCTCTCGTGTCCGCCCGGCATCTAAGTTTTCAGAGAATGCAGAGTTCTCAATCGTCCCGGCCACGGGACTTGATTCGGAAACACCAGTAGGTTTCTGAAGGGTACCTTCAAAGCAAGGACCTCCAAAGCAAGTTCTTTTCTCAATTTTCCGTCTTCCGCTTCGGCGTGCGCCAAGAAATTGGCGCGTTGTAGATCCAAAGCGGAAGGCCATACCGTTGCACGCTGTAGCGAGCTTCCATCAGCTCCCCAGTAGCCCAGATCCGACCAGATTGCCCATGTGGAAAACATGTGTAAATGCTGTGGGATGTGCAGGTTGACAGGGTTTCGCGCGGACGATATGGTTAAAAGGTTTCGAGGACAGCCGGATTCACTCTAGTAGTGAGTCCGTCTAGAACTGAAGGCGCGCCGCTCAGGCGGAAGGCGATTCGGATCTTTGACAACTCGGTTGAACGTGCCAGTTGTGAGAGAACGGATTCGGGCATTAGTCCGAAACGATCTCACAAGATAGACCACTGTGTCTCTTAGCGGAGGCATGAAGTGGTCGCCAACACATCCCTTTCGAGCGGATGGAGTTGGCAGCCTACCTTCTACCCGTCGGTAGGCGAACTAGGTTTCAAACGAGAGTTTGATCCTGGCTCAGAATCAACGCTGGCGGCGTGCCTAACACATGCAAGTCGAACGAGAAAGTGGAGCAATCCATGAGTAAAGTGGCGACCGGGTGAGTAACACGTGACTAACCTACCTTCGAGTGGGGGATAACCTCGGGAAACCGAGGCTAATACCGCATAACATCGCAAGATCAAAGCAGCAATGCGCTGGAAGAGGGGGTCGCGGCTGATTAGCTAGTTGGCGGGGTAACGGCCCACCAAGGCGAAGATCGGTATCCGGCCTGAGAGGGCGCACGGACACACTGGAACTGAAACACGGTCCAGACTCCTACGGGAGGCAGCAGTGGGGAATTTTGCGCAATGGGGGAAACCCTGACGCAGCAACGCCGCGTGGAGGATGAAGCCCCTTGGGGCGTAAACTCCTTTCGACCAAGACGATAATGACGGTACTGGTGGAAGAAGCACCGGCTAACTCTGTGCCAGCAGCCGCGGTAATACAGAGGGTGCGAGCGTTGTTCGGAATTATTGGGCGTAAAGGGCGCGTAGGCGGTGCCACAAGTCACTTGTGAAATCCCCGGGCTTAACTCGGGGCCTGCAGGCGAAACTGTGGTGCTGGAGTATGGGAGAGGTGCGTGGAATTCCCGGTGTAGCGGTGAAATGCGTAGATATCGGGAGGAACACCTGTGGCGAAAGCGGCGCACTGGACCATAACTGACGCTGAGGCGCGAAAGCTAGGGGAGCAAACAGGATTAGATACCCTGGTAGTCCTAGCCCTAAACGATGATTGCTTGGTGTAGCAGGTACCCAATCCTGCTGTGCCGCAGCTAACGCGATAAGCAATCCGCCTGGGGAGTACGGTCGCAAGGCTGAAACTCAAAGGAATTGACGGGGGCCCGCACAAGCGGTGGAGCATGTGGTTCAATTCGACGCAACGCGAAGAACCTTACCTGGGCTCGAAGCGCAGTGGACCGGGGTAGAAATATCCCTTCCCCTTAAAAGGCTGCTGCGGAGGTGCTGCATGGCTGTCGTCAGCTCGTGTCGTGAGATGTTGGGTTAAGTCCCGCAACGAGCGCAACCCTTATCCCTAGTTGCCATCGGGTCAAGCCGGGCACTCTAGTGAAACTGCCTCGGATAACGAGGAGGAAGGTGGGGATGACGTCAAGTCCTCATGGCCTTTATGTCCAGGGCTACACACGTGCTACAATGGTCGGTACAAACCGTCGCAAACCCGTGAGGGGGAGCTAATCGGAAAAAGCCGGCCTCAGTTCGGATTGGAGTCTGCAACTCGACTCCATGAAGCTGGAATCGCTAGTAATCGCGGATCAGAACGCCGCGGTGAATACGTTCCCGGGCCTTGTACACACCGCCCGTCACATCACGAAAGTGGGCCGTACTAGAAGCTGGTGTGCTAACCGCAAGGAGGCAGCCATCCAAGGTACAGCTCATGATTGGGGTGAAGTCGTAACAAGGTAGCCGTAGGAGAACCTGCGGCTGGATCACCTCCTTTCTAAGAGAGAACGTCATGGCACTTACGCGACTCCGTTTTGCGGATCGATTTCTGTAAAGATTTCGGTCGGTGAAACACATGGAGTTTAAACACGCGTAGGATGTTGCCATGTACCCTGTCTTTCCTCACATAATCTGGGAGGAGAGATGGGAGCCTCGTTTCGGACCTCTCTTTCTCGTTTCCGTTCGCATGATGGTCAGCTCCGGCTTAGCTGGAGCGCACGTTCAACCTTGTCCTCGAAAAAATTCAAGCTTTTAGCTATTAGCTCTTGGCTTTTAGCTAAACCAAAACGGTTTGGCTAGGAGCTTGCGGCTAGAGGCCAGGAGCTGGATCGAATCTGAGCTCCGGGATTTTCGGTGAAGACCGGGCCTGTAGCTCAGGTGGCTAGAGCGCACCCCTGATAAGGGTGAGGTCGATAGTTCAAGTCTATCCAGGCCCACCAAGTCAGGTTTCAAAGTGGCAAGGTTTCAATGTTTCAAGGGGTTCCTTGAAACCTTCGAAACTTTGAAACATTGAAACTCTGCAGTGGGGCTGTAGCTCAGCTGGGAGAGCGCCTGGTTTGCAACCAGGAGGCCACCGGTTCGATCCCGGTCAGCTCCACCATAGATTTGGCAGAGCATGATTGGTCCGAGTGAAGGTTCAGCCTGATGTTGGGCGTCAAGTTTCTTGATGTCGAACATTGGGTTGGAGGGGTTCTGGAGTTTGCACGACTCTGGGATCAGTAAGACCCATACCCGCCGAGCGCGGGGTTTGCTGGGGCTTCATTAAGTTGAAGTAGCCAGCGAGGACGATATTTGACAACTGAATAGATTGGGCAAATTACAAGGCGTTGTAAATTTTTATGAGTGCCTGATATATGCCTGCTGGGGCGCGGAAACCTTAATAGGAGTTTGGCGCGCGATGAGCAGGCAAACTAGGCCCATAGAGTTGAAGCGGCGTGTTCGATTTGCTTTTAGCGGAAGGCGAAAGCCGGAGGCCGGGAGCGGATTGAGTGTGTCGAGTTAATTTTATGGTCAAGCTACTAAGGGCGCATGGTGGATGCCTTGGCAGAAGCAGGCGAAGAAGGACGTGGCAAGCTGCGATAAGCCTCGGGGAGCCGCAAGCAGGCTTTGATCCGGGGATTTCCGAATGGGGAAACCCACGGGGGCAAACCCCCCGTACGGCGTGATGAATCCATAGTCACGCACGAGCGAACCCTGGGAAGTGAACCATCTCAGTACCAGGAGGAAAAGAAAGAAACCTCGATTCCGAGAGTAGTGGCGAGCGAAATCGGAACAGCCTAAACCGGTAAGACCTTCGGGTTCTACCGGGGTTGTAGGGTCGACAACAGTAGAGTTACCAATCTGGTCGTTAACCGAAGCCCTCTGGAAAGAGGGGCCATAGAGTGTGATAGCCACGTAGGTGAAAACGAGCCAGACTCGAAGTCGATACCTGAGTACCGCGGAGCACGAGAAACTTTGCGGGAAGCTACGGAGACCATTCCGTAAGGCTAAATACTAGCTTCTGACCGATAGTGAACCAGTACCGTGAGGGAAAGGCGAAAAGAACCGCTGTGAGCGGAGTGAAATAGTACCTGAAACCGTGTGCCTACAAACGGTGGGAGGACAATGCGGCGCAAGCCGAAAGTCTGACCGCGTGCCTATTGCATAATGAGCCGGCTAGTTATTCTTGTCAGCAAGGTTAAGCGAAAGCGAGCCGTAGCGAAAGCGAGTCCGAATAGGGCGAATCAGTTGGCAGGAATAGACGCGAAGCGGGATGATCTACCCTTGGCCAGGCTGAAAGTGGAGTAACATCCACTGGAGGGCCGAACGGGTGTTTGTTGAAAAAAGCTCCGATGAGCTGAGGGTAGGGGTGAAAGGCTAATCAAATTCCGTGATAGCTCGTTCTCTCCGAAATAGCTTTAGGGCTAGCCTCGGATGATTTGTCGTGGTGGTAGAGAACTGAATGGACTATGGGGCTTTCCAGCTTACAGAATCCAATCAAACTTCGAATGCCATAGAACAACCAATCCGGGAGTCAGACGGCGGGGGCTAAGCTTCGTCGTCGAGAGGAAAACAGTCCAGATCGCCTGCTAAGGTCCCAAAATACAAGCTAAGTGGGAAAGGAAGTCGGAACGCCCAGACAGCCAGGAGGTTGGCTTAGAAGCAGCCATCCTTTAAAGAAAGCGTAATAGCTCACTGGTCAAGCGGTCCGGTGCCGACAATTTAACGGGGCTTAAGCTTGTTACCGAAGCAGCGAATGCATGGTGTAACAGCCATGCGTGGTAGGAGAGCATTCCCAACAGTTTGAAGGTAGACCGAGAGGACTACTGGACGGTTGAGAAGAGACCCTGCCGGCATAAGTAGCGATAACGGAGGTGGGAACCCTCCGCGCCGAAAGTCTAAGGTTTCCTGAGAAAGGTTAATCCGCTCAGGGTCAGGCGGTCCCTAAGGCGAGGCCGAAAGGCGTAGCCGATGGACATCCGGTTAATATTCCGGACCTCCCTTGTTTCGTTATACGATGGGGTGACGCAGTAGGATAAGCAGGCCGTTCTATGGCTATAACGGTCGATGCGTGTAAGGTGTTTCCCGTAGGTAAATCCGCGGGGAAGCTATCACTGAGACGCAAAGCAGTACTCCGTATGGAGGAAAGCTGCCGATTCCACACTGCCAAGAAAAACCTCTAAGGAGAACACAAGGGAACCGTACCTCAAACCGACACAGGTAGACGAGGAGAATATCCAAAGGCGCTCGTGAGAACAGTTGGTAAGGAACTCGGCAATATAACCCCGTAACTTCGGGAGAAGGGGTGCCCCGGTAGAGTTCATAGCTCGAGGGGGCCGCAGCGAAATGCGCACTGCGACTGTTTAACAAAAACACAGGTCTCTGCAAAGTCGAAAACGACGTATAGGGGCTGACGCCTGCCCGGTGCTGGAAGGTTAAAGGGAGAGGTCAGCCGCAAGGCGAAGCTTCGAACTGAAGCCCCAGTGAACGGCGGCCGTAACTATAACGGTCCTAAGGTTAACGATTCGCTAGCCTTAGTAAAACTGAACCATATGCGGGAAACTCCTCATACAGCCGATCGGTACTCGTTGTCTTAACCGACAGCAGTCAAAATCCGACGGACAAGGGGACAATCCGCAGGGAAGGCTCCAAGAATGGAGAACCCTCAGAGACTTAACGTTCAGTCACATCCCGGAAATTTAGAAGCGCAATGGGTGGTTGGTTTTGTTGACGGCGAAGGTTGCTTCTTCGTCGGCATCAACCGGCATCCGGAGATGACTTCTGGCTTCCAGGTGCTTCCTGAATTCACGGTTGTACAACACCAGAGAGACATTCAATTGCTGCATGCCCTCAAGAAGTTCTTTGAGTGCGGCGTGGTTCGAACAAATCACGCGGAGCGAATGGCTTATCGGGTGCGTAGTCTGGACCACTTGAACGAACGAATCATTCCCTTCTTTGAAGAGCATCCGCTTAAATCAAAGAAGCGAGTCGATTTTGCGAAATTCAGGAAAATCCTGCAACTGATGTCAAAGGGAGAACATCTTGCGATCGAAGGCATCGAGAAGATCCGAGCCATCACGTCGACGATGAACACCGGATGTGAAAGATAAAGTCCAGCTTCTCTGGAAACAGAGTGAGATAACCTGAGCGAAATTCCTTGTCGGGTAAGTTCCGACCTGCACGAATGGCGTAACGAAAGTGCGACTGTCTTGCCGACTGACACGGCGAACTTGTAGTGCCGGTGAAGATGCCGGTTGCCCGCAACTAGACGGAAAGACCCCGTGCACCTTTACTATACCTTTACCATGAACTATGGCCCTTGCTGCGCAGGATAGGTGGGAGGCTTTGATTCCAGGCTCTCGGGCTTGGAGGAGCCAACGGTGAGATACCACCCTGCGAGATCTGTGGTTCTAACTTACTCCCGTGAACCGGGAGAGGGACATGGTAAGGCGGGTAGTTTGACTGGGGCGGTCGCCTCCTAAACGGTAACGGAGGCGCGCGAAGCTACGCTCAGGCTGTTTGGAAATCAGCCGACGAGTGCAAAAGCATAAGCGTGGTTGACTGCGAGTCCTACAAGACGAGCAGGTACGAAAGTAGGCTTTAGTGATCCGGTGGTTCTGCATGGAAGGGCCATCGCTCAACGGATAAAAGGTACGCCGGGGATAACAGGCTGATCGGAGCCAAGAGTTCATATCGACGCTCCGGTTTGGCACCTCGATGTCGGCTCATCGCATCCTGGAGCTGTAGAAGGTTCCAAGGGTTAGGCTGTTCGCCTATTAAAGCGGTACGTGAGCTGGGTTCAGAACGTCGCGAGACAGTTCGGTCCCTATCTGTTGTGGGCGCAGGAGATTTGAGAGGACCTGTCCTTAGTACGAGAGGACCGGGATGGACGAACCTCTTGTGTTCGAGCTGTCATGCCAATGGCACCGCTCGGTAGCGAAGTTCGGTTGTGATAACCGCTGAATGCATATAAGCGGGAAGCACTCCTCAAGATGAGATCTCCCAACCCGTAAGGGATAAGAAGGGCCCAGGAAGACTACCTGGTTGATAGGCTGGAGGTGGAAGCGCAGTGATGCGTGTAGCTTACCAGTACTAATCGCCCGTTCGGCTTGACCATAAAATTTACTCGGTGCAGAAAAACAGCTGTCAGTTCTCAGTTGGGTAGGGCGCGGCTTTAGCCGTGCCTCAGTTAGAACCTGAACTGTAACTCAGCGTAAGTTGTTTGGATGTCGTTAGAACCTGAATGACTGAGAAGCAATAACTGAAGCTGTTGCGCCGATGAGCTTTTATAAAGCTAGCCGATGTAATGAAGTGGCAGAAATCGGAAGTAAACCAAAAGAAAGTAAGCCACACCCAATCTATTCAGTTGTGAGGTATCGAACCTCACGATCTTTGAAATTCAGCTCTTAGCTTTTGGCTCTTAGCTCTTAGCCCAATCCCATGGGTTCAAGCTGAAGCTGGAAGCTGAGAGAATCGAGTTTGCAGCTGTTCGTGCAGCTGAGTGGAGCAGTCGCTCCTCGGCAGGCACGGCAAAGCTAAAAGCCAAGAGCTAATAGCTAAAAGCTGCTTCGAGTTGTCGGTAATCATACCGCGGGGGATCCACCCGTTCCCATCCCGAACACGGAAGTTAAGCCCCGCTGGGCCGATTGTACTGCACGCGAAAGTGTGTGGGAGAGTAGGTAGTTGCCGGCATTAATAAAGGCCATTCAGAGAAATCTGGATGGCCTTTTCCTTTTAGGCAAGGTTTCAGAGTTTCAGAGAATCGTAAGCGTCCGGTTGAGACCGGTTGAGTCCGGTTGAGACCGTCTGGACAGGGTGAGTTTTCGGCAAGCGTGCGTGACGACCGCTAACTGGCCCTGTTACGTTGGTTGAGCCGCGGACGAGCGGTCGAGGGCGAGCCGCATGAGCACAACAGTCATTCCTGAGCCAATCGCGCAGTTACAACGCCAACTGGATCAGTTTCGTAGCACTCAACCGCGGGGAAGGAGGCTGCCGGACTCGATGTGGCAAGCCGCCGTCGAACTGGCCCGGGAACACGGTGTGTATTCCGTCGCACACCCGTTAGGGCTGGACTATACGGGGCTGAAGAAACGGCTCGGCGGAGTTTCCCATCGCCGACGAAAAGCACGCAAGCCGGCATTCGTCGAACTGATCGCGCCACCTTCAGCGATGCTGCGAGAGTGTTTGATCGAGTTCGAGTCGTTGCACGGAGGCAAGGTGCGCATTCAGTGGAAAGCTGCCGCACCGCCCGATTGGATGAACCTGCTGCGGGCCTGGCGGGAAGCCGAGAGATGATTCAGATCACGGCGCAGATGCGCGTGCTGGTAGCCATCGAGCCGGTCGATGGAAGAAAAGGGATCGACTCTCTAGCGCAACTGTGCCAGGAGAAACTAGCAGAGGATCCTTTTTCCGGCTGTGTGTTCGTGTTTCGGAGCCGCAGCGGGACGGCGATCCGGCTGCTCAGCTATGACGGCCAAGGATACTGGCTGGCCCAAAAGCGTCTTTCGCGCGGACGATTCGTGTGGTGGCCGGAAGGATCCGGAGCAGCCAAGTCCCTGGAAGCCTATGAGGTGCAGTTGCTGATGGCGGCGGGCGATGTGTCGCGCGTGCGCGCGGCGCCGATGTGGCGGCGAGTGAGCGTGCTGAAGTAATCAACCTCGCGACAAAAAAATACGGCGGCACCCCTTACGTTCCAAGAAAAACCAGTTCATACTGCGGATCGATGGTCGTGTTCAGATATCGGGGCCGGAAGATCAGCCAGGAAGACATCCTTTATATACGCGCACTGATCGAGCAGCACCCGCAGGAAAGCCGCCGCACACTATCGACCAAGCTCTGTGAAGCCTGGCAGTGGCGCCAGGCCAATGGAGCGTTGCGCGACATGGTGTGCCGCGGCCTGTTGCTCATGCTGGACCGTGCCGGCCAGATCGAGCTGCCGCCGGTGAGTTACGTGCGGCATAACCCGCTGGCCAACCGAGCCAGACCGGAGCCGGCGCGGATCGATACCACCCCCCTCGAAGGCGGTCTGCGCAACCTCCAACCGCTGGAGTTCGAACTGGTTCGTCGCACCGGGAAAGAGCCGTTGTGGAACAGCTTGCTGGAGGAACATCATTATCTCGGCTACGAGCAGCCGGTGGGAGAACACTTGAAGTACTTGGTGTTGAGGCAAGGGCGGCCGGTCGCCTGTCTGGCCTGGTCCTCGGCCCCGCGTCATCTGGGCAGTCGCGACCGCTACATTGGCTGGAGCGCCGAAGAGCGCCGTCGTAATGTCCGCTTCATCGCCTACAACACGCGATTTTTAATCTTGCCATGGGTAAAGGTCGAACACCTGGCGTCGCATATTCTCGGCCGCATGGCGTCGCGGATCTCCGCTGACTGGCAGCGGATCTACGGGCACCCGATTTACTTTCTGGAGACGTTTGTCGATCCCGAACGATTCCGCGGAACCTGTTACCGTGCGGCCAACTGGGTGGTGCTAGGCAAGACGACGGGACGGGGTAAACAATGCAATAGCTACGTGCCGAACCGGTCGATCAAAGAGGTTCTGGGATATCCGTTGGCGAAGCAGTTTCGCGAACTGCTCATGGGGCGAGGATGAAAACCGCCAGGCGACGGGTCGATGTAAATCTAGACGAACTGGACCGGGTCCTGGACGGAGCGCGGCAAGCGCCGTTGAGCGAGGACGATTACGAAAAGCTCAAGGATGCATTGCATGCGCTGGCGGCGATGCTGGTGCGGCCGCGCAACACGGAGAAGACCAGCGCTGTGTTGGAAAAACTGGAAGTTGCCGAGACTCAGCCGGAGAGCAACGCTTCTCCCTCGCCCGGACATGGACGCAATGCTGCAGAGGCGTTTTGCAGTTCGCGGAAGATTGCGATTGCACACCCCAAGTTGAAGCACGGGGATCGCTGCCCGGAGTGCGGAAAAGGCAACGTATACGGGCAGAAAGATCCGAAAGTGCTGGTGCGGATGGTTGGGCAGGCGCCGCTGGCAGCCACCGTCTATTCGCTCGAACGGTTGCGCTGCGGTGCATGCGGACAGGTGTTTACCGCACCAGAACCGGAAGGAGTAGGTCCAGAAAAATACGACGAGACGGCGGCAGCGATGATCGCGCAACTCAAGTATGGCAGCGGGACCCCGTTCTATCGGTTGGAACAACTCCAAGGTCAGCTGGGGATTCCGTTGCCGGCGGCGACGCAATGGGAGGTCGTCGAAGAGGCGGCCGAGTTACTCAAACCGGCGCGCGACGAGTTAATCCGGCAGGCAGCGCAGGGCGAGGTGGTACACAACGACGACACCAGCATGCGAGTGTTACGTCTCACGCGCGAACCCTCGGACGAACGCACCGGCGTGTTCACCAGCGGCATCGTGTCCACCGGCCAGGGCTGGAAGATTGCACTGTACTTCACCGGACCCCAGCATGCCGGCGAGAACATCGCCGACGTGTTGCAGCAGCGTGCCCAGCACGCGCGCCCGCCCATTCAGATGTGTGATGCGCTCTCGCGCAATGTTCCGAAGTTGGCTGCGGGGGTTGAGATTCTGCTGGCGAACTGCCTCGCCCATGGAAGAAGACAGTTCGTGGAAGTAGCGGCGAACTTTCCCGACCAATGTCGCTATGTACTGGAGATGCTGGGCCAGGTGTATGGGCACGAGGCCGAAACGCGAGAGCGTGGTCTGAGGCCGGAAGAGCGCCTGCAGTTTCATCAGGAGCGTAGCGGCCCAGTGATGGAGCACCTCCATCACTGGCTGGAAGCGCAGTTCGCCGAGCGCAAGACGGAGCCGAACTCGGGGCTGGGCAAGGCGATCACGTACTTACTGCGGCATTGGCGGCCTTTGACACTGTTTCTCCGGCAAGCCGGAGCCCCGTTAGATAACAACATCGTCGAAAGGGCATTGAAGCGGGCCGTTCTGCACAGGAAGAATGCCTTGTTCTATCGGACGCTGAACGGGGCGCAGGTGGGCGACCTGTTCATGAGCTTGATTCACACTTGTCAGTTGTGCGGCGCCAACTCCTTCGACTACCTGACCGAGTTGCAGCGCCACGCTCAGGAACTGGCGACCAAGCCCGCGGAGTGGATGCCGTGGAGCTATCGCGAGACGCTGGAGCGGATCGTCTCCCTCTCAGATTCCGCGTAGAGTTAGGATGAATCACTCATGGCCGGAAACACCAAACGTCCATCAAAATCGCACCCCACCTGGACCGATGTCAAAGCAAAACTCGCAGATTTTGACCGTGCAGCGTTGCTCGACTTGATCCGGAGTCTCTACAGTGCGCACAAGGACAATCAGGTGTTTCTCCATTCCCGCTTTGGTTTGGGCGGAGACGTGCTGGAACCATATAAGAAAATCATTGATCGGTGGCTTTGGCCTGACGTGCTCCGGAAGCAGGACACCTCTGTCTCCCAAGCCAAGCAAGCCATCTCTGATTACAAGAAGGCAGTTGGAGATCCCGCGGGAGTGGCCGAGTTGATGGTTTTCTACTGCGAGCAAGCCGCAGGGTTCTGCGACGACATTTGCAGCGATGATGAGGGATACTTCGATGCCCTGGTGCGCATGTTCGAGCAGGCCCTCAAGTTCGCCAACGCACTATCGCCCGACCGCCGGGATGACCTGGTCTCCAGGTTAGATCGTGTGCGCACCATCAGCCATGACTTCGGCTATGGCGTCGGAGATGACATGGATTTCCTTCTTTCGAAGTACACCCGGAGTTAGTAGCGCTCATCGTCCTTGAATCCTGAATTACTGCTCGCTTTTGTACCAGGGTTGCGCAGGCTTGCCGAAAACGCACGGACAGGTAGGGAGTGGGGAGTCATTCTGCACAAGTGGACACTTCGAATAGGTGTCCACTTGGAGCGGAGACGGACACTTCCCGGCAAGTTACAGATGGGATGACGAGTAAGAGTGAGTTGTTGGTCGCGGCGCAGCGGCAGCGGCGCAGTATCGCGGAGAAGCGGCGGATTGTTGAAGAGACG
The DNA here is from genome assembly GCA_963709025.1 of uncultured Acidobacteriaceae bacterium. Classification (GTDB taxonomy): domain Bacteria; phylum Acidobacteriota; class Terriglobia; order Terriglobales; family Acidobacteriaceae; genus Sulfotelmatobacter. Next base: position 117,494 of record CAVPVE010000012.1, read on the forward strand.
TTGGTGGAAGGCGCATCGGTGGCGCGGGTAGCGCGAGCGCATGGCATCAACGCGAACCAGGTATTTGGCTGGCGTCGGCTGTACCTGGCAGGGAGACTTGGGGAGTGTAAGCCGGCCATGAAGTTACTGCCGGTTCGAGCCGAAAGAAACGGTATGTCCGCAATGCCAGGGTGAGTTGCGCAAGTTAGGCGAGGATGTCTCGGAGATGCTGGAGTACGTGCCGGCCAGTTTCGTGGTGATCCGTCAGGTACGCACCAAGCTGAGCTGCACGAAGTGCGACTGCATCGTGCAGGCAGAAGCGCCGAGTCGCCCGATTGCGCGCGGCATCGCCGGGCCGGGGCTGCTGGCGCACGTTCTGGTTAGTAAGTACTGCGATCATCTTCCGCTGTATCGGCAATCGGAGATCTACGCGCGTCAGGATGTGGAGCTGGAGCGGTCGACCTTGGCCGATTGGGTCGGCGGCAGTGCGCACCTTCTGCAGCCGTTGGTGGAAGCGCTGCGCCGCTACGTGATGGCGGCGAGTAAGTTGCATGCCGACGACACGCCGGTGCCGGCTCCGGGCCAGGGCAAGACCAAGACCGGTCGATTATGGACGTATGTTCGCGATGACCGTCCCGCCGGCGATACCGCATCTCCCGCCGTGTGGTTTGCTTACTCGCCGGATCGCAAGGGGGAACATCCCGGGCGGCATCTGGAGAAGTTTCGTGGCACGCTGCAGGCCGATGCCTACGCGGGATTCAATCAGCTCTACGAAAACGGTCGCATCCAGCAAGCCGCGTGCTGGGCGCACGTGCGGCGCAAGTTCTACGATCTGGAACAAGCGCATGCGTCGCCGGTGGCGCGGGAAGCACTGGTGCGGATCGGGGCACTGTACGGGATCGAAGAACAGATTCGCGGCCGTCCGCCGGAGCAGCGCCGCGAAGTCCGCCGGACGCAGGCCCAGCCACTGCTCGACTCTCTGCGCCAGTGGTTCGAAGCGACGTTGTCGAAGCTCTCGCGCAAGTCGGAGACGACGGCGGCGATTCGCTACGCGCTGGTGCGCTGGGATGCGCTGGTTCGTTACATCGAAGATGGACACATCGAGATCGACAACAACGCCGCCGAACGTTCGTTGCGCGGCGTTGCGCTAGGGCGCAATTATGCGCAGTCCGCGATTATGGGTAGTCCGCAGGCCACGTGATGCGAAGCAACGGGCTGGCCGCACTCGCGAACTGCACATAATAGTTAGAGCCCCTGTAAGAAACGAAGCATGCGATCAGGTGCTTGATACCGGACCTGCTTCGTGACCGGCGGTTGGACCGCTTTTAGTGCCGCTTCTTTCATCTTAACAGCCCGGGGTGCAAGTAGCGGATTTCCCGCAAGTCGGGCGATGTAGTCGGCTACGCGATCTCACGAAGCACTTGGCAACGGACGCGGAGATTCGGCTTCTGCAAACCGCTTCTGACTCATCCGACACGTGAAGAGTAAGTAGAGAGTCAAAACAAGTCTGCCGAAGCGGTTCTTCCACTCCCGCGGCGTGCCCGCGCCCAGCAGTTGGCGCAGGATCAGGCTTAGATTGAACGCACCCACGTGGATCAGTTGCCGCTTCCAAATGTTTTCCTGTCCGCGCAGATGGCAGCGCCGCATCGCGCCCGTCTCGTAGCAGTGCGCGAAGCTGCGCTCCACTAACTCGCCGCGCCGCCGCAGTAAACTCTTGCCATACGCACCCCGCACCCGCCGCCGGTTCGCATACACCGCTTGCTGCTCGGCCTGTTTGCCCGCCCAGTTCCGCCGTCCCTTTTGTTTCTTCTCCGGAATGTAACTGCGCACGCCGTACACCTTCATCCGCTTCACCACCGCGCCGCTGTGATAACCCTTGTCGGTCACCGTCTCTTCGATCCCGGCCACGTTCACCTTTGGCGTTTCGTTGGGCCGCAACTCCGCCTCCCGCCCAACCTGCTCCGCCACTGCCATTCCGGCTTCGCACAACGTCTCATCCAGCGTGGCCGTGTCGCCTCGGTCGGCGCCTTGCAGCGTGACCGCCAACACCGCGCCCGTGTCCAGATCGACGGCGTGCTCGGCTTTGTGCGCCAGATGCGTGCGCCCATCCTTCATCTTCGCGATCCGCGCATCGCCATCCGTGGGGCTCTTCCACTCCTTATTCGACGTCCGCTTCTTGCGCTTGCGATCCAACCGCGCCAAGTCTTCGCGCGTCGGTGTCGCGATACCTGAGGCCTTCGCCAGCCCCCGCAGATACTCTTCGTAACTCTCGCCCGTGTCCCGCCGCACAATTGAGCGCATCGCCGCGTTCGCCTCCAGCGTCGTCGCATCTATCGCGATCCGCTGGCCTTTCAGCAACCCACGATCGGCCAGCACGCCCAACACCCAGCCGAATACTTCGCGATGCGTGTCCACATCGATCAGCCGCCGCGTGCGCGAAATCGTCGAGTGATCCGGCGTGTACTCGTCCAGCGCGATCCCCACGAAACGCCGCAGGGCCAGCGAGTCCGCCAGCCGCCAGGCAATGCCGCGCTCCGCCCCGATGCCCTCGAAATACCCGATCAGCAGCGCCCGAAAGTAAATCCCCGGCGTCAGCGACGGACGCCCGTTCTTCTCGGCATAAAACTTCGCGCACCGGGTCTCGACAAACTCGTCGAAGCCTTCGGCCTCCAGCAACTCATTCAAACGCTGATAGAACGGATGTCCCGGAGCCGATGCCAACTCCGCATGCGCGATCCACAAATCTTCTTGTTTTTCCCGCTGCTTGCGCGTCCCCATCGCCATGTGCCGATTCTACAAACCAAGCCTGTGGATACCTCAACACTTTCTGCTCACGAATCCGAACTTGCACCACGGGCTGTTAAGGTCGGCTTCTACATAGAGGTGGGTCGTGGCTGGGCTTTCATGACCAAGCCAGAGAGCAACGACCGTGATATCAACGCCGGATTGCAGCAAGTGCATAGCGGTCGTATGCCGGAAGGTATGTGGCGAGACACGTTTGCGGGCAAGGCTTGCGCACTTGTTTCTAGCGGTTTGCACGGCGCGTCGCAGACGGTCGGCAACCGCCGACCGCGTTAGCGGGCCACCCGATGACGCGGGAAACAATGGTTTATCCGGCGCCCGTTCGATCTGCGCGAGCCAGCGACGAAGCCGAAGAGCAGTTGCAGGCCAGATCGGCACGGCGCGGTCCTTGCGGCCTTTGCCGTGGAGCCGAATGCTGGGACTAGCATCCAGTGCGAGATCGGCAATCGTGATGTTGATGGCCTCAGACACGCGAGCGCCTGTGTTGTAGAGTGTGGCCAAGAAAGCCTGATCGCGTTGTCCGGATCGTGTGAAAGGATCGGGAGCGCTGATTAGCGCTTGCACCTCTTCGCGCGACAGGAACCCAACCAACGGCCAGCTGTGACGTTTCATCGGGATGGCGAGCACCCGCTGGATGGTAGCCAGCGATTGCGGGTCCTTCAGAACCGCAAAACGCAAGAAGGACCGTATCGCCGCCAATCGGGCGTTCCGACTGCGGATGGAGTTTTTCCGGACTTTCTCGAGATGATCCAAGAACCCCAGGACCAGAGAAGCATCGAGATCGGCCAGGACCAAACGGTCTGTAGGCTTGTTTTGGTGTTCTCGGGCAAACTCGAACAGTAGCCGGAAACAATCGCGATAAGCCGCCACAGTTTGTGGACTGGAGTTCCGCTGGCGCATCAGGCGCTCGAGAAAGAACTCCTGTATCAGACTTGAAAAATGGGTTTGGGGAGTGCTCTTCATCGGCATTCTCCCGAGGAGAAACGGGAGAAACGCTCGGAGGCGATCCCCATCAGTTCTGGGATGGCGGTAACGTACCAATACGTGTCGGAAACCTTCGCGTGTCCGACATAAGTCGCGATGGCATCAGCCACATGGTCAAGTTGATTCTGTTGCTGGCCGCGCAACAATGCCCGGCAGATGAACGTATGCCGCAGATCATGGATTCTTGGTTGCGGATGCCCGCCACGCGCAACCCAGCCTAATCGTCGACGCAAAACATCGAAGGTGTGGTGAACCGTTCTATGGGGAATAGACCGACCACTGGCCGTGAGGAAGAACGTTCTGACGCCTGGTTGCCGAGAGATAGTGACGCAGGCTTTAGCGTATCGTGACAAAGCCTCAGTTGTGCTGGAATGAAGCGGTACTACTCGCGACTTCTTGAACTTGGTCTCGCGCACCGTGAGAGCTGACTGTTTCAAGTCAACGTCGGCTTGCTCCAGGTGAAGTGCTTCCGAGAGGCGCGTCCCTGTTGCCGCCAGTATGCCGAACAGCGTCACATACGTCAGTGGGCGCGGTCCCTCGGGCTTGAGCTCGCGAGCAGCGGCAAGCAGTTCGGAAATTTCCGCTTCTGTGTAGATGTGTGGTGGGATCCGCCGATGAGCTGGCCCGCAAAACCCCAATGGCAGTACTGGGCAGGCAGGATCGAACTGTCGGCAGTACTTGAGGAATGGACGTAGCACTTCAACTCGGCGGGCCGCTGTGACCGGCCCGGGCTTCTTTGCAGTTTGTACCCAGCGGAGCAGCAAGTCGGTCGTTAGCGGACCGGTGTGGCGACTGGTCTCGTCTGCAAAGCGTGCGAAGGCGTGAAGCTGATATCCTTCGCCACGCAAATCGAAGCCCATGGCGCGACGGAACGCCAGATATTGTTCAACCTGCTCCGACGTCCTGGACCGACTCATGCAGCACCTCCCGGCCAGGGTTGCGCAATCATTGCCAAGCGCGGTACATCGACCTTGGCGTAGATTGCTGTCGTATCCAGGCTTCTATGCCGCAGGATGTCGGCGATCTGTTTCAGGCTGGCACCACGATGCAGCATCCGTGTGGCCGCGGTATGACGCAATCGGTGTGGACCGTGTAGCCGGTGCGTGAGGCTACTGCGCACAGCCGCCTGTCGAACGACAGAACGGATAACACTGGCGTTCACCGGCAAGTGCAGTGGTGCTCGGTGACGAACAAAAACCGCACGGCTTTCGGTGGCGGGTCGCGCTTTGTGCAGATACTCGACGATAGCCCGTCCGGTAGCGGAAGGCAGGGGCAACACATCAGACCTTTGAGACTTTCCCGTATGGACGGTCAGTGTACCGTTCTTCCAGTCGATGTCGTCCAGACGTAATGCCGCGACCTCGCAAGCACGGAGTCCCAGATCGACCAAGCAGCGAACGATCGCGTAATCTCTCTGCTGTTGAGGCAGCTTTCGGTCGAACCCAGCCATGAGCAAAGCGAGTTCGTCGGCCTCCAAGTACTGTGGCAAAGCCGCCAGACGCCAGCATGCGGCCGACGGAATCGCTGCCAGCAGAGACTCCACTTGATCCGCATGTCGCAAACTACGGAACCGTAGATAACTGCGCACAGCAGAAGCAACCACTAGTGCTGTGCCCGGTCGGTAGTCTTGGCACCGTGAAGTGAAGAAATCCCTGATTCGTTTCGGCGATAGTAGAAAAACATTGACGCTTCTCTTGGGAAACTGGTGAACCAGGAAACGTCCAATCCACTGTCGTCGCGAGATAAGTGTTGCCGGCGCAAGTCCACAAACATCGCTCGCGTAATCGCAGTACGCTCGCAGTTCCGTGTCAACATGCGCAGGAAACGCTACCTCCGATGACAGTCTCGTTTCGCCAAGAATCGTCAATAGATGGTTCAGAGCCGAACGGTTCGTCCATTCCACGCTGGACGCGGCCACGGCACTTGCAGTCCGCTAGGTGCCCATTTAGGAAACGCCGGACCGCAGCTTTGCTCACTTCCAGGCGATCACCAACGGGTTCAGCCCAAGAAAGGAAGTGTTTCAGGGCACCTCGGTAGCCCCAGATCGCCGATGGACGGTAGCCGCGGGCTTCCAGTGTCGTCACATAAAGACGAATCAAGCTTCGGACATCAACAGCATTCGGTATAGCCGTTGATCTAGAACTTTCCATGATCTCTCCTCAGGACAGTAGTCCTTCGGGGAGATTGTCCGATTATGTGGAGCTCTCCGGAAACCGGAATGGGAACGAAACCGTCCCGCAACGCTTCAGGACATCGTCATATCTACCAGCTGCACATAATCGCGGACTGAACATAATTGCGGTTATGTACACGTGCACATAACCGAAAGAATTACTTGTTTGCGGGATCGGATGCAGGCGGAGAACGCGCAGCAACCATCTACAGCCTGATTGGTTCGGCGAAACTCAATGGCCTCGATCCCGAAGCCTATCTGCGCGAAGTGCTATCTCGCATCGCCGATCATCCCATCAACCGCGTTGAGGAGTTATTGCCATGGAACGTCGCCGCAAGCCTGTCGCCCGTAATCGATCCCGAAACGTAAGCCAGAAGGCCGTCGCGACGAACTCCACTGTCGTTTCCCTGTCCCTGCCCCACATCGCGAACTTAATCAGCGATGGCGAAATCACCGTCGGCGTACTCCGCCCGGTCGGTTGTGTCGCCACCGCCACCGATGGATATAATTGCCTGGCCATGCTGGTCCGCCGCCGAGGCGAAACCTTGGCCCAGCTGCTCACTCGTCTCGACCAGGCTATCGACCGCGCCTGGACCGAAGAAATCTATACCGACGAGATCAATCCTCCCGTTTCATCCACCTCCCGAGCCACCCGCAAACGCCGAGATTAACCTCCCCCGTCAATACGTTGCAGCCCGTTGCAGCCCGTACGCTTACAGAGTTTCAAGGTTTCATAGTTGATCTGACATGGCCCCATTTGACCAGGAGATCCTTCGCGAAGAACGCTCAAGATTTCGGCTGCGGGCTCCCGCTTCGCTCACGCCCACAAGGCGCCTCAAGTTAAGCCCCGCTGGGCCGATTGTACTGCACGCGAAAGTGTGTGGGAGAGCAGGCAGTTGGGTGCCCCGGCGATGCTGTCGCCACAAGATCTGTTCCCTTTTTGATACGAACATTCTGAATTCCCGCCTTTCGCAAAGTGCGCGAAGGATGGGGCACCCATTGTGTTGCTGGTGCCGGCGAGATCAAAATCCCCACCCTAACGTCGCAAAGGGCGCGACGTTAGGATGGGGCAGCCGTCTCCCGGTCCTTGACGCGGCTTCTGTAGAATTCTCGATTGAGTTCCCCACAGGCGAAGACCTTGATACTTTTAAAGTCTGAAACCTTGAAACTCTGAGACCTTTAAATTCTGGAGTTCCGATGAGCAAAGTTCGAGTGGCGGCGTTTTCGATTTCGATTGACGGATTTGGGGCGGGGCCGCGGCAGGATTTGCAGAATCCTTTGGGAGTGCGCGGGACTGAGCTTCACGGGTGGTTCTTTCACACTGACATTTTCAAGAAGATGCAGGGGCAAAGCGGCGGGTCGACGGGCATCGACAACCAGATGGCTGCGGCGGGGTTCGAAAATGTCGGCGCGTGGATCCTGGGGCGGAATATGTTTGGGCCGGTGCGGGGGGCGTGGAAGGACGATTCGTGGAAGGGATGGTGGGGGCCAAATCCTCCGTACCATACGCCGGTGTTTGTGCTGACGCATCATGCGCGGGCTCCGCTGGAGATGGAGGGCGGAACGGCGTTTTACTTTGTCACCGAGGGAGCGGAGTCGGCGCTGAAGCAGGCGAAGGAGGCGGCGCACGGCAGGGATGTGCGCATCGGCGGCGGAGTGTCGGTGCTGCAGCAATATCTGGTTGCTGGGCTGATTGATGAGATGCATCTGGCGGTGTCTCCGGTTTTACTGGGTGAAGGCGAGAATCTGTTTACGGGGATTAATCTGCACCAGCTGGGGTATGCGGTCGCGCGGACTGTCGAGGGGGAGAATGCGACTCATCTGTTTGTGAAGAAGAGATAGCGGCGCGGATCGTAATAGATGAGGCGGTTCGAGGCGAAGTCAAAATTCCCACGGGAACTAGGTCATAATTCCCACACTCACGAAGTCAAAATCCCCACCCTCTTTTCGCCAAAAGCGCGAAAAGAAGGGTGGGGTACCCGCGGGCCTTCTTCCGCAAAACTAGCTTCGGACTTTTAAGACTACGGCGGTGATGTCGTCGTGGGGAGTGGTGCCGTCGGAGAAAACCTGGAGTCCGTTGAAGAGGTATTCGAGGGACTGGGCGGCGGACTTGGACTGGCATTCGGCCCAGAGTTCGGGGAGACGATCGGAGCAGAATTCGATGCCTTCGGGATTGAGGGCTTCGTGGAGGCCGTCGGTGGCGAACAGAACGGAGTCTCCAGGAGCGAGCTGGACGATGTGCTGATTGTAGCTGGCAGTGGGGAGAAGTCCGGAGGGAAGTCCGCCTTCGCCGACGGGTTGGCAGTTGGCGGTGGTGGCGTGCAGAGGAAATGGGAGCCCGGCGTTGGAGAAGGCGAGGGCGGGTGCTGGGATCGAAGACGGCGTAGAGCGTGGAGCAGAAGCGTCCGGGTAGAGGGCGCTGTAACAGGCGCTGGTTGAGAAGCGAGAGGATGGTCGCGGTATCGATGCCGGACTTATGAATGCCGCGCAGGGTGCCCATGACCAGGGCGCCGTACATGGTGGCGGGAAGTCCCCTGCCGACGACATCGCCGAGGTAGAGTCCGATGAGGCCGTCGGGCAGTCGGAAGAAATCGAGGAAGTCGCCGCCGACGTCGTAGAAAGGTGTGAAGCGGAATGCGATCTCGATGGAGTAGTCGCGGAGGGGCGCGGCGGGGATGAGGGAAGACTGGATGAGGCGGGCCTCGCGCATGTGATCTTCACAGATGCGGCCGCAGGGGAGAGTCTCTGGTTCGGGAGTTAAGGAGGCTTCGCTGTCGGGGAGGATGGATGTCGGGTTCAAGGCGTGCGTGTCCTCTAGTGAGTTGATCGGCGGGAAGTGAGGGAGGCTTGAGTTGATTCGGCTCGATTCGGGCAATGGATTGATTCGGGAATTTGGGAGCGCGGAGAAAGTCAAAAGTCAAAAGGCAGAAGTCAAAAGGCAAGAGGCAAGAGGCAAAATCCCCACCCTCTCGCAAAATGCGCGAGAAGGGTGGGGCACCCTGGGCGGACACGGGTGTCTGCCCTCACGTTTACTGAGCCGGAGTGACGGCTGGCGTGGGAGTTGGGGCTTCGGTGGCGACTTCTGGGGCCTGGACCGGATTGATCTTCACGGTCGCCAGGATTTGTTCGAGGCGGTTGAAGACTTTGTCGCGGTCGACGTGCTTGGTGAGTCCATCTTCGGACGCTACCGTGGTGACGTTCAGCGCGAACTCGTAGCAGGATCCATTCTGGAAGACGTGGAAGTACTTGGAGTCGCTCTGGCGCATGCCTTCTCCGGAGACGGCTTCGGTGGCGCGAAGCTCGAGGTCACCGAGCATCAACTTGGAGTTGGACGCCGAGTCGGTTGAGGATGCGGGCGAGGATTTCGCGACGCTCGTCGAATCCGAAGTTGAGATGGCCGGCGCGGAAGTGGATGGCGAATCCGACTTGGGAGCGGCGGTGGAGTCCTGCTTCGCGACGTCGGTTGAGGACACTGGGGTTGACGACACCGGCGCTGCGGGCGCGGGCTCCGTCTGCGCTGCTTGCTTGGGCTGGGGCACGGCGAACTCGGTGCATTGATCGGCGGTGAGGCTCTTGTGGACGCTCACGTTGAAGAATGCGGATGAGAAATCGGTGTTGGCGTAGCTGGTTTCGGGAAGCTCGACGGCGGCGAGTGCGACTCCGCCGGGCTGCACGAAGTTCATCGCGATGGGATTCTCAGCCAGGAGTTCGGTGGCGGCGTTGCCGGTTTCAATGGCGTAGCGGCGGGGATATTCGAAGGTTACGCCGTAGGTCTTGTCGGCGTAGTTCACAGTTGCGGGCTTTTTGTGGACGACTTTTTTCGGAGCCGGAGTGGTGGTGGCCTGCACGATGGGTGCAGGCATGGACTGGGCCGGGATTGGGGACTGCGTTACAGGAATCTGGCTGTTGGAGCTGACGGGCTTGGGTTGGTCTTTGTCGCTGGAACAGCCGACGGTTACGGAGCAGATGATCAGGATGGCGCCGAAAACGAGCGCGCTGGTCTTTGTGCCCCAGGCTACGGAATGAGTGTCTGCGGTGTTTCGAATGGCGTTGATGCGGGTCATTGTGGTTGCCTCCTGCCGACTAGCGGCGCTATGAGGAATGCACGGCGGAAGCCAAGTGAGAGGACATTGATTTGGCGGGGGTTAGGGTTGTGAGAGCCTGAAAGCCGCGTGGGGCGCGGGACACGATGTGGGCGGGGGAACACGGGCGGGAGAAAGGTTTCAATGTTTCAGGGTCTCAAGGTTTCAAAGATCACGAACTGCATCAGTATCTGGGGCGGAACCTTGTCGCGCAAAGTGAGCTAGTATCCTTAGGCGGTGACAGTCGCTCGGCGCATTGCAGATACTGAGTTCCGGCGGGCTCGTTGCCGGAGTTGAACGCGAATATTGTAAGAGAAATTGAGATTGTGTCAGAGTTTCATAGGGTCATCAGGCAAGGTCAAAATCCGCATACTAACGTCGCAAAAGGCGGGACGTTAGTATGGGGCACCCTCGAGAGCGGAGGAGGTGCGATGAGTCGAGCTCGTCGAAGATTCATCTGTTGGTTCGTTTTGTTGCTGGCTTGTAGTGCGGCATGGGCACAGAGCGGAGCGCGCGCACCAGAGAAGATCATTATCGACACCGATATTGGCGATGACGTGGATGATGCGTTTGCGCTGGCGCTGGCAGTGAAGAGTCCCGAGTTGCAAGTGCTGGGAGTCATGACTACGTTTGGCGATACCGAGGCGCGGGCGAAGATTACGGACCGGTTTCTGGGCGAGGTAGGGCGCGGGGAGATTCCGGTGGTGGCGGGGAAGGCGACGGGGACGAAGAATCCGATGTCGCAGCGGAAATATGGGGACGGACGCTTTGCGAAGAATTCGCGCGGCGATGCGGTGGAGTTTTTGCTGGAGCAGATTCGGAAGTATCCGGGGGAAATTACGCTGGTGGCGATTGGTCCGTTGATGAATGTGGGGGCGGCGATCGATCAGGATGCGGCGACGTTTCGGAAATTGAAGCGCGTGGTGCTCATGGGCGGGTCGGTGCGGCGCGGGTATGGGGATCTGGGATATACGGCGCCGGTGCCTCCGATGCCGGAGTGGAATATTTTGAATGACGTGGCGTCGGCGCAGAAGTTGTTTGCGGCGGGCGTGCCGCTATATGTGATGCCGCTGGATTCTACGCAGCTGAAACTGGATGAAGTGAAGCGGGCGTTTTTATTCAGCCAGGGGACGGCAGTGACGGATCAGCTGGCGGTGCTGTATCACTTGTGGGGGCAGGAGACGCCGACGTTGTTTGATCCGATGACGCTGGTGTTTGTGTTGCGGCCGGAGTTGTGCCCGGTGACGGGGATGCATATTCGCGTGGATGAGAAGGGGTTCACTCGGGAGGGACCGGGGGCGGTGAATGCTCAGGTTTGTCTGGATTCGAACGCGGAGGATTTCTTCCGGTTTTATCTGAAGAAGGTAGCGGTTGGTGAAGGTACGCGGTGAACATGTAAAGCTGGACGGTTAGAGTCAAAATCCCCATCCTAACGTCGCCAAAGATGCGACGTTAGGATGGGGCACCCTGATCTGGATGTGCGCGACAGGAAGTGAAAATCCCCACCCTCTCGCAAAGTGCGCGAGGAGGATGGGGCACCCAGGGAGCAATATGCGATCTGAGGAAAGTGCGCGGCGACGATTTTTGAAGAGTGCGGGAATTGTTGTGCCGGGTATGGCGTTGGCGGGAGAGATCCCCAGCCTTGGACAAGCGCAGGGCAGGCTTTCTGCTGCGAAGGGCGGGGCAGAAATGGGGAAGCCGGAGCAAGGTGCTGCGATGGCGTTCTATGACGTGCGCGCGTTTGGTGCTGCGGGGGACGGGAAGGCGATCGATACGCCTGCGATCAACCGGGCGATCGATGAGGCGGCATCGGCTGGCGGGGGGACGGTTTACTTTCGGGCGGGCAATTATTTGTGTTATTCGATTCGCCTCAAGAGCAAGATTGCGATCTTTCTGGATGCCGGGGCGACGATTGTGGCGGCGGATCCGGCAGCGGACTCTTCGCGCCGTTACGATCTCGCGGAATCGAACCAGCCTTGGGAGGACTATCAGGATTACGGGCACAATCACTGGCACAACAGCTTGATTTGGGGCGAGGGGCTGGAGGGAGTGTCGATATGCGGGCCGGGGCTGATTTGGGGGAAGGGGTTGAGCCGCGGGTGGGGACCGGGACCGGTGGCGGAGGATGCGGGTGTCGCGAATAAGGCGATTGCTCTGAAGAATTGTCACAACGTGATTTTGCGGGATTTCTCAATTTTGCATGGCGGGCATTTTGGGATTCTGGCGACAGGCGTCGATAACCTGACGATCGAAAATCTGAAAATCGATACGAACCGTGATGGCATGGATATTGATTGCTGCCGGAATGTGCGCATTTCGAATTGCAGTGTGAATTCGCCGTGGGATGACGGGATCTGCCTGAAGAGTTCGTTTGCGCTGGGGTATGCGCGCGCAACCGAGATGGTGACGATCAGCAATTGCATGGTCTCGGGGAGCTACGAAGAAGGGGCGCTGCTCGAGGGGACATTCAAGCGATTTGCCGAGGACGAGAAAGTGCCGCGCAGGGGTCGGATCAAGTTTGGGACGGAGTCGAATGGGGGATTCAAGAACATCACGATTACGAATTGCGTGTTTGACGGATGCTGCGGGCTGGCGATTGAGTCGGTGGATGGTGCAGTGATTGAGGATGTGACCTGCACGAACATCACGATGCGGGATGTGTACGGGGCGCCGATTTTTATACGGCTTGGCGCGAGGATGCGCGGACCGGAAGCCGTTTCGGTGGGGAAGATTCGGCGGGTGATTCTGAGCAATATTACTTGTCTGAACGCGCACGGGTCGGAGCCGATCGGTTCGATTTTGTCGGGAATTCCGGGACATCCGATTGAGTATGTGAAGATCAGCGATGCGATGGTCGCTCATGTTGGAGGCGGGACCAAAGCTGATGCGGAGCGGCGGGTGCCGGAGAAAGAGAAGGACTATCCAGAGCCGAGTATGTTTGGGACGACTCCGGCACATGGGTTTTTCGTTCGGCATGTGAGTTTTGTGGAGATGAATGGGATCGAGATCTCGCATTACAACGCCGATGCGCGGCCGTCGTTTGTGCTGGAGGATGTCGAGGGGGCGGATTTTGGGAGGATTAAGGCGGGGACGATGGTGGGCGCTCCGACGTTCGCTTTGAGCGATGTGAAGCATTTTAGTGTGTGGCGGAGCCGGCCGGTGGCGGATACCGAGTTGGATCGTGTGGAGAAGAAGGAGATGTAGCGCGGGCTGCAGAAAGTCAAAACCCCCACACTAACATCGCAAAAGGCGCGACGTTAATATGGGGCACCCGGTCGGATTCGGGGTTGGACTGTATTGAAAAGAAGGTGTGTGGACGTCGAAATCCCCACTTCTCGCGCAAAGAGCGCGCGAGAAATGGGGCACCCGGAGCGGGGAATCAAAATCCCCACCCTGGAATTGAAAGCAGAGGAATGATGAGAAGAGTAAGTGTGGTGTGCTATGCCGTCATGTTGGTATGGAGCGGGTTGTCGTATGCGCAGAAGCAGAGCGTCGACATGATTGTCAGCGGAGGGATTGTGGTGACAATGGATTCCACACGGGCGATCGTTCACGACGGGAGCGTTGCGGTTAAGGGCGATGCGATCCTTGCGGTGGGACCGCGGGCGGACATCGAGAGTCGGTACACGGCTGCACAGGTCATTGATGCGCGGGGGCGGCTGGTGTTGCCGGGGTTCATCAACGGGCACACGCATGTGCCGATGACTTTGTTTCGCGGGCTGCATGATGACGTCACGCTGAATGACTGGCTGTACAAATACATTTTTCCGGCGGAAGCGAAGAATGTGAATGAGGATTTCGTGCGGTGGGGCGCGAAGCTGGCGGCGGCGGAGCAGATCCGGGCGGGGGTGACGACGTTTGCCGACATGTATTACTTCGAAGACGCGGTGGCGGAAGAGACGAAAGCCGCGGGAATGCGCGGGGTGCTGGGGGAAACGTTCATTGATTTTCCGGCGCCGGATAACAAGTCGAACGCCGAAATGATGGCGTATACGGAGAAGTTTCTGAAGAGGTGGCAGGGGGATGCGCTGATTCATGCGGCTCCTGCTCCGCACTCGATTTATACGTGCTCGAAGAAGACGATTCAGGATGCGGCGGCGCTGGCAAAGAAATATCACGCGCCGCTGCTGATGCATGTGTCGGAGATGAAGAAGGAGTGGGAGGACAGCGAGAAGACGAACGGGATGTCTCCGGTCGCTTACCTGGAGAAGATTGGAGTACTGGGGCCGAATCTGGTGGCGGCGCACTGCATTTTTGTGGATGCGGCGGACTGGAAGCTGCTGGCGGAGCGGCAGGTGGGGTGCGTGCATAATCCGTCGAGCAACATGATGATTGCGAGTGGAGTGTCTCCGGTGGCGGAGATGCGGGCGGCGGGCGTGGCGGTGGGGCTGGGAACCGACGGTCCGGCGGGGAGTAATAACGATCTGGATTTGATGGAAGAGATGGATCTGGCGGCGAAGCTGGCGAAGATTTCGAAGATGAATCCGCTGGCGCTGAATGCGAAGACCGTGGTTGAGATGGCGACGATCGATGGGGCCCGGGCGCTGCACATGGAGAAGGAGATTGGGTCGCTGGAGGCGGGGAAGAAAGCGGATTTGATTTTGATCAGCCTGGATGAGCCGAACGCGGTGCCGATGTATGACGTGTATGCGCAGATCGCGTATTCGTTGAAGGGGAGCGATGTGGAGACGGTGGTGATTGGCGGGCGTGTGGTGATGCGGGAGAGGAAGTTGCTGACGGTCGACGAGGCGGCGGTGTTGGAGAAGGCACGGGAGTATGGGAAGTCTGTGAAAGTGTCGTTGGGGATGGAGTAGGTGGGATTACATTCGAAGTAGGAATCCCCGCTCTAAACGTCGCCAAGGACGCGACGTTTAGAACGGGGCACCCGGCATGAGATCTGAGAATCCAGAGTTAAAATCCCCACTCCTTCGACAAGCTCAGGGCGGGCTCTGTCTCGCCCAGAAGCGGCGAGACAAGGGTGAGCGCCCTCGCGCGTTTCTTTTCTCTTCTTTTTTCTTGTTCTCTTATGCAGTGGCTGTGCGGCAGAAGGTGGCGATTCCGTTTGATGATTTGCCGCTGAATGGATCAATGCCGGAGGGCGAAGAAGCCGTATAAGGAATTGGCGGAAGTTTGTCGGTAGAGTCGGAACCCCACTTCTCGCGGAAAGGGCGCGCCAGAAATGGGGCACGCTCTGGTTGGAATTTGGCACTGCGAAAGTCAATATCCCCGCTCTAAACGTCGCCAAGGACGCGACATTTAGAACGGGGCACCCGCGAGACGCGTGGCTTGCACCCCGTCCCTTATAATCAAAAGATTCTTTATGGCTGCGATTCTTGAGCGGATTGTTGCGGCTACGCGGGCGCGGGTGGCGGAAGCGCGGCGCGGGGCGGACTTGCGCGAGTTGGAGCGGCAGGCAGAACGGCATGTGCCGCGCGGGTTTCGGCGGGCGCTGGCGGCGAAGAGCCGTGATGGAATCGCAGTGCTTGCGGAGTTGAAGAAGGCTTCGCCATCGAAGGGATTGATTCGCGCGGAGTTTCGTGCGGCGGATTTGGCGCGGGAACTCGAGGCGGCGGGGGCGGCGGCGCTTTCGGTGCTGACGGACGAGGAATTCTTTCAGGGGTCGCTGGGAAATTTGCGGGAGGCTTCGGCGACGGTTGCGATTCCGTGCTTGCGTAAGGACTTCATCGTCGACGAGTTTCAGTTGGTGGAGGCGCGGGCGAACTGCGCCGATGCGGTGCTGTTGATTGTGGCGGCGTTGTCTGCTGAGGAACTGAATTCGCTTGCGGCCGGGGCACGGCGGTGCGGGCTCGATGTCTTGTGTGAAGTGCATGATGGCGTGGAATTGCAGCTTGCGCTGGATGCTGGGTTTGATTTGATCGGGGTGAATACGCGCGACCTGCGAACGTTCAAGGTGGATCTTGAGGCGGCGTTTGCGTTAGCTGAGAAATTTTCTGCGGGAGTGGTGAAGGTTGCGGAGAGCGGCATTCATTCTGCAGAGGATGTGGCGCGGTTGCGGGCGGCGGGGTATGACGTGTTTTTAGTGGGCGAGTCTCTGATGCGGGCAGCGTCGCCGGGAGAGGCGTTGCGGGCGTTAATGAGAGTGCCGAGTGGCGAGTTGCGGGTACCCAGTGGACGCGGCTGAGCCTGTGCCATAGGCGAGTTGCATAGGTCCTTCGCTTCGCTCAGGATGACACACCGAAAATGACTTGGGTGAAAATTTGCGGGATGACGAATTTGGAGGACGCGCTCGTTGCCGTCGAGGCGGGGGCGGACGCGGTGGGGTTTGTTTTTTATGAGAAGAGTCCGCGGTGCGTGACGGTGGAGGCGGTGCGGGAGATTGTAGGGAAGTTGCCCGGGAGCGTGGAGAAGGTAGGAGTGTTTGTAAATGAATCGCCGGAGCGAGTGTCAGCTATTTCCGACGATGCGGGCCTAACGGCAGTGCAATTTCACGGGGACGAGTATCAGAGTCCTGAGCGTTACGCTGTTGGCGGCAAGACTTACTTCAGCTTACCCGTCGCTGAGATTCTACGCGAGTTGCGGGGACGGATTGGTTCATTTGAGATCCCGCGCCTTCCAAAGTCTTCGGGGATTTTGCTGGACTCTGGAACAATGAACCAGCGTGGCGGAACGGGCAAAACGTTTGCCTGGGGAGAAGCGCGCACGCTTGTTTTGGGATTAGCGGAACACCACCTGGTCGTCATCGCTGGGGGACTTACGCCTTCGAATGTCGGATGGGCCGCAGAATTCCTTCGGCCTTGGGGAGTGGATGTGGTCTCGGGTGTAGAGGCTGCCCCTGGCAAGAAGGATCCGGAGAAGGTGCGGGCGTTTGTGAAGGCGGTGCGTGAGATGGATTGGAAGGTTGGGTAGGGATGGCTACGGGTCTGCGAACAACGAGAATTAAAATCCCCACTTCTCGCGCACAAACCGCGCGAGAAATGGGGCGCCCTCGGGTTTCTGCTTCTGCCAGCGAGGCGGGGAGGTTTGGAGTTTATGGCGGACGCTACGTTCCTGAGACGTTGATGGCGGCGCTCGAGGAGTTGGAGCGCGAGTATCAGAAGGCGAAGCGGGATAAGAAATTTCAGGCTCGCCTCACGGAGCTGCTAACGACGTATGCGGGGCGGCCTACTCCTTTGTTTTTCGCGCGACGGCTGACGCAGAAACTTGGTGGGGCGAAGATTTATTTGAAGCGCGAAGATTTGCTGCACACGGGGGCGCACAAGATTAACAACTGCCTGGGGCAGGGGTTGCTCGTGGAGCGGATGGGGAAGCATCGCGTGATCGCCGAGACTGGTGCGGGTCAGCACGGCGTGGCGACTGCGACTGTGTGTGCGCTGTTGGGATTTGAGTGCGTTGTTTACATGGGGACCGAGGACATGCGGCGGCAGGAGTTGAATGTGTTTCGCATGCGGCTGCTGGGAGCGGAAGTGCGCGGGGTGTCGTCGGGATCGCGCACGTTGAAGGACGCGATCAACGAGGCGATGCGCGACTGGGTCACGAATGTGCGGACTACTCATTATTTGTTGGGTAGTGTGCTGGGGGCGCATCCGTATCCGACGATGGTGCGCGATTTTCATCGGGTGATTGGGCGCGAGGCGCGGGCGCAGATTTTGAAGGCTGAAGGGAAATTGCCGGCCGCGATTCTTGCGTGCGTGGGTGGGGGATCGAATTCGATTGGGATTTTCTACGATTTTCTGAACGACAAGAAAGTCCAGCTGATTGGAGTGGAGGCCGGGGGACGCGGCGAGAAGCTGGGCGATCATGCGGCGCGATTTCGAGGAGGGTCTCCGGGAGTGCTGCAGGGGACCTATTCTTACGTGCTGCAGGATTCGGGTGGGCAGATTGCGCTGACGCATTCGGTGTCGGCGGGGCTGGATTATCCGTCGATTGGGCCGGAGCACGCGGCGTTGCGGGATGCGGGGCGGGCGGAGTATGTGCCGGCTTCGGATGCTGAGGCGCTGGCGGCTACTACGCTTTTGGCGCGGACTGAGGGGATCATTCCTGCGTTGGAGTCGGCGCATGCTGTTGCCGAGGTCGTGAAACGCGCACCGAAGATGAAGAAATCGGAGATCGTCATCGTGAATGTGTCGGGGCGAGGGGATAAGGATATTGGGATTATGCGGGAGAATCTCTCGCTCGACTGAGAGCTGCAAATTCATTTACCACTAAGGACACTAAGGTACACGAAGGAAAACAGAGTCTTCATGCCTTTGACTTTTCATAAGAAGCCGGCGCTGGTCGCGTACGTCACGTGCGGGGATCCGGATCTGGCGACTACGCGGGAGATCGTTCTCGCGGCCATTGAGGCTGGGGCGGATGTGATTGAGTTGGGGGTGCCGTTCAGCGATCCGGTGGCGGATGGGCCGGTGATTCAGCGGGCGAGCGAGCGTGCGCTGAAGCATGGGACGTCGCTGGCGCAGGTGCTGACGCTGGCGGCGGAGGTGCGGGAGCATGCGCAGTCTACGGGGATCATTATTTTTTCGTATCTGAATCCAATTTTGCGGATGGGGATGGAGAAGTTTTGCAAAGTGGCGCGGGCCGCGGGCGTGGATGGGGCTCTGGTGACTGACTTGCCGGTGGAAGAGGCTGGGGAATATTTGCGGGCGATGCGGGGGCATGATCTTTCGCCGGTGTTTCTGGCGGCGCCGACGAGTCCGGATGAGCGGCTGAAGCGGATCGCTGAAGCGTCGCGGGGATTTGTGTATGCGGTGTCGCGGACGGGAGTGACGGGGCAGCGGCAGCAGTTGGCGGCGGATGCGCAGAAGTTGGTGAAGCGGTTGCGGCGGGTGACGAAGCTGCCCGTCGCGCTGGGATTTGGGATTTCTACGGCGGAACAGTTTGCTGAAGTGGGTTCGTTCGCGGATGCGGTGGTTGTCGGGAGTGCGATTGTGGAGACGGTTGAGCGGAGTCAGGGACGGGAGGCAGCAGCTGTGGGGGAGTTCGTGAGGAAGTTGAGTGCTGTGAGTCCTCAAGTTCTGTCTACGACGCGGTGATGTCGATCGTCTTGGGCTCGGAATTCCCACCCTAGCCGCAAAGAGCGCGGCTAGGATGGGGCACCCGGTGATTTTATGGATATTGAGGATTGGCGGAAGAAAATCGATGAGCTGGACCGGAAGCTGGTGGAGTTGATCAGCGAGCGGGCTCGAGCTGCGGTAGAGATTGGGAAGCTCAAGCGCGATACATCGATGCCGATTTATGAACCGGATCGGGAGCGGGTTGTGTTCGAGAATGTGCAGGCCGTGAACCGGGGGCCGCTGGCTGGGCGGGATCTTGTGAGAATTTATGAGCGCATTATCGACGTGATGCGGAACGTGCAGAAGGAAGAGATTGTTCCGCACAGCGAGTCGGCCAAGAGTGAGACGGAGTTGGATTCTGAAGTGAATGACTGAGGCAGCTTTTAGCTATTAGCTCTTAGCCTTTAGCTAAACCAAACTTGCTTGACCGATGCATATGGTTGCGACAGCGGATTCCTCGCTGTGCTCGGGATAACAAAATTGTAATGAGGCACGAAGAGACTCAGGAGCTAAGAGCGAGAAGCTAATAGCTAGGAGCTAGTTTCCCATGATTGTGGCGATGCAGGAAGGCGCGGATGAGGGGCTGATTCAGCAGGTGATTGAGCACCTGGTGAAGATGGGGTTTGAAGTGCACCGCTCGACGGGGGCGCGGATGACCGTGCTCGGGGCCGTCGGATCGGGGATTGATTTTGATATCCGCATCCTGGAATTGTTGCCGGGGGTGCAGGAAGTCCATCGAATCAGTTCTCCGTATAAGCTGGCGGGCCGGAGCTTTCGTCCGGAGGGGACGATCGTCAAGCTGCCGAACGGGATTGATGTTGGTGGGAACGAAGTGGTGGTGATGGCGGGGCCATGTTCGGTGGAGACGCGGGAGCAGATTTTTTCCACGGCGGAGGCGATCGCGAAGGCGGGCGCGAAAGTGCTGCGGGGCGGGGCGTTTAAGCCGAGGAGCTCTCCATATTCGTTTCAGGGGCATGGGGAAGATGCGTTGAAATTGCTGCGCGAGGCGGGAGAGAAGTACAACCTGCTGGTGATCAGCGAAGTGATGGAGATTTCGCAGATCCCGATGATGTTGCCTTATGTGGACATCCTGCAGGTGGGGGCGCGCAATATGCAGAACTTTAATCTGCTGCGCGAACTGGGAAAGGTACGCAAGCCGGTGCTGCTGAAGCGCGGGATCGCGGCGACGCTGGAAGAACTGCTGTTGTCGGCGGAATACATTATGGCGGGCGGAAATTATGAAGTGATTCTGTGCGAGCGCGGGATCCGGACGTTTGAGACTTATACGCGGAACACGATGGATATTTCGGCGATTCCGATTATTCACAAGCTATCGCATCTGCCGATGACAGCGGATCCGTCGCATGGGACGGGGCGGCGGGATAAGGTGGCTCCGATGGCACGGGCGTCGGTGGCGGCGGGCGCGGATGCTCTGTTGATTGAGGTGCATTGCGATCCGAACAAGGCGTGGTCGGATGGGGCGCAGTCGCTGTTTCCGGAGCAGTTCTCGAAGCTGATGGATGAGTTACGGATGATTGCGCCGGCGGTGGGACGGAAGATCGGGTAACCCGATTACAACCCAGAGGACATAGAGGACGCAGAGGGAATTAAGCAGAAAACTAATCTGAGCTTGAATTTCTAATTTCAGTATTTCCTCTGCGCCCTCCGTGTCCTCTGTGGTTGTAATTTCTCTTATGGCGATTCGGCAAATCACGATTATTGGGACGGGGCTGATTGGCGGATCGCTGGGGCTCGCGCTGCGAAAGAAGAAGTTTGCGGGACGGATCGTGGGTTGCGATCGCGAGGGAACGCTGGAACGCGCGCGGATGCGCGGCGCGATTGACGTCGGGATTGTGAATCCCGGGGACGCGGTGCATGGGAGCCAGGTGGTAGTGCTGGCGACTCCGGTGCTGGCGATTGTCGACCTGATTGAGCGCATCGGGCCTTCCCTTCCCGCGAAGGCTCTGCTCACCGATGTGGGAAGCACGAAGACGGCGGTGGTCGAGCGCGCGGTGAAGGTATTTGGGAAGAATGCCGGGAAGCGGTTTCTGGCGGGGCATCCGATGGCGGGGAAAGAAATGAGTGGCGTGGATTATGCGGATCCGGATTTGTTTCACAAAGCCGTGTGGTTTCTGACGCCATTGCCGGGACAGAATTTGAATGAAGGAGTATTCGCGGAGTTTGCGGGGTGGATTGATGCGATCGGATCGCGGATTGCGATGCTGCCGGCGGAGGAGCATGACCGATTGTGCGCCTGGATCAGCCACGTTCCGCAGATGATTTCGACGGCGTTGGCGGCGGCGCTGGTGGAGGAGTTTGGGGATGAGGCTCCGTTGCTCCCAGCGGGTGGCCGTGCGCTGCAGGAGATGACGCGGATTTCGGCGAGCCCGTATTCGATGTGGCGGGACATTGCAATCACGAACAAGGGGAATCTGGAGAAGGCGCTGTGGAAGGTGGAGCAGCGGCTGGCGCATATCCGGGAGAATTTGGCGACGCGGCAGTTGGCGGAAGAGTTTGAGCAGGCGCATGCGCTGCGGAAGATTCCGACGAAGAAGATTGTTGATTGATGATTGTTGATTGCTAATTGAAAAGCCGAGCGCGATGGGATTTAATCAGCAATCAAAAATCATCAATCAGCACTTTCTTCATTTAGAATGCGGACGCTATGAATAAAGTTGTGGCCAATGCGGATGAGGCGATCCGCGACGTGTTTGATGGGGCGACCATCATGATCGGGGGATTCGGCTTGTGCGGGATGCCGGAGAATCTGATTCGCGCGCTGGTGCGCAAAGGCACGAAGAATCTGCGGACCATCAGCAACAATGTTGGGGTCGACGGCGTCGGGAATGGCTTGCTGCTGGCGGCGGGGCAGATTGTGCATCACATCGGAACGTATGTGGGAGAGAACCGGTTGCTGGAAGAGATGGTGTTGAAGGGGACGATTCGGCTCGATCTGGTCCCGCAGGGAACGTTTTCGGAACGGATTCGCGCGGGGGGCGCGGGGATTCCGGCGTTTTATACGCCGACAGGTGTGGGAACGATTGTTGCCGACGGCAAGGAGACGCGTGAGTTTGATGGGCGCACTTACGTGATGGAGCGCGGGCTGACGGCCGATTTTGCGTTTGTGAAGGCGTGGGAGGGCGACCGCGAGGGGAATCTGATTTACCGGAAAACGGCGCGGAATTTTAATCCCATGATGGCGACGGCGGCGAAGATCACGATTGCCGAGGTGGAGCATCTGGTGGACGTCGGAAAATTGGATGGGGACTCGATACATACGCCTTCGATTTATGTGAAGAGGATTTTTCAGGGAGAGTTGTACGAGCGGCGGATTGAGCGGAAGACGGTGAGGAAGGCGCACGCGTCGTGACAATCAATTGTCATTCTGAGCGTAGTGAAGAACCCATGCAGTTTGCCGACCGCGAGAGAGTACATAGGTCCTTCGCTCCGCTCAGGATGACAAGGTGTGGAGATGAATTGAGGACGGATGAATAAGCCTGGGAAGGACGTGGATAAGCGGGAGCGGATTGTGAAGCGGATTGCGCGGGAACTGCGCGATGGATTTTATGTGAACTTGGGGATTGGGATGCCGACACTCATCGCGAATTATGTTCCGGAGGGGATGGAGGTCACGCTGCAGTCGGAGAACGGGATGCTGGGGATTGGGCCGTATCCGGTGGAGGGGACGGAGGATCCGGATCTGATTAATGCGGGCAAAGAGACGGTCAGCGAGATGCCGGGGACATCTTATTTTTCGAGCGCCGATTCGTTTGCGATGATCCGGGGCGGGCATATTGATTTGAGCGTGCTGGGAGCGATGGAAGTGGACGAGACCGGGAGTATTGCGAACTGGATGATTCCGGGGAAGATGGTGAAGGGGATGGGCGGGGCGATGGATCTGGTGGCAGGAGCGCGGCGCGTGGTGGTCGCGATGGAGCATACGACGCGCGAAGGGGCTCCGAAGATTTTGAAGAAGTGCACGCTGCCGCTGACTGGAGTAAATGTCGTCGATACGATTGCGACCGAGATGGCTTACATTCGCGTGACGAAGGATGGGTTGGTGCTGGAGGAAGTGGCGCCTGGGCTGACCGCCGAGGATGTGCAGCGGTCGACTGAGGCGCGGTTGATTGTGGGTCCGGGGTTGAAGGTGATGGAGTTCTAGCTGCCCTGGAAAAGCAAGATCTTCGACCACGAAGGACACGGAGGATCACGAAGGACTTCGTGAACGATGTTTTCGAGTGAGGCTGTTGCTTCGTCTGCTCTTCGCTTCCCGCAGGAAAAACAGAAATCTCAGAGATTAAAAATCCCACCCTAGCCGCAAAAGACGCGGCTAGGCACCCTCGAGATTAGTTTAGGCGGCGGCGACGCGGCGGATCAGGTCGTCTTGTTCTTGTTTGCTTTCGGCTCCGATGGTGAACGCGTCGAGGAGGCCGAGCGATAGGGCGTATTTGATGGCTTCGTCCTGACGGTTGCGCAGCTTGCCCTGGCCTAGAATTTTCATTCCTACGATCGCTTTTCCGGAGCCCTTCATTTCTTTCAGAACACCGATGACGGTTGCGGGATCGGCGTCCATGAAGGCGCCGACGGGATTGATGCGAGCGAGATCGACTTCGACCCAGGGTGATTTGGCGGCGGCGCGCAGAGCCTCGATGGTGTGGCAGGAGCAGCCGTGGGTGCGGATGATTCCCTTCTCTTTTGCTTCGGAGAGCACGTCCATAACGCCGCGGTAACGGTCGGTCCAGTCGGCTTCGGTGACGCAGTGCATCAGGCAGATGTCGAGATAGTCGGTGCCGAGTTCGCGGCGGAAGCGGTCGAGGTCGGCGCGGGCGCCGGCGGGATCGCGTGAGAATGTTTTGGTGAGGACGGTGACTTTGTCGCGAGGCACATGCTTCAAGGCTTCGGCGACGTGGGGATGGCTTCCGTAGGAGTCGGCGGCGTCGAAGAAGCGGAGGCCCTGATCGTATCCGTTGAGCAGGAGAGCGGAGAGACCTTTCACTCCGAGGGCGGTTTGGTTGGAGTGATGTCCGGAGCCGACTGTGCCGGTGCCCATAGCGAGGCGGCTGGTCTTGATGCCGGTGTTGCCGAGAGTGACCGTGTCGAACGCGGAGAATCTCGCGGGAAGCGTTTGCTCAGCGATGGCTTGGAAGATGGCATTCGATGATAGCCAGACCGCGCCTGCGGCGGTGGCGGAGCGAATGAGGAATTCGCGTCGACGCATGAGGTCCTCCTAGAAATCTAACCACAGAGGACACTGAGGACGCAGAGGAAGTCTGGACCTCAGCGGGTTCTCGGTGATCGCATTGTTATGAGGCTACACCAAGGGCCGAGGAGAGGAAAGGTCTGGTTGTTCTGAAATTTGTTTCGGGACCAGGGATCCCTTCGACTTCGCTCAGGATGACAAAACTGAGTTGACAGATTGTTTAGATGCGGAACGGGGCGGCCAGCAGGCGGAAAGGTAGCGTGATGGCCAGGTAGATCACCTCGAGGACTCCGTGGACGGCTATGCCGACGATGCGGAAGGGGAGCAAAAGAAGCCAGATGAATGGGTACGCGATCAGGGCCAACAGAGCGAGAGGCCAACAGAAAACGAACAGAAGGCACCAAAGCAAGAAAGTGAACATGGCGGAGACCTCCTTCTAACTTATGATACGCGTGGCACGGGGAGAATGTTCCGTGTTTTCGAGCTGTGCGCGCCGCAGAATTTCCTCGATAAAGTCAGTTTTGGCGCGGGTGTAAGTCTCACGATCGACCGCGAATTTCCCGGCGAGGCTGCGTTTTAGCTGGGCGTAGTCTTCGGCATCTGTGGGATGGGTGCGCAGGTAGTTGCGAAAGGCGATGTGGCGGGAAAACTCCGTATCGGGTGTTGAGCAGACGTAGAGATGGTGTTGGATATCGTGTCCTGGAGCCTTGAAGGCGTCACGGCCGGGGACGTCGAGGGTTCCCTGATGCTCATAGCCGATGGCCTGCAATTTGGTGATGGCCTGTGGAAGGTTTTTTGGCGAATTCAGGAGAACGTCGATGTCGATGATGGGCTTGGCGGCGAGTCCGGGAATTGCGGTGCTGCCGACGTGTTCGATCGCGCTCGCCAAAGCGCCCAGGACTGGGGCGATTCGGGAGTGAATCGCGTCAAACCGCTGCGGCCACTGCGGGTCGTATTCTTCGATCATGATGGGGGCCGTCATTCGAATTGTCTCCGGAAGGTGTTGAGTTGTTGCTGGACCTCGGAGAGTTCCTGGCGCAGTCGGGAGACGTCTTCTTCGAGTGTTGTCAGGCGGTCGGAGGTAGAGTTTACGCCGGCCGTCGCGGACAAGGGCGTGCGCGCCACGTTTACATCTGAACCTTCTGCGGCGGCAGATATTGGAGGTTCGCCGGAGAAGACGTGCGTGTAGCGGGATTCTTTGGTGCCCGGTTGGCGGGGAAGAACTCGTGCCAATGGCGGTTCTCGCTGGGCCAGACGATCGAGAGTGGAGACTACGTCGTCGAGGGCTTCAAAGTGGTACTTGCGGTCGGTGCGACTGCGGAGTTCGCCGGGAGTTTGCGGGCCGCGGAGAAGGAGCACGCACACGATGGCGATTTCGCGGCGGTCGAAGTTGAATACTTCCTGAAGGCGGTGTTCGAACTTGGTGACGCGGCTATCGGCGCCGCTGGCGGGACCTGCGAGACGCTTCTCCTGGAGACTGGCGAGGGCATCGCGGGCTGCGGATTCGTCGAGCGTCATCACGGGATCGCGATTGTTTTTCTGGTTGCAGGCGTTGACCAGGGCGTTGAGGGAGAGCGGGTAGTAGTCGGGTGTAGTGATGTCTTTTTCGATCAAGGAGCCGAGGACGCGGGTTTCGATTTCGGTGAGGATCACTGGGATGTCCGAATTGTAATTTTAATTCATGGGACCTTCGAGGGAGTGGAGATTGATCGAAAGAAATTAACGACGAGGACACTCGGAATTCAGAATCTCCACCACAGAGAACACGGAGGACACAGAGGAACGAACGTCAAAATCCCCACCCTGTCGCTTAAAACGCGACAAGGGTGGGGGACCCTCGGACTTTTTCATCCTGTAATTTCTTTTAGAACAGGGCGGTGGGGCGGCGTTTCCAGGACTTGCCTTTTTCTTTGGCGATGTTCTCCATGTCGTTCACGTAGCCTCCGGCTTGGGTGAGGACGTGGTGGAGGTCGTTGCCGATGCTGATGAAGGTGAATCCTTTTTCAAGGAATTCGCCGACGCGGGCGGTGCCGAAGAGGAACAGGCCGAGGATGACGTTGTTCTTGCGGGCGTGTTCGATCAATTTCTTCGTCGCGGCGTCGAGTTCGGGTGAGGTGTACATGTGGGGGAACTCGTATTTGTTGTAGAGGCCCATCGACATGCATAGATCGTTCTGGCCGAGGAAGAGGATGTCGACGCCAGGGACGGCGGCGATCTCGGCAATGTTCTCGATGCAGGAAGCGGTTTCGACTTGCAGGGCGACGATGCCTTCGTTGTTCCAGTTTCCGGCGTAGCCGAGCAGTCCGCCTTTGTTCATGCTGCGCTGCGGGAAGTAGACGGAGCGCGTGCCGACCGTGGGATACTTGGCGCAACTGATGGCCTCGCGGGCTTCGGCGGCGGTGTTGATGTAAGGGATGAGCACGCCGTCGGCGCCCATGTCGAGGGCTTGCTGGATGCCGGGACGGTCGGCGTATCCGCCGACGCGGACTAGAGATTTCGCGCCGCCGTTGGAGATGCCACTGAGCATGGCCGAGAGTTTTTCGTAGCCCATGGGGCCATGCTGGGTGTCGACCAGGAGCCAGTCGTAACCGCTGTGCGCGAGTTGCTCGGCGACGGTGGGGCTGTGGGCGTTGAGGAACAGGCCCATCTTGGGCTGTCCGGCGCGGAGTTGCTTTTTGAATTCGGATCCGCTGAGCGCGGGATCGGGCATGGGAAGTCCTCCTTGAAGTCGAATTGATGAGTGTACCGCATGGGGCAAGATAGACGGAGAATGCGTGTGAATTTTCTCGCAGTGTGACCGAGGGACAGATCGACAGCAGATTCCTCACTTGCCGTCGCATTCGCTCCGGTTTCGTTCGGAATGACAAGAAGAGGAACGGGGCCTATAGTGTGTTTGATAAGGAGAGAACGCGATGCGAATGCTTTTGAATTGGGTGCTGAGCGCGGCGGCGGTGTGGATTGTGGCGCAGTTGGGGATTGGGGTCTCAGTTCGAGGGTTGGCGTCGGCGTTGATCGCGGCGCTGGTCATAGGGTTCATCAACGCGACGATCGGGCTCGTGCTGAAGGTTATAACGTTTCCTCTGACTCTAGTGACGCTGGGGCTGTTCTGGTTTGTGATTAACGCGTTGATGCTGGAACTGGCGTCGGCGTTGGTGCCGGGATTTCAGGTGCGAGGATTTGTCGCAGCGTTTATCGGGGCGATTGTGTTGAGTATCGTGAACCTGCTGCTGAAGGCGATCGTGATGCCGTCGAAGGAGAATCGCTAGATACCGCGCGCGCAAGAGACAACCACAGAGGACACGGAGTACACAGAGGAATTTTCTCTGGCCATGCTACTCATTTCTCGGAGCTGATTTCTTCGGTTTGATTGCCTGCCAATCTTCTTCTTTAAGAACCCTTCCCAGACTGCTGAATTCGCCGGCGCCTTGCAGGAATTCGCCGCCGTCCATGCGGATGACTTCGCCATTGATGTAGGCGGAGCCGTCGCTCACCAGAAAAGCTGCGAGGTTTGCGAGTTCTTCGAGGGTGCCGAAGCGGTGCTGCGGGTTGCGGTCGAGCGCAATCTTCTCGAGACCGG
This sequence comes from uncultured Acidobacteriaceae bacterium, assembly GCA_963709025.1. Classification (GTDB taxonomy): domain Bacteria; phylum Acidobacteriota; class Terriglobia; order Terriglobales; family Acidobacteriaceae; genus Sulfotelmatobacter. The sequence continues at coordinate 145,302 of CAVPVE010000012.1, forward strand.
GATGGGGAAGCACGCGGGAGAAGGCGCCTTGCGTGGGGATGGGGCCGGGGGCAATCGCGTTCATGCGGATGCCGCGGTTGCCCCATTCGACGGCGAGGCTGCGGGTGAGGGCTTCGACTCCGGCCTTCGAGACGGCCGAGGGGACGACATAGGCCGAGCCTACCGGCGCGTAGGTGGCGGAGATGCTGAGGACGGTGCCGGGATGAGCGGACTTGAGCCAACGGCGTCCGCAGGCCATGGTGCAGTTGAGCGTGCCCATCAGGACGATGCCGATGACCGAGTTCCACGCGCCGGGGGAGAGTTCTTCAGTGCGGGCGATGAAGTTTCCGGCGGCATTGTTGACGAGGATGTCGAGGGGAGCTTCGCTCCAAATGGAATCGATCATGGCTTCGACGGCGTCGAGGCTGCGCACGTCGCAGGGGACGGCGTGGATAGGGCCCTTCGGCGAGAGCTCGGCGGCGGTTTGTTCCAGGACTTCTTCGCGGCGGCCGCAGATGTGGACGGTGGCTCCGAGTTCGAGGAAGCGGGTGGCCATGCCTTTGCCGAGGCCGGTGCCTCCGCCGGTGATGAGGACGCGTTTGCCTTGCAGAAGGTCGGTGCGGAACATTTGGTTTTCGCCTCTCGGGGGCTAAAGCCCTGTCATCTTCGGTTCTTTGCGCGGCGCTGAAGCGCCGCTCTTCCACATTCGATGCTCTGTGCGGCGCTGAAGCTTGGCTCTTCCACATTCGATGCTCTGTGCGGCGCTGAAGCTTGGCTCTTCCACATTCGATGCTCTGTGCGGCGCTGAAGCTTGGCTCTTCCACATTCGATGCTCTGTGCGGCGCTGAAGCTTGGCTCTTCCACATTCGATGCTCTGTGCGGCGCTGAAGCTTGGCTCTTCCACATTCGATACTCTGTGCGGCGGCTGAAGCGTGGCTCTTTCACATTCGAATACCCTACGCGGTGGCTCAAGCACCGCTCTTTTAAGCAGCTCAACAATCTTAATTTGTACGCTATGGGTTCCATGAACTGCACGCTACGCGGAAGCCATAGTCGGCGTATTGGAATTCTGGAGGGATGCTGGAGCGGGCACTGCAGCGGGCTACTTTGATGTGGTGGCGCCAGGAGCCTCCGCGGGAGGATTTGCGGGGAGGTTTCATCGGGCTTTGGGCGGGGCCGCGCGGGTTGCGTTCGGGCGACATCGCATAGTAGTTGGGATCGTACCAGTCGGTGCACCATTCGTGGACGTTGTCGCCAATATCGTAGAGTCCGAAATCGTTCGGGGCGTAGCGGGCTACTGGCTCGGGACCGGTTTGCCAGCGGGCGGCGTAGTCCGGGAGCGACTGAGGGGGATCGTCACCCCAGGGGAAAGCCTTCTGTTCGAGGCCGCCGCGGGCGGCGTGTTCCCATTCGGCTTCGGTCGGCAGGCGGTAGGCTCGGGCGGCTTGAGTGCTGAGCCATTCGCAGTAGTGGACAGCTTCGTGCCACGAGACTGCCGTCACGGGCTGCTCGGGATGGTTGAAGTTTGAGTCTTGCCACGATGGCAACGGCGCGGCACCGGTCGCGGTTTGGAAGCGGGCGTATTCGGCGTTAGTGACTTGCGTCGCGGCGAGGAGAAAGGCGTCGACCCAGACGCGATGGATGGGACGTTCGCAGTCCTGGCCCGAGTTGGAGCCCATCAGGAACCAGGCGGCAGGGATTTGAATCAGCGATGGTTCGAGCGCTTGCGCCGGAGTCTCTGATCGAGTTGGAGTAACGGGCATACGGTTGCCGCCGGTTCCGTACAGGGGTAAAGTTTACCAGCGCTGGAGGATTGCGATGGCGGAGAAGAAGCTGCGCTTTCAGACGAAGATCGGGGGAAAAGAGGCAGGGGTGGTGGCGGCGATCACTCCGCCGGTGGATGTAGTCGAGTGGTTTGGAACGCGGGCGCGAGTGCCTATTCGCGGAACGATCAACGGCTTTCCATTTCGCTCGTCGCTGATGCCGATGGGCGGTTGCCACATGATGCCCGTCAACAGGACGCTGTGCCGGGGAGCGGGCGTGCAGCCGGGAGATGTGGTCGACGTGGTGATGGAGCGCGACGTTGAGAAGCGAACGGTGGAGGCTCCAGCGGAGTTGAAGAAGGAATTGGGGAAAAACAAGATCGCACGGGAACGGTGGGACGAGTTGGCGTTCACGCATAAGAAGGAGATGGCGAATTCGATTTCTGGCGCGAAACAGGAGGAGACGAAGAAGCGACGGCTGGCGAAGGTGATGCTGGTTCTGAAGACTGGGGCGAAGTGGACGGGGTAAGAGAAACTGCAACTGATTTGCAGTGATCGAACGTCAAAATCCCCGCTCTAAACGTCGCCCAACCCGCGACGTTTAGAACGGGGCACCCTCGGAATTACGCGCAGAGGCGAAGAGGCTGCACGACTTCGGCAATGTTGTTGTCTTGGAAGAGGCGGATGGCGGCGATGCCGGCTGCGCCGGCTTCCAGGCAGGCGTGGGCATTCGTTACGGTAATTCCGCCCAGAGCTAAGACGGGAATGTTTGCTGCGCAGGCTTCATGGAGCATGGTTAGACCGGCAGGAGTCGCATTTTTCTTTTCGAAGACCGGAGCGAAGACCGCGAAGGTAGCGTGGCTCGCAGCGGCTTGAGCTACTTCTGCCGGGGAGTGACAAGAGACTCCGATCAAGGGATCTCGTGATGAGTTTGCGCGGGCGGGGGCGCCCGCGATACATCCGTAGTGGCGCTGCCACATTTTTTTAACGTCTTCCGGGGGCACGTCATCGGAGCGCAGGTGGACGCCGTCGGCTCCGACTGCCAGCGCGACGTCGGTGCGAGAATTGATGAGCAGGGCAGTTCTCAGTTGCTGGTTCTCAGTTCTCAGTTTGGTGATGATTTCGGCTGCTTCTCTTGCCAGAGATTCCAGGTCGCGCGTTGGGAGATTTTTTTCGCGGAGTTGGATGTAATCGACGTTGGCGCGGGTGGCTTCTCGAATTTTTTCTATCAGGCGTCGCCGTCGGGCAGGTTCGTCGCCCGGGAACGCGGTGCGGTCGGTAATGTAGTAGAGAAGGCAGCTACTGGGCATCAGCTGTTAGCTCGCGAATTACTGGCAACCAATCCTACAAGAGCGCGAAGCGGGGCTGCGCCCGGCGGACAGCCGAAGGCCGCTGTCCCCACATAATTTTTAGCTCTGCGCCTACGGCCTCGTTTTTGCTATATCGGGGAGGACTTCGCCGGTTTTCTTGGGCGCGCCGCCTAAGTGATACCTCGTGAGGCCGTCGCGCAGATATTCGAAGGCGTCTTCGGGGGAGTCGACGATTTTGAACTGGTTGACATCTTCGGGAGCGATCGTGCCCGCGTCGGCGAAAGCCTGGAAGTTGAGGATGCGGTTCCAGTATTCGCTGCCGTAGATGACGACCAGAATTTTTTTGGCCAGCTTGTCAGTTTGCGCGAGGGTGAGGATTTCGAAAAGTTCGTCCATGGTGCCAAAGCCGCCGGGAAAAATGACGAGGGCTTTGGCGAGATAGGCGAACCAGAATTTGCGCATGAAGAAGTAGTGGAACTGGAAATTCAGAGCGGGAGTGATGTACTGGTTGGGGCTCTGCTCGAAGGGCAACTGGATGTTGAGGCCGATGGTCTTGCCTCCGGCTTCGTGGGCGCCGAGGTTAGCGGCCTCCATGATGCCGGGACCTCCGCCAGTGGTGACGACGAAACGGCGGCGGCGGGCGGGAATCTGAATCGACCATTTGGTCAGCATGTGGGCAAGGCGGCGGGCGTCTTCGTAGTAGCGGGCCATGTCGAGTCCGGCCTGAGCGCGTTTCAGATCCTTTTCCAGCTGCGCGACGGGCGTCACGGCGTGATTGCGCTCGAGAGCGGCGAGGGTTTCGGCGGCGGCCTTTTGCCCTTGAAAGCGGGCGGAGCCGAAGAAGACAACGGTGTCCTGAATCTGCTCGCGGCGGAAGCGAGCGAGGGGCTCCTGATATTCGGCGAGGATGCGAAGAATGCGGCCGTCCGGGCTGTTGAGGAAAGGTTCATTCTGGTAGGCAACAGGCGCCGACTTGAGATGATCTGTCATAGATTGAGTATCGTGTTCAAAATTCAGGGGCCGAATCGCAGGCTATCAGGATACCAGCAGTGTGCCGCAGGGAGTGAAGCCCGATGAGTTTCGATGCTTCGTACGACGGCCTGAAGCCGCGCCGTCTCAAAACGTGGTCCAGACGCTATGGTTGCTCGTGGTAGTGGAGCGCCTCCCAGAAACCGATCCAGATATCGAGCAGGCCCAGGCCGCTGCAGATGCCGCGGAAGAATCCGTTGGAAACCAACGAACGCAGGGAGGGGAAGGAAAGCAGCAGGTAGTTGTCGGTCCACTCCGGGGTCCAGGGCAGAATGATGAGCAACACGCCCGCGACGGCGCTGATTAAGACGAAAAGAAAGACGGAAATTCGGTGCATCCAGACCTGAATCGGGCCGTGAGGGGGGTGAGCCTCGGCTTCGAGAGGCGGACCGAGCAGGGCGGTGCCTGATTCAGGCGCGGGCGGACTAGGTCTGGGTGCGTTGCCGGGAGCGCTGGAAAACGGAGTGGGATCACTCATGCAGGGCAGCTCCGGCGCCGCGAAGAAACGACACGCAGATCACGGCGGCCTGCACTGCACCCCGGGGAAAGAAAGTTGGGGACAAAAGCCATCGGGCTATTCTACGACTTCAGGGCCTTGATGCGCTCGGCCACATCGCGATAGTCGATGTTGCTGCCGTAGACGTCCATGAAGTGCTTGAGGGCAGAGGCCTTGTCGCCGGCGGTTTCGAAGGCGGCAGCGAGCTCGTAATGGAGCGCGACGCGGGTTTCACCGTCGATCGTGGGAACGGCGAGAGCCTTTTCATACCAGCGGACGGCGGCTTCGGGAACGCCTTTTTCGAGGAAGCACTGCGCCAGCCAGGTGTAAGTCTGCATGATCTGCGGGAAGGGACGCCCGTGATCGAATGACTGGCAGGCCTTTTGCAGCTCTCCGATGGCTTCGTCGAGCAGGCCCATTTCACGGAAGGCGATGCCGAGGTTGTAATGGGTTTCTGGGTCTTCATCTGTGGAGGCGACGTCGGCTTCGAGGTCCTGCTTGAGTTCGCCAAACATCTCAGCGAGGTCGATGCCGGCCTCTTCGGCAAACGGAGAAGCCTTCGCGGCAGGAGCAGCCGGGGCATGAGGAATCGGGATAGCTGGCGGCCGCGGAGCTTCGACGGGTGCGTGCCAAGCCAAAGATGCCATCGCGGGCGGGGCGGTGGTGGTTGCAACACTCTGGGGCGCAGCAGGAGCAATCTGATTCGAGGCCGACGCGGATGCCGCAGCGCTAGCCGCCATGGGCGGAGCGACTGGCGGAGCCACAACTGGACGTGCAACTGGAGGCGCAGGCGTTGCGGCCGCAACCGGGGCAGGTGGCTGAGGCGTGGCGACTGGTGCGGCTTTCAGGAAGTCTTCGCCGAGAGATGCTTCGATATCGGCCACGAACTCGCCCAGAACCGGCGCGGTTGGCGTGGCGGCGACAACGGGTTCGGCGTGCGCGGCCGGGGCTACAACGGGCCTGGCGGACGGTGGCGCGACTGGCTGGGGCACGGTGCCGGGCAGGAATCCGTCGCCCAACGAGGTTTCGAGATCGGAAACGAAATCGTTCAGAACGCTGGGTTGGGGCGCGGGTTCGGGCACCGGAGCTGGCGGAGGCGCTGGTGCAGGCTTCGGTGTGGGCTTTGCCGCTCGAATGTGAACCGGAGGCTCAGGCTTGGCCGGCGCGGGCGCTTCAGCAACCACGGGAATCTTTTCGACTGCGGGAGGCTCGGGCTCGACGACTTCGGGCTCGACGACTTCGGGCTCGGCCATTGCCTCGACGACGGCAGGTTCAACGGTTGGCTGGACCTCAGCGGGTTCGACAGATGCGGGAGCTTCGTCGACGGGAGTTTCATCGATTTCGACTTCGGCGGTCGGAATATCGTCAGCGGTAAGCTCTTCGACCACAGGCTCGGCGTTGGCCGTAGCCTCTTCTTCCGCACGCTGCGTGGCTGCTTCGACTTCGGCGCGGAGCTCGGCAATCTTGGCCTGGTCGCCGGTCAGAGTCTGCAGCTTGGCCAGGGCCGCCATCGCTTGCTCGGGCATGCTATGCGCGAGATAGAAGCGAATCTCTTCGATAGTTTCGGTGGTTTTGCTGGATTCTCCGGGATCGGCGCTGGCGGTCGGTACCTCGACTTCGGCTGCCGGCGCTTCCTCAGCGGGAGCATCGGTCTCGACGGTCAGGGAGTCATCCCACTCCGAGGAGAGATCGATTTCCTCCGTGGCAGCAGCTGGTTCGGCGGAGGCGGATTCATCGACGACAGCAAATTCGGGTTGGGCGGAGGTGGGCCAGGCTTGCGCGACCGGGGCGGCTTCTGCTTCGGGCGACGCTACTTCTTCGGGGGCCGCCTCTTCCGCAGGCGCTCCGTCGACAGAAAATTCGGGTACATCGCTCTCGGGCTGTTGAAAGGCAGGAGCGGCAGCCGCTGGAGCGTCCAGAAAAATGTGGGCCTCTTCGGAGTTTGCGCCGGGAACGGGAAGCGAAGAGCGCTCCTCATAACGTTCGGCAAGCTCGCCGTAGCGGGTTGCCTCGTCGGGATGCTCAGCGTCGGAGTAGAGAGTCTGAAGAGTGCGGCAGCAGATCGCGGCCTCGGCGAAACGGCCCGCGCGAGTGTGCAGGGCGGCGAGACGCTGGTTGAGGCGAAGATCGTTGGGTGCCAGCGGTAAGACTCCGACCAGAGGTCCGAGGGCCTTGGCCGGCATGTTGTACGAAATGAAGAGTTCCGCGTCGGTGAGGGCGCCGCGGACCGCCAGTGAAATCTCGTCGGTATAGTGCTGGTGAACCGAGGGCGCGGTGGCTTCCAGATCGTCGATGAGGACGACGGCTTCTTCCGGAGTGATCAGTTTGCCACCGGACGTGCCACCAATTTGCCCAACCACCTGCTGGTAATTCTGCATGTGCAGGGGGTTCTGCGGTTCAACTGTAGCCAGCTTCTGGTAGAGATCGCGAGCGCGCGGCAGGTCGCCGGACTGCACGCTGGCGTGAGCCAGCAATTCAATGACTTCGCTGACGTGCGTGTTCTCCCCGGCTTTGTTGAACAGGTCGAGCAGTTTCTGCAGAGAGTCGGGATTATCGCGAACATGACCGATGATGGTGTGCAGGCTTTCGAGAACCTTGTCGGAGTTCTCGGCCAGCAAGCGCTCGGCGTGCTGGTCGAAGACCTGGAGTGCGGTCTCGTACTGGCCGGCTTGCATGAGAGCGTCGGCGAAGCTGGAGATGGCCGCCAGATCGTTGTGTACGGTTAACAGCTTGTTGGCGACGGTTCCGGCTTCAGAGAGTTGTCCAGCCTGCAGGTACGCCTTGAGCAGATCCTTGAGCCCATCGAGATTGGAATCGATGTCGGGGACTTTCTGCAGGGTGGCCACGGCACCGGCAGCGTCGCCGGACTCGAGCATGTTCTTGCCCTGCATCAGCAAGGCATAGGCATTGCCGGGGTCGAGGGTGAGCATGCGCTGCAGAATTTCTTCGGCGCCGCTGAGCGAGCCTTTGGAGCGCAGGCTTTCGGCGGCGGCGGAGAAAATCTGCCAGGCTTCCGCTTTCTTGCCCAGGCGAATGTAGACTTCGGCCAAGCGGACCCGCATGCCGCTGTTCTCCGGATCCATTTCCACAATCTTCTGGAAGATGCGGACGGCGTTGTCGAGCTGACCGGCTTTCAGGAATTCTTCTGCGACTTGCAGATACTGGGCGCGGGCGTCATTGAACAGGCCCTGCTGGCTGTAAAGTTCCGCGAGTTTCAGCAGGCTCTCGAGAGAGGGCTGAAGCTTGCAGATCTTCTTGTACATCGCGATCGCCTTGACCGTGAATCCCTGGCTGGCATAGGCATCGCCGACAGTCTTGAAACATCCGGTGGCTTTATCGGTTTCGCCGAGGCGGGAGTAGAGATCGCCAACGGTGTTCGTGACGGTCAGGTCCTTCGCGTCATTCTTGAGGACTTTTTCGTACTCGGCAATGGCATTCTGCAGTTTGCCCTGCTGGACGTACTTCTCCGCACTGGCCAAAACCTTTTGCTTGTTGAAGCCAAACAATGCCATAAGAGTACGAACTCCAGAACCTGTTGTTCAAGACAAAGTCTTGATGCAGAGCCCGTCGAACGTTCGGGGAAACTGTTCCCGGGTACCGCGCTGAGGGTCATGTCACATATCGGCAGATGGACCGACCCGACAAGGCCAATTGTACGTCGGAGAGTCATGAACCGCATGGTTACCAAGGGTTACCAAAAGGGAGTGTACGAGTGGGTTACGAAGGGAATCAGGGGGAGGGTACCGCTGCCATTGGGGCTGAAGAAGGGCTGAGCCGGGTCTCAACTCGCGAATCCGCTTCTAGTATGAACGTGCTATTTGGCTGGGCCGGAGTCCGGTGTATTTTTCCCCAGGTCGAAATTTTGGGGAATACGAGTCACCGAGGATAAGGAAAACCATGACTTGGATTCGAACTGTACCTCTAACTGAGGCCGACGAAAAGCTGCGGCAGGCGATTGAGGGCGAGAAGGTGTTCTATCCGAAGGAGTATGCCGAGCCGGTGCATCCGGATCCTTCGGGGGCGTCGTCGATTGTGGGATCGCACACGCTGATTCCCGAGGCGTTGTATCACGCCTTCAGCACGTTTGGGGCGCTGATGTCGCCGGAGTTGCCGCTGGAGCGGCGGCAGCACGAGATGATTGCCACCATGGTCTCGGTGACCAACCGGTGCGTGTATTGAATCGAGTCACACGCAGAGTTTCTGCGTAGGGTGACGTTGGATAAGGAATTGGTGGAGGCGCTGGCGAGGGACTACACCACCGCGCCGATCTCGGCGCAGGAGCGCGTGATGCTCGATTACGTGGTTAAGCTCACCAAGGATGCGACGAAGATTTGGAAGGATGACATTGACGGACTGCGAGCGGCGGGGTTTGATGATCGCGGGATTCTGCAGATTACTCTGATCGCTTCGTGGTTTAACTACATTAATCGCGTGGCGGATGCGTTGGGGGTGGGGCGCGAGTAGATTCCGACTGGCTTCACAGGCTAAGGCGTTCAGGATTTCGTGCTCGGCCGCATTGCCATCGCCACGAGCGCGGCGATGAGCGTCGCGGGAAAAAGCTGGCCGACGATGGCCTCAGCAATGGTGAGAGAGCGAGCGAAGGGATTGACCGGGGCGATTGTGCTGCCGACTGTGGTCAGTGTGGCGAAACTGAAATAAGTAAGCTTCGACGTGAGCTGGTCAAGATCCGCCGGCGCAGCAGCAAAGTAGAAGGATCCCGGATGCAACTGCTCAAGAAACTGAAAAGCCGAAGCCCAAACCATCCCAATCAGCAGATAGACGCAGACGCCTCCCTGGATGCGGCTCCAGGTCAAGGGCCCTTTGTTGAACATCACGAGCAAGACAATGCGGACATAAAGAAGCAGAGTGACGATGACGAGAGCGCTGCCCAATAGGTGAAGAAACGGCGTGGGATGCAGGCGACCTGTCCCGAGCACCGCTGCGGAGACCAGGAGAACGGCCAACGCGAATGCTTTCGCCATGCGGCTCTGGTCGATCACCAGAGTGCCGGAGATCATCAGCGCGAGCACGACAATGTCGAAGAAGAGCCGACTGGGCAGGCCCGCTTCCCGGAGAGGTGTAACGACGAAGACGATAACGGCTAATGAGATGGTGACCAGCGTGAGGCCGAGGTGAGAGGACCAGAACCGGCCGAGATCGATGGGAGAAGCCGGGGCTTGAGGTCGATCCGCATGATCGGTCATGATGCGCCTCCTCCGTGGGATTCCGCTGTCGAGCGGATTTGACGAGTTTGGACGCGACATCGGCAACTCGTCCACAATTATTTCGCGTGCGTATCATCCAGCCATTGCCGTCGCCGCTCTGGCGTCGGCTGTAGGGCAGAGTGGGGGGGAGTCCCCAGCTCATAAGGCCGTCGCCCTCCTGAAAACTGTTTAACCCTGCTAGTAGGTGAAAGATTGAATTTCTGACACGCCGGCGTTGGGGCCGTCTACGAAGCCGCTGCGGGTACTGGGCTTCAGTGCGATGTGCATGGCGATGACGTTTGACGCGTTGGAGAAATTGAATCCATTCAGTGTTTCCTGCAGGTTGCCGGCGGTGTCGTAGACATAGATCGTGCTGCCTGTGGAGCTGGAGCTGGAAACGGGCTGGGCCACGAAAAACAGTTTATGGGTGGCGTCGAACTCAACATCGGCGCCGCTAAAGATCTGCTGTTCGCTGGAGTTCGGCAGGACCACGGTGAATCCGGTCTTGGAGGTGAGATCGTAGAATTCGACGCTGGCGTCGTCTTCGGTGGTGGTGCAGGCGATGTTGTCGGCGGAGTCGACGGCGATGCCGTTCACGAATCCGAATCCGATCCCGGTAAATTCCGTGAACGTTCCCTTGCCGAGGTCGGCGACACCGATGACTGGGAAGCAGCCAAAGCAGCCATCGCCGCCTCCAAGAATCGCCTGGTTCGTCACCGAGTTGTAAGCCATGGGCGGCGGCGCGCTGCCGAAGTTGAGGGAGTCATGAATCTTGATCACCGGGCCAAAGGTGTTGGCGGCGACGTTGGAGCTGAAAACGTAGGGAATGAAATTGCCGCTGTTGTCCTGGGCGAAGACGGCGGCGCTGGAAGTTCCTTGCGTGCGGCTGACTTGGTTGATCAAGTGCGTGGTGCTGATTGGCGGGGCCCACTTGCCGGTGAACTTATTCGAGCTCAGCGGATTGATCACGTTAAAGGTGCGCTGGACGTTCAGGAAGCTTACGACGTGTTCATGCTCGATGAGACCGACTGAATTGCCGACGACTCCCAGGGTGATGAAGTCGTCCTGCGTCTGCGTTCTAGTCACGACACTGAGAATCTTGCCAGTGGTCTGATCGAAGGTTTCGACGGCAGCGAGGAAGTTGCCGTTCGTGAGAACCTTGGACTCGCTGAGTACGCCTTCAGTGCCATTCTGATCGATATCGAATCCGAAGATCTGGCCGCCGAATTTGCTGTGCACGATGATGGAGCCGGCACCGGCGGCAGGGTTCGGTTGAAAGGCATCGTCTTGGCCGAAGGTCAAGGTCGATGCGACGCAGAAAAGGGTGACGAGGGCGGCGATGATGACCAGGCGACGGGATGAGTTCGGATTCACGTCTTGCATGCGGATTCTCCTCATTCGGAAGCCTGAGAAGGCTACTCGTTTCGAGCAGAAAAGGTGTCAGAAATTTGTCAAAAATTGAGAGTTCGGGTTGCGGTCAAGATGCGGGTTCACTATTTGGAAGGAACGCTGTACTGCGACGCCACCACCTGCCATTTGCCGCCGACTTTCATCCAGATATCGGTCAGGCGGTCATGATACTCGTAAGGCTTGCCGTTGGACTCACCTTTTTCGTGATAGGCGCCGGTCACAACGGCGGTGTCGCCGTGCATGCGCACTTTTAGGTCCGATAGCTCTGCCACCTGCACTTTGGTGGAGGGGTCAGCGCTGTGACTGATGTAGCCAGCCTTGCTGTAGATGCTGCCATCTTCGATGGTGATGACGAAATCCTCCGCCAGCAGGGCCGAGAGAATGTCGATGTTGTGCAGCTTGTAGGATTCGGTCCACTTCAGTTCCAGAGCGCGAATGGCCGCGGCATCCGATTTGTCCTGGGAAGGGGAACTGATGGCCGCTGCCAGCAGGCAGCACAGCAGAATCATGATTTGGTGGGAGCGCATCCTTCTATTTCGCACAATCGGATGGATACGGCAAGTTCTTTGTGTGGGCCCCGCGGTACTGGCGGGTGGCTGGATGGGGCAGTTTGAAGACTGTACGATGGCCCGTTCCGCGCCCGAAGGGTTGCTCTAGACTTGAGATGGGAAAGAGTAAAGACTCGAACTTTGCTCATTTGCCAGCCATGGCCGAATCGATCGCAGAATTCTTCTTGGAACATTTCGGGACACATCGGCACGAGCGTGCCTACCGGCAGAGGCGCGGCTACCGGACGGGATCGTTCACTTATGGAGAGGTTCTAGAGATGGCCCTTGGCTTTGCCCGAAAGCTGGAAGCCCGTGGGATTGCGAAGGGCGAGAGGGTCATGGTGTGGGGAGAGAACTGCGCGGAGTGGGTTGCGGCGTTCTTTGGATGTGCGCTGCGAGGCGTGGTTGTGGTGCCGATGGACGACGGAGCCTCCGCCGATTTTGCCATGCGAGTCTTTCAGCAGGTCGAGGCGAAACTGCTGGTGGGTTCGCGGCGGCATGTGCACGAGTGGTCGGCGCTGGGACATTCGATTGCGGCGATGAATCTTAAGGATCTGTCGCAGATGACGAATCGCGATTCGGCCATGCCGCCCATTATCTCTGTGGGCCGCGAAGATACGTTACAAGTAGTCTTCACCTCTGGCACGACCGCGGAACCCCGGGGCGTGGTCATCACGCACGGGAATGTGCTCGCGAATATTGCACCGCTGGAGCGGGAGATGCGCGAGTACATGAAGTATGAGCGACTCGTGCATCCCCTGCGGTTTTTGAACTTGCTGCCGTTGAGCCACGTGTTTGGACAGTTTCTGGGCATGTTCCTGCCGCCGCTGCTGGGCGCGACGGTGATTTTTCAGGAGGAGTTGAAGCCCTCCGAGGTGATCCACACGATCCGGCGCGAGCGCGTGTCGGTGCTGGTGTGCGTGCCGCGAGTGCTGCAGTCGCTGAAGCAGAAGATTGAACGCGATCTGGAAGAGCGTGGCGAAGGAGAGGCGTTCCGGCTGCGGTTTCGGTTGTCAGAGAAGCAACATTACCTGCGGCGGTGGTGGACGTTTCGCGCGATCCGGCGGCAGTTCGGCTGGAAGTTCTGGGCATTTATTTCCGGCGGTGCTGCGCTTGACAGCGAGACGGAGGAGTTCTGGGGAAGGCTCGGCTATGCGGCGATTCAGGGATATGGGCTGACGGAGACGACGTCGCTGATCAGCGTGAATCATCCGTTCCGGCTGGGCAAGGGATCAATTGGCAAAGTGCTGCCTGGACGCGAGGTGAAGCTCGCAAAAGACGGCGAGATTCTTGTTCGGGGCGGAGGCGTGTCTTCCGGATACTGGGGCGATGGTGGAGCTCAGACGGTTTCGGACACAGAGGGTTGGTATCGCACGGGCGATCTTGGCGCGCTCGATGAGGCAGGCAATCTTTATTTCAAGGGACGCAAGAAAGAAGTGATTGTGACGCCGGGTGGAACGAATGTGTATCCGGACGATCTGGAGGTGGCGCTGCGCAGGCAACCGGAGGTGAAAGATTGCGTGGTGGTCGGGATGGAGCGTGGTGGGAACGCGGAGCCGTGCGCGGTGGTGATTCGGCGTGGCGAGGCGAAGCTCGAGGATGTGGTGCAGCGGGCGAATCAATCGCTGGCGGAGTATCAGCGCATGCGCATGTGGGTGGAATGGCCCGAGGAGGATTTTCCGCGCACGAACACGCAGAAGCCGCGGCGGAATTTAATCCGCGAGGTGGCACAGGCGCGGCTGCTTGACGAGCGTGCGAGCGGTGGCGTGAGCAGCAGCCCGCTGTCGGAGTTGATGGCGCGAGTGACGGGACGTCCTGCTGAAGTGTTGCGCGAGGATGCGAATCTGGATTCCGATCTGGGGCTGAGTTCGCTCGATCGAGTGGAATTGCTGAGCACGCTGGAGGATCGCTATCAGGTCGACCTCAGCGAGACTCGGTTCAGCGCGGTACGCACCGTGGGAGACGTGGAGCGCATGCTGCGCGGGGAGGGCTCGCCCGGAACGGTGTATCACTATCCCAGCTGGACCTTGAGTTGGCCGGTGAACTGGCTGCGGGTTGTGGTGCATTATCTGCTGATGCGTCCGGCGATTGTGTTGTTGGGGTGGCCGCGGATTGAAGGGCGCGAACATTTGCGCGGTGTGGAGGGACCGCTTCTGATGGTGTCGAATCATGTGGGAGACGTGGATGGCGGATTCATTTTGACGGCACTGCCCGCGCGCTTTCGGCATCGGCTGGCAACGGCCACGGGCGGAGAAGCGTTGGAAGCGCTGCGAACGCCTGCGGAGGGGCTCGGATTCTTCGGGCGGATTTACGATCGCATGCAGTGGATGCTGGGAGTCTCGTTGCTGAATCTGTTTCCTCTACCGCGCGAGGCTGGATTCCGCCGGAGCTTCGCGTATGCGGGTGAGGCCGTGGATCGCGGCTACAGCGTATTGGTGTTTCCCGAGGGACGGCATACGACGGATGGGAAGCTGTGTCCGTTTCGCGCAGGCGTCGGGCTGCTGGCGGGAAATCTGGGCATTCCGGTTTTGCCGATCCGGATCGATGGACTGTTTGAAGTGAAGAATGCGGGCAGAAGATTTGCTGCGCCTTGGAAGATCCGGGTGCGGATTGGCGAGCCGATGACGTTTGCGCGAGGATCGGATCCGCAGGAGATCGCGGAGGAGTTGCAGAGAGCGGTGGAGCGACTCTAGGGCTCCGCGGTCCGGTTCGTCCTTCACATTAGTCTCCCGGCATTTGAGTTCCCTCTCAAAAACGCTCCAGGCGCTGGGTTCGTTCTTAGGGGAACGAATCCAGCGCCTGTGAGAAAACGACTGCAGGGTCGTCGAAGCCACTGCGAGGTGGCGGTTAATTAATGGTTACGGATACGGCCTTGGACGGAATGCCATTCGTAACCACAACCAGACTGGCAGCTCCGAGGTTAATCGTGGCAGGAATATCGAACTGCGCGCCCACCAGCTTCGTGCCTGTGGCCACGCCGCCCAGCCAGCTGTGCGTCTTGCAATAGACCACGACGCCCTTCGAGTCTTTTATGCGAACGATGGGAAAGTTGGTCGAGGCCTGGTTGTCATCGCCGTAGTACGCACCTTGCGTCAAGCCGTTGAACTGAGTCCCGGTTATCTTGTTGTTCTTGCTGGCGTGAGTCAGAGTCGTGGCTACGGTCTTGATGGTGGGAGCGCAACCGGCGCATGGAGTGGTTGAGGCGGGCGTGTAGATCTCGACGTCGGACGAGAAGTCCGTGAAGAGGATCTGGCCCGAGGGAAGAACAACCATGCCGCCCACATACGAGGAGTCGATCCCGGCATTCGGCGGAGCGCTGGTTGCATTCATCGTGGTGCCATCCCATTCGAAGAACTTGCTGCCGGTGTTGAATACGCCGGGGCTGGCATCGAACAGAGCGTTACCGTTAGGCAGAACTGCAGCGGGTCCGTCAGCGATGTCCAGAGTGCCGCCAAACTTCGGAGCGGACGCCCATGTGCCGGTCGACGGAGTGTAGATAGCATTGTTGGTGGTGGCGCCTGCGGCAAATACAAGTCCGCTCGGAAGCAGAGGCATCGGTCCCAACTCAAGCGAGCCCGGATCGACGAGGTTCACAACGGTGTTGTTCGTGGGAGTCGTCCATGCGCCCGTAGTGGGGTTATAGATCTGATAGCCCATCTTGCAGCAGCCGCTGGGGACGTAGGCATCGACGGTAAGAATATTTCCGCCGGGCAACATCGTCCAGCCTTCTTCGTCGTTGTCATCGAACTTGCCCGTGCCGGTAGCGGCCCAGGTGGCCGTGGTGCCGGTCAAGGTGAGAATCGCTTCCTGCGTGGTGCAGCAGTTGGCCTGCATCAAGTGTCCGTTCGGCAGGATGATGCTTTGAGCATCGCCCACGGTGGTCCAGCCGCTGGGCGCCGTCAGGCTCGTCCAGGTTTTGGAGTTCGGGTTGTAGAGAGCGCCCAAGGTCGTCCAGACTGCGCTGCCGTTGTTGTACTCGCCGCCCATGATTACAACCTGGCCGCTGGGAAGCACAGACGAACCGAAGTACAGAGGGTTATACCCGGTCGGCAGAGTTCCGGCACTCGACCAGGTTCCGTTGATGTAGCTGCCGGTCTTGTCCGGGACCAGGCGGTACCAGGGGTCAGCGTGGTTTTCGAAAAACATGCTGTTGACCAGCACGGAGCCGTCGTTGAGCAGCAGAGCGTGCGCGACTGCCGATGATGGAGCGTTCTTTGTCTTCGTCCATGTACCTGCGGTAAATGGTTCCTGGGCGCTCGCGATAGTGGACCAGGCCATTAGCGCAAGCAGAGCAATTCCGAATGTTCGGAAGACCTTCATAGAATAGTGACCTCGCATTTTTTGGTTATTGAAACGTGGCTTCGGACGCGGGATTGTGTTGACCAGCCACCACAGAAAAGAGTCCCCAAGGCAGGCCAGCTCTGAATTCCCAAAGTCGGTGGATTATACCCCGCTCTGCGACGGTTCTAAACACTTGTTGCGAGAAATTTACAAAAGTCGCTTGGTGCCAAGGCAAATGCGCAAGGAGTTGCAGAGTCGGGCACAAAAGTTTGCAAGATCTTGCAGACTTTAGTCCTCGCAGCCATCCATAGGCGGACCGAATGCTTAGGGTCGAAAGACTCACACCGCTATCGAACACCAGTATCGAAACGTGCGCAGGATTACTCTTCGTCGACCTGCGGCTCATCCTGATGAATGTCTGCCTCTAACTGGACTTCAGGAACTTTGGATTCGCGAAGCAATCGATTGAGAGCGGGCAAGTCTGTGTTCTTGAAATCATTCCAGCGCTTCAAGACATCGGTGCTGTCATGTTCCGTAGCCGACAGCGCTTCCATTTGAGGGGAAGTAGGTTCGGCATCGGGCTGCCATATTTGCTGGTAGAGCGTGCTGGCTTGCCCGTTGACGCGGCTGAGAGTGACTTCCGGCGACGGAGGTGCGAAGAATCCGCCAGTGGCGCCGAGGAGTCCGGTGAGTTTCTTGTCGAATGCGGCGATTGCATCTTTAGCCGGGTTGTTCGCCTGCGAGGTGAGCTTTTCGAGTTGCGCGCGAATCGAGCCACCCTGCAGGAGCGCCTGCGTGGATTCGGTCATGATGGACGCCAAGCGCGTTTCCACCTGGAATTTTTTCTCAAGTCCGGGCATCGGAGTCTTGACGCGCGGGTCCATTTTGATGGTGAGTGGCGCGCTGGAGGATTTTGCGTCGACGGTGAGCCGGACAGTGTAGGTGCCAGGCAGAACAGTTGGCCCCAGGGGCAGACGAGGAGTGGCGTGTGGAATCGCGGCGATGGGATAGTCGTGGCGCGTCGCAGCCGGCGCGGGATAGTGCAGATCCCAGACCCAGCGGTGCATTCCGGCGGTGGTGGAAAGTTGCCGAGGCATGCGGACCCAGTACAGCGGGATCAACTGCTTCTGTAATTCTTCCTGGGTAATGTCGGGCTTGTCGGTGTTCGAGTAGCGGCGGACGAGTTTCCCCTGGGCATCGAGGATTTCGAGCGTGACGTTGGTTGCCGCGGTGGGCAGGTAGTAATCGAGAGGGGCTCCGTCGGGCGGATTCTGGGCCACCGGCTCGTCGGGGGGAAGGGGCGTGTCGGTGTAGGTATCGCGCTGCACACGATAAGCGGGCGCGGGATTGAATAGGTGCGCCGAGTTCGCAATCGAGGCAGAGGCCTCGCGCAGCGGTGCAATGTCGTCGAGGATCCAGAAGGCGCGGCCATGCGTCGCCACGATCAGATCGTCTTCATGAATCCACAGATCGCGCATGGAAGTGTGGGGCAGATTCAGTTGCAGAGACTGCCAGTGGTCTCCGTCATCGAAGGAGACCCAGACGGCGGTTTCCGTACCTGCGAATAGCAAGCCTTTGCGGACGGGATCTTCGCGTACCGTGTCGACGGGGCCGAAGTCAGGCAGGCCAGCGGTGATCTGCTTCCAGCTCTTGCCGCCATCGTGCGTGCGATAGATGTAAGGATGAACGTCGTTGATGCGGAAGCGGCTCACGGATGCATAAGCGGTCTGTTCGTCGAAGTGTGAGGCTGAAATCTGTGTGACCTTGCTCCACGTAGTCAATTCCGGGGGCGTGATATTGGACCAGTTCTTTCCGGCGTCGCGTGTGATCCAAAGCTGACCGTCGTCTGTGCCAGCCCACAGAGTGTTCACCGTTTTGAAAGATGGCGCGAGCGCATAGATCACTCCCCGTTGTTTCTCGGCGCCTTTGGGAACAAGGGTGCCTACGCTCGCGGGCACGCCCGGATTTTCACGGGTTAAGTCAGGGCTGATCGTCTGCCAAGTATTTCCGCCGTCGGTCGTCTTGAATAGAACATTGGCGGCGAAATAGAGGATGTGAGGATCGACCGGAGAGAACATCAGCGGTTCAGTACGGTTGGTGCGGTACTTGGGGTCGCGCAGTGGAATCGGTGTAACGTTTTGCACCTGGCCAGTCGACCAATGGAATTTGGAGACCTCGGTTCTGCCGCCGCCGTAGACCAAATCTGGATCGAGTGGATCCGGAGCGACGTATCCATACTCGATCACGCCCACGGGATGCCAGTCGCGGAAGGTGATGCCGCCGTCGTTGCCGCGAGTGGAAGTGCAGACGGAGCCGCTCTCTTGCTGCCCCGCGCAAATGTGATAGGGGAACTGATTGTCGGCGATGACGTGGTAAAGCTGTGCGGTTGGCTGGTTGTACCAGGAACTCCAGCTGGCGCCGCCGTTCACCGTGATGATCGCGCCCTGATCGCTGACGATGAGAATAATGTTCCCGTTGTTGGGATTGATCCAGAGATTCTGGTAGTCGTCACCGCCGGGGGCGCCACGAAATCCGGACCACGTTTTGCCCCCGTCGCTCGACTTCATGGTGACAGTGCTGACCACGTAGAGCAGGTCTGGATTTTTCGGGTCCACCTTGGGGATGCAGAGATCGCCGCCGCCGATACGTCCGGCAGGACGCGGATCATCAGTGATCTTTGCCCAAGTTTCGCCGGCGTCGTCGGAGCGGTAGACGTTGAGCTTTCCCGAGGCTGCGGCGAGAGTGGCGTAGAGACGGCGTGGGTCGCTGGGGGCGATGGCGACGCAAATTTGGGAAAGATCTTTCGGCAGGCCGTTGGTTAGTGGATGCCACGTGCTTCCGCCGTCAGTTGATTTGAAGAGTCCGCCGCCGGTGCCGTTGACTTCGTTGTTGTCCTCCCACGGGCCTTCGCGGACTTCCCACATTGAGGCGTACATGACGTCAGGGTTCTCGGGATCGATCACAACGTCGGAGGCGCCGGTGTTTTCGTCTTTGGCGATGACTCTCTGCCAGTTCTGACCACCGTCGGTCGAGCGATAGAGTCCGCGTTCTTCGCTGGGTCCATAAGGATGGCCGAGGACGGCGGCGAATACTTTATTGGGATCGCGGGGATCGACGGCAAGCGCAGGAATCTGTTGTCCGTTGACCAGACCGAGATGAGTCCAGCTCTTGCCGGCGTCGGTGGACTTGTAGATGCCGTTGCCAACGGAAAGATCGGGGCGATGCAGTCCCTCACCGCTGCTCACATAAATGATGTTGGGATCGGAAGGGGCGACGGCGATGGCGCCGATTGACTGCGTCGGCTCGCGGTCGAAGATGGGGTTCCAGGTGCGGCCGTAGTCGTCCGATTTCCAAACGCCGCCGTTTACTTGTCCGACGTAGAATACGTTCGGCTGGCTGGGTACGCCGGCGGCAGCGCGGGTGCGCCCGCCACGGAATGGGCCGACCATCCGCCAGTGTAATTCCTGGTAAGTGTTCTCCGGGACCTGGGTCCAAGCCGGAATCGTGAATAGAACAGCTGCGAGAAATGCGCAAAGACGAAAGGCAACGTGCAGTCGGTTCACTTGAGCCCCCTCAATGACCAAACGGCAAAGTACATAGAGTAAACCATACTGCAAGCGCTTGCTGCCCAGCCCAAATAACGCTGGTAGCTGACTTCCGCCGCATTTATGATGGCGGAGTTTTCCCATCATGAGCATTCATCGCAGTTGGAAGCGTCGTAGTGGGTTCGTGTGGTTGTTCCGGTCATTTCTTCTAGTCACTGTGATGTCCGCGGTGGTCGCTGGACAGCCGGCGGCAACCCCAGCGGTCACCCCAGCAGATCAGGGACTGAAGCCGATTCTGAATTACATCTCTACGGCTTGGGATACGCTGACCCGCTCCATGACCGACTGCGCGAGTGTCGTGGATCCGAAGATCAAGGTGGCGCCGGTGCTGTATTTGCCCAAGGACTTGGCCGAGCCCCCGGCGGTGCAGAAGCTGGTGGCCGACTGCAACGTGCGCATCGAACATCTTCCCATCGAGATCCAGTGGTTAGGCGAGATCGACACGGCCAAGATTCAGCCGCACGGACTGCTCTATCTTCCGGACAAATATGTTGTGCCAGGCGGGCGCTTCAACGAAATGTACGGTTGGGACAGCTACTTCATTATTCGTGGGCTGCTGCGCGCCGGACGCGTCGAGCTGGCGCGTGGAATGATCGACAACTTCTTTTTTGAGATTGAACACTATGGCGCGATGCTCAATGCCAATCGTACGTACTATCTGACGCGGTCGCAGCCGCCGTTTTTGAGTTCGATGTTCGTGGATGTCTACCGGGCCACGGAGAAAGATGGGCATTCCGACAAGGCGTGGCTGGAGCGAGCGTATGCGGATCTGAATAAGGACTACGAGATGTGGACGCGCGAGCCGCATCTGGCGGGGCAGACCGGATTGTCGCGTTACTACGATTTTGGCGAAGGACCACCGGCCGAGGCAGTGCAGGATGAAAGCGGCTTCTATCGCAAGGTCGCGCAATATTTCTTTTTGCATCCCGCCGAGGCCGATGATTATGTGGTCGAAACCGGATCGGAGGCAACGCAGCCTGTCTCCGGCTCGGCATATTCTTTGCAGGTGTGCGACGTGCCGCTGACCATGGCGCATACGGAGTGCGAGAAGGCAAAGCAGTTCAAGCTGAGCGCGGATTACTACAAAGGCGACCGGTCCATGCGGGAGTCCGGCTTCGACGTCAGCTTTCGCTTCGGTCCATTCGGCGCGGCCACACATCACTATGCGCCCGTCTGTCTGAACAGCCTGCTCTACAAGACGGAAAAAGACATGGAGCAGATCAGTCTCTGGCTCGGCCACTCGGAGGATGCGAAGAAATGGAACAAGCGGGCGGAGGCGCGGAAGAAACTCATCACAGACTATCTGTGGAACGACGAGCGAGGCCAATTCTTCGATTTCAATTTCGTGACGAAGCGCATGTCGAAGTATGAGTACGCCTCCACGTTCTATCCGCTGTGGGCGGGGCTGGCGACACCGGAGCAGGCGAAGGCGGTGGCCGGCAATCTGAAAGTGTTCGAACGCCCCGGCGGGGTTCCGATGAGCACGCAAGAAACGGGTGCGCAGTGGGACTTGCCCTACGGCTGGGGAAACATCGAGATGCTGGCAATCGATGGTCTGCGATGCTATGGCTATAACGCCGATGCCGATCGAGTATCGTACGAATTCCTCTCGACGGTCGCGGAGAATTTCCGGCGCGATGGTACGATCAAGGAAAAATACAACGTGGTCACGCGGTCTTCGGAAGCACACGTGGAACTTGGCTATGAGATGAATGTCGTCGGATTTGGCTGGACCAATGCCGCCTTTCTCGAGTTGCTGCACGGTTTGCCGAAGGAAACGGTGGAGCGGTTGGAGAAGGAGCAGAATCAGCCGCTGCCGCGTTGACGGTCCCCGCAGTCCCACCTAAGATGGAATTCCGTTTTGTGTGCAGGGACCCGAATGATCAACCAGACCATCTCGCACTACCGCATCACCGGCCAAGTGAGCAGCGGCGGGATGGGCGTGGTTTACGAAGCGGAAGATCTCAACCTTGGACGCAAAGTTGCCCTGAAGTTTCTGCCGCCGCAACTGTCGCGCGACCAGAACGCGCTCGACCGGTTCCTGCTGGAGGCGCGCACTGCGTCGGCGCTGAATCATCCCAATATTTGCACGATTTATGCGGTTGAGAAGGCGGGCGAGGGGGCCGAGGCGCAATCGTTCATTGCGATGGAACTGCTCGAAGGGCAGAACCTCGATCATAAGGTGATGTCCGGCCCGATGGCGGTCGCGCCGTTACTTGACATCGCAATTCAGCTGGCCGACGCGCTCGATGCCGCGCACGCCAAGGGCATCATCCACCGCGACATTAAGCCCGCCAATATATTTATGACGCCGCGCGGGCAGGTGAAGGTGCTGGACTTTGGCCTGGCGAAGCTCACTCGTCCCGACCTGGAGATGAGTACGATCGGCGCCACCCAAGATTCTCCCAGCCCGCATTTGACGAGTCCGGGTGCGACCGTGGGAACGATCTCGTATATGTCGCCCGAACAGGCGCGCGGAGAGGAACTCGACACGCGCACGGATTTGTTTTCGCTGGGGACGGTGATCTACCAGATGGCGACGGGGAAGCTGCCGTTCGCGGGGGCGACGTCGGCGGTGGTGTTCCACGCGATTCTTGAGCTGGATCCGGTTTCTCCGTTGCAGTTGAATGCAGCGCTGCCGCCCAAGCTGCACGAGATCATTGAGAAGTTGCTGGAGAAGGACCGCGACCTGCGCTACCAGTCCGCGGCCGATCTGCGCGGTGATCTAAAGCGGCTGAAGCGCGATGTGGAATCTGGGCGAAAGACGACTGCCACGTCTGGGTCAGCGCCAGTTGCTGTAGCAGCAAGCCCTGCGGCGCTCCGCACGACCGACGTGTCGGCTGTCGCAGCTAGGCGGCCGGCCTCGAGTTCCGCGGTGGTTGCGGCAGCGGGCCGGCACAAGCTGGGAACTGGAGTCAGCGCGATCCTTGGAATTGTTGTTCTCCTCGCCGCAGGATATGGCATTTATTCGCTCGTGACGCGGCACCCAGCGCGGCCCTTCCGCAATTTCTCGGTGACCAAATTGACCGAAGAAGGTAAAGCGGCGTTGGTGGCGATGTCGCCCGATGGGACGTACATTCTCAGCCTGATGGGAGAGAGCAACGGGCAGGTGAGCTTGTGGCTGCGCAACGTTCCTACCAATAGCAATACGCAAGTGCAGCCACCGGCGGATGTCTCCTACAACGGGCTGCGATTTTCTCCCGACGGCAACTATCTTTACTTCGTGCGCAGCGATCCTGGAAACGTGGAATTGAAATATTTGTACCGTGCGCCCCTTCTTGGCGGGACGCCTGAGCGTCTCGCCGAAGATGTGGACTCCAACATTACGTTCTCACCTGACGGACAGAGGATTGCGTTTATGCGCTACGACAATCCCGAACCGGGGAAGTACCGGCTGATGGTGAAGGCGCTCGGCAGCGGCGAAGAAACTGCGCTCACCGGCGGCGTGAATAGTCAGGGACTCTTCAATCCGGCTTGGTCCCCGGATGGCAAAACGATTCTGTGTGTGGTGAATCAGCCCGGGGACGCCCTGTCTGGCTTGATGGCGGTGGACGCTCGCAGCGGCCAACAGCATCTGGTTCTCAGTTCGGATTCTGGTCTCGTATCGCCGACATGGCTTCCCGACGGCAGCGGTTTGCTGGTGTTAGAGCGAACCCGGTCTTCGAATTTCACCCGGCAGCAGATCGTCTTCGTGGTTTATCCGGATGGAAAAGTGGATCCGGTCACTCGGGACACCAACAACTATTCTGATCTGAGCGTGGCCGCCAACGGTCAATTGTTGGCGACTGTGCTCAGCGAAGAAAGGTACAACCTCTACGTGATGTCGGTGGCATCCGGCGGCGCAGATGCACGACCGGTCGCGCCAGCGGCAGCGTTTACCAACATTTATTGGACGCAAGACGGGCGCTTGATCGATGACAAAGACAACCAATTGAACTGGGTGAATCCGGATTCGGGTGCGAAAGGCTCGTTCGCCACGGAGGAAGGTTCGGCAGCGGGTGATCCCTGGGAGTGCACCGATGGCCGCTACGTTGTCTTTCTCCTCGGCCTGCGCGGCGGGAAGGGCAGCCAGAACATCTGGCGCGCGGACGCTTCGGGCGGGAATCTGAAACAGCTGACGCAGGGGAAGTTGGAGAATTTTCCAGTGTGCGCTCCGGATTCACGCTCGGTGTATTACATGGACGGAAACGGGATCGTGATGCAAGTGCCGATTGACGGCGGTGAGTCACGAAAAGTGTCAGATCTCGCTATCAATGCAGGATTCTTCGACATTTCCCCGGATGGCCGCACGCTGGCATTCGCCACCGTCGATCATGCCGGAGGACATGAGGAGAAACTGGTGCTGGTGGCGACGGATACGGGCCAAGTACAGAAGCAGATTGAATTTCAACGGCCCAGAAGAGGGATGGTTCGCTTCGCGCGCGATGGCAAGTCGGTGGTGTACCCCACTCGCGAGAATAACGTCGACAACCTGTGGCAGCAGCCGCTCGACGGTTCCGCGGGCAAGCCCCTGACCTCGTTCAAGGCCGAACACATCTGGGACTATCACTGGTCCCCGGACGGAAGCAAGCTGGCGATGGTACGTGGGCACACCGACTCGGACGTGGTGCTGATGCGCGACATGCAGCAGTAGGAAGAGGAATCCCGCCGCGCGGAATTCCTCTCCAATGTTCTTCCCTTCGTTTACGCGGCGTGACTCAGAACTTGCGTTGGGGCCAGCTTGGGCCGTCCCCAAAGCCATCCCACGATCGCGCCGAATACAAAGTTCGAACTGGTCACCTCGCAGAAGTGTGCCCAACGAACCGCATCTGGAAAAACGGGATTTGGCGTTATCAACGGTGCCACGCCGCTGATGACCGTGAATACCACTCCCACCGCAAGGGCTCCGGCGAAGCGCGGCAGGCCAAGCATCCGCACCAGGGCGAGACACAGCAGGACGAAGATCGGCCCGCGCACCAGCAATTGCATTGCGAGGATCGCCGGCATCGGAGGTATGTGCTGGGTGGCATAGAAATCCCTCACGTAAGGGAAGACGATGAAGCCCGCCGTCAGGTAGAGGAAAGAGTAAGCAAGGTCAGACACCGCAAACTTCCAAATCTTTTCGCCAAGAGTTTTGGACGAGATAGGAGGGTAATGGGCAGTCGGGGTGTCCGTCCGCCTGCCAAACAGCAACGCCCACACTGGGAGCATGAGAGCTGCGGACAGGATCAGGAAGGCGAAGAGTCGGGACCACGGGAGCGGAGAATTCGCGAGAAAGAAAACGCCCTCAATCGCGTTCACGCAGCCAATGGCCAGGGGAACGCCGGCTATCGCGGCTCCCAGTTGCCAGCCTCGCAAATCGGCGCGGAAAGCTACGAAGGCGAGCGACGCCACCACCAGCGAGTTGGACAGAAGCATCCACTCCATCGCGTGCGGAGACGCGGGGGGCTTAACTTGGGACAACATCAGCATACCGGCAACGGCCTGTATGACGCAGAATGCGAAGAAAACCACGAGGGCGCGCCAAATTGCATTGGTTAATTTCATGATGTGCCTCCTTTTCTTTTTCCTTCTTTTTCGTAAGTTGCAAGAGCGTACTGAGTCCAATCGAAAAGGGATTCATAGCTCCGGATCCCGCATTCAAGGGCGAGTCGCCCAGATGTAGGCGCCACCGCCTTCATCGCCTGTAACTGCTCACGCAAGGTCTGTAGGAAGGGCAGGAGCGCGGCTTCAAGGGACTTGAGTATCGTGGGGGAGGCATCGGCTCCGACGGCCGTTTCGCTGAAGGCGAAACGGAGCATGACTGTCTTGAGTCCCGACTCGAGGTCTTCCCGTGTGATTGGCAGGGTGATCCATTGCTTTAGTTCTGAAAGACCCTTCGGAGTGAGGCAGAAGATTTGCCGGCGGCGCAGGCCAGAGCCTTCTTCGATCGAGCCTCGGATCAGCCCCGCTTTTTCAAGTCGCGCTAACGCAGGATAGATCGCGCCAGGACTGTCGCTGTAAGTCTTCATCGAGGTCGATGAGAACACTTTGCGCAGGTCGTATCCTGATGACGGCTTCTGCAGCAGTCCGAGCAACGCGTAGCCGAGCGATGGAATCTTGGCTGAACTCATCTCAGGGCGCCAGATGCAGCTCGATCTGACGGTGAATCGTGTGGTTGGCGGGCTGGCCGCAGTCGAGCAAGGCGGCGTCGGAACATTGGCGATGACGCGTTTGAACCAGATTGTCGAGCGTCCCGGACAGGATCTTTCCGTCCATCAAACTCACTTTGATTTCGACTTCGAAGGTTTCCTTGCCGACGCCGGCATCGTATTTGCCGGCCTGATTCTTGTTGACTTGAACCCAGTTGTTCGGAGTGCCGGCGACCGGAGTCAGCATCCACGCGGCGGGCATTTTCACTTTCGGTTGTCCCGGAGGAACGTGCCGCACTAACAAGGTAGCGATCTGGGTTGAGCTATTCAGTTCTTTGAGAGTGAGATCGAAGTCGATCGAGTCTTCGCCGAGGGTCACGTAGTTTCCGTCGGCCCACGAGGCTGGCGTGCCAACCTTGACATAAGCATGGTCCCCCGGTCGTTTCAGGTCACTCTGCTGAATGGCCAGCCACAGATCGCTATAGAAGGTCAACATGTCAGTGATCGGTCCAATCAGGAAGGGTTGGACCAGGCTCAGGTTGGGGATCGACGGTGGTATGGCGGGATCGAGCGAGAGCGTTTGGCGGAAATTCAAGCTGGTCTCCGACAGAGACATGGGCGCGTTCGACGTGAAGTCGGACCAGCCGTATTCTTCGACGAGGTGGCTGGTCGCGTTTTTCTTCACGACGCCGTTGGCCTGGACTTCATAGGTCCAGTCATCATTGTCGCCCTTCATGTGGTAGGTCAGCTTTTCGCCTTCGGTGTAATGACGAGCCAGCGGGCTCAGGTTTGTGGTGGCCGGAGTGGCGTTGGGATCGACGGAAGTCTGTGCGGAAGAGAAGTTCAGTGCGAACAATCCGCACAGGAAGGTGAATCCCAAGAAGCGAGCGAAGCGATTCACGAAAAGGCTCCTCAATAGTACGTAACGTACTATAACGCTGCGTACCATTAAAGTCAAGCCCCTTGACAGCCAAGAGCTCGAGCTTCGCTCGACGGACAGCCGAGGGCGGCTGTCCCTACATTTCTTGTAGCCAAAAACTAAGGGCGGCCATTGCTGGCCGCCCTCATTGTCGAATTGTGGCTCGCAAAGCGGTGTTAGACGCCCTTGACGTTCTCAGCTTGCCAGCCCTTAGGGCCTTTGACCACGTCAAATTGCACTTGCTGACCTTCCTGCAGACTGCGGAAGCCGCTAGCCTGAATGGCGGAGAAATGCACGAAGACATCCTCGCCGTTCTGGCGGCTGATGAAACCGTAGCCCTTGGCGTCGTTAAACCACTTCACTGTTCCTGTTTCCATGATGGTGCTTGTTCCTTTTTTGTTGATGTAGCGCTGAAACTTTCAGGATCTTCTGCAGGCAGGTCACGCGCTGGGTTAAGCGGAGATGCTTGTACTGCGAAGAAACTCTTAAGTCAAACGCAGTTCGATTGTAAAGAAAGTGCCCCATAAAAGCCATATAATTTGCTGTAGGCTATGGCTAAACAGCTGATGGGGAAGATGTTATCGTGAGCCCGTTTTGGCTAAAAATGGCTGCCACTTGCGACCTTTTCGTAAAGCATTCATCATCTAGACATGCGTTTTAGGATACTGCTGGTTTCGGTTTTGCTCACGGTTTCGGCGTGGGCGGGGATCGTCGACGACGTGCGCATCGCCCTGATGCAGAACAGCTTTTCGTCTGCGGAGTCGGCTCTGAATGCGTATCGCAACCAGCAGGGCGTCACGGCTGAGTACGTCGAAGCGTATTCGTGGATGGGGCGGGCAGCGCTCGACCAAGGACAGTACGGCCAAGCGGCCGCCTATGCCAAGCAGACTCAGACGATGGCGCAGGAGCTACTGAAGAAGCGTCCGCTCGACGCTGATGCGCACCTGCCGATGGCCTTGGGGGCAGCGCTGGAAGTTGAGTCGCAGGTCTTGGTCGCCCACGGTCAGCGGACGCAGGCGGTCGCGCTGCTGCAGTCTGCGCTGCGAACTTATGGAAGCACATCCATTCACGACCGGCTGCAGAAAAACCTGAACCTGCTTTCGTTCCAGGGGAAGGTGGCGCCCGTGCTGAAAGCTGACCAGTTCTTAGGGGCGAAGCTGCCGCTGCCGGCGCAGCTCAAGGGATCGCCGGTGCTGCTGTTTTTCTGGGCGCACTGGTGCGCGGACTGCAAAGCGGAAGCGCCCATCATCACGCAGTTGCGTTCTGAGTTTGCAGCCAAGGGATTGCAGGTGATCGGGCCGACGCGCTTTTATGGCTATACGGCGCAGTTGGAGCACGCTCCGGCAAGCGATGAACTGCAATACATCGATGCGGTGCGGCATCGCTTTTATTCGGGGCTGCTTGACATGCCGGTGCCTATCAGCAAATACAACTTCGACGTCTACGGCGCTTCCACCACGCCGACGCTGGTGCTGCTGGACCGCGAGGGGAAGGTCGCCTGGTACCATCCAGGGGCCGTGCGTTACAACGATTTGCGGGCGGAGATTGAGAAGGTGGTGCGGTAGGTCTTTGCTAGCGAGCCGGGCAGCCACCTATTGCAGCCGGAGTTCAGGTGACGACTTGCACTGGACAAGCTCCTGATCCACACGAGACAGCACATCTTGCAGACTACGTTGAATATCGGCGGCGACACCGAGCTTGTCCATTAGTCCCACCGAACGAGACAGTGCTCCCAGTATCTGGCGGATTTGGCCATTTCGACTCGCCGAAACAAACTCGCCGTAGGGAATCTTCAGGCGAAACTCAAGCACCTTCCCATTGGAGGTTTTCTTCGCGACTTCATCATAGTCAGGATGGTCCTCCGTCCTGATGATTGCAATGAAGGTCCATTGTTCGATTTTCGGCCCAAAAGAGACCCCCTCAAGCAATCGAGTAAGCGCACCCTCGACTGCTTTCATAGCTTCTCGGTAGGGGTCGAAGGCGTCGCCTTCTATTTCAGCCGACCACCAGAACTTCTTCACGCTCTTTGGGACCTCACAATACTCAAATAGCTCGATCCGTTCTCAGCAGTGGACAAAGGCCAGATACTCCCTTGGCCCCAAGAATCTCTCCCCACCGGCTCGTTTAGCCTTCGTCTACTTCCTGTAGCTTGCCTGTCTTTACGTCATAGACAAATCCCCGCACTGGAATGTGCTTCGGGATCCACGGGTGCGATTTCACGCGTTGCATCTGCACACGGACATTTCCTTCGAGGTCGTCGAAGGCATGGAAGTGCGCGGGTTCGTCTGAGGCGGTTCCCATCTTTTCGGTCAAGCGCGCTTTTAGTTCATCCTCGCGCACCTTGAGCAGGCCGCAGTCGGTGTGGTTGATGATGATGAACTCCTGCGTGTCGAGCAGGTGATGCGAGACGATCAGCGAGCGCAGGGCGTCGTCGGTGGCGATGCCGCCGGCGTTGCGGATCATGTGCGCGTCGCCGGGATGCAGGCCCAGGCAGTGCTCAAACAGGATGCGGGAATCCATGCAGGCGAGCACGGCCACGTGGCGCTTGGGGCGGACGGCGAGATCTCCCAGCGTGAAATTGCGCGCAAAAGTTTCGTTGGCTTTTAAGAGTTCGTCGGCGACGGACAAGGTTGAGTGCTCCCAAGAGTCGTTTGCCGTTAGTCGTTGGTCGCTGGCAAAATCGGTGCGGTATTGCCAACGACTGACGACCATCGACTAACGACGAGTTTAGTTTACCCGTTACAATCGGCGCGTGAATATCGGTATGAATCTGGACGACACCATCGTGGCGATCGCCACTCCGCCGGGGCGCGGGGGGATTGGTGTGGTTCGCTTGGCCGGGCCGAGGGCGATCGAGATCGCGGGGCCGATGTTGCGGCTGAAGCACGAGTTGGAGCCGGGACGAGCTGTGTTCGGGGAATTGATCGAGCGTTCACGCACGAAAGAAGTCAAAACCCCCACACTAGCCGCAGAAAACGCGGCTAGTATGGGGCACCCTCCGGAGTCTGCACTTGGCCAGCGCATCGACGAAGTCGTCGTCACTTACTTTGCCAAGCCGCATTCCTACACCACCGACGATGTGATTGAGATCTCGGCGCATGGGTCGCCTGTGGTGCTGCGGCATATTGCGGAGCTTTGCGTGGCGGCTGGAGCGCGGCTAGCCGAGCCCGGGGAGTTCACCATGCGCGCTTTCCTCAACGGGCGGATCGACCTGACCCAGGCCGAAGCGGTGCGCGATCTGATCGACTCGCAGACGTTGTATCAGGCGAAAGTCGCGGCGCAGCAACTGGAAGGAGCACTGTCGCGACGACTGCAGCCGATCAAGCAGAAGCTGGTGGAACTGATCCCGGTGCTGGAAGCGGGCATTGATTTCGCGGAAGACGACGTATCGGTCATGGCCGATGCCACGATTCTCAGGCACATCGCGGACGTGCGAGCGCCGCTGGAAGACCTCGGCGCGACGTTTGCATACGGCAAGATCGTGCACGAAGGGTTGACGCTGGCGATCGTAGGCCGGCCCAACGTCGGCAAGTCGAGCTTGTTTAATCAGCTGGTGGAACGGGAGCGCGCCATCGTCACGGCGACTCCCGGTACCACGCGCGACTTGGTCAGCGAGACGGTAGCGATCGGGGGCATTCCGGTCAAGCTGGTCGATACCGCGGGAATTCGCCACGCGCTGGACGAAGCGGAATCACTCGGCATTCGCAAATCGATGGAGGCGCTGGCCGACGCGGACCTGGTGCTGGTCGTGGTCGACGTGTCGCAGGGGGAGACGGCGGAAGATGCGGAGCTTCTGCGGCAGGCTGAGAACCGGCCCGTGATTGTGGTCGAGAACAAGAGCGACTTGATGACGGGGGAAACCCCCACTTCTCGCAAAGAACGCGGGAAATGGGGCACCCGAATTTCGGTTTCCACATCGGCTTTGACCGGCCATGGCATCGCCGAACTGCGCGCGGAGATTCTGCGGCACATTGGCGGAGAAGCCGGAATGCAGGCCGAGTCGGGGTTTCTGACCAACGTCCGCCACCAGGGATTGATCCAGGATTCGCTGGCTGCGCTGGATGCTGCAAAGAATGCTGTCGCCGAGAAAGTGCCACACGAGATGCTGCTGCTCGATCTCTACAATGCGCTGCGGCCATTGGATGCGATCACGGGTGCGACCACAACCGACGACATTCTGAATCTGATCTTTTCCACGTTCTGCATCGGGAAATAAGACGGGTGCCCCATCCTGTCGCGTGTTGTGCGACAGGGTGGGGATTTGACTCTCGTCAGAGGGCAGTGCAGCGCCGCTGTTAGTGTCAAAATCCCCACCCTCTTTCGCAAGAAACGCGAAAGAAGGATGGGGCACCCTCGACCACTTACTTCGAGAGCGCGGCCAAGGCATCCCGGAACATCGCATCGAACGATCCACCCTTGCCGTTCTTTGCAACTACGGCCAGCGCCTTTTCGGCGGCGGCGCGCTGGTATCCCAGGTTCAGCAACGCCGAAAGAACATCTTCTTCCGTCGCGCTCATGGCAGGAGCCACCGGCGCTGAAGGCGGTCCTACTTCCGGAAGCTTATCGCGTAGTTCCAGCACCATGCGTTCGGCTGTCTTCTTGCCGATTCCCGGGATGCGCGTCAGCCGTGCTACGTCGTTGCCGCGAATGGCTCCCACCATTTCGTCGGCCGCCATGCCGCTCAGGATCGTGATCGCCAGCTTGGGGCCGATGCCGCTCACCGTGATCAGCTTCTCGAACAGCAGCTTCTCTGAGGGGCGCAGGAATCCATAGAGCGCGATCTGGTCTTCGCGCACGTGGGTGTGGATGTGCAGCGCGACCTCGGAGCCGAGCGCCGGGAGGTCAGAAAACGTCGGCACGCTGATTACGACGTCGTAGCCAACGCCGGCGGTTTCGACGATGGCCTGGTTAGGATGCTTGGCCAGCAGCTTTCCACGCAAATGAGCAATCATATTTTGGGCAAATATGCTCAGGCCATTGTAGCGGGTGGCGGCGTGCGCAGCAGCAGTGGCGCGGGATGGACACTCATCCTCGAGACTCTTAGAATCCAGATAGTTCTGTGGGCGATTTCTGTGTTTCGACTCGGACTCCGATTTTCGGTCTGGATTACAGCTGCGATCGTGCTTTCGCCGGTACTGGTGCAAGCGCAGCAGAGTGTACTCGACTTGGAGGGGCACAGCGTAAATCCGCTGGCTGGGGATTCCGGCAAGGTTGTGGTACTCGTGTTCGTCCGCCGCGATTGTCCGGTGTCCAGCCGTTATGCACCTACGATTCAGCAGATGAGCAAGCAGTACGCTGATCGCGCCAGTTTCTGGTTGGTCTTTCCCGACAAAACGGATACTCCGCAGGCGATTCGAAAATATCTGCAGGAGTATGGATATCATTTGCCCGCGCTGCGGGATCCCGATCACGTGCTGGTGAAGGTGGGGCACGCGCAGATCACGCCTGAAGTTGCGGTCTTCGATCGCGGTGGCCCTCTCGTCTATGACGGGCGCATCGATGACTGGTATGTCGATCTCAGCAGGGCCCGGCCCGCGCCAACTACGCATGAGTTGGAGGATGCGATCCGGGCGGCGTTGGCGGGCAGGCCTGTGGCGAAGAGCGAAGTGAGGGGAGTGGGATGTTACATCTCAGACCTGGAATGAGCCCTTTGCTAAGCAGTGCGGGATGGGCGCTGATAACGCTGGTAGGGCTGAGTGTGGCGAGCACGCTCTTTGGCAGACCGGCCCGGCGTCAGTCATTTTCATTGCCCGCGACATCGACATCGGCGGAGCAGGTTACCTACAACCGCGACATCGCTCCGATTATTTTTCATTCCTGCTCGACGTGTCATCGGCCGGGAGAGGCGGCGCCGTTTTCTCTGCTGAGCTACGCCGACGTAAAAAAACATGCGCGGCAGATCGTGGACGTCACGCAGTCCCGGTCGATGCCGCCGTGGCTGCCGGAGCCGCAGAAGCTGAAGTTCGCAGATGAACTGCGCCTGTCGGACTCGGAGATCAATCTCATACAACACTGGGTTGAACAAGGGGCCGTCGAGGGCAATCCCGCCGATCTGCCTCCGGCGCCGAAGTTCGTCGAAGGCTGGCGGCTCGGGCAGCCGGATCTGATTCTCACTGCGACCAAACCGCTCACCTTGCCGCCGTCCGGTACCGATACTTACTGGAATTTCATCTTCCCTGTGCCGATTCAACAGACGCGCTGGGTAACGGCCGTTGAGATCCGTCCGGGCGACAAGCGCTACGTGCACCACGCAAACATTCTGGTAGATCGGGCTGGTTCGCTGCGACAGCGCGAGAGCACGCCGGGCGCGGGTTTTGGCGGCATGGAGATTCGCATTGAATCGCAGGTGTTCGATCCCGATAGCCATCTACTGTTCTGGAAGCCGGGAACCATTCCATACGTGGAGCCTGAGGGCATGGCCTTGCGCCTAGATAAAGGAACCGACCTCGTGCTCAATACGCACCTGCAGCCTTCGGGGAAGCCGGAGGTGATCCAGCCGAGCATCGGACTGTATTTCACGCCGCAAGCCGCGACCAAGGTGCCGATGCTGTTGCAACTCGAGAACGATGCGAAGCTCGATATTCCGGCGGGGCAGAAAGATTTTCTGGTCAGCGACGAATTCACGCTGCCGATCGATGTCGAGTTGATGGCGATTTATCCGCATGCGCACTATCTGGGAAAAGATATGCAGGCGTTCGCCACATTGCCGGACAGCACGACGGAGACCCTGATCCACATTCCGCATTGGAATCTGAACTGGCAGGCGGTGTATCGCTATGCAGAGCCGGTGCGATTGCCGAAGGGCACGAAGGTGAGCCTTCGCTACGTGTATGACAACTCGGAGGAGAATCCTCTGAACCCAAATCATCCTCCGGCGCGTGTGTTGGGGGGCAACCGGTCGAGCGATGAGATGTGCCACCTGTGGCTGCAGGTGCTGCCAGTGAACTTTGATCCGGCGCAGGGCGATCCACGGATGGTGCTACAGGAGGCGCTGGCGCGCCATAACGTGGAGAAGAATCCATCGGACTTTGAAGCTCACTATAATCTGGCGGCGATGCTGCAGGCGAAGAATCAAATCGATGCGGCGATCGGCGAATACCAACTGGCGGTGCGTCTGCGTCCTGACGATCCTGCCGGAAACAACGCGCTGGGCGCGGCTTTGGTGGCGGCGGGGCATGCCGAACAAGGCGCCGAATATTTTCAGGCGGCGCTGAAAGCGCGCCCGGACTATTTCGAGGCGCATTACAACCTGGGATTGGCGTTAGCGGAACAGAATGATTTTGAAGAGGCGTCGCAGCAATTTGTTCTGGCGCTGAAGTTGCAGCCGGACGACGCCAATGTGGAGGCGAACCTGGGCGCTGCTCTGGCGGAAACGGGGCGCTTTCGGGAAGCGAAGTCGCACTTTGAGCGGGCGTTGGAGATTGATCCCAACCAGGCTATTGCGAAGGAGAATCTTGAGGCGGTTAAGAAGGTGATGGGTGCGCGTTAGAAGAAACCCCCACCTCTCGCAAGAACGCGAGAAATGGGGCACCCGCCGTGATGAGAGGGTGCGGACGTTTGTGCTTTAATCCTGGGTATGCAGGGAATTCGTAGACGTCTTCTTTGTCGATTCTTACGCTCGGGTGCGGTGTGGTTTGCCCTTTCTGTGACCGGTGTCGCACAGCAAGTGGCGCCGGTTTCGCCACCGATGGCTCCCGCGGTACCTCGGGAGTTCGCCGAAGCGCGAAAGCTGATGCAGCAAGGGGACGCGGACAAAGCCATCGCAGAATTGCAGGCTGTTGAAGCACGCGATCCCGCTACAAAAGGGCTCAACCAGGAACTCGGTACTGCGTACTACAAGAAAAATGACTTCCCGCAGGCGATCAAGTATTTGAAAAAGGCAGTCGCGGAAGACCCCGCGAATGGCGAGCCTACCCAATTGCTAGGGCTCGCTTATTATCGAGGCGGACATCCGGCGGATGCGATTCCTCTGCTCGAAAAGGTGCAGGGATGGTATCCGCGGGCCAATGCGGATGCCTCGTACGTTCTGGGCGTCTGCTACATCCAGACCAAAGACTATCCGCAGGCGCGCAAGGCGTTTGGAAAGATGTTCGACGTGCCGCCCGACTCTGCTGCGAGCTATTTATTTACGGCGCAGATGCTGTTGCGGCAGGAATTCGATCCGGTGGCAGAAGAGTATGCGCAGAAGGCAGCGAGTCTCGATCCGAAGCTGCCGTTGGCGCATTACCTGCTCGGCGAACTCTATATCTACAAATCACGAATTCCCGAAGCGATCGCCGAGTTTCAGAAGGAATTAGCGATCAATCCAGCACACGCCGCCACCTACTACAAACTGGCTGATGCGTATTCGCGAATCCAGAAATATGAAGACGCTCAACATTCTTTACAGCGCTCGATCTGGCTTGACCAGACGGCAACGGGGCCTTTCATTCTGATGGGAAAAGTACTTGAGAAAAAGGGAGAGCTGGATCTGGCGGTGATTGCTTTGAAGCGGGCAGCGACGATGGACCCTAATAATCCCATGACCCACCAGTTGCTGGGTCAGGCCTACCGCGAGATGGGGAAAAAAGAAGAAGCGGAAAACGAACTCAAACTCGCGGAACAACTGCAAACCAAACAGAACCCGTAGCGCTTTGACTATAGAGCGGCAGCCTGGTCGCGGCGGCGCGCCTGGATCTCAATAAATACATTTACCAGCGACACGGCCGCCGGTGTTACGCCTGGAATGCGCGAGGCCTGGCCGATGGTGCGTGGGCGCAGGTGCGTCAGCTTTTCCTGCATCTCGCGCGAGAGGCCGCTGACCGACCGGTAATCGAACCACTCGGGGATGGAGTGCTGCTCGGACTTCTTCAGACGCTCCATGGCGCGCTGTTGCTGCAAGAGGTAGCCTTCATACTTGATCTCGGTTTCGACGGACTTGAGTTCGTTTCTTACTTCTGACGACAGCTTAACCACTGAGGACACGGAGGAATCTCTTACGAAAAACTCTGGCGTGAGTTCCCTCAGGATCGGCACGAGATGCTCGACCGTTACTTCCGGACGCTTCATCAGTTGCGCGAGATTTTGGCCGATGGAAGCAGACAAGTCGATATCCATTGAAACGCGAGGTCCCTCGACTACGTTCGGCTCCGCCTCGCTTCGCTCGGAATGACAGGGCTTTGATTGAGCAGAGACTTCAATTCGCTTCGACATGTCAGGTGTAAGCCGCGAACTCTGCAACAGCTTCTTCATCGCAGCCAGGCGCTCCTGCTTAGCTTGATGATCTGCCCAGGCTTCGTCCGAGATCAAGCCTACGCGGCGGCCGTGGGGCGTGAGGCGGCGGTCGGCGTTGTCGATGCGCAGGTGCAGGCGGAACTCGGCGCGCGAGGTGAACATGCGGTAGGGCTCGTTCGTGCCCTTGGAGATGAGATCGTCGATCAGGATCGCGGTATACGCCTCGGTACGGTCGAGGATCAGCGGAGGCTGCCGCTTCACCTGCAACGCGGCATTGATTCCGGCCATCAGCCCTTGGCACGCGGCTTCTTCGTAGCCGGATGTGCCGTTGATCTGCCCACCGAGAAACAGGCCGGCAATCTTGCGGGTTTCGAGCGTGCGCTCCAGTTCCGTCGGATCGATCGAGTCGTACTCGATCGCGTATCCGGGCCGCAGCATTTCTGCGTTCTCTAGTCCCGGGATCGACTTCAAAATCTCAAGCTGGACCTCTACCGGCAACGATGTGCTCATGCCGTTGACGTAGATCTCGTGCGTGTTCAGCCCCTCGGGCTCGAGGAAGAGCTGGTGCATTTCCTTGTCGGGAAACTTCACGATCTTGTCCTCGATCGACGGACAGTAGCGCGGTCCGATCGACTGGATCTGTCCGCTATACATGGGTGAGCGGTGCACGTTTTCGCGGATGATGCGGTGGGTCTCGGCCGTGGTCCACGCGATGTAACAAGGAACCTGCGAGTCGTGGTGCGCAACCCGCTTGGTCCGGAAACTGAAAGGCGTTGGATCGGCGTCACCGGGCTGTGCCGGAAAGCGTGACCAGTCGATGCTGCGGCCGTCGATGCGCGGCGGAGTGCCAGTCTTCAGCCGGCATCCACGCAGGCCAAGCTTCTTCAAGGCCTCGCCGAGCAGGACGGCGTTGGGCTCGCCCGACCGCCCCGCGGGATATTGCTGCTCGCCGCAGTGAATCAGGCCGTTGAGGAACGTTCCGGTGGTGATGATGACGACGCCTGCACCGACCGTGCGACCGTCGCGCAGGCGAATGCCGAGAACGCGGCGTCTTGGAACCGGGCGTTCGGCTTCCGGCGTTCGGCTTCCGGTCTGCACTGGCTGAGGGCTTTGCTCTGCTGCAGCCGGAAGCCGAGAGCCGGAAGCCTCTTCCAGAATCAGATCCGCAACCTCGGCCTGCTTGATCTTTAAGTTCGGCTGTGATTCCAGTACCTCGCGCATCTTCAGGCGGTAGGCCTGCTTGTCGCACTGCGCCCGGGGAGACCATACCGCCGGGCCCCGCGAAGTGTTCAGCAGGCGGAACTGAATGCCGACTGCGTCGGTGATCTCGCCCATGATGCCACCGAGCGCGTCGACTTCGCGGACCAGGTGCCCCTTGGCGATGCCACCGATCGCCGGATTACACGACATCTGCGCGATCAGGTCGACGTTCAGCGTGTAAAGGGCGGTCTTCAACCCCATGCGAGCGGAGGCCATAGCGGCCTCGCATCCGGCATGGCCGGCGCCGACCA
Organism: uncultured Acidobacteriaceae bacterium; assembly: GCA_963709025.1. Lineage (GTDB taxonomy): Bacteria > Acidobacteriota > Terriglobia > Terriglobales > Acidobacteriaceae > Sulfotelmatobacter. The sequence continues at coordinate 182,680 of CAVPVE010000012.1, forward strand.
CGACTCCGTCGAATTGTTCGGTGAACTGCATGAAATCGGTTGGTGCGAGCCCCGGAAAATCGTTACGCAGCTTACTTCTTTTATTCTAGCAACTTGGCGCGTCCTGTGATTTCCATCACTTGCCGCTGCTGCTTTCCGCCCGTATATTGGGCTGTCCTAGCCATACGCCACAGGGGGCTTCATGAATACCGCGGAATTCTTCAAGCAACTGGACGCGCGCATCGGAAAGTACGACCTGCTCTGCCATCCTTTTTACAAGGCGTGGTCGGCGGGGCAGTTGACCCGCAACGACTTGCGGGAATATGCGCAGGATTACTACCACCACGTGGAATCGTTTCCGTCGTACCTGGCGGCTCTTGGCATGCGCCTCGACGAAGGCGAATTGCGTCGTGCGGTGCTGGCCAACATGTGCGATGAGAAGGGCGTCGACGGGCGTCCCGGGCGGGATTCTGTTCCCCACTCGGATCTGTGGCTCGATTTTGCCGAGGGCATGGGATCGAGCCGCAATCTGGAGTGGCACACGCCGGTGCCGGAGATCCGGCAGCTCATTCGTCACTTTCAACAGGTAGCCAACGAAGGCACTCCTGAGGATGCGCTGGCGGCGTTCTATACCTACGAATCGCAGGTGCCGCGGATCGCCAAGGAAAAAGAACGCGGCCTGCGCGAGATGTACGGCGCCGATGACAAGACCTGCGGATACTTCTCGCTCCATGCCACGGCGGATGTGCATCACTCCAATGTGTGGCGTAAGCAACTCGAGAAGCGCATCGCCGCGCATCCGGAGACTGCGGACGCGGCTCTTGAAGCGGCTGAGAACGCTGCGCGTATGCTGTGGAAGGCAATGGACGGAATCGACGCCCGGCGGACGGCGATGGCGGTGGCATAGATCGGATTCAAGACGACAGGATTGGGCCAATGATTTCGATAGAATCGTTGGCTCATTTCTTTTCTGGAGGGAGCGGTTGGCGAAAGCAATCCCTATCGGCACGCGCGGCGAAGCGGAAGAGACGGTCGAGTTCGAGCACACCCTCACGTCGCACCATCCCGAGTTGCCTCCGGTGTACTCGACGCCTGACATGATCCGGCTGATGGAGACCGCGTCGTTTCGCGCGCTGCAGCTTTATTGTGAAGGCGACGAGATTACGGTGGGAACGTCCATCAACGTTGAGCATCGAGCCGCGAGCGGCATCGGTTCGCGCATCAAGGCGGAGGCTACGCTGGAATCATTCGACGGCCGCTTCTATACGCTGCGCGTGACCGCCTACAACGACTCGCGCGAGATTGGGCGGGGCACCGTGGGACGCGCGGTGGTCAACGTTTCCAAGTTCGCGAAATAATCGACCTGGGAGACTCAGATTGTCCGCACCTGATCTCGAGCAGAAGAAAAAGGCCGAAGCGTTTCGAGCCATGCACCTCGGACCGCACCCGCTGCTGCTGGTCAATGTGTGGGACATCGCGAGCGCCCGCATCGTTGAAGAAGCGGGTTTTCCTGCGATCGCGACCACCTCTGCCGGAATTGCATTTGCGCGCGGGTACCCCGATGGTCAGAAGATTCACGCCGATCAGATGTTCGCCCAGATTGCTCAGATCGCCGACGCGGTGAGAGTGCCGGTCACCGCCGACGTCGAAGCCGGCTACGGAGAGGGGCCCGATCGCGCCTTTCGGACAACGCGCAACGTAATCTTCGGTGGCGCGGTTGGGATGAACTTCGAGGACGCGACTGGAGATCCGGAACGTCCGCTTGCGGACCCCTCGCTGCAAGTGGAGAGAATCCGAAGCATCCGCGAGGCCGCCTCGAAGTTCGATGTTCCCCTAGTTTTGAATGCGCGCACCGATGTCTACCTCCTGCAGGTGGGCGACTCTGCGAAGCGGTATGAGGAGGCGGTGCGGCGATTGTCGGCTTTCCGCGATGCTGGGGCGGACTGCGTGTTCCTCCCCGGGGTCCGAGACGCGGAGACGATCGGGCGCGTTGTCGCCGATTTGCAATGCCCCGTGAATATTCTGGCAGGCCCCGGTTCGCTCTCCATCGCTGAGCTTGCCAAACTGGGCGTGCGACGAATCAGTCTGGGTTCCGGGCCGATGAGGGCGACCATGGGCTTGTTGCGGCGTCTGGCGGAGGAAGTGAGAACGAGCGGCACCTACAAGGCGATGGAGGGCGCGCCCTCTCATGCCGAAATGAATGCCATGATGATCTCAACCCGGAAGCCCAAGTCCGAGACTTAGAACCGAGAGCTGCCATCCTCATCGGCGTCATCTCCGACACGCACGGCCTGCTTCGTCCCGAAGCCCTGGCAGCGCTGCGTGGTTCAGAACACATCATTCACGCCGGGGACGTGGGCGCACCCGAACTTCTTGAGGAACTCGCGACCATCGCGCCCGTCACCGCCATCCGTGGCAACGTCGACACCGCGGCGTGGGCCCGCAAACTCTCAGAAACCGAAGTTGTCGAACTCTCCGGTGTTTCCATTTTTGTGCTCCACGACTTGGCCCAGCTGGATCTGAAGCCGGAGGCGGCTGGGTTCAAAGTCGTGATTTCCGGTCACAGCCACGTTCCGAAGCAGGAGAAGAAGAATGGAGTCCTGTATTTCAATCCCGGCAGCGCTGGGCCACGGCGGTTCAAATTGCCCGTGAGTGTCGGGAGGCTAATCTTAGAAATCGGGAACGTTCGCGGAGAAATCACTTCAATTCTAGATTGAAGATTTTAGATTGCAGATTGCTCGAGCGACCAGGATGCTGCAAGCTCCGTTGCTACAATCCCAACGAGTGTCCATTTCCTTCCAGATCGACGCCCATAGCAGCAAAGCTCGCACCGGGCGTCTGCTGACGCCGCACGCTGAAATCGAAACGCCGGTGTTTATGCCGGTGGGAACGGTGGCCTCGGTCAAAGGCGTTCCGCAGGACATTCTTGAGGATCTGGGTGCGCAGATTATTCTCGGCAACACGTACCACCTTTACTTGCGTCCGGGCGTAAGCACCGTGAGAAAGATGGGCGGGCTGCATGGATTCATGGCGTGGCGGCGGGCGATCCTGACCGACTCCGGAGGGTTTCAGGTATTCAGCCTGAACGAACTGCGCAAAGTCACTGAAGAAGGTGTGACGTTCCGCTCGCACCTCGATGGTTCCTCGCACTTTTTTAGCCCGGAGAGCGCGATGGAGGCGCAGATCGGGCTGGGCGCCGACATCATCATGGCGTTCGATGAGTGCACGGAGTATCCGGCGGACGCTGCTCGCGCGCGCGCCTCGATGGAAATGACGGCGCGCTGGGCAGCACGGAGTAAAAGATATTTTGAAGAGCACAAAAATGAGGTGCCGTGGGGCGCAGTGTCCGAAACCACCATTCTGGCCGCAAAAAGCGCGGCTAGAATGGGGCACCCGATCTCTGTTCAGTCCCTCTTCGGCATCGTGCAGGGGGGGATGGACCGCGCCCTCAGAAAAGAATCGGCCGAACGGACCATTGAAATCGGCTTCCCCGGCTACGCCATCGGCGGGCTCAGCGTGGGCGAGCCGCGCGAACTCACCCGCGAGATCGTCGAATCGACGCTGGAGCATCTTCCCAAAGACCAGCCGCGCTACCTGATGGGAGTGGGGACGCCCGAAGAAATTGTCGAGTACGCCAACCTGGGCGTGGACATGATGGATTGCGTCCTGCCAACACGCGCCGCTCGTCACGGGCTGCTATTTACCTCGGAAGGCAAGGTTTCGATCAAGCAGGCGCGCTATGCCCAGGATGCGGCCCCGCTCGATCCGAATTGCTCGTGCCGGGTGTGTTTTCGCTACTCCCGGGCCTATTTACGTCATCTTTATGCATCCAATGAAGTGCTGGCGCAGGTCTTGAATACGATCCACAACCTTAGTTTCTACCTTGACACTATGCGGCGGGTACGGCATTCTATTTCACTTGGGGAAGAGTCCCGTTTTCTTTCCAGTGTATGGTCACGACCGAAACCATGACCTCCACGGACGCTCTCCCCGGATTCAAGCCTGAAAGCTGAAGGAACCCGGCCGAAGTCGATCCAAACCCCGTGGTGAAATAACAGCTCCCGCGGCGCTAATGGGCGCGGGCGGTTTTTCGCGGACACGCAGGCGCAGACCTCATATATGCAATTATTGCTGGCAGTACAGCTCGGTGGTAGCGGTGGTATGGGGTGGCTGGGTATGGCTCCCCTCATCTTCATCTTCGCCATCTTCTACTTTCTGTTGATTTTGCCCCAGCAACGCCGCCAAAAGAAATGGCAGGCCATGCTGGATCAGCTCAAAACCGGTGACAAAGTCACCACTAGCGGGGGCCTGCGGGGTACGATCATGGCTCTAAAGGATGATTGCGTTCATTTGCGCGTTCCCCCGAACAATATTGTGGTGGAAGTGACCAAGGCCTCGGTGCTGCAGGTGACGACCACCGAGGAAGAAGTGAAAGCAAAGTAAGTTTCGGGTTTCAAGTTTCGTGGATTCCGCGAAGCTGGACGCTCGAAACTCGAAACTCGAAGCCAGTCTTTATTATGAACAAGAATTTTCTCTGGAAACTTGGGATTATCGTCGGGATCACGCTCTTCTTCCTGTTCGGGATCTTTGGGATTCCGAAGAGCTTTTCCCGCGAGGGGCTGCTCGCTGCGGTGAGCGATCACATCCATCTGGGCCTCGATTTGAGCGGAGGAACACACCTCATTCTGCAGGTTCAGGTCAACGATGCGGTCAACGTCGTGGCGCAGGGTGCCATGGAAGTGTTGAAAGAGCAGCTGCGCAACCGCAAGATTGACTATTCCGACATAACGCAGCCTGACCAGCAGAACAATCCTGACCATCTGGTGTTGAAAGGCATGCAGCCGGCGGCGCGCTCTGATTTGCTGACCATCGTGCAGGAGAAGTTGCCCGAGTACGACGTGACTGGCGGCCCGGACAATTCCTGGAATCTCACGATGAAGCCCTCGTCCCTGGCTGACCTTAAGAGCAAAGCGGTTGACCAGGCGATCGACACCATCCGCAACCGGGTTGACGCTCTCGGCGTCAGCGAGCCCACGATTGAGCAGCATGGAGCCGGCGGTCAATATCAAATTCTGGTGCAGTTGCCCGGCGTGGATGATTTCGGACGCGTGAAGGACATCATTCAGTCCACCGCGATGCTTGAGATCAAGCAGTCGCTAGGCGGACCGTATCCCAGCGAGCAGGCGTTGTTGCAGGCGCAAACTCCGGTCGGGGTCATTCCCGCGGACGCAATTCCCCTTCCCGGACACAACATGCCCGGCGCCGAATCAGAAGGACAGGCATGGTACCTGGTGTCGCGTATTTCTGCGGTAAGCGGCAAGGATCTGCGCGACGCGCAGCCCAGCCGCGATCCCAACGGCCAGCCCAGCGTGACCTTTTCGCTGACGGGCGACGGCGGCCAGCGCTTTTTCAGCTTCACTTCCGCTCACGTCGGCGACAGTCTCGCTGTTGTCCTCGACAATAAAGTGCAGGAAGTGGCGAACATCAAGGAGCCAATCCGCGATCAGGGCTCGATCAGCGGCGGCCGCATGAGCGAGCAGCAGGCCAAGGATCTTTCCATGATCCTGCGCTCGGGCGCTTTGCCGGCCAGCATCAAGTATCTGCAAGAGACCACCGTCGGCCCATCCTTGGGCGCGGATTCGATTCGTTCCGGCGTGCAGGCGACCATCATCGGCATGGTGGCTGTCCTGATCTTCATGCTCGTCTACTATCGCGGCGCGGGGATCAATGCAGATCTGGCGCTGATCATGAACCTCATCATCCTGTTGGGTTTCCTAGGGTGGTCAAGCATCGCTGGGGTCAACATCGCGCTGACCCTGCCCGGCATTGCAGGTGTGATTCTGACCGTCGGCATGGGCGTGGATTCCAACGTACTGATCTTTGAGCGCATTCGCGAAGAGTTGCGCAACGGAAAGACGCCGCCCTCGGCCGTCGATCAGGGCTTCAGTCACGCCTGGATCACCATCGTGGATACTCACGTGACGACGATCGTGTCGGCCGCGATTCTGTTCATCTTTGGCACCGGTCCGGTGAAGGGTTTCGCTACCACGCTGACATTCGGTTTGCTGGCAAACCTGTTCACCGCCGTGTTCGTGTCGCGGTTCATTTTCGATTGGGTGCTGAGCCGGCATCAGCGCGGCCAAGCGCTCAGCATTTAAGGGAATTAGCTAATAGGCAGTTGCGTCATTGCCAAAGGTCAGTTAAGTCATAGATAGATAAGGGGCTAAGACAACCCGTGGAGTTCTTTCGCAATACCAACATAGATTTTCTGGGCAAGAAATGGTATTTTCTCGCCTTTTCACTGATCTTTAGCGTTGCGGGGCTGTTTTCGATGTTGTTCTGGCACCACATTCCGTGGGGCGTCGACTTCCGCGGCGGAACGCTCGTATACGTGAAGTTCTCTCATACGCCTGACGAAAATGCGATCCGCTCCCAGATCGATCGTGCTGGTCTCAGGAATTTCAAGCTGCAGCGGTATGGCGTGGCTGCGAATAACGAGGAGTTGATTGACCTCGATGTGCGCGAGACCAGCGAGCAGGCCCTCGATCAGGGCAAGCTGAAGATTATTAATGCGCTACAGGCCGGTTCTCCCGCTCCTGCGGGCAAGATCGACCTCAATAACGCAAGTTTCCTGACCGTCAAAGGCTATCTTGTCGAAAAAGACCCACTCCACCTGGGCACCGATGCCGATCAGAAATATGCAGCCCAGGCGCAAGCCGTTATCGATTACCGCGAAAAAGTGCTCGGGGGGGTCCTGAATTCGTTGGACCAAGTGAACAGCGCGCCAGGCGTGGATCCTAAGGTGGCATCGGTTCTTGCCGATGGCTTCTATCTCTCCGACTTTGGCGTGCGCAACGTCGAGATCATCGGTCCTCAGGTCGGCGGTCAATTGCGCGCGCAAGCTGGCTTGGCCACCCTATACTCCCTGTTGGGGATGCTGGTGTACCTCGGCTTCCGGTTTGAGTGGATTTACGGCGTCGCCGCGGTAGTCACCGTGTTCCACGATACGCTCATCACGGTAGGGGCATTTTCCCTTACCAATACCGACATCACCCTGACGGTGATTGCAGCCATCCTCACCCTGATTGGTTACTCTAATAACGACACGATCGTGGTATTTGACCGGATCCGGGAAAACATTAAACTGATGCGGCGGGAGAAGCTGTCGGATATCGTCAACCGCAGCATTAATCAGACCCTAAGCAGAACCATCTTGACAGCAGGCCTTACCTTCCTTACCGTACTCGCACTCTTTTTATTCGGCGGCGAGGTGCTTCGCGGATTCAGCCTCGCGCTGGTAATTGGCATTTTAATCGGGACGTATTCATCGATCGCGATTGCCGCTCCGATCCTGGTGGCCTATCAGGATTGGCGCATTGAAAAAGGCAAGCGTCCCATCGCTATGCCGGCTGGGAAAGCTAGGTAAGTTACCCTATGGCGGCAGTGGCAGCGGTTGCGTTACGCCTTCTTATGTAGAAGTTGGAAGGGTTTGCTCGGTTCGCTTTTTCGGCCCCAAACCGGCCGGAGGGTGGGCCAAAGAAAATGGGAGCAAACAGGGAGCAGTCGGTGTCTAAGTGCTCGTAGGGGTCTGAGAGAAGTTAGGGGAGAATTCCAATGTTTGAAGACAGCCTTATCGAATCCGGCGGCAGGCTCAAGACGAAGCGGGGATGGACGTCGATCGTGTCGTTCGCCATCCAGATGATGATCATCGGCGTGATGGTATTGATTCCGCTGATTTTCACCGAAGCCTTGCCCAAGGGACAAATGATGTTCCTGCTGGTGGCCCCCCCGCCGCCTCCGCCACCTCCACCGCCCGCAGCCGCGCCCGTTCATGTGGTGAAGCAGATCCAGAGCGACATTATCAACGGTGAGTTGCGCACGCCTACCAAGATTCCCAAGAAGGTCCTCGAGAACCTGAAAGAAGACGAAGCCCCGCCGCAGATGGCTGTTACTGGCGTAGTGGGCGGCGTACCGGGCGGCGTACCGGGCGGATCGATGGGCGGCGTCATCGGCAGCGTGCTCAGTTCTACACCGGTGGCCGTGCCTAAGATCGCTACCCCGCAGCGCGTACGCGTTTCGCTGGGCGTTTCCCAGGGTCTTCTGATTCGAAAGGTTCCACCGAGCTATCCTCCGCTGGCGCGCCAGGCGCGCATTCAGGGCGTGGTTATCCTCCAGGCCCAGATCAGCAAAGAGGGTAATATTCAGAACCTGCAGTTGATCAGCGGGCACCCGATGCTGGCGCCGGCCGCGATCGAAGCCGTGAAGCAGTGGAAGTACAAGCCGTACCTGCTGAATGGTGAACCGGTCGAGGTTGACACGCAGGTGCAGGTAAACTTCACGCTCGCTGGGGGCTAAACTTCCCCAACGTAGCGCGGTTCGTATCGATTAGTAGTAGTGTGTGCATGGCCCTCCCCTTCCCACCCTGTTTCTTTGGTGGCCGGGAGGGGCTTTTCAAGAGCCCGGGCACGGTCGCTGTACCCCTCGTCGACTCCAGGGATGGCCCGCCGGGTTTGTGCTTGTGTGGCGAAAAGCCGCATACTCGCCGGTAATCGAAATTCTTATCCGGCGGTTGGCACCGCAGAGCGCATCAAAGTGTCCAAGTAAAGTAGAGAGTTCCGAGGAGGGAAAAGCAACTCATGTTCGCAACTCACGTAGCAGCAGCACTTCTCAGTCACGTTCACGTCGCAGCCACCTGGATGGTCCAGGAGGGCGGCGGCGCCATGGCGACCGATCCCTTGGGCTTGTGGAAGGCAATGGGATGGGTTGCGCGTACCGTCGTCATCATTCTCTTCATCATGTCAGGCTGGTCGATCGGCGTGATGATCGACCGCTGGATGGCGTATAGCGCCGCCCGCAAACAGTCTCGCGCCTTCGCCCCCGCAGTGGCGGGTGCTCTGCGCGACGGCCGTATTGATGAAGCCATCAAGGTTGCCGAGCGCAACAAGAAGAGCCACCTGGCCAAGGTTGTCACCGCTGGCCTGATGGAATTCAAGGCTCACCAGGATTCTCCGGGCGCAATCCCTGGCGAAACCATTGAAGCCTCCAAGCGCGCTCTGGAACGCACCGAAGCCATCGTCCATGCCGAGTTGAAGCGCGGATTGGGCGGCCTCGCCACCATCGGTTCGACCGCCCCCTTCGTGGGACTGTTCGGAACGGTGATGGGCATTCTGAACGCCTTCATCGGCATCAACAACTCGAAGGCCACCGGTCTGGCTGCAGTCGCTGGCGGTATCGCGGAAGCCTTGGTTACGACGGCCATCGGGCTGCTCGTCGCCATCCCAGCCGTCATGATGTTCAACTATCTGACCGGTCGCGTGGAAGCATTCGACGTCGAAATGGACAACTCGTCCAGCGAATTGATCGACTACTTCCTGAAGAAGCGCGGCGACGTCAGGCGATAAGAGCCCGGCCGTAAGAACCACCCGGTCTGGTTCGCAGTGAGTTGCTTGGTCCGGCGCTGGAGCGATCCAGCGCCGGCCTTCCCGACTTAAGCGCGAAGAGCGCGACTGCGGGCACGACGGAAGCACGGGAGATATCAAGCTATGGCATTAGCGAAACGAAACGAAGGAGCGAAGGTCAGCTCAGACATCAACGTCACACCGATGGTGGATGTGATGCTGGTTCTGTTGATCATCTTCATGGTGGTCACGCCCATGTTGCAGAAAGGCATCAGCGTGGACATGGCCCCTGTCAATAACCCGGAGCAGATGCCGGACGCCGACAAGGAAGACGCGCTGCTGGTCTCGATTACCCGGGACGGCAAGGTGTACTTCGGCAGCGACCAGATCCAAGACGTCGATAATCTGACTACAAAAGTGAAAGATCGTCTCGCCAACAAGCAAGACAAGCGCGTGTACGTGAAGGCGGACATGCGAACCCGTTTTGGCGGGGTGGTGAAGGTAGTGGATAGCGTTCGTGCGGCCGGGGTAGATGACCTTGGCTTGCTCACCGATCAGAGGAAAACGGCTCCAAACGCCCCGCCAGCTCCGGCTGCGCCTGGCCAATAGAGGAGAACGACCATGGGAATGGCAGTTGGCCCGAGCGGAGGCCAAAGTGCAAACATCAACGTCACACCGCTCATTGACGTATTGCTGGTGCTACTGATCATCTTCATGGTGATCTCGCCAGTCACCCCCAAAGGTCTGGATGCGCTGGTTCCTCAGCCGCCTCCGCCGAACGCCCCCAAGAACAATACCCCGGACCGTACCATCGTCGTGCAGTTGATCGACCGTGGTGCTGGCTCGGAACCGGGCGTCAAGATCAACAACGAAGACGCGACTTGGGACAATCTGCAGGGGCGTCTGACCGACATTTATAAGCAACGCGCGGAAAAGGTGATGTTTGTGAAGGGGGACGATTCCATTCCCTTTGCCAATGTCGCCAACGTGATTGACATTGCCCACGCCGCAGGTGTGGACAAGGTCGGCCTCATCACCGCGAAGATTGAAGCGGGCAACTAAACCGCCCGTCCAGCAAGCCCGGAGTCGCGTATTTCGTGATTGGCCCACTGCACGGGAGCGTGAAGCTTCCGTGCTTCCGCGGCCCGCGCTTGTCGCGCTTTGTCACACCGCGCTTGTCAAATCGATGTCTCTGGGCCTAGGATGCTCTGTCGAGGGAGACTTATACCGCAATGAATAAGAACTTAAAACTCATCACGCTGGTAGCAATCGCGCTGGCGCTTTTTTCCTCTGTAGGATGTGACAAGCTGAGAGCGCGCGACCAGCTCAACAAGGGCGTGGAATCTTACAAGAACAACCACTACGAGCAGGCTATCGAACACTTTCAGAAGGCCGTCCAGTTGGATCCGACCCTGATCAATGCCCGCATGTATCTGGCGACTGCGTTCGTGTCGCAATACATTCCCGGCGTGGACTCGCCTGATAACCTGCGCACGGCGGACCAGGCTATTAAGGAATATCAAACGGTGATCGACGCCAATCCGTCTCGGGATCAGAAAGTAAACGCCGCCAAGGGCATCGCTTACCTTTACTTGAACGAGAAGAAATGGGACGACGCCAAAAAGTACTACCGCATGGCTTCCGATCTCGACCCGAACGATCCTGAGCCTTACTATTCCGTCGGCGTCATCGACTGGACGGCTTGCTACCAGCCCCGCATGGAAGAACGGGCTAAACTGGGCATGAAGCCGGAAGAGAACCTGAACCCCAAGAACAAGGACCAAGCCAAGGTCTGCGCCGAGTTGAAAGTGAAGAACGCTCCTGCCATTCAGGAGGGCATCGAGAGCCTTAACAAGGCGATTCAGATCCGTCCGGATTATGACGATGCCATGGCGTACTTAAACCTGATGTACCGCGAAAAAGGCGATGTAGAGTGCGACGATCTCGCAGCCCGCGCGGAAGATCTGAAGACCGCGGACCATTGGGTGGATGAAACCCTGCGCGTGAAGAAAGCGAAGGCCGAAAAGGCTGCGCAGAGCCAGGGTGGCGGCATCACGATGGATAAGTAGATCGAGTCATCGTTTCGAGAATTGGGCCTCCTTCGCGCGAGCGAGGGAGGCTTTCTTATCTCCGGGCTTAATCGCTTTTTCGGCAGATCACATATTGCGCGGCCCTATTCCTTACTATTCCTTGGCGTAGAGACGGACTTCCGCCTTCGCGAATCCCCAGCGTTGCATCGTAGGGAACGACTCGGGAAGAGTCTTCGTGAGCATGACGGTCGTGGGATCGGGGTTTCCCGCAGGTCCGTTATTCATCAGCATGACCCACACCCGCGGATGGCTGGGCGCCGCGGCGCGCAGAAAGTCTGCCGTCGGCTTGCCGGTGAAGTCCCGGTAGTCCAGTCCCGCGCCGTGATGCGGGAAGAGAATCTCGGGTCCGAGTTGAGCAGTGAATCTCGGGCTGGCAGTATTTTCCCCACTGCGCTGCGTGCGAACAAACTCATAGGGGATGCGAGTTTCGGCGATATGGAAGACGACAGCATCGCCCGGGTGCGCGTGGTCGAGAATGAAGCTGGCCGCGGCCGCAGAAGCATCCCGCTCACTGTCGAAGTCGTTTGCATAGACGAAAAATATTCCCTGCATGCTCAGAAGCAGGATCCCGGTCAGAGCCACGGCCAGCAGCCAGGATTGCCGCAGCCGCGCCAGGCCGGCCGCGACCAGAATCAGAAGCGCGGGCAGGCAGAGGATCATATAACGCGCGAGAAAGACTGGACGAGCGAACGACAGCAGTACAGTCGCGATCACGGGGAAGAACAGCCACCACAGCAAAAACTGGCATCGCCAGACCTCCCAAGCGCTGTCCCTCGCCCAAAGAGACTTTCCCAGAGGGGCCACCGCCAAAATGCAAGCGATGCCGAACAGGGCCAGCAGAGGCCAGCCGTTGCTTCCTGCCAAGTGCTGGAAGAACTGGGCCAGGTCGTAAAGACCGGGCTTCTGAATCCAGCGGATCGGTCCGGCGCCGGTTTTAGCCACGAACACCAGCAGAGGGAGCACGGCGACGCCAATCGTAATCCAGATGCGCCGCAGTTGCGCCAGTAGCTTTGCTTCGTCCGCGCGCCAATTGCTGCCCGTGCGCCAGCGCAAGGCCAGCCAATGCGCCGCCAGCAACAGGAGCGCGTAAAAATGGGCATACACCGCCAGGACGCTAACCAGGACGTAGCCAACACGGTTGCGGCGGCAAGGCTGGCGGATCAATGCGATCAGAAACGCAGATGAAAGTGTTGCCAGGAACAGAAAGAGGGCGTAGCTGCGAGCCTCCTGAGCGTAACGAACGCTGTAGGCGTTGAACGTGAACAGCGCAGCCGCGGTCATCGCCACCCGACGGTCGTACAGCAGACGGGCCAGCCAATAGATCGCAGGAATCGTCGCTGCTGCAAAGACGACCGAGAGGCTGCGAATATAAAACTCGCTGTGCCCAAACAGCAGCCAGATCCGCAGAAGCAAGTAGTACAGCGACATGTTGGCTTCACGCCACCACAGCAGGCGCAGGAAATTGCCCCAACTGATCTGCGCGACTTCTGCGCTGAACGACTCATCAAACCAGAAAGGCTTGCGCGTCAGGAACAGGAAACGAATGATCGTCCCCGCCGCCATCAGGAAAAGAAGACTGAGCCAGGGAGGCTGACTGGCAGACTTGTGTGGAGATGGTGAACTGCCTGCGCTCTGGTTCACCGCGGCGTCGGGTGGATGCATGCTAAGCGTCGGAGTCGATTGCAAAATGATACTATGCTAGAAATCCCTTTGATTTGCGCGTATTTTCGACTTGAGGGTAGGCGTGTAGCTTATTGCCTTCACACTGACTGTATCCGTTTTTCAGGCGGACGGTCGGGGCTGGCGCGCACTCTCGACGTGCTGGAGCATGGCTTCGTTGGCAACCGCATCGTGGACAACCCGGGCAACCACGGACGATCCGGCGATGGACCGACTAAAGAATGGTCGATCCATGACTGACCGCTGGCAGGGTTTCGTCTCGGTGATCGTACCGGTTTACAACGAAGCGGCACACGTGGACGAGCTGTTGCAGGCGATCCACGCCTCGCCGGTGAAAAAAGAAATCATCATCGTCGACGATGGCTCGACCGACGGTACCCGGGAGAAACTGGAGGCGCTGCCGCCGATGGACGATGTCACCATCGTCTTCCACGAGAAGAACTGCGGCAAAGGCGCGGCGATTCGCACCGCGCTTTCCTACGCGCGCGGCGAGTACGTCCTGATCCAGGATTCCGATCTGGAATACGATCCGCAGGATTATTCAGCGTTGCTGCGTCCACTTGAAGAAGGCAAGGCAAATGTAGTGTACGGAGTTCGGCCCGACCGCCCTGAGCGCGGACTGCGCTTCTTTCTCGGAGCCAAGTTGCTGACCCATCTCACCAATCTTCTCTACGGCGCTGGCATTCATGACGAAGCCACGTGCTACAAAGTCATTCGCCGCTCGCTGTTGTCGCGGGTTCAATTGTCATGTCGCCGCTTCGAGTTCTGCCCAGAAGTGACTGCGAAGCTTTGCCGCATGGGCGAGAAGATCGAGGAAGTTCCCATTCAGTACCATCCGCGGTCAGCAGTCGAAGGCAAAAAGATCCGGCATTCTGATGGGTTGCAGGCGATCTGGACCCTCATCCGGTATCGCTTTGCACCGCGCCATAGCTGGCTGCGGCGGGACGAAGACAAGCCCAAGGCCCCGTTTCCCGTGAGTTCTTCTCGCCTACCCGCTGAATAGAGGCTCCCGGCTCCCGGGCGCCACGGTACTGCGCGAACCCCAACCGTCCAGTACAATATCCGGTCTGATCAGGGATTGGAGCCGCGTCGCCGCCCCGGTAGCTTTCATGTTCAAGAAGATTCTCATCGCAAATCGCGGAGAAATTGCTGTACGAGTCATCCGCGCCTGCCACGAGATGGGAATTGCCGCGGTGGCTGTCTACTCCGACGTAGATCGTGCCGCGCTGCACGTCCGCAAAGCTGACGAAGCGTATCCCATCGGTGCGCCCGCGGCTACCGAGTCTTACCTGAACATCCAGAAAATTCTCGACGTCGCGGGGCGCTCCGGCGCGGACGCAATTCATCCGGGTTATGGTTTTCTTTCGGAGAATGCGAAGTTCGCCCGAGCCTGCGCCGAAGCCGGCGTGAAGTTCATCGGCCCCACCGCCGCCGCCATGGACGCCATGGGTTCCAAGACGCGAGCGCGACAGGCGATGGAGCGTGCGGGCGTTCCCTTCGTTCCTGGCACATCCCGCGGCCTCGAATCGTTTGACCAGGCCGAGCAGGTGGCGGCGCGCATCGGCTATCCGGTGATGCTGAAAGCCGCGGCAGGCGGTGGCGGCAAGGGCATGCGCCTCGTCTCCGCGCCCGATGAACTCAAGTCGGCCCTGGATGGCGCGCGCAGCGAGGCGGAACGCTCGTTCGGCGACAGTGAAGTCTATATCGAGAAGGCTATCCTCAATCCGCGACACATCGAGATGCAGGTCCTGGCCGACGAACACGGCAACACCGTCTACCTCGGCGAGCGCGAATGTTCATTGCAGCGCCGCCACCAGAAGGTCGTCGAGGAGGCGCCGTCTCCAATCGTCGATCCCGACATGCGGAAGCGAATGGGCGAGGTCGCGGTTCGCGTGGCCCAGGCCGCTGGATATACCAACGCCGGCACGGTCGAATTTCTCGTCGATCAGGAGAAGAATCTCTATTTTCTGGAGATGAACACCCGCCTGCAGGTCGAGCATCCGGTCACCGAACTCATCACCGGCCTCGATCTGGTGCACCTGCAGATTCGCATCGCCGCTGGTGAGAGATTGCCCTTCACGCAGGAAGAAGTGATGATCCGCGGACACGCCATCGAGTGCCGCATCTATGCCGAAGATCCCGACAATAATTATTTCCCCAGTCCAGGCAAAATCACCTTGCTGCTGTTGCCCTCGGGCCCGGGAATCCGGCGCGACAGCGGCATGTACGAAGGTTGGACCGTGCCCATGGATTACGATCCATTGCTGGCGAAGCTGATCGGCTACGGTACGGATCGCGAGCAGGCAATCAGCCGGCTGACGCGCGCGCTGAACGAGTACTTTGTAGGTGGAATCAAAACGAATATTTCGCTCTTCCGGCGCATTCTGAGCGATCCCGATTTTCGCGCCGCGAAAATAGACACCGGCTTTCTCGACCGGCTCCTGAAGCAGAAGAAGCCGGAGGTTCCCGCGGATCCTAAGGCGATTGAAGTCGCGGTGATTGCGGCTGGAATCTTTGCCGTGCTCGGCTCTGCCGCGGCAGGAGCGGGCGAGCGCCCCGTTGCAACGGTTTCCGCGAATAGTGCGCCACTCGCCGCATCGAATTGGAAGATTGCGGCTCGCAAAGAGGCGACGAAGTGAAGCTCGATCGAATTATACGCAACTGTCTTTCATGACCTACGACATCGCCATCGACGGCAAGAGTTACCGGCTCGACCTCAATCGCGAGGACGGCCGCTGGTCCTGCCGTGTCGATGGGCGCGAAGTGGAAGTCGACGCCGTACTGGCCCGGCCCGATGTGCTCTCACTTCGAATTGGCAACCAGGCATACGAAGTGAAGTGCGAACGTGTCGCCGGCGAGATGCATCTTTGGGTAGGCAGCGCGCGATTCGCCGCGGAAGTCCGCGATCCCCGCTCGTTGCGCGGGCGGGTCCGGGCCGTCGATGACCATGGCCCCAGGAAACTCACCGCGCCCATGCCGGGCAAGATTGTTCGCGTGCTGGTGACCGAGGGCGCCG
Organism: uncultured Acidobacteriaceae bacterium; assembly: GCA_963709025.1. Classification (GTDB taxonomy): domain Bacteria; phylum Acidobacteriota; class Terriglobia; order Terriglobales; family Acidobacteriaceae; genus Sulfotelmatobacter. Next base: position 198,843 of record CAVPVE010000012.1, read on the forward strand.
AGGTCGAGGCGGGGACGGGAGTGCTCGTCGTCGAGGCGATGAAGATGCAGAACGAAATCAAATCGCCCAAGAAGGGTACGATTCAGAAGATTCTGGTCAGCGAAGGCGCCGCTGTGAATTCCGGAGACGTGCTCGCAATCGTCGAGTAATCAGTCCGTCGCGTAATCAAACCTCCAACCGCTATTTCTCCATCCCGTTGCTGTCGAGCACTTTCTTCGCGTAGAAATTCTCGACCTTGGCGGTATCGCGTAAAACCTCGTAGTACGCAGCCTTCAACAACTGCTCGCGGCGGTCATGGAGTTGCGAACGGATGGCTTGCTGCACCCGCGGGTCCGACAGTTCGCGCTGTCCGGCAGGTTCCTTCGACACGAGTTTTACGATGCGGTATCCCACGGCCTGGTGGTTCGTTGGATTCACCACCGCAATCACCGGGCTGTACTGGCCCGGCTTGAGCTTCATGACCGCATCCCGGGTAGCCGGATCGGTACCCTTCAGTCCTGACTCCTGCACCGTGCCGAGATCGCCGCCGTTGCCCGAGGTCTCCGGATCTTCGGAGTACTTCATGGCTAGCGTGGCGAAGTCGTCGCCGCTGTCCAGGCGATTCGCGATCATCTGGACTTTCTTCCGCGCCTCCGCCTCGTTTTGCGCCTTGTCATTCTGGTTGTGGGCCTGCGGGTTGGGCGCTGGTGTCACCATGATCTGGGCCAGGTGGTACGTCGGTTCGATCAGGTTGAACTCACCTTTGTGCGCGTTGTAGTAGTCGGTAATGTCTTGATCGGTAACATTGATCTTGGATGACACTTCCTTGTTCATCACCTTGTCGACGGTGATGGAGCGCCGGATATCGCGTTTGAAATCGGCCAGCGAGATCTTCTTCTCTTTCAGCCGCTTGTCGAATTCTTCCTGAGAAAAAGGGGACTTGATTTCGTTATATTTGCGGTCCACTTCTTCGTCCGTCGCCAGCAAGCCGAGTTTTTCGGCGCGGCGCATCAGGATCTCGTCGTCAATCATCTGGTGAAGGATATTCAGGCGCAGCGCAGTCGCTTGCTCGCCCGTTGGGGCCTGCTGCGCGGAGGCGACATTGTTGTCGTAATACTTGTCGACATCTGTGCGAAAGATCTTCCGGCCGTCCACCGTGGCCATGACATCGCCGCCAGTCGGCGAATTGCACGCGCCCAGCGCTGCCAGGAGTACGGCGGCAGAGAGCGTTGCGGCCAACTGGTCAAAGAATGAGTTTGTTCTCAAGAGTTTCTCCGTTCCTGACTGTCACCACAAACGAGCACAACTACCTCGATATTGATGCAGGGGCTGAAGGCGAATGAGTCGGCACAGGCTCCCCTGCGTCCTTCAAAGCGGCGTCCAGTGCTGCGCGAACGTCCGCGATAGGAACCGCGCCGTCAATCTTTCGGCCATTGATGAACAGAGCCGGCGTTCCGTTCACGCCTAATCCGTCGGCTTCTTTCATGGACGCTCTCACCGCGTCTTCGTTCTGAGCCTTCATGCAGGCTTGCAGCTTCGCCGCGTCCACATCGTGTTTCTGGCCTTGCAGCGTAGTCATCTTGTCGATGGCTTCGAGACGCGCCTCGGGAGTTTTTTCCGCATCCACTTCGCGCTTGTTGGCGTGGATGTAATCGGCGAAGTCCCAATAGGCATCCCCGTTTTGTGCTGCCAGGCAGTTCGCGTCCACTGCGGCATGAAGCGCCCAAGGATGGATCTCGGTGAGAGGGTCGTCCTTGTAAATGAAAGTGACCCGGTCGCCGTACTCCTTGAGGATTTCGGGGAACAGTGTTTGGTGCATCCGCGAGCAGAACGGGCACTCGAAGTCATCAAAACTCACCACAACTACCTTGGCCGACTTGGCTCCACGCGTCGGCCGGTCTTTGACGTCGATCTTGCTCATCAGTTCGGCAAACGGATCTTTGGTCAGGTCGAACTTGGTTACGCGCAGCATGGTGGCCCGGTCTTTCGACAGCAGGAACTTGTAGTCTTTCTGCTTGCCGTCGCCGCCATCGATGTTCACAGCCACTGAATCGTAGCCAGGCCAGTCGGTGCTGGGAGTGATCGCGCCGACGGTTACCTTTACCTCAGGCGGAATGGTATAAAACGCGCGGACCTGGTGCTCAATCTTGCGAGCCACATCGGGCGGCGTGGACTGAGCAACACAACCCAGACAAACCAGAAGCAGAAGGAGCAGCGAACGTCGAATTAGGGTCACCAGAAACCGCCTCAGCATCACGTTTTATCGACTTGATTATCTCACAGCATAGGCGCGCCGGCCGCGGCAGCAGGGGCCTGCGGGGCTTCCTAGCCTGCGCGGCGCAGTTGTTCCGCCGGCAGCAGCGAGTTCATCGATCCGGAGCGGAATCCTTCCAGATCGAGAGTGACGAACTTGAAGCCAAGGGCTTTGAAGATCGCGGTGAACTGCGCCGCGGTCGCCGGATTCAAGGCGCGTTCCAGTTCCTCCCGGGCAATCTCAATGCGGACGATGTCGCCATGATGGCGCACCCGAAACTGGCGAAAGCCGAGGGCGCGAATCGCATCCTCGCCGCGTTCGACAACCTCGAGCGCCTCGGGCGTCACAGGACGGCCGTATTCGATACGCGACGAAAGGCAGGCCGATGCCGGTTTGTCCCAGATGCGCAGGCTTGCCTGGCGAGCCAGGTCACGAATCTCCTGCTTGGTAAGCCCGGCCTTCAGCAGAGGAGCGGCCACGTGATGCTGTTTGGCGGCCTGCTGCCCGGGGCGGAAGTCACCCTGATCGTCCAGGTTCACTCCATAGGCAATCGCGTCGAATCCGCGTGCGGCACGCAGCTTTTCCATGACCGCGAAGAGTTCGTCCTTGCATTGAAAGCAGCGCTGTCCGTCATTGCGCGCATACTCCGGACGATCCAGTTCCGAGGTGGAGATCACTTCGAGGGGAATCCCCTGTTCGTTGGCGAAAGCGATCGCGTCGTTCAGGTGCGTGCGGGCCAGGCTGGGGGAGTCGGCGATCACCGCCAGCATGTTGCTGCCTAGAGCTCGATGAGCGGCCCAGGCCAGATACGCGGAATCGACGCCGCCGGAATAGGCGACGAGCACGCGACCGAGTTGCCCCAGGTTGGCCTGCAACTGAGAGCTCTTTGCGGCCATGGCTGTCTGCGGATCTGGCATCGCTTCTATGGTATCAGTCGTAGCCCAGCGCGAGCGCTAGTAAAGGCGCTCCTGGCGCCTCAGGTTTCCGAACGAGCCGATATTCGCCAAGCTGAACGTGAAGCGAAACAGATTCTCATTGCGCACGTTGGCAATGGCATACCGGCGGTATTCGACGGTCACCCCGCAGCAATCCCAGTTATAGGTCGTTTCCGCCGTGGCGAACTGGAACTGCCGCGCTTCCGCATCGAAGCCAATGCTGGCGGCAGCGCTCAGGCCTCGCCGCGTTAACCCTCCATAGCCAAGGGCCACGCGGAACTGGTGAAACTTGCAGGTCGGTTGCTCCGCGCCATTGGAAGTCGAACACGTTCCTTCGGGGGGAGCCGATGTCGTCGTAGTCTGCGGAATCTGCAAGTAGGCATCCCCTCCCCCTACCGTGAAAGCCCCGAGATTATAGTTCAGCATGAGTGTGCTGGCGTTAATGCGGCCCAACTGGAAGTCGTAATCCAGATCCCACTCGGTGTCGGTATGGCCTCCGGTCGCGGCCCGGAAGCGCGACACCAAGGGAGACAGATGGCGCGGTTCGGTGGCGAATGCGATCCCCGTGAGTTCTTCGGTGGTGGTAAACACGTTGCGCTGTCCGGTTACCAGCGCTCCCCCAAAGGTTGGATCGAGGAAATACTTTTGCCAGACTTCCCAGGTGGCGACCTCCCGTGCCTGAGGTCCGGGATTGCACGGCTGGTTTTCGAGGTTGCTGACGCGTTGCCACGGAACCTTCTGTTCCGGCGCCGCGGCACCCACGGCGAGACCGGTCATGGGCGTGTCGCACTCCTGTTTCGGTGACGATTTCTTCGCGTAGAGGCGAGTTATGAATCCGTATTCCACCTCATTCGTGTTGCTCAGGATGTCGCGCTCGTCGAAGTGCAGCACGTTCGCAAAATCGTTCACGCCCGTCACATAGCGGTAGGTGGCTCGGGGCTCGATGACGTGTTTCCACTTTCTTCCGAGGAATTCCTTGGCGAAGATCTTTTCGAGACTCGGAGGCCGAAGGTCGACGGAGGTCTCCAAAGCCTGCCGGTTCGTGGGGTCGTTGACCGCGACTCCATTCACAAACCGTTCACTGTAGTACGTTTCATGCAGAGCTAAGGCCGGGCGCAGGGACCAGCCGCCGTACTGTAGAGGGAGAGAGATTTCGGGGCGCAAATCGAAGCGCCCCAGCAGTCCTTCGGTATGAAATCCGGGCTCGCTGCGGGAGAGGCCCGCAAGCGAGGCGTCGAAGGACCATAGGAAAGGCGAATGCAGAAACGGCCGGTCAACGCTGGATGCGTCGGTGCTGGGAGTATGCAGGATCCGGATGGAATCAAAGGTCGGTGGGTTCGACAGCGTCCCGTCGGGGTTCGTGGTTTGGAAGAAGTTCTGATAACGCTCCACCATGCCTCCAACGGAGAAGCCGTTGATCGTTTTCGACAGAAACACCTGGGATTTCACTTCGGAGTTGATCGCCTGGCTGTAGACTTCGTTGAACGCCAGCCGGAACAGAAACGAACTCAGGTAGTCGATGTTTGAGATGGCCCGAAACCCGTAGAAGTGATCCTCGGCCACCAGTCGAGCCTCCTGTCCACCTTCTTTCAATGGTGGGTAGCCGATGCCGCGGTCGATCACGCCAAAGAAATTCAAGTCCACGTAGGAGGTGTCGCTGGGGCGCGCCCGAAATTCCCCGCGCTGCGCCCACCCTCGCTTAGACATGTACTCCGCACCCACCGTGGCGTCCATGCTGCGATTGATGGCCCAATAGAAAGACTCGCCGACTTCATTGCCGTTGGTGGAGGAGCGGCCGATGCTCGGGATGAGAAATCCGGTCTGGCGCGCTTCTCTTGCGACCGGATGCGTCGCATAAGGAAAGTAAAACGCGGGGATTCCGTGAAGCCAGAACGTGCTGTGATAAATCTGGGCATTGCCGCCCACATCGACCACGATTTTGCGGGCATTGAACTGCCAATTGGGACGCGGCAGTTCGCAGGTGGTGATGGTCCCGTCAAAGACAAGATAGTGCTCGGGGCTGTCCTTCTCCACCCGTTTTCCAGTGAAGGCAAACGGAGCGGTCGAGGTCAACACTGCGCGCGTGCCGTGAAAGCGGAGTCCGGTGGTGGCGGTAACGTCGTAGAAGCGTCCCGTCTCAGCGGTCAGATTGTAGGTTCCATGGCTGGCTTTGATGTGGTCGTCGTTGGGCCCGCCGTCGAGGCGAAAGTGGCCGGAGGCCGTGGCCTCGCCACTGTTGGAGTCATATGTGACCTCATCGGCCTTGAGCACGTAATTGCGATAGTGAATTTCGGCGTTGCCGTGCAGTTTGTAGACGTCGCCGTCTTTCTCCTGCTCGTCGGCGCAGATGGTGGCCAAATCAGAATCCTGGTCCGCGGCCTGACGGGCGCAGGGCGCACTCGCAGCTGATGCCGGAGCGGTCCGCGTGTCCTTTTGAGCGGAAGTGGCCTCCTGATCGAAATTTTCCGAATGCAACTGTCTGGTTACTAGTGCCGCGGCGAGAACCTGATGACAAAGAAACAGCGCCGTGATAAGGAATCTAGTGCGAAGAGTCATCGGAAGAAAATCAATGGAAGAAGATCGTCCTTTGAAGACGAACCTTCCCTTTCAGCTGTTTTGCCGCGGCATCGTGAACTTAGCACGGCGCTGGTCACGAGGCAAAGTGACGAAAAAGGCTAGGATTCCCGTCTCATCCCTTCCGGTTGTACGTTTGGGAGTAACTGGTACGATTTCAAAAGACTGGTTTTCATGAATTGTCCGCTGTGTGGAGAAGTTTGCCATTGCCTATTGGAGCCCTTTCCCTCTCCCTCGTTGCAGGAGCGAGCCGACGTCGTGTCCGGAAAGTCGTCAGGCATCGCTGTGGAGTGTAGCGGGATGGGTTCGGAGGTTGCGGCCATGCCTGCCGCTGAAGGTCACCCGGCCGATTCGACGCTGGGATCCATCTGCGCCTCAGAGCTGTCGGCCGAAAGCATGCCGCAAGGTGGGGAGGCTGCTGCCTGGCGCGACGAACTCTCGGACCGGCTCAATCGTTATCGCGCGCGGCGTAAAGTGCGTCCGCCGCGTTATCCGTCTCTCAGCCTGAAATTTGAAGTGCCGAACTCACCCGCCAGCGGTAATGTTCCATCCGGATCGTCGTTGGCGGAGTTCGAGCCCATTTCAAGCCATGCCCTCGCACTCGATGGCATGAGGCACGAACCTGCCGCCGCGGTCGAGCCGGAGTTGAACTCCCGGCCGGCACGCGCAGAGATCGCCGTTGAGCATGTGCATCAGCCGGTCGCACATGCCGGCGCGAAAATCATCGAATTCCCCCGATTCGCCTGGGGACCACCTCCGCCTCCTCCGGACCAGCTGGCCGAGCCCGTCGGAGGCGATCGCCCGCGAATTCTGGAAGTGCCTGATGTGGCGCCTCCGCCTCCTGCTCTCGGTGGAATCACGATTGAGCCAGCCGAGCAACCGGACGCGGAAAAGCGGCCCGGCATCGACATTCCGCTACAAAGCGCTCCGCTGGGTTTGCGTTTCGTGGCCACCCTCGTCGATGGCTTGATCATCTCGGCGGCTTCGGCTCTGTTCGGTTACATCTTCTGGAAGGTGGCTGCATTCCGTCCGCCATTCGCGCAACTTGCGGGGCTCGCCATCGGAATCCCCTGCCTGATCTGGGCGGCCTATCAATACTTGATGATCGTTTACGCTGCCAGCACTCCCGGATTGCGCCTGGCTGGCCTTGAACTGGCCCGCTTCGATGGCACTTCCACCAGTCGCTCTCTCCGCCGCTGGCGCGTGTTGGCGGCTTGCCTGTCGGCGGTGTCCGCAGGCATGGGGTACGGCTGGGTCTTTCTGGATGAGGACGCTCTCTGCTGGCACGACCGGATCACGCACACCTATCTGGCACCGCGGAAGCCGCAGGGCAAACCCGGTCTTCCCACGAAGTAGCAAGCTTCAAAGTCAGGCGCAAGCCGCTCGGCGTGCAGGCGCGTTTCTTTCCGCGGAATTTCGAAATGGTGCAAAATGGCGGCATGACTCTTTCCCGGCGCTCTCTGAGCATTTGCCTTTTTGTGGGTCTGGTCGCGGCCGTTCATCCAGGTTCCGGCCAGACTGCGCCGCCGACGCAACCTGCGGCGCGTCCGGCGCCGCCGACTCGGGACCCTCATACTCCGGGCTATGTTGCTGCGAAGGAATTGCCCGATGAGGCGAATCCTCCGGCGAATGTGGATGGGAATTTTATTGTCGGTCCGACCTACGCGGCACCTCCCGCCGCCCAAGACGTTCCGAAGGGCACGGTAATTGAGTTCACGATGAACTCGGCCGACAGCAAGATTTATCCCGGGATTGCGCGGGATGCGGGCACGTTCGGGACGCCAGATCCGTCGAACTCTGCGAAGCTCATTGTGACGACGAGCCATCCGGCGCCGTATACGCGGAAGGTCGCCGTTTTTGTTCCCAAGCAGTACGTCGCGGGGAGCGTCGCGCCGTTCATCGTGGGAGCGGACGGGCCTGACGGCTTGCTCTTCTCGACTCTGGACACTCTGATCGCACAACACAAAGTCCCGGTGATGATTGCCATTTCGATCGGCAACGGGAGCGGGGACGCGCAGGGGAGCGAGCGGGGGCTGGAGTACGACACGATGTCGGGAGTGTATGCCGAGTTTGTGGAGAAGGAAGTGTTGCCGATGGTGGAAGCGCAGGCGCATGTGAAGCTGACGAACGATCCGGACGGACGCGCGACGATGGGCGGCAGCTCGGGAGGCTCATGCGCGTTGATCATGGCGTGGTATCACTCTGAGCTGTATCACCGCGTGCTGACGTACTCGGGAACTTTTGTGAACCAGCAGTGGCCTTCGAATCCGCAAACTCCGCATGGAGCTTGGGGGTTTCACGAGCACCTCATTCCCGAGAGCCCTGTGAAGCCGATACGACTGTGGATGGAGGTGGGCGACCGGGATCTATTCAATCCGAATGTGATGCGCGACAACATGCACGATTGGGTTCTGGCCAACGAACTGATGGCGAAGGTGCTCGCGGCCAAGGGATATCACTACCAGTTCGTGTTTGCCCGCAACGCCGGACACGTGGACCGAGCGGTGAAACAGCAGACGCTGGGCGAGGCCCTTGAGTACGTTTGGCAGGGCTATGCGGCTTCTGCGGGCAAGAAGTGAGGCCGACCTAGGCGATCGGAGCGTAGGATTATTAAGTAAGAGTCACCCGCGGCGCTCAACTTCCGGCCGGAGCCATCCCCTTTTTGTCTTTGTCCAGCAATTTCTCCATCTCGTCCATCACGCGGTTCATCTTCTTGACCGTGAGCTCCAAGGGTTCGTCTGTTGTCATGTCAACGCCCGCGTCCTTCAGCAGTTCGATTGGATATTTCGACTTGCCCGCCGAAATGAATTTCAGGTAGCGCTCGGTGGCCCCAGGATCACCTGAGAGCACCTTTTCCGACAAGGCCGACGAAGCGGTGAATGAGGTGGCGTACTGGAAAACATAAAACGAATTGTAGAAATGCGGAATGTAGGCCCACTCGTTTGCGACGTAATCATCCACGATGCACACGCCCTGGTTGTGCCCGTAGTATTTCTTGACGATCTCGCCGTAGAGTTTCGACAAAGAGTCACCGGTGAGTGGCTGGCCTTTTTCAACCATTTCATGCATGCGAAGTTCAAATTCCGCAAACTGAGTTTGCCGGAAAACCGTCCCCTTGATGCTCTCCAGATAGTTCCCTAGCAAGGAAAGCCGGGTAGCGTCATCCTTGGTCTGTTTGAGCACGTAATCGATCAGAAGAGCCTCGTTGAAAGTCGAAGCGACTTCGGCAACAAAAATCGGATACGACGACAAAGCATACGGCTGGGTTTTGTTGGAGAAGTAGCTGTGCATGGTGTGCCCGAGTTCGTGGGCCAGCGTGCTCATGTCGTCGTACTTTCCGTTGTAGTTCAGCAGCATATAGGGATGAACGTCGTAGGCCCCGCCATTGGAATAAGCTCCCGAGGTCTTGCCTTCGGAGGGATACATGTCAATCCAGCGTTCGGTGTAGGCGCGCTTCGCTCCTGCGGCATATTCGGGCCCAAGCGGCGCGAGAGCTGCCAGGATGTTTTTTTCGGCCACGTCGACCGAATACTTTGTGTCGACCGAAGATACGAGCGGAGCATACAAATCGTAATAATGGAGTTCGGAAAGGCCCATCATTCGTTTGCGCAGTTTCAGGTAGCGTTGAAACGTCGGCAGGTTGCGATCGACTCCGTCCACTAACCTGGAATACACCGAAACCGGGATGTTGGGCTGGTCCAGAGTAGCCTGCAGAGAAGTCTCGTAGTTTCGCGCATGGGCGTAGAAGACGGAAGTCTGGACATTGGAATTCATCATGGAACCGAAGGTCCCGCGATATTTTCCCAGCGCGGTGAAAAAGGCTTCCATGACTTTCTGGCGGTCTTCGCGGGAGGGTGAAGCGCGGTAGAGCGAAAAAGCTGCCTTGTCGAGCTTGACCGTCTTGCCGTCGCTGAGGGTGACGGAAGGATATGGAAAATCGGCGTCAGCAAAAATGCCGTAGACGCTGGATGGCCCGCTCGCCATCACGGCGGATCCCGCCAGGAGTTTCTCTTCGGCGTTGCTGAGCGTGTGGGCCCGGCGCCGCGTGATGTCCTCGAGTTCATGGCGGAAAACATGCAGCCGAGGCTCTTGGGCCAGAAATCGCTCGATGGTCGCGTTATCCATTTTGAGGATTTCGGGTTCAATGAATGCGGATTCGGTGCCTAGAACGGATCCGAGCTGAATCATTTCCTGCTGCATGCCCTGATACGCACTGACTCGTGTGTCCTCATCGGAACGCATGGCAGCGAATGCGTAGAGGCGCGTGAATTCTTTGTCAAAGGAACTTTGAGTCTCCAGAGCGTCTGCCAGCCGGGAAGCGGAAGAAGCGAGCGTGCCTTGGAACTGCCGCAGGTTGGGCAACTCGGAAGCAAGCTTCTCCTTCGCGGTACGCCAGGCCTGGTCGGAGGGATAGATGGCAGTCAGATCCCATTTGTATTCATCTGGCACCTTGCTGCGATCGCGCTCCTGGGCTTGGGAAACCAGAGTCGAGGCGGCGAACAGGACAAGCGCGCCGGGCCGGTGACGGAGGATGACGGCGAGATCAACGTGCATTGAAGATGCTCCTTCGCGATTAGACGACCTTCGAGAGAAAACAGAAGCGGATTAGAACGCTACGCCAGCTACCGAACTATCCTTCTCGTACGATTATTGAAGTTTGGCGACGCGGAGCCAGAGCGCATCTGGCGTATCCGGCGAACCGCCGCCCAGTCCGGTGACCGAGTCTCCGTAATAGCATACGGCCTCGAAAGGAGTGGTCGAGCTCAAAGGAGCGATCTTACTTGCGATTTTTTCGCCGCTTTTCACGTCGTACTCATCGAAATGTCGAACGCGGCGCCCACCGACCGGAGAGTACGCCTCGACTACGACACCCGGACCGACTAACCACTTGATGTGGGGCGGGTCGTCCAACATCGGCTTGGGAAGAGTCTTGACGCTAAGCTTGCCGCTTTCCGAGATCGTCGCGATTTCGGTGGCCAGCGGCTCATTCGAGTGAAGCAACACGTAGGCTTCTCTGTCCCCCGCTGTCATCAAGCGACGATCCGAGGGGCCGAAGGTCCACGTTCCCCCGGCGGGAGGCGATGGAAGCTCGAAGCGACTGACGACGCGGTCGTCGGCGTTCAAGACCAGGCCCCCATACTTCCAGTCCTCCTTCTGCGAAGAACCGGTCCGATGATGCCCGACCAGAATTGTCGTGCCGGAAGAAGTGGTGGCCATCATGGCGCCGATAAGATCAGTCGGCACTGGATGCTGCGTGACCAAATTGCCCAGGTTGTCGAAGTTGTATATAGCCCTCGTAAACGTGTGCGTCGTACGGTCTCTCCAACTCGACAAGATATTTACACCAGCGGCGTAGGGAGCAACCGCTTCGGCGTAGTACGTTTTGTCCGGAAGTCTGAAGGTCAAGCTCGAACCATCCAGTGATACACGCAGAACGAAAAACTCATAGCCGATCGAAGGGAGATAGGCTTGGCCGTAAGGCCCACAAGCGATGATCCCCGCATACAGGGTCATTCGTGGGATCGGTACTCCAGCGGCCCCCTGCTGGGCGGAACTGACGCCGATGGCAAAAATGCCGGCGAACAGAACGGAACTAAGCAGGCGAGATGGCACGGCGTTCCCCCCAACGACTAACGGCAAGTATTCTACGCCGCTATCGGTGCAAACGGCTGTCGTTAAGGGCGATAGCGCTCATTTGTAGCATGCGCCGGAAACAACATTCCCTGTACCAGCAAATGCTAGACTGACTCCGGGTCGGTCTTCGGGCGCCTACCTCATGGCTTCACAGGAAAAACTCGGATTGATCGCGGGGAACGGGAAGTTTCCCTTTCTTGTGCTCGACGCGGCGCGGGCGCAGGGGTATGACGTGGTGGTGGCGGCGATTCAGGAGGAGGCGTTTCCGGAGATTGCATCGCACGGGGCGGCGGCAGTTCACTGGCTTTCGCTGGGGGAATTGTCGAAGCTGATTGAGACGTTTCAGCGGGCGGGCGTACGGCGCGCCATCATGGCGGGGCAAGTGCGGCACAAGCAGATTTTTTCCAGCATCCGTCCAGACTGGCGGCTGGCAAAGATGTTGCTGTCGCTTACGACGCGCAATACGGACTCGCTGCTGGGGGCGGTAGCGAAGGTGTTGGCCGATGAAGGCATCATGCTGGAGAAGTCCACCTGGCTGCTTGAGCCGCTGCTGGTGAAGTCCGGCGTGCTGACCGTCCGCGAGCCCGGCGAGCAGGAGCGCAAGAATATTGAATACGGGCGCGTGGTGGCGCGGCGGCTCGCGGAGCATGATATTGGGCAGACGGTAGTGATCGCGGAATCGGCTTGCGTGGCGGTCGAGGCGATGGAGGGCACCGACGCGACGATCGAGCGCGCGGGGCAGATCATGCGGTCGCTGCATGGGGAGGCGTCTACTCTCAGCCGCGCTTTGACGGTGGTGAAGATTGCCAAACCGAATCAGGATATGCGGTTCGACGTCCCGGTGATCGGGGTGAAGACCATCGAGGTCATGCAGGCGGCGGGGGCCAGTTGTCTAGCGCTGGATGCGGGAAAATGTCTGCTACTGGATGGGCAGAAGGTGATCGACGCGGCGAATGGTGCGGGCGTTGCAATGGTAGCGGAGGGTTAACGGAGTCATGAAAGGGAAGAACGAATCCGAAGGCGCACGGATCGCGGACCAGCTGCGGCGCGCTTTTTATGGAAGCGCGTGGCACGGTCCGGCGGTGCTCGAACTACTGAAAGATGTGGATGCGGCTACAGCCGCAGCCAAGCCGGTGGCTAATGTCCACAGCATTTGGGAGCTCGTATTGCATATTGCCGCGTGGGATAGAGCCGGTTTGCGGCGACTGGGCGGCGAGAGGTGCCAGCTTAAGGGGTCTGCGAATTTTCCGCGAGTGCCGGCACCGACGGAACCGGCATGGCGCGAGGCTGTGACCGCCGCGAAGCGCCAACATGACGCGCTTGTCGAGGCGGTCGCTGCCTTGTCGGATAAGCGGTTGCGGGAGCAGGTCCCGGGGAAGCGGTACGACTTTTATCACATGCTGCATGGGATCGCGCAGCATGAGCTGTATCATGCAGGGCAGATTGCGATCTTGAAGAAAAATCAAGAGCGCGCCAGGAGATGAAAGCGGCCCTCAGTGGTTTAAAGCCCTCATTTAGATCTGCCGCTGACGGCACGGCTAAAGCCGTGCCCTTCCACAACATCCCTGAGGCTTTCGCGCGGAACTGCTGTCCTTCCACAACCTCCGACCTTCTCCGAACCGCCGTGTCCCGCCACATAACCAAGAATCCCTTTGCTCACCACTTCTTGAAAATCACCGCGACCGCAGCGACGATCAGGGCGAAGCCGGCAAGGTAATTCCAACGCAGGGGTTGCTTCAGATAGATCACTGAGAAAGCGGCGAAGACGGTCAGGGTAATGACTTCCTGGATCGTCTTTAGTTGAGCAGCGGTGAACTCGTAAGAGCCGATGCGATTCGCCGGGACCTGGAAGCAATACTCAAAGAAAGCAATCAGCCAGCTCACGACGATCACTTTGTAGAGCGGGACCTCGCGGTATTTCAGGTGTCCATACCAGGCGAAGGTCATGAAGATGTTGGAGATGGTCAGCAGCGCGATCGTCCTCATGGGGCGAGTTCTGTCCTTTCTACGGTTGATTGTGAGTGGATTGCGATGAAGCGAGCCGCTCCTGTGCGCGTCTCGCTGACAGCAGGCGACGAACGCATCCGCTAATCCAGATGCTCTTTCCCGGGATACCGTTTACAATTTGTTTCCGGCAACCGGCCATCGAGAATTTCTCCTGCCAACGCAAAGTCCGATCACCGTCGCCGTCGTGGGCGTGGGCGTTTTCGGACGCAACCATGCCCGAGTCTACAAGGAACTGGAGCAGCAAGGAGAGCCCGTACGGTTGCTGGGAGTGGTCGATCCCGACACGGGCCGCGCGGACGAAGTCGCGCGCGAGTTTGGCTGCAAGGCCTTCGGCTCGGTGCACCAAATGTTGACTACGCATAGCGAGCTGCAGGCCGCTTCAGTGGCGTGTCCCACGCTGCATCACTTGAGCGTCGCCAGCGAGTTGATGAAAGACGGCGTGGATGTGCTGATCGAGAAGCCTCTGGCCGGCACGCTGGCGGAGGCCGACGAATTAGTTGCGCTTGCCGCCACGCACAAGCGGATCGCGCAGGTGGGGCATCTGGAGCGTTTCAATCCGGCGGTGCGAGCCACGGTTCCGCTGCTGACTCAGCCCATGTTTTTTGAAGTGCACCGGCTTAGCGTGTTCACTCCGCGATCGCTCGATGTGGATGTGGTGCTCGATCTGATGATTCACGATCTGGATATCGTGCTGGCGTTCGCTAAGTCTCCGATCAAAGAAGTGCGGGCGGTCGGGTTGCCGATTTTGTCTGGGAAGGTGGACATTGCGAACGTGCGTTTGGAATTCGAGTCTGGCTGCATTGCGAACTTCACGGCAAGCCGGGTTTCAACGGAGCGGGTGCGCAAGTTGCGATTCTTCCAGCCGCGACAGTACGTTTCGCTCGATTACGGACGGCAGGAAGTGCTGGTCTTCACGGTGGGGCAGGATACTGCGGGCACGCCAACGGTAAATCCCCAGATCGGCGTCACGAAAGTACCGGTTGCCTCCGAAGAGCCACTCCATGCGGAGCTGAAATCGTTTCTACGCGCGGTGCGGGAGCGGTCCACGCCCGTGGTGCCGCTGGAGGATGGGCGCCGAGCGCTGGCGCTGGCGCTGGAGATTGTGACGGCCATTCGCGAACATGGGGCAAAGGTTGGGCTTGCCGGCATTGCTCACGCGAGGCATTGAAGGCCATGTGCCGGATTGCGGGGCTGCGTCCGGCGGACAGCCGATGGCGGCTGTCCCCACATAACATCTCTCGTCTCACTTCCACTGTATTTACATATGTTTACACACCTAAGTCACGGGCCATTTATGAGTGAGCAGAGTGGGGCGAAAGATGCGAAAATAGAGCTAACTTGGTTGTAGAGCAGCGCGCGCTCATTGCATTTCTTCCTTGAAGGCCGGATGCAACGCCGCGAGTGTATTCGGTGTCTAACGACAGGCGGATACAGCTAGCTTTTACAAGTAAGTCCAGCGCATGCCGATCACTCAGATTCCATTCCAGGATCCCGTCGCTCCCGAGAAACCTCAACCGGAGCAGCTTGGCCTTTACGATACACAGGACTGGGAAACCGCATATCGGGATCTGGATTCACGCGTACCGCACCTGCTCATCCAGTTGCAGGATGATCTGCAGAGATCGCGCAAGCGCGAGGCAGCGTGGATCTCGATCATCGTTCACCTGATTGTCTTCATGATTTTGGTCTACCTGCCTTGGATCCAGAAGAACGTGTGGCACCACGTAGTGGCCGTTCCTGTGGATTCAACGCAGAACAAGAACCTGACCTTCCTGGCGCTGCCGCCGGATTTGCAGAAACCCACGCGCCGTCCGAACACGAATATCGCATCGGATAAAGACCGCATCGCGATGTCGAAGCATCCGGAGCTCGATCCGAAAGAGTTGCGGAAGATTTTAGCTACGCCTCCTCCGGGAGCGCCGGGGATGACAGGGCCGCGTGCGCCACAACAGGCACCGCAGGCGATGGCGCAGAACGAGCCAGCGGCGCCACAGCAAGGACAACAACAGACGCCGCGTCCGCAGTTCCAGAGCGAGCAGACCGCACAGTTGCAGACGCCCGCTCGTCCAAATAACTCATTCGCGAAATATGGAACGGGGATGAGCGCGGGTTCGGCCGTTCAGGAGGCCGCGGCAGCGGCGGCGGCACGGCGGGGTGGAGGCGGCGGGCAGGAAGGTGACTTCGGCCTAGGCACCGGAGCGCACGGTCGGGCGCTGGGCAATCTAGAAATTCTCAGCGACACGCAGGGCGTGGATTTTGGGCCTTATCTGCAGCGCATCTTGCAGGACGTGCGGGAGAACTGGTATCGCGCGATTCCGGAATCCGCCGAGATGAAAAAGGGCAAGCTGCAAATTGAGTTCGCGATCACCAAAGACGGTAAGGTTGCGGACATGAGGTTGACCTATCCCTCTGGCGATGTTGCGTTGGATCGCGCGGCCTGGGCTGGGATCAGCGCTTCGAATCCATTTCCGCCGCTGCCCCCGGAGTTCACGGGACCTTACCTCGCGCTGCGGTTCCGCTTTTTCTACAACCCCGACAAGTCTGATTTGCAGTAGTCCAATCTGGGACTCACATCGGGCAGCGAATCGTTTTCTGCCCTTGATAATCAAATAGTTAACAGGAGCGAGTGTGAGCCGGAGCGCTACGTCTCTGGCTGGGAGAATTACGTTGGAGAGAATGCCGGTTCTCTTTGTCGGGCACGGATCACCGATGAACGCCATTGAGCACAATGCGTTTACCGAAGCACTGCAGGGTTTGAGCGCGCAGCTGCCGAAGCCCAAGTCCGTGTGCGTGGTGTCGGCGCACTGGGTGACCGAGGGCGCGCACGTGCTCACGTCCGCTCGTCCGAAAACGATTCATGACTTCTATGGCTTTCCGCGGCCGCTCTATGAAGTCCAGTATCCGGCCGCCGGCGCGGTTTCCGAGGCGGAGACACTGGCGAAGAATCCGGAGATTGCGCCGGATGAGCAGTGGGGACTGGATCACGGGGCGTGGAGCGTGCTGCGACACATGTATCCGAACGCGGATGTGCCGGCATTTCAATTGAGTCTCGACGAGCGCCGCGGCTTCAAGGCGCACCTGGAGCTGGGGCGCGAAATTCAGTCTTTGCGCGAACGCGGTGTTCTGGTCCTGGGCAGCGGCAATATCGTGCACAACTTGGGACGCATCGATTGGAACAATCCTTCGGGCGCATATGACTGGGCGGTGGAGTTTGACTCCCGGGTCAAGCAGGCGGTTGAGAAACGCGATGCGATTTCTCTGGCGCAGCCCCAGAAGTGGGGCGAGGCGTTGATGGCGACGGCTCATCCGACAGTGGAACACTATTTGCCGTTGCTTTATTGCATGGGCAGCACAGATGAGCGCGATGCGGTGTCCTATCCATATGAGGGCTTCGACTTTGGGAGCATCTCGATGCGGATGATTTTGTTCGGCGATGTGAAGGGCGCGGAGTAGGCGCGCAGCAAATTGGCTGGGGTCATCCTGACCGGAGCCGTGCTTCAGGCGGACGGAAAGATCTTGCGCGCAGCCCCGCGACGCATCACGCGAGATCCCTTGCTTCGCCTGAAAACCGGCTTCGCTCGGGATGGCGCCTTGATTGGACTGCCATCTCCCTTCCTCGTGCCCGGTGTACCTGCTACATTTTGATTCGTGATTCCCTCCGAAGAATACGTGCGGCGTCGAGACGACCGTGTGACGCGGGTTGCGCGCTACGAGAAAATTCACATCCGCTTGGGGAACGTGCGGCTTCTTTTGGCCGTGGTCGCGGTGATTCTGGCTTGGGCTTCGCTCCGGGCGCATGCTCTTTCGGCGTGGTGGCTGGCTGCGCCGGTGGTGACGTTCGTGGTTATCGCGTCGTATCACACAAGAATCTTGCGCGCTCGCGAATTGGCCGAGCGCGCGGTCGCGTTTTATGAAAAGGGTTTAGCCCGTATCGAAGATCGCTGGGCCGGGTCTGGCGAAACTGGGGAGCGCTTCGACGATCCGCATCACGTGTATGCCGGCGATCTCGACTTGTTCGGCAAGGGCAGCTTGTTCCAGCTTCTGTCGACGGCGCGCACGCGCATGGGCGAAGACACGCTGGCTCAGTGGCTGCTTGCTCCGTCAACCGTGGAAAAGATCCGCGAGCGGCATGCCGCGGTGGATGAACTGCGCGATCAACTCGATCTTAGAGAAGATCTGGCAGTGCTCGGCGAAGATGTTGGCGTAGGCGTGCATCCCGATGCGCTGCTGCAGTGGGCGGAGTCGCCGAACCAGATGCGGCCTCTGTGGCTTCGATGGCTGTCGCCTGTGCTCGCGGCAACGGCCGTTGCCGGCGCCATAACGTGGGCGGTGTGGGGAAGTGCAGCGCTGCTCGTACTGATCGTCGTGATCGAGGCCGTCTTCACCTACCGCCTTAAAAAGCCTCTGGAAGAGTTGCTGCACGGAACCGAGCACGCATTTCGCGACCTCGATCTTCTTTCTGGCGTGCTCGCGCGGGTGGAGAAGCACACGTTCCAGGCGCCGCGACTGCAGGCGTTGCAGCAAGAGCTGGTGTCAAGCGGCGTGCCAGGCTCGCAAGCGATCGCACGGCTGCGGGCCCTGGTGGACTTGATCAATTCGCGGCACAACATCGCTGTGCGAATCCTCGATGCTCCGCTCATGTATTCGGTGCAGGTCGCATTCGCCGCAGAACACTGGCGGCAGAACCACGGCGGCGCGCTGCGGTTGTGGGTCGACGCCATCGCGCAGATGGAGGCGCTGCTTTCGCTGGCGACGTACGGTTTCGACCATCCTACCGACCCGTTTCCAGAATTTGCCCACGGTGCAGCATCGTTTGATGGCGAGGATCTCGGGCATCCCCTCGTGCCGATTGCACTTTGCGTTCGTAACGACGTACGGATCTGTGACGAGACGCGCGTCTTGCTGGTCAGCGGTTCCAACATGTCAGGGAAGAGTACTTTGCTGCGCGCGATCGGGATGAATGTTGTGCTCGCCATGGCGGGCGCGCCGGTGCGAGCGCGGCGATTGCGGCTGACTCCGCTGCAGGTGGGCGCCAGCATTCGCGTCAACGATTCCCTGCAGGAAGGCAGTTCGCGGTTCTATGCGGAGATCACGCGGCTGCGGCAGATCTTTGACCTGGCGGGCGGCGATCCGCCATTGCTTTTTCTACTGGATGAGCTGTTGCAAGGTACGAACTCGAACGATCGCCGTGTGGGCGCGGAAGGCATCGTGCGGGCGCTCGTGAATAAGGCTGCGATCGGACTGGTGAGCACGCATGACCTGGCGCTGACCGATATTGGGGGATCGGTCGCAGGCCGCCTGCGCAATGTCCACTTCCAGGACGAGTTGGCGAATGGGCGAATGACCTTCGACTACAAGTTGCGCGACGGCGTCGTGACGAAGAGCAACGGGCTCGAATTGATGCGGTCGATTGGGCTTGAAGTGTAGTGGCTTGTGGCTCCCTTCGCTCGCGGGACAGCCGAAGGCGGCTGTCCCCCATGAATCGTTACACAAGTCTCAAAAGTTGCGGGCTCACCAGACTCGGCACTGGTTCTGATTCACCATCGGTGATCCTGCTTTGCAGTGGAAGGCTTCCTGGAATTGCGGCATGTTCGAGACCACGCCGTTGGTGCGATATTTTTCCGGAGAATGCGGATCGACGGTGGCGCGCAGGCGCTTGGTCTCGTCGCGCGATTGGCCGCACCAGCTCTGGCCATAGCCCACGAAGAATCGTTGCTCGGGCGTGAGCCCATCGATCGGATCGAGCGTTTGGCCTGCAGTATCGGCCTTCCACGCCATATAGGCCAACAGTAATCCACCCAGGTCGGCGACATCTTCACCGAGGGTGAGCTTGCCGTTGATCTTTACGTCGTCAATGATCGTGTAGCCGGAATATTGATCGGAGATGCAGCTGGCACGCTTCTCGAATTCTTTGCCGTCCTCCGGAGTCCACCAGTCGCGCAGGTTTCCCTGAGCATCGAACTGGCGGCCTTCATCGTCGAAGCCGTGAGTGAGTTCGTGTCCGACGGTGCCGCCGGTGTCGCCGTAGTTGGGAGCTGCGTCAGACTTGGGATCGAACGCCGGAGGTTGCAGAACGCCGGCCGGGAAGTTGATGTCGTTCATTTGCGGGTCGTAGTAGGCGTTAACGGTGGGCGGAGTCATGCCCCACTCGCCGCGGTCCACGGGCTTGCCGATTTTTGCGAGTTGGCGGTCGAACTCGAATTTCCGAGCGCGTTCCACATTGCCCAGTTCGTCTCCGCGGATGATCTCAAGCTTGCTGTAGTCGCGCCATTTGTCGGGATAGCCGATCTTGTTGGCCATGCCATGCAGCTTGGCCAGAGCTTGCTGCTTGGTTGCGGCCGACATCCAGGGCAGGCCATTGATGTCCTGCTCCATGGCCACTTCAATCTCTTTGACGATCTTCTGCGCCCGCTGCTTGGCTTCAGGGCTGAAATACTTTTCAACGTATGCCTGGCCGAGAGCCTCGCCCAGATATCCGTCGACCGCTTCGGTGCAGCGCTTCCAGCGGGCCTGCAGGACCTCCTGGCCGCGGAGCGTTTTTCCATAGAAAGCAAAGTTCTCATTCAGAAACGGCGCGGATAGATGAGTCGCATCGGAATGCACCAGATGCCAGCGCAGGTAGGTCTTCCAGTCCGCCAGGCTTTCCTTTTCGAGCGTCTCGCTCATCGTCTTGAAAAATCCGGGCGCACTGACGTTTAACGATGCGAGGGATGGCATTCCGACCTTGGCGAAATAAACCTGCCATTGAAATGCTGGAGCTATTTTTTCGAACTCCGCGCTGGTCATTTTATGGTCGAGCGCTTTCGGATCGCGGCGTTCGACGCGCGTCATGGAACCCTTGGCCAGTTCAGTTTCGATGCGCATCACGGTTTGCGCGTTAGCCGCAGCGGTTTCAGGCTTGTCGCCCAGGAGCTCAAACATTTTCTGTACGTGCGCGAGATACTGTTTGCGCAGTTCGACCGACTTGGGATCGTCTTTCAGATAGTAGTCACGATCGGGCAGGCCGAGTCCGCCTTGGTCGGCGTTGGCGATGACTTGGTCGGCGGCGTGCGGGTCCTGCGTGGATTCGAAACGGAAGAGGACGTTGTCACTAATCATCCCCGCCGCCAGGTCCGCGATTTCGGCTTTCGAGCTGATCCTGGCAATTTGTTCCAGCGACGGCTTGAGCGGCTCTGCTCCCTTAGCGTCGATCGCCTTCTCGTCGGTACAGGAAGCGTAGTAGTCGCCAATTTTCTGATCGACGGCATTGCGCTTGGGGTCTGGGACGGCCGCGGCCTCCAGAATGCCACGCAACTGGGCAAGATTCTCGTCTTGCATTTTGGAGTACGTGTCCCATGAAGATTGGTCGGGAGGGATTGGATTCTTCTTGATCCATCCCCCGCAGGAGTAGGCGAAGAAATCGACGCAGGGATCGATGTTCCGGTCCATCGCGGTGACGTCGAGCGCTGGGGTATACGTCGTTGCGGCCGGTTGCTGGGCGGAGGCTAAGGAGGCGACGCAAAAGAACGCGAACGTAACTACACTCATGCGCAGAATTGCCATGAAAGAAACCTCGTTCGGTAGGAAATGAAAACCTTGAGACCCCAAAGTATAAGCCACCGCGTCAATCCAGATGCTCGGACTGGACTGACGTCCGGACCCGGCGAGGTTTAACCCTTCCGCAAGTGAATCGAGCCATCTCCGGTGCGGATGGTCAGGGGGCTGCCTCCGCCGTTGAGTTTGCCGTGAATTTCGTTCTCGCGGATCTTCCCTTCGGTGACGACGGGCATATCGAGATCGATGTGGCCGTCGCTGGTATGCAGGCTCACGTCGGCCGAGAGTTCGCTGGGAATTTCGAGCGAAACGTTGCCGTCCCCGGTTTCGAGGCGCCAGCCTGCGGCGAGTGACGAGCCCTGGGCAGCGCGGACTTCGACGTGTCCGTCGCCCGTCTTCAGTTCCAGTTCGTCAAAGCGGCCTTGGGCGGTGATGTGTCCGTCGCCCGTGGATGCGTGCAATTTGCCGTCGACGCCTTCGAGGTTTTCGGATCCGTCGCCGCTGTGCAGATCCATGTCACCCTTGAAACCGGCGAGATCGATCTTTCCGTCGCCGGTGTGCAGGCTGACCCGGCCCTCGCGCGGCATCTGGATGATGACGTCGACCCTATGAGATCCCCACTCGACGTTGAAGTTGTGGTGCGGGTAGCGAACCTCGATCTCGACCGTGTCGCCGTTCTGGTGCTCCTCGATGCGGATGCCGTCTTCACCGATCTTGTAGCGAGAGGTTTCGACTTTCGCTTCAATTGTGTTCTGGTCCCAGGTGGTGACTCGGATGTTGGCGTCGGACGTCTCGATCCGCAGGTCGGGCTTGCCGGTGATGGTGTACGACTTGGACCATTCGTCAGCGTGAGCGGGCAGTACGGCGATAAGGGCAACAGCCAGGACGGCTAGGGACGAGCGCTTCAGAGCAGCAAGGTTCATACGATCCTCCGGCGGGCGAGCACACCCTTGCCCCGCCTGTTAGACGTAGTTACGGGCAATCGGTGAGTTAAGTTCCATGGAAATCGTTACCGTCTGGTCTCGAGATACGCCATGCGAATCAGGGTCCGTTCAGAGAAAGGCAGATAAAGCAGGGCCGCGCTGACGGCAAACGCCGCGCCCAAGCCGATCTGTTCGATGAGCAGAAAGGGCGCGATTGCCCAAAGTTGGTCGAGCGCGAGGATGAAGGGGAACATTTGGCGGAACTTTTCGCCCAGACGCTGATAGTCGAAGCCCACTGCCGAGAGCAAATAGAGGCGCAGAGGAATGCCAATCCCGGCCGTAATCAGCACGGCGCCGGCGAGGACCGTTCCTCCCCAGGGATTGCGGAATGAGTCTCCGATCTCCTGAACGTAGCGCAGGAGGAAAAGGGCTGAAAGGTAGAAAGCCAAGTACATGACCTGAATCAACGCGAACAGGCTGCGCGTGATGGCTCGGCGCGGGATGGGCACCTCGAGTTCAGGATGCAAAGGAGTTGGCGATGCGCTGGAGTCTGATTGGAAAACTTGTGTTGGAGCAGAAGCGCTTACTCTTTGTCCATCGGATAGCTCCCCTGCAGCAGCTTCAGCTTGCACGGGGGCGATGAAACGGTATCCGCGGCGAGCCAAGGTTTCGACGTAGCGCGGGCTGGAAGCAGAATCTCCCAGAGCCTCGCGCACCTTGTTGATCGCGGTGTTCAGACTGTGGTCGAAGTCGACGAAAGTGTCGGAGGGCCACAGCGTCTGCTGCAACTCTTCGCGCGTGACGACTTCCCCTGCACGTTCGAGAAGCAGCGCCAGCACCTGGAAGGGTTGACCCTGCAGACGCAGCTTCACGCCGCTCCTGCGCAGTTCCCCTGCGCTGAGATCGAGTTCGAACAGTCCAAACCGCGCGACTCGGCTGCTTTTTTGCGGCACGACGCCGTAGTGTAGCAGTTACGGCCATGGCCCGAACACGGTCGGCGCTACAATATCCGCGTGCCTGATAATCCTCCCCAGGACGATCACAAGCATCACCGCCACGCGGTCTACGCGTCGGAAACTACCGGGCTGCTGCTGATTGCATTCATGCTTCTGATTCTCACGCTGGTGCGCTACTGGCACGAGATCCACTGGAGCCTGCGCTGAACCCGGGAACAGAACGTCACGAGATCGGCCCTCCGCAACCCTTGCTGGTCGTGATTCTTGGCCCCACTGCGAGCGGGAAGACGGCACTCTCTCTGGCTCTGGCGGAAGAGTTTGGCGGCGAGATCGTCAACTGCGACTCGGTGGCGATGGTCCGCGAATTCGACATCGGGACCGCGAAGCCCACCACTGACGAGCGTGCTCGTGCGCCGCATCATCTCTTCGACTGTGTCGATCCCACGGAATACATGACAGCGGGAGAGTATGCGCGGCAGGCGAGGCGGCTTCTCGCTGAAATCGGTGGGCGCGGTCACTTGCCGATCGTGGTCGGCGGCACTGGCTTGTATCTGCGAGCGCTGCTCGAAGGTCTTTCTCCGGGCCCGCAACGCTCGGAAGAATTGCGTGAACGCTTGCGCCGGAGCGCCGCGAGACGCGGTCCCGATCACTTGCACCGAGGTTTGCGACGTCTCGACCGTGCTGCCTCTGAAAGAGTTCATGCCAACGATGTCCCTAAGCTGATTCGGGCGATCGAGGTGTGCCTGGCTTCGCGGCAGAAGATGTCGGAACTGTGGCAGCAGGGGCGCGACCCGCTGCAAGGCTTCCGCATCCTAAGAATCGGCCTCGATCCAGACCGGACCGCGCTGTACGGCCGCATCAACCAGCGCGCACGAGAGATGTTCGACAAGGGGCTGGTCGAAGAAACCGCACGCCTCCAGCAGAAATACGGTCCCAGCGCTGGCGCTGTGACTTCTCTCGGATACAAGCAGGCCGTCCATCTCCTCAGTGGCGAACTCAGTCGCGAGCAAGCTATCTCGGCCGCGCAGCAGGCGCACCGCAACTATGCCAAGCGCCAGATGACTTGGTTCCGCCGCGAGCCGGACGTCACTTGGCTGAAAGGCTTCGGCGACGATCCACAGATCCAACTGCAAGCCGTGCAGCGAGTCACCGACAACTCTTAGGCGATCGGCCTGTCCCCGCAGGAGCATTGGAAACCCGAAACCCTAACCCTTGCTTCTGCTATCGTTTCTTCATGCCGCGAATCTTGCTCGCTATATTTTTAAGCCTGACTCTTCCCCTGCCTGCACTTGCCAAGACTAAACATTCGCACCCAGTTCCGGCCAGCGCCACACCGGGAGACAAGTGGGCCGCGAAGACACTCCGCTCGTTAAGCGTTGAAGAGAAAATCGGCCAGGTCTTCATGATCTGGTGCCGCGCCAGCTTCCTCAACGCGGAGAGCCCCGAATACCTGCAATGGGTCGAGGCCATGCAGAAATATCATGTTGGGTCGTTCGCCATGTCGGTGCATGTGGACGGTCCGTTTCTATTGCGAACTGAGCCTTACGAAGCCGCGGAGATTCTCAACCGACTGCAGAAGCAGTCAAAGCTGCCGCTGCTGTTCGCCGCCGACTTTGAGCGCGGGGTCAGCACTCGCCTGACGGGAACGACGAACTTTCCGCACGCGATGGCGTTCGGCGCCGACGGCAACCTGGAAGATGCCGAAAGGTTCGGCCGCATCACGGCTCAAGAAGCCCGCGCCGTGGGCGTGCACTGGAATTTCTTTCCCGACGCCGACGTGAATTCAAATCCGGCAAATCCCATCATCAACACGCGTTCGTTCGGAGAAGACCCCAAGCAAGTCGGAGATCTGGTCACGGCCTATATCAAAGGCGCTCACTCGGGCGGGATGCTGACCACCGTGAAGCATTTTCCCGGGCACGGCGATACCGCGACCGATTCGCATCTCGGAGTCGCGAGCGTGAACGTCGATCGCGCGCATCTGGATTCCATCGAACTTCCGCCCTTCCGCCAGGCGATCGCGGCGGGCGTCGATTCTGTCATGGTGGCGCACGTTACCGTTCCCGCGCTCGATCCCGATCCCAATCACGTCGCCACCATCTCAACCGCAGTAGTTTCCGACCTGCTTGAAAAGCAGCTCGGATTCAAGGGTCTGATCGTGACCGACGCCCTCGATATGGCTGGCCTGACGCATCTTTTCGCTAACGATATTGGCCGGGCCGCCGTCGAGGCCTTCAAGGCAGGCAACGATTTGCTGATCATCCCAGCCGATTTCCCCGCTTCGTACGAATCCATGCTGAAGGCCGTGCGCTCGGGTGAGATTTCCCCGGAACGCCTCGACCACTCCGTCCTTAAGATCCTGAAAATAAAGGGCGAACTCGGCCTTAACAAAACGCGTACCGTGGATACCACCACGATCGCAACCGTGGTTGGGAAGCCCGAAAACATCGCCTTCGGCCAGCAAGTGGCCAACTCTGCCATCACCCTGGTACGCGACAGCGGCCAAGTGCTGCCCCTGAAATCCAAGGGAACTACCCAGGCAGGCCTTCCGTATATGACCAGAGAGGAGACGCATAATCAGGTCGTGGCCGTTCTTTTTTCGGACGATATGCGGACGGAGTCGGGGCGCGCGTTTGGCCGCGAGTTGCGCAGCCGCATTCCGGATGCGCGCGTGATTTATGTCGATCCTCGCGTCGCTGCCGGCATGAGCGATGATGTGCTGAAGGCAGTCGATGAGGCTCAAACGGTAGTCGCTGCGGTCTACGTGATACCGACGGCGGGCAAAGTCGGAAACTCGGTGGCTATGGCGGATGCAACCGGCACGTTGCTGCAGCAAGTGCTCGATCATGCCGCGCGAAAGACCGCGGTCGTCGCCATGGGGAATCCGTATCTGGCCAGCGATTTTCCAAAAATCGAGAATTACATGTGTACATTTTCGAATGCGAGCGTTTCGGAAGTAGCGGCGATCAAGGCGCTGTTCGGAGAAATTCCGATTCGGGGTCATTTGCCTGTGAGTATTCCGAATGTCGCGTCGCGCGGCACGGGACTGGAACGCCCGGCTCAGGGAGGGTCTCCACATGTGCAGAATTAAAGTTCAAGTGTGCGCTCTAGGATTTGCGACTCTTGCAGCACTGCTCCTATCGGCGTGCAGCATCAATGTGAAGAAGGAGCAGAACGGGCAGGACAAGCAAGTCGACATCAACACGCTGGTCGGCGGGATTCACGTGAGCAAAGGCGCGGATGCAGCCGACGCCGGACTGGCCGTCTATCCGGGCGCGCGCTTGAAGCAGGAAGGCTCCGATGGCAACGATAAGAGCGCGAATGTAAATATTTCGAGCTTCGGATTCGGGTTGAAGGTGGTTGCGCTGGAATACAGGTCGGACGACGCCCCGGACAAGATTGTCGCCTATTACCGAAACCAGCTGAAAAAGTACGGCAAAGTGCTCGAGTGCCACACCAGTCATATGAGCGTGAACCCGGACGTCAAAGGCTCGGATCACGGATCGCATGAGCTGACGTGCGAGGAATCCAGCGGAAGCAATATCGAGCTGAAAGTCGGCACCAAGGAAGACCAGCACATCGTTGCAGTTGAGCCCGACGGAAGGGGGTCGAGCTTTTCTCTGGTGTATGTGCGCACTCACGGCAAGGAAGCGGATATCTAGGCCCATCGCCAACTCTGTGGAGGTTCCCAATGTTTCGTTATCTGACAACTGGCTTAGCTGTCGCTATGCTGAGCCTTCCAGCTCTGGCACAGCAATCCGATACACAAGACAAATCCTTCGATGTTCAAAGCTCGGTCGGCGACATGCACGTCGGCAAAGATGCCGATGCCAAGAAGGCCGGCCTTCCCTTATATCCGGGCGCGCGGCCGAAAATGGACAAGGATAATGACCCGCTCAATTTCGGTATCTTGATGGAGAGCTTTGGGCTCAAAGTCGTGGTTGCGAAATATGAGTCGAACGATTCTCCGGATAAAGTCGTCGCTTACTATCGCGACAAGATGAAGAAGTACGGCAAGGTGCTGGAGTGCCACTCGCAGAAACACGGCGGCGATGTCGACGTGCATGATGACGACAAGGACTCCAACGGCAGCAAGGAATTGAAGTGCGAGCAGAATTCGGGTCCGGTCACCGAACTGAAAGTGGGCACTGAAGATAATCAGCACGTCGTGGCCATTGCGCCTCCCGACGCCGGCAAAGGATCGACCTTTGCGATCGTCTACGTCTATACCAGAGGAAAGCGCGGCGACATTTAAGCACGTACGCCATACCACAAACGATACGAAGTATCGCGAAGGTTCGATTGTAGGCCTCTCCTTCGTTCGCGTTCGTGTCTCTCGCGGTTGTGGCATGCCGAGGTCCGCGTTCGCCCGGGTGCTGCGCCTGGGAATGCTTTCTGCGATACTCTCCAAGACGGCATCTTCTAGCCTCTGATGGAAAAACCTTGTTATAAATGCGGGCAAACCTTGGAAGAAGGCATTCCCTTTTGCCCGCACTGCTCAGCCCCACAGATTCGCGTCGTAGTGGCGGAGCCCGTGGCACCGCTCCCTGTGTTGGTGACTGCCGAAGCGGGGCAGGCTGCTCTCCCGGCCGCCCAGACCGTCCCGGTTCTCGCGCTCCCCATGCAATGGTCCCAAGCGCTGAGGCCATGCGCGCTGGCGGCGTTGGTCGCGATCGTACTCGGGTTCCTTCACCTCTATCTGTTCGTGGTGATGTTGAGCGCCGGATTTCTGGCCGTGATTTTCTATCGCCAGCCTCGGCCCGGTAGTTTCGTCAAGGCGCTTACCGGGGCACGGCTTGGCGCATTGAGCGGTTTTCTCTTTTTCATCATGACATCGCTGCTGGCGGCGTTGGCAGCCGCGGTTCCAGAAATCAGGACGAGCATGCGGGAGCAATTCATCGAGTACGTCAAGAATCTGGCCGCGTCGCGACCGGGCGATCCGCAGGTCCAGGCGCTCCTCGACCAGCTTAAGACTCCTGACGGTTTGGTTAGTGTACTGGTCGCGCTAGGCGTGCTCTACTTCATCGCCTCTGTAGTGCTCGCCGGCGTCGGTGGCGCGTTGGGTGCGGCTGTCTTTGGCCGTCGTGACCGGTCCTAGTCCCCCAACCCGGTTTGCCAGAGTTCGAGTATCGCCCTTGCGGCGGCTGCGCCTGCCGCGTATGATGCACCGTTTGCACTTTTTCAAATGAATAAGCCCGCACGCGGTTCGCTGCTCGGAATCGAACATCTCGACGCGAAGGACATCGTGGGCCTGCTCAAGCTGGCCCGGCGCATGAACCCGCAGAAGGCGCGCCCCTTGCTGCGCGGGAAGCGAGTGGTGCTCCTGTTTTATGAAGCGTCAACCCGCACCCGCTCGTCGTTCGAGTTCGCAGCGAAGTCTCTCGGAGCGATGACCACGTTGGTGCAGTCCTCGGGATCGAGTATTGAAAAAGGTGAGTCGGTGCTCGATACGGGATACACGCTGCGCGCGGTGGGCGCCGATTGCATCGTGATGCGTCACCCATCGGCGGGCGCGCCGCACCTGATGGCACAGCATCTCGACATCCCGGTCATCAATGCGGGAGACGGCATGCACGAGCATCCGTCCCAGGCACTGCTCGACGCTTTCACGATCCTGAAGCATAAGAAGTCCTTGAAAGGTCTGCAGGCCACCATCATTGGCGACATTTTTCATAGTCGCGTGGCACGCAGCGCGTG
The DNA here is from genome assembly GCA_963709025.1 of uncultured Acidobacteriaceae bacterium. Taxonomy (GTDB): domain Bacteria; phylum Acidobacteriota; class Terriglobia; order Terriglobales; family Acidobacteriaceae; genus Sulfotelmatobacter. Next base: position 227,335 of record CAVPVE010000012.1, read on the forward strand.
CCATCTGCTGACCAAGTTTGGGGTGAAGCTGACCCTCTGCGGCCCGCCAGAGTTCGTGCCCGACGTGGCCACAACCCTTGCTCCCGGCCTGCGGATCACACGCCACATCGAAGATGCCCTGCGCGGCACCGATGTGGTAATGCTGCTGCGCGTGCAAACAGAGCGACTGGCGGGGCAGAAAATCCGCCTGCAGGACTACATTGCGCGCTACCAGATGACCTCCGCGCGGCTGAAGCTAGCCAAGCGCGATGCCATCGTGATGCATCCCGGGCCGATCATCCGCGGGCTTGAGTTGACGGCCGAAGTTGCAGATGGTCCACAGTCTGTGATCGTGGACGAAGTGCACAACGGAGTCCCCACACGTATGGCAATCCTGGCGCGGGCGCTAGGGAAGGCGAAATGAAGACAGCGAACTTCTTTTCCACGGATGCACACCGATGAACACAGATTAAAGAGGGAGAAAGAACCATCAAGATCCGCGCGAAGCAGCGGATAGGAGCAGGAAGATCAAGATGAGAACTGTAACTTCCATCCCCCGTTTGTATGCGGATACAAGCGGATTGAAGCACGGTGAGCTTACCGAGAAGCTGATCGGTATTTTTTTTAACATTCACAATGAGTTGGGGCACGGCTTCTTGGAATCCGTTTATGAGCAAGCGTTCTCAGTGTTGCTGGCCGAGAGCAATATTTTTTTTTCAGAAGCAAATTGCTGTGCCAGTTTGGTTTCACAAAAAGCAGATTGGCGAGTTCCGAGCGGACTTGCTCGTGGATAGTCGAGTTCTGGTGGAACTCAAGACGGGTCGCGACATTGAACCTGCATGGGAGAAACAACTATTGAACTATCTGCGTGCAACGGAGGTTGAGGTTGGTCTGCTCTTCAATTTCGGTCCAAATGCGCAATTCCGCCGCTACGTGTTCGAGAACATCAAGAAAAATCAGCGAAATCCGCGTGAATCCGCGGAAAAGAAGCTGCCCGAGCGTTACCGATGATCCGACATGAAAACAAGAGCCTGCTGATCAAAGGCGGCCAACTCATCGATCCCGCGGCGAAAATCAACGCGCCCATGGACATCCTGCTGCGCGATGGACACGTCGCCGAAGTCGCGCCGCCCAACAAGACGAGAGGCAGCGCCGACGAAAAGTTTGATGCGCGCGGCCTCATCGTTGCACCTGGTTTCATCGACCTGCACGTTCACTTGCGCGAACCGGGGCAGAGCTACAAAGAGACAATAGCCAGCGGAACCGCTGCCGCCGCCGCGGGAGGATTCACCTCCGTCTGTACAATGCCCAATACCGCGCCGGTGGTCGATACTGCTGAATGGGTTTCGTGGTTGCGGAATCCTGAGCGAGGAGCGGTCGTTAATGTCTTTCCCATCGCCGCCGCAACGCGCGGCAGTAAAGGCGGAACTCTCACCGATTTCAGCGCCCTGCAGCGCGCGGGAGCGGTTGCCGTCACCGACGATGGCAAGCCCATCCTCGACGATGACGTCATGCGCATGGCGCTCCGCCTCGGCGCAGAATTGAATTTTCCAGTCGTGCAGCACGCGGAGGATACGCGCCTTACGGAGAATTGCTCGATGCACGCTGGACCAACCAGCTTCCGCCTGGGACTGCGCGCGATGCCGGCCTCCGCCGAAGCCGCCATCGTTGATCGCGACGTCACGCTGGCGCAGCAGATTCGCGAATCACGTCTGCACGTGGCACACCTCTCGACCGCAGACGCTCTCAAGGCTGTGCGTCGTGGCAAGCGCGCCAAGGCGCGCGTGACTTGCGAAGTCACGCCCCATCACTTCACCCTCATCGACGAGAACGTCGGCGAGTACGATACCAACTTCAAGATGAATCCGCCGTTGCGTTCGGCAACGGATCTCGAAGCCATTGTGGTTGCGCTCTCCGACGGCACCGTCGATGCCATTGCCACCGACCACGCGCCGCACGCCGTCCATGAAAAGCAGGTCGAGTTCGAGCGAGCATCGTTCGGCATCACTGGATTGGAAACGGCGCTGGCCTTGGCGATCACGAGACTCTACCGCGATCACAAGATCCCATTGATGCGCATCGTCGAACTCTTCACCGCGGGCCCCGCCCGAGTCTTCGACCTCCCAGGCCGCGGAACTCTGGCCCGCGGCAGTCACGCCGACGTGACCATATTCGATCCGAAGAAGCGCTGGACGTTCGAAGCCTCGAAATCGCATTCGCTCTCGCGCAACACTCCCTTCGACGGCTGGCAGTTTACGGGCAAAGTAGCGGCGACGATTGTGGGTGGGAAGGTTGCCTACAGAGCAGACTAAGCGGCACCAATCGTGTGCGAGTGCCGAGGAGGCGTCTATCTCTACTGATGGCTCAGGATTGGAGCCGAATTCCTATAGCCTGGGTCCGCGTCTACCGGCAGAACTGCTGAAGCCTCCGTTCACTCCGAAAGCAACTGGAAGAATCGCATTCTTCCTCGGCCCATTTGCAGGTGCCCTGGTTTCGGTGATTAGCTTGCGTAGGATGGGACACCCGGAGCAAGCGAGCAAAGCGTTCTCGGTTGCCTTATTCGGTTCGCTCGGCCTTGCGATCGTTCTGTTCTTTGTTCCTGATCCTTTTGCGAGGCTCGTGGCCCTCGGGGCGGAGTTCGCCTTTTACCATATCTTCAAGGATTTGCAGAAAAACGAATTCGCTGGGTGGCAAGCCGCGAACGCATCTGTTCAACCAGCCAATGGCTGGTTGGCGGTCGGCTGGGGTTTTGTCGGTTTGCTTCTTTCGCTGGTCGTATTCCTAGTGGTTTTCATCGTTCTCGGATTCTTCGGGCTCCAACCGCGCTAAACGCGACCTTCCAAGTCAGGCCAAAATCCCCATTCTTTTCCCGACACTCTTCAGCACCGTCAGCGCCTGATCCAACTCCTCTTTCGTATGCGTCGCGGTCATGATCGTCCGGATCCGGGCCTTGCCCTCGGGGACGGTTGGGAACGCGATGCCGGTGCCCAGCACTCCTTCTTTGAACAGCTCGCGTGAGAAGTCCATCGTGAGCTTGCCATCGCCGATGATGATCGGCGTGATCGGAGTCTCGCTGGCCGGAGTGGCGCGGCCGCCGATGTCGAAGCCGAGCAGGCCGAGTTCCTTCTTCCAGAAGCGAGTGTTTTCCCAGAGTTTTTCCATACGTTCCGGCTCGTTCTCCAGAACATCGAAGGCCGCGATGCAGGTGGCCGCCACCGACGGCGGATGAGAAGTCGAGAACAGGAACGGGCGCGCACGGTGATAGAGGAAATCGATCAGATCGCGCGTACCGCAGACGTATCCACCCAAAGCGCCGATGGCCTTCGACAATGTTCCGACCTGGATGTCGACGCGGCCGTGCATGCCGAAATGATCGATCGTGCCGCGGCCATTGCGGCCCAGCACGCCGGAAGCGTGCGCGTCGTCGACCATCATAATGGCGCCGTACTTTTCTGCCAGATCGCACAAGGCGGGTAGCAGGCCGATATCGCCGTCCATGGAGAAGACGCCGTCCGTGATCAGCAACTTCTTGCCTGGCTCGCTCTGAATGGTCGCGAGTTGCTCTTCCGCGTGCGCGATGTCTTTGTGGCGGAAGACCAGAATCTTCGCCTTCGAGAGGCGCGCGCCGTCGATGATTGACGCGTGGTTCAGCGCGTCGGAGATGATGAAGTCGTCTTTACCCAGCACGGCCGAGACCGTTCCGGCATTTGCTGCGAAACCCGATTGGAAGACCACGCAGGCTTCCACATTCTTAAAGCGCGCGATCTTTTGCTCGAGTTCCATGTGGATCTTCATCGTTCCGGCAATGGTGCGGACCGCGCCGGATCCGACGCCGAACTTGCGCGTCGCCTCCAGCGCCGCCTCTCGCAGCTTGGGATGCGTCGTCAGCCCGAGGTAATTGTTCGACGCCAAGTTGATGACTCTCTTCCCATCGAATGTGCAAACGGGGGCCTGCTCATCGTCGAGCACCCGCAGCTTGAAGTGCGTGCCCTTGGCCTTGAGTTCCTTGAGCTGGTCGGTGAGGTAGGAGAGCGGATTGGCGCGGGTTGTGGTAGTCATAGATGCCTCGATACTTCTTTGCCACGGATTCACGCGGATGAACGCGGAGTCTAAGGATCAGTCTAATTCGTAACTCTGTCATCCTGGGCGCGTTCTTGCGCGAAGGATCTGTGCACTCGCTGGGCGCCGGCAACGATGCTTAGGTTCTTCGCTTCGCTCAGGATGACAATCATGAGAATTCCGCACTCTTCGCGTGACCCGCGGCAAAGAAATTCTGCTCAAAACATAATCGGATTGCCCGCTGCAATGCTGGCCTCGCAGAGGCGTTTCATAGTCCGGAAGAACTTTTTTTCTCCCTCGGTCAGAATGTCGCTCGATCCGAGCACCAGATCCACTTCCCGCAACAGTGCGCGCGATTCTTTGGCGGGCAGCCAGTCGCCGGTGTGTGTGCCGTCGTAGACAACCTTCTTCAGCAGAATCGGAAATTTCGGACCGGGATCCCCCTGCAACCCACGCAGGAATTCGCGCACGTGCTGGATCCGCGTGATGTTGCCCAGGGGCTCGGATATCAGGCAGCCCTCGTGCTCGCAGGATTCCTGCACCCATTGGTCGTGCGCCTCCCACTCCTCTTCGGAGGGATCGCCCGAGAGCGAAGGTGATCCGGACTCGTCCCTCATGAATCGTTCCGGAAACGGATGTGGCTTGCCTTTTCCATCACGGATGCAGGTGCAACGTACGAATGCGTCGAGACTCATCCCTTATTCCTCGCGCTTCTAACTCTCTTCATGGGGCTTCCGGCTTCCGGGAACAGTCGTGGAACCGGGGCGCCGGCCCGAAAGCCGGTCATCTCACGCCGTTGGGATACACCAGAATCTTGCTGGCTTCTCCCGTCTTCAAGCGCTCCATCGCCTTGGAGAAATCCTTCATCGGGATGCGGTCGGTGATCACGGGATGCAAATTCAGCTTGCCGCTCTTGAGCAGAGCCGTCATCTGATACCAGGTCTGGTACATCCGGCGGCCGTTGATGCCCTGCACCGTGATGCCTTTGAAAATAATGTCCTCGGAGAAATTCAGCGAAATCGGTTTCGATGTCAGGCCGAGCAAAGAAATTCTTCCCCCGCGCCGCACAATATCGAACGCGGTGCGGATCGAATCCGGATGGCCGGCCATTTCCAGCACGACGTCTACGCCTAGACCGCCAGTCTTCTCCATTACGATTGCTCTTACATCTTCCTTCGAGGGATTGAGCACATAATCGGCGTTCATTTCGCGCGCAACGCGGGCGCGGTGCTCGTTGACTTCAATCGCGAACACCGAAGTCGCACCCACGGCTTTCGCGACGGCAATCGAAAACAGCCCAATCGGTCCGCAGCCGGTGACGGCTACGCTCTTGGCCGCGATCTCGCCAGCGAGCACGGTGTGCACCGCATTGCCCAGCGGGTCGAGAATCGATGCGTAGTCCAGCGGAATCGCGGGATCGAGCTTCCAGATGTTCGACTCGGGAATCACCACGTATTCTGCGAAGGCGCCGTCGGCGTCCACGCCAATGATTTTCACATTCTGGCAAATGTGCGCTTCCCCGGTACGGCACTGCAGGCACTTGCCGCAGGCCACGTGCATCTCGGCGGAAACGAAGTCGCCTTCCTTGACGCTGGTGACCTCATCTCCAAACGCCGCCACTTCGCCGCAGAACTCATGGCCGGGAATCAGCGGCGGGTGAATGCGGTTCTGCGCCCAGCGGTCCCAGTTGTAGATGTGCAAGTCGGTGCCGCAAATCGACGCAACTTTCACCTTCACCAGCACGTCGGTACGCCCGAAAGCCGGAATCTTCACCTCGCGAATCTCCGCGCCCGCTGCCGCCGCCGGCTTCACCACCGCCTGCATTGTTGTCGCCATAATTGCCACCTATGAACTCGAAAACTGAATCAAGCGCAAAACACATGATTCTAGCACCGACCCAGCGATCGGCTGGCGGCTCATCTCCATCATAGGCCGGCATTGGCGCAAACCGTAAGCTCGGCAACGGCATCAAAGTCTCGTCCTTTTTTGTGGAGGTTGAATCTGTGCGTGCCCGGTCGATCGCGATTCTCCTGATCTGCGTCTGCTTTCTTTGCGAAGCGTGGGCAGCGGCGTCGCCAGTAGCGGTGCGCTACAAAGAGGGATTGCTCCATGGCTTTCTTGTACTCAGCACACTCGACGGAAAGCCGATCGCGGAAGGCGATCTCACTCAAGCCCCTCATGGCAACCGGATCACGAGCCGCCTGACCTACCATTTCAAGGACGGATCGCGGCAAGAGGAAACTGCCATCTTCTCCCAACGCACCAGCTTTCGCCTCATCACCTATCACCTGATGCAGAAAGGACCGGCGTTCCAGCGCGCGACCGAAGTTACGATTGTGGCCTCTACCGGGCAGGTCACGGTGCAGTCCACCGATGACGACGGTAAAGTGAAAACATTCAATGAGCGCATGAAGCTGCCTTCGGATCTTGCCAACGGTCTGGTGCTTACGCTCCTGAAGAATCTGGCGCCCGACGCCGCGCCGATCGAAGTATCGATGCTGGTAGCCACGCCGAAGCCTCGACTGGTGAAGCTCGCAATCAGCAGTCAACCGAAAGAGCCTTTTACCCTCGCCGGTGCCGGCCGCGAGGCCTTGCATTACGCAATCAAGGTTGAGATCGGGGGGATTGCGGGGTTCGTGGCGCCATGGCTGGGGAAGCAGCCGCCAGATTCGCATATTTGGATACTGGGCGGAGAGTCGCCAACATTTGTGAAATCGGAAACCCTCTCGTATATGGGGGGACCGATGTGGCGAACGGAATTGGTGGCTCCTGCGTGGCCCCGGGCTGAGAATTCGGAGTCGAACAACCGGAAGGAAGCGAAGCCATGATCATTCAACCGCATCATGGTCTGAACGGTTTCGGGGCCCCTCGCTTGAATTCTTCAGACTTCCCCCGCGGGATGGTCAGGGTCTTCCATTCGCTCGATCGCATGTGTTTCGCCAAAAACACAATTTGCCCGATGTGCGCGGCATAGTGCGCGATCTGCCGGTTGATGGCCTGTAGCACGGTGTGCAGTTCTCCGCGGATTGTCACGGTCCGCATCACTTCTTCTGGCCCGAGAGCTTCGATCGAGCCCAGCACGCAAGCCCACCCTTCTTCCCACCACTGCATGACGTCGGCCCGCGTCGTAGCGGCCGTCACTTCAAATTCGCGATCGCGAAACGATCCGGCTTCTCACCGTCCGAAGTGAGGAAGTTGGTAAACCGCGAACGCATGTTACCCGCCAGGTGTTTGATCAGAATGGCAACCGAATTCGACTCGGGATCGAGCGTAACGAAGAAATCCGCATCGCCAAGTTGAGCCATCGCGCTTTCGCCCATGTGCTTGTGCCCGCGCATCTGGCGGCGCGCTTCCTCGAGATAGTGGGTCGCGAGATCCGTTGCCATCATTGTGTCTCCGCAGTTTTAAGCCGGTCCCCAGCCGCCGCCGCCGGGAGTCTCAATCGTGATTCGTTCGCCTTTGCGCAGGCGCGTACTGAATTTTGCCGGCATCGTCTCGACCGAGCGATCGTGCCGGGTGATGAAGGTGTTCCCGGGTGCTCCGTCCGATCCTCCGGCCAATCCCCAGGGCCCGCGCGAGCGCCGGTCGGCGAGTAGGGTCACCTCGCAGTCGGTGAGCACTTCAATTTCGCGAACGATGCCGTCGCCGCCGCGATACTTTCCTTTGCCGCCGCTCTGTGGCCGCAACGAATACTGCCGCACGCGCAGCGGATAGGCATACTCCAATGCCTCCGCGGGAGTGTTCAGGGAATTTGTCATGTGAGCGTGCACGCCGGAAACGCCGGCCTTGCCGGGGCGGGCGCCCATCCCGCCGGCGATCGTCTCGTAGTAGGCGAAAGGCGCCCCCGTCCGTGGATCAATCCCGCCGATGGTCAGGTTGTTCATCGTCCCTGAAGCCGCGGCTGGGATTCTATCGGGAATTGCCTGCGCCAGTGCCCGCAGCAGTGTGTCGACGATGCGCTGTGACGTCTCGACATTTCCGCCCGCCACGGCTGCCGGAGGCCGCGCGTTCACGATCGTGCCTTCGGGAGCGATGACCCGGATCGGCCGCATCAGGCCCGCTGCGGCGGGAACGTCCTCCGCCAGCAGGCAGCGAAATACGTAGAAGCACGCCGAGTAAGTGACGGCTGCAACCGCGTTCACGCTGCCCTCAACCTGCGGATCGCTTCCCGTGAAGTCGACTGTAATCATCGGCAGCGCAGCCCGCCTTCGACGCGCGACCGGGTCTGAGACCCGGTCCCACACGCTCCGGAGAATGGTCACTACGATCTTTACCGGGCGATCGTTGATGCCATCTCCGTCCAGGAAGTCCTCAGCCCGGTATTCTCCTGCAGGCACGCGTTCTAAGAACGCCCGCATCAGATCTTCGGAATAATCGAGCAGATCGCTCGCCGCACGCTTGCCCCGGTCCACGCCGTAGCGCGAACACACTTCCCGCAGTCGCTCGGCGCCCGTGTGGCACGCCGCGATCTGTGCTCCCAGGTCGCCTTCGCGCTCCTCGGGAGTGCGCACATTGTTTAGAAGCAGGGAGAGCACTTCCGCGTTCATGATGCCGCCCCGCATGAGCTTTACCGGGGGAATTCGTACGCCCTCCTGGTAGATTTCGCGGCAAAGGCCCATGGAACCTGGGTAAGCTCCGCCCACATCCGCATGGTGTGCCCGCGACGCCACATAGAAATCGGGACTTGTGTGAGCGCGGGCAACTCGCCCGCGCAGGTGGCGACTCTCCACGTACACAGGAGCCACCAGCGTGATATCTGGTAAATGCGTCCCGCCCCGAAACGGGTCGTTCAGCATCACCACATCGCCCGGTTCCATCGAGCCGGCATCGATCGCCGCGCGCACCGACATTGGCATTGACCCCAGATGCACCGGCATGTGGTCGCCCATCGCGATCACCTCTCCCGCATCATCGAAGATGGCGCACGAGTAATCGCGACGCTCCTTGATATTCGGGGAAAATGCCGTTCGCCGCAAAGCCGCTCCCATTTCCTCGGCGATGGAGTGGTACAGGTTTTTGAAGATTTCCAGTTCGACGGGATCGCGCCGCATGAGGCGCAGTGTACTACCAGTCGTTGGCCGTTTGTCGTCGGTCGTTAGCGAGTCTCAGCTTTACGAGGGCGGTGTCCGTGGCGCTTTGGCGAACGACCAAGGGCGATCGACCAACGGCTACACTGAAGAAATCCGCGAAAAACTGCAAAATTCTATTGACACTTTATTAATACTGCCGCAATATCTTGTGATATAAGACCTTCCCATACTACGAGTAGGGTTGGTCTTTCAAGTATAAGGGCCCGCAGTCAACAACCTTTACCAAGGGAAAATCGTTCACGGAGGATCCTTCAATGGCAACGAAGAAGAAGGCAAAAAAGAAGAAACACTAACTGTCAGCGAGGACATTCCTCGCTTTCACCGATTTCTCACTGGCCTCTTAAGAGAAGCACCTCTTGAGGGGCTTTTCCTTTGGAGCCAAAAGCAACGAGCCATAAGCACCCTGAATCCCGATTCCGCCGTTCGTCACATTGCCGTTCCTCACATTATGGAACACGCCAGTGATGGGTCGTAGCTCATAGCTCCCCACAAATTCCGCCTGTTCCCCGCCCGACCTGTGTCACAATAGGCAGACCACGCGGCTTTGCCGCCGTGACCAGAAATGGCGCCCCGCAAGAAGAGCACGGCGAAGCACAAGGCGGATGAAACTCTCATCCCCGATAAGCTTTATTTCCGCATCGGCGAAGTGGCTACACTGTGCCACCTGCCCGCCTACGTGCTGCGTTTCTGGGAGTCCGAGTTTCCTCAACTGAAGCCGGTCAAAAGCAGCACCGGGCAGCGCATGTACCGCAAGCGCGACGTCGAGAGCGTATTGCGCATCAAGCAACTGCTCTACGAGCAGGGATTCACGATCTCAGGCGCGCGCCAGCAACTGCGCACCGAAAGCAAGACCGACAAAACGCAGACCGCCATCCCGTTCCCGTCGCACTCCTCCTCGCCCGAGATTCAGCATATCCGCCAAGGGCTGCGGGAGATACTGAACATGCTCTCCGCACGCCGCACGGGATAAGAAGAGCCGTTCAACGGCTATGCGAGGGCTAGGCTTCAGCCCAGTTGCTGCGTTCCAGAATCGTCGGCGGTTCGTAGGTCTTTCCCCGCGCCAGGCGTTTTTCTTCGCGTCGCGTCGTCCATAACAGCACAGGACCCAGTAATGCCGGAAGCATCCGCGACACGATTCCAGACTCCTGCTTGAATTCCTGCCGCAGTGCACGGATCTGTTCGCTGACGTTGCTGTCGACTTTCCTGAATTGCCGCTCCATCGCCCACAATGCCGAGCTGTAGACGCCGCTCAGTTTCCCCATCTCGCGTGTGAACCGTTCCCGCACCCGGGCGTCAGGATAGTCCTTGTAGCGCTTGAATCCCGCCAGCAGAGTTCGCGAGATACGGTAGAGACTAGGCCCATTGAGTTGAAAGTCGCGCCAGAAGGCCCAATCCAAGAAACGTTTGGAATCTTCCCGCGAAATCGCGGCGTGCTTGAAATTAAATTTGAATTGCCCATGCACGTCGGCGTAGTCCACGTCTTTTAGAAGCCGGCCCTCTTCCGACATCTGCTGGTACAGCGGAGTTCCCGGCACCGGCGTGTAGAGCATGAACTGGTGGAAGTCGGTGTCGTGTGAAACGGCGTGCTCGATTTCAGACACGATGTTGTCGGGCGTATGGTGCTCGAGCCCGATAATCGTCGAGCCCTGCACGCGGATCCCGTGCTCGCGCAACTCGCGCGTCAGTTCCCGCGTGTCGGAACCTTGCAGCTTGCTGTATCCCGCCTTCTGAGATTCCAGGCCCATCCACAGCCACGACACGCCCAATTCCACCAATTCCTGCATGGTGTACTTGCGGATCGCGTTCGCCGACGCAAACACCGACAGCGCCCAGCTCTTGTGGTTCTCCTTCATGAGTTCCAGCAGGCGCATGGCGCGTTCGCGATGCAGCAGGAAATTCTCGTCCATCACGAAGAACGAGCTTACCTTCAGCTCTTCCTCCATGCGGCTCATCACTGCGAACAGTTCGTCGCCGGTTTCAAAGAAGTTGACGAACTTTCCTTTCCCTCCGAAAAATGCCGAGGTCGTACAGAAGTTGCACCCCATGGGGCAGCCGACGGAAGGAATAATGGTTGCTGCCGTCGCCCCCTTGCGCTCGGGCAGACGAATTCCCATGATGCGCGTCCGCATTCCGGAAATAATCGACGGATGGCGGATCGGCGCGCTCTCGTCTTCGCCCAGATAGCGCCGCATCCACGAAACGCCTTCACCTTTCACGATGTGATCGGCATCGATCATCCTCTCGATGCCCGGAATCGCGGCCACGTGCCCGCCTACGATAATGACGGAATCCGGCGAGAGCTCGCGCGTCATGCGGCACATCTCACGCACCTTGGCGACGTTCACGATGATTCCCGTGATCCCCACCACGTCATATCGATTGTTTTTCAACTGCTGCGCGAAGTCGTCGCGCGTGGGGAAGTCGAGCACCGCGCAAGGCGCGGAAATATTCGCCTGGATCATCATGATCCCCCACGAGCGATGGAACATGCGCAGCGAGAAGCTGCCCTGCGCGCGCGTGACTTGATTGTGATAAAGCTCCATCGGGTTGATGGAGCGGCTGCCGAATTCGTCGTCCTGTGCGTACGGTCCAAAAACCGAACTCAGCAGAATGCGGGCTTGCGATCCTTTGGGATGTCTCTCAAAAGTGCCGGACTGACTGCTATGAGGGCTGGCTGCAACATCGGTCGTAAGAAGTTCCAATTCTTTTCATCATCCATTTCCCCCCACATGCCGTTACTGCAATCGTAGTCGTGCGCCGACGCATTGCAGCCGCGCGCACACAGATAACACAAAAAGATTACAAAGCGAGGACAGTGTCCAAACGTAACTGGAGAAGTCTTAGAAGGGACGCCACTTGAACCAATCTTGCCATATAGCCTAGAATCGCTGCGCGATGGCTTCGGAACCGCTGGAGATCGAGCGTCTCGACCGGGGGGTGCTGAGCTTCCGCGGCCCGTTGACCATGGAGAACGTTTCTCCGTTCATGAATGCGGTCCGGCGCGAAGACGCTCCCACCATGATTTTGGATTTAACGAATGTTCCTTATCTGGATTCTTCTGGATTGGGATCCCTGGTCAGCGCCTGTACGTCCTGCACGAAGTCAGGACGCCGCATGGCGCTCACAGGCGTAAACAAACGCGTGCGGAAAGTTTTTGAGATTACCAAGGTCGAGCAGATTTTCCTGATGTTCCCCACGCTCTCCGACGCTCTAGAGGCCTTCACGAACGCCGGCACCGCGTAAGCGAACGATATGTGGGGACAGGCGCCCCCGGCTGTCCGCTGGGCGCAGCCCGGCGTTAGGCGGCTCAAGAGATAACTCAGCCGGCAATCTTCACGCGACGCGCGCGGAGTTTGGCTTCTTCGCTCCCCCCGCATTCACCGCATCCAGCCGGATACGCGTAACCCGAGCCGTTTCCGACACCAGATCGCTGGTGAACTTGGCGCCTTCCCCGGCCATCACCGAACCCGCAGCCAGAGCGAAGCGCAACGCGTCTGCCTGATCCTCAAAATACAGAACCACTTGTCCCGACATAATACTTCTCCCCGGGCCCGGAAGCCCCTCGGTCGCGAGCGGTGCGACCTGGAAATCGACTCGGCCAGAGCTTTCCTGATTCTCCGAGCGAACCGACGTCAAGTCAAAGTGATTCTCTTGGTTCCACCTACTCACTAGGGCATTCGTCGCCGCGCTGAAGCTATACTGCCCTTGCTATGCCTGTGCTGATCGCGATGCTCCGTGGCGTCAACGTGGGAGGCCACAATAAAATCAAGATGGACGACCTGCGAGGGCTGTGCGAATCGCTCAAGTTCGAAGATCCGCGCACCTACGTGCAGAGCGGCAACGTCATCTTCCGGACCAAAGAAAAGAACTCGCCTGCCCTGGCAAAGAAGATTCAAGATGCGATCGAGCGGAAGTTTGGCTTTCGCCCAGCCGTCATCGTGCGCACCACGGACGAATTGAGACGCTCCATCGCCGCGACCCCGTTCGCTGAGAGCCGCAAACTGGAGGCGGGCAAAATCCTGGTGACGTTCCTGAGCGACGAACCTGGCTCGGCCGCCAACGCCGCTCTTCTCGGCTTGAAGGATTATCCCGAAGAGATTCACCTGAAAGGCCGCGAACTCTACATCTATTTCCCAGATGGTGCCGGAAAATCGAAGCTTCCCTGGTCGCAGGTCGAGAAACTACTGAAAACAACGGGCACCGCCCGCAATTGGAATAGCGTGACCAAGATGCTGGCCATGGCGGAGGAGTTGGAAGGAAAAAAATAACGTTTTTGCGCGGGAACGTAACGGCGGCGTCTCACTGACAGCTGCCGGCCGAGAGCTGATAACGGAAATGGGGTCGGCGTTCGTGACTGCGAGAAATCGAGGGGCTACCTCACTGAGGTAGACCGCGGCGCGCCGGGAACTCGTTCTCAGATGACATCACAAAGGGCATGAAGCCGAACGGTTGGTGCGAACTCGCGATTTGCTTCAGGCGACCGCTTTGCTCGTCCACATCGTAGACCATGACAACTCCTCCATCCCGCTGGCCGAATGCGCGGCCCGCGGACATACCAAAGCGGAGGAATTTCGGCCCGTCCCGCAGGCTGCTCATCAGCGATACGCTACCCGCTGGATCCAGAGAGTAAATGTCCAGGCCCCGTGTAAGGTCAGTCGAGTGAACTCCGGGTTCATATCCCAAATAGATCGCGTTTCCCGACGGACTCACGAAGAGCGTGGTAGCGTGATGTTGTGCTTCAAACGGTGAGCCGGCGACCGGAGTCAACTCCCCCACAGGCCCTACCTGGTACACAGAAATCCGGGTATCCGTTTCTCCGCGATCGATGCTGACCGCCAGTTTTCCGTCGGGTGTGAATGCCAGTTTATTCACCTGGTCTGTCAGAGGGAGCGCTTTCGCGCTCGTCTGGGGCGGTGGACCAATCCCGTCCGTCACATCGAACAGGAAGCAATGCCGGTCGAGGCCGCAAGCGTACAGGTATCGATCGTCAGGCGAAGTGAATACCGATGCCACGGTGAAGTCCGTAGCAATCGCACCCACTCGGCTGACTCCCTTGCCCGACACCCGGAAGACATCGATTTGCTTGTCGCTGCCTAGAAAAATCCGCCCGGTTCGAGGTTGGGAGGCGACGGACTCGATGATCCGGCCGGTCGGAATGACCGCGGTCGCGGGCCACGGTCGATCCGCCGTCACATCGAAAGATACGACGTTGGACTCGCGCCCTGTCTGTTCAATGATGACCACGCACCCGTTTAGCAGGATCGCCGGGAACGCACCGGCATTGCTGATGTACGGTTCTTCTCCCCAAAAACCCTTCTCGGGAGAGAATCGAATCAGCTGCAGGCCCCGGCCATTATTGGTGAAAATGATGTCGGAATCCCGATCGGGGATGGGAGCCGTGTAGCGCTGAGGAATGGGCGCCGTTTGTGGCTTGGTCGATTGAAAACCATGATTGGCCACGGTCCATTTTTCGTAATAAGCGAAACAGCGAAAGGCTACAAATATTCCCACCGCCACCGTGATCCACTTACGCCTTGACCATCCCAAGGTATCCCTCCATCCACCGCACTCGATCCGCACCTGTATCGTAAGCGGATCTTCGCCCGGCGGTCAGATGTCAAAGGTAACTGGTGAGAACACGCGACTCCGCCAATCACACTGCTGACTGGTGGGAGAGTGGTGAACGCGATTTAATTGGTCGGCCCTGGCAGACAATTTTGGAACTCTCCAGCGCGGCCGTATCGTCTAGAGCCTCTCTCCCTGCCTGTTTTCTTGCTATCAATGCCCACTTCTTCAATTTGGTCATTTAGATTCGGGTTCGATCGGCTAGGTCTACGACCGTATGGAGATGTATATCTATAGATACTCGTGGAAGGAGCAAAAGAGCGGCATAGTGCAGGCATGCGAGCCTATCATCGGGTGCATGTCCAGCTGACCAAGAAGGATCGTAAACAGATCGCCGCCATGTTGAACAAGGGGTGGGAATCGGCGCGGGTGCTGCGGCGGGCTGTGATCCTGCGGGAACTCGGCCAGGGGCAGACGGCCGGGCAGGTAGCCCGCAATGTGGGTGTAGCCTCCAAGACGGTGCGGGCCATTGCCCGGCGCTACGAGGAGGAAGGGCTGGAGTCGGCATGGTACGAGAAGCCGCGTCCGGGCCAGCGGCGGGTGCTGGACGCGGGCCAGAGTCAGCGCATCATCGCCCTGGTGTGCGGCCCGCCGCCGGAAGGCAGGGCGCGGTGGAGTGTGCGGCTCCTCGCCCAGGAAGCGGTGAAGCGGAAGTTGGCACGGCGGGTGGGCCGGGAAACGATCCGCATCTTGCTCCAGAGTCATGACCTGAAGCCGTGGCGGGAAAAAAATGTGGTGTGTGGCGGAACTGGACCGGGACTATCTCGGACGCATGGAAGACGTGCTGGCCTTGTATGAGAAGCCGCTCTCAGAGGCGGAACCGGTGGTTTGTATCGATGAGAAGCCGGTGGTCCTGCATGCCGATCTCCGCCCCTCCCGGCCGCTGCATCCGGGACAAGTTCTGCGGCGCGACTGCGAGTACGAACGCCGCGGCACGGCCAACGCATTTTGCGGAGTGGAGCCCAAGGCGGGACGGCATTATCTTCGCGTGACTCCGGACCGTTCCTCGCCCGAGTTTGCCGATTATCTGTTGGAGATCGCGGAACATTATCCGGCCGCCGACGCCATTCATCTGGTTATGGACAATCTGAGTTCGCACACCCGCAAGGCAGTGGTGGAGCGGTACGGCGAGAAGGCGGGAGGCTGGCTGTGGGACCGGTTCAGGGTACACTACACACCGAAGCACGGAAGCTGGCTGAACCAGGCGGAAATCGAAATCAGCCTGTTCTCCCGACAGTGCCTGGGACGGCGAAGAATCCCATCGCTGGGCGATCTGAGGCGGGAAGCCAGGGCCTGGGGTCGGAGAATGAATCGTAATCGGGTCACCATCGACTGGCGCTTCACCCGCAAAAAGGCACGCTTGAAGTTCGGTTACAGAAGAAACAGATTATGCGGTCAGAGACCTAGCGTCTGCTGTCACACAAACAAAACTGTATTAGAAACGTACCTCTCCCAACCCGACTATGGATCCTTGTCTGCACGGATTCTTCATGTCCTGCACTGTATTGTTCTCCGACCAACGAGAGCTGTAGATGCGCAGCCGAGGGCTCGTCGCCAACTTCGCGAGCATTCTTCACAAGGTGCAGCGTTGGAGGGCAGAGCCTTATGCACTTCATACGATTGCTTTACGCGATCTTTATGACCTTCTGGATGTAATGACCTGTACCCAGACCGCACATGCGATGGGAACAGCGAGCTTGCTCGACGGACCTTCACTCTTCGGCTCCGCGAGCTGCAGACACACTTGAATCAGCAAGAGATCGGGGCGTGATATGAGCACTCATTTCTACCGGATGTTGACGAAAACTGCTCCAGCGATTGGCTTGGGAACAATCCTTTTCCTTACAAACGCACCGCGCGGTGATGCCCAGATGCAGTCTCAAGCTGGCGCTCCGGTGACCGTGGCCGGGCTGCATGAGCCGTCGGCCGATGCTGCGGTCCGGGATGGAGGCGCCTCGAATAACTCCTCCGCTACCGCGCCGGCAGTCCCGCCCGACCCAGAGATATCTCCCGCGGTCGCAAAGCAGCTCGCCGCCATGCAGGCGGAAATAGAAGAGCTCAAAGCTTTGTTGAAGAGCAATGCGGAATTGGCGCCAGCGTCTGCACACGCTACGGCCCCAGCTACGATCGTTGCGCAACCCACACCCGCAATCACAATTGCGAACCCGGCTGCTCCGGTGGCGCAGCAGGTTGCAGAGACCACCAAGCCCCAACAACCGGCGCCGGCGGCTCCGTTTGCATATGCCGACTGGACGTGGCTGAACGGTAACCCGCGCAATAAGGACGCAGTCTGGGACTCAGCCTTCTTCACTCCAGAAATCCGGATGGACGTCAATTACGTGTCAGATTTCAACCATCCGAGGGACGACACCATGGGCGGCTCCACCGAAATTTTCCGCTCGAACGAAATTCAGGTGGAGCAGATCAGCTTCGGCGGTAACTTCCACTGGCAGAATGTTCAGGCCCGCATCCTGACCATGAACGGAATGTTCGGCGTCACAACGCCGCGGAATGACTCCAGCGCTGGACGTGGCCAATGGGACCTTCGTGGCGCCTACAAATACGTTTCCGAGGCCAACGCCGGTTATCACTTCGACGTAAACCACGGACTCAATGTTGATGCCGGAATTTTCGTTTCTTACATCGGTCTTTTCAGTTACTACAACTTCGATAACTGGACCTACCAACCATCCTATGTGTCCTCCAATACTCCATGGTTCTTCAATGGATTGCGGATCCAGTGGTTTCCGACTGACAAATTAAAGATTGAGCCTTGGATCATCAACGGCTGGCAGTCCTACGGCAGGATTGGAAGCAAGCCCGGTCTGGGCGGCCAGATCCTGTATCGCCCCAAGTCCTGGCTCTCTCTCGTCTTCAATAACTACGGCATGGGTGAAGACACGCTGGGAAACGGAAACGGCCAGTTCGGGCGCTCGCGCATCCACACCGACGACAGCGTTGAAATCAAGTATTACGACCATCCCGAGAGGGCGTTAGACAAGATGGCATTCTCCCTCACCGGCGACCTGGGCTGCGAGTACGGCGCAAGTGGATCGTTCGTCAGCGCACAAGGTCGAACCATCAATAACAACGTGAATTGCCACCACAACACGGCGACGAGCAGCAAGCAGACGTTCGCCGGCTGGATGCTTTACAACCGCTTTTGGTTCAAGAAGGACACATACGGACTCACCCTTGGCGGCGGCGCGATGGATAACCCTGGCCGCTACCTGACTCTGCTTCCGCCAATCAATGGTGCCGATGCCATCAGCGGCTCGCCCTACTTCACGCAGAATCCCGGTGATCCGTACAAAGCCTGGGACGGCTCAATCACCTTCGACTGGATGCCCAAACAGTACATCACCTTCCGAACGGAGTACGGATACCGCCACGCGAACGTGCCTTACTGGACTGGCCGGGGCGGAGTCACGCCCGGCGTCAACGGCTTCCCCAGCACGGTTCCGAACCCAGGTGCCGGGTCGGTGGTGGGAAACACCACGTTCGCACCAGGTCCATTCCTCTCGGCCACACCCGGATTCACCTGCGTTGCAGGCGCCACGGGTTGGTGCCCCGATCTGCGGAAAGATGAACCCAGCATGAGGTACGCGATCATGGTGAAGTTCTAGTCGGACGACAAAGGAGACGAGACGACCAGGCGCGACGTTAACCGTAGCGGTGTTGGACAGTCATTTAGAACTGCGGCGTTGCTCCGCTTCCCCTTCGTTCTTGCTTTGCCTGGGCTGCTGGCACTGGTACCTGCTTCAACTGGTCTTCGGTTGGAGATTCTGACGAGAGCCACTTCAGATTGTGCGTATGCCAAGAGACTGTGGCTGGGGAGACGTTGCGAAGGTGCTGCCGTTCCTTGATGAACTGCTGGACTTTGGGTAGCAAGGCTTCCTCCAAGGCGAGGGGTCAAAGAGCCCCTGAATTAGAGGAACATCCTTGTAACTTGTTGAGAAATGGTCGGGACGGGCAGATTTGAACTGCCGACCCCTCGCACCCCAAGCGAGTGCTCTACCAGGCTGAGCCACGTCCCGACGAGGAAGAATTCCACCGGTGCGACGGTCGGAAAGCAACCATCATCCTCCAGCGGAGGGGTTCACTCAACAATTCTACACTACGACCAACCCATCGGCGCCTTGTCGTCCTGAGCGAGACGCTCTTCGTCTCGTGAAGGATCTCTGCAATGCGCTCGCCAGTGGCGGCACGATCCTCCGGTCCGCAAAAATCGCGGGCCTCAGAACGACAATCAATCCAACACTAGTCGAGATCTCTCCAGTTCGCCCCGACGCCCATGTCGACCTGCAGCGGCACCGCCAGCGCGTGGACTTTCTCCATGTGCTCCCGCACCAGCGGTTGCATGGCTTCCACTTCCTTCTCGGGAACTTCGAACACCAGTTCATCGTGAACCTGCAGGGTCATCCGTGACTTCATGCCGCGCTCGCGCAGCGCGGCGTCAATACGGATCATCGCAATCTTGATGAGATCCGCCGCCGTGCCCTGCAGCGGCGTGTTCACTGCCGTACGCTCGGCGAATCCGCGCTGGTTGGCGTTCTTGCTGTTGATGTCGGGAATCGGCCGCGCGCGCCCGAACAGCGTTTTCACCTTCATGTCGCGCCGGGCTTCTTCCAGAGTCTTGTCGATGAACGTCCGTACGCCGCTGTATTTTTCAAAATAGGCAGCAATGAACTGTTTGGCTTCGCTGGTCTCAATGCCAAGTTGCTGCGAGAGCCCAAACGCGGAGAGCCCGTAGACGATCCCAAAGTTCACCACCTTGGCCTGGCGACGGTGATCGGGCGTGACCATCAGTGGAGGCACGCCGAACACCTGCGACGCCGTCAGCGTGTGAATGTCATCGCCGCGCCGGTACGCCTCCACCAGCAATGGATCGTGCGAGAAGTGCGCCAGCAGGCGCAGTTCGATTTGCGAGTAGTCCGCGGTCAGCAGTACATGGCCGGGCTCCGCAATAAAAGCGGCCCGAATTCCGCGACCAAGTTCGGTGCGGATCGGAATATTCTGCAAATTCGGATTCGCGGATGACAGCCGCCCGGTCGCAGTTCCGGTCTGTCCGAAAGTCGTATGCAGCCGGCCGCTCGCGGGATTGATCAGCGCGGGCAGCGCGTCCACATACGTCGACTTGAGCTTGGTGAGTTGCCGGTAGTCGAGCACCATGCGCGCAATGGGATGGCTTTCCGCCAGTTCTTCCAGCACATCGACGGCGGTCGAAATGGTCCGCCCCTTGCCGTATTTCACTGGCTTGGGCAGGTTCATGCGGTTGAACAGGACGTCGCCCAACTGCTTCGGTGAACCGACGTTGAATTCCATCCCCGCAACTTCGTAGATTTCTTTGGCCTTGGCCGCGATCTCGCGCTCCAGTTCGCTCGACATCTGCGCCAGCGCAGCCGTGTCGATCTTTACTCCGGCGTGCTCCATGCGTGCCAGCACCGGCACAAGCGGAAGATCCATCTCTTCGTAAAGCTTGGCCAGACCCGCCTGCTCGACCTCACCGCGCAAGGTTGCCGCGATCCGTCCAGCGATGTCCGCTGCTTCGGCCAGATCACCGCCCAGCTTCAGATTGAACCGCCGCAGAGCGACGTCAGCGAGCCGGTGCGACGACCAGGTCGGATCGAGCAAATACGAATACAGCATCGAATCATGGCGAACGCCCGCAAGCGAAATTCCCACCGGATCGAGCGCGTGAATCGCCGCCTTGTAATCGTGCAGCGCCTTGGGGATTGCTTCGTCAGTAAGGACGGAGCGCAGTTGCTCGCCGGCGCTCCCGGAATCAAGTCTGACGATCAAGGCCGATCCCGGCGCTACTGAGATCGCAGCGCGCCGCGCCGCGGGCTCGGGCGCAACTTTGATCGGCGCCGCCATACTCCCCATGAAAGCCATTTGCGCGTCCTGCGGCTCTATCTCTTTCTCTTCTTCTTCCGGCTCAAGTGCCGGCTCCTTCTGCTCAACCGCCACCGCCAGCGCGCCCTCGGCAGCGACAGAGTGAACGGCTCGCTCCACATCTTCCGCCGACTTTGCCTCCGTGTAGTGCGTCTCGCTCACTTCGACCACCGGCAGCAGCTCTTTCAGCAGCGAGGTAAATTCGAGCTCGGTGAACAGCGCTCGCAGGTCGTCCGAGTTCGGCTCACCCGCGCGCATGGATTCCACATCCAGCTCGATGGGAACATTCGTGTCGATAGTCGCCATGCTCTTGCTGAACAGAATTGCCTCGCGATTGTTCTGCAACGATTCGCGGTAAGTCTTTTTCTCCACCTCGGCGGCCCGCTCCAGTGCCTGCTCGACCGTGCCGAAGCGCCTGATGATCTGGACCGACCCCTTGTCCCCGATGCCCGGCGCTCCCGGAATGTTGTCGATGGCGTCGCCGCGCAGGGCCATCACGTCGATGACGCGCTCGGGAGGCACGCCGAGAATCTCCTCCACCTTCGCCGCATCGCAGATCAGGTTGTCCTTGGGAGGATTCAGAATCTGCACTTTGTCGTTCACCAGTTGCATCATGTCCTTGTCGCTGGACACGACGTACACCGGGTGCGACGCCTCGGCCGCCTGGCGTGCCAGAGTTCCAATCACATCGTCCGCCTCGAAACGAACCACCTCCAGAATCGGAATTCTGTAAGCCTCGAGCGCCCGCCGGATGTAGGGAACCTGCTGCACCAGATCTTCGGGCATGGCCGCGCGGTTGGCCTTGTAGCCCTTGTATTCCACCTCGGTGAAAGTTTGCGTTTTGATATCGAACTTGCGGATGGTGGTCACAGCCTCCGCCTGCTCATCTCGGAAGGTTGGCCCGGCGACGTCGAACACGGCGGCCAGATACTCCGGAGAAAAATCCTCGCGGAGTTTGCGCAGCATATTCACGAAGACGTACGTCGCTGCCGTGGGAAGCCCAGTCTTGGTCGACATGGGCCGCTGGCGCGCCATGGCGTGATAGGCACGGAAGATGAACGACATGGTGTCGATCAGATAGATGCGCCCGTACGCGCGGCCAGCCTGAGACGGCTTGCTGGTAGCCATTTTGCGAGGCGATTCCGCCGCAGACGAGGCCTGGTCCGGTGATTTCTTACGCGGGGGCAACCCGATTAGTGTAGCAGCAGAAAAGTAGCCGCCGCCAAGCCGCTAAAAGTCGATGTGGAAGTCCGCTTGAACCATTTTCTTTCCAGGTGTGCGCGAGTTGTTGCGGAAGATCAGATAGTATTTTGCGGGCTCGTCGAGGGTTGGCGGCAGGCTTGTGTTCACTTCCTGCGAGTGCGCGTCTTCCGCGGAAAACACGGCTTCGCCCGGTCGTCCGCTGAGAAAATCGTCGTATTGCTTCGCATTCAACACCAGAAACTCTACGTCCGCGTCCGTTTCACTGGATAGCGCTCCGCCGTGCTTCACGAAAGACTGGTAGGTCCCCTTAAGCCGCGGGTTCGATGCGTTGGCCGGCACCTCAAACGCCAGCTGCACCACCTTCGCAACCCCAAACATCTGATGCAGCAGGTCGCGGCTCGTGCCCACCGGCGAATCGACCACGTGAGGCGGAGCCCCCGTTCGATGCATCGCTGGTGCGGCGATTGGAACCGGCCGAGCCGGCTGCGCCGCCTTAACCGGATCGAGCGTCTCGATGTCAGACGACTTCTGGCGCGCCATGTAGTTCGCCAGCGGACCGGAAAGAGTCACCGCCTTCTGAGCCTCCTTCACTTCGTCGTAGGTCTGGTCCGTGGGAGTGCCCTGCGTTACGACCGGTGCTTCCGGCACAGCGACCGCATTTGCGACACGCTCGCGGTGCGGCCACATGTAAGAGCTGATTAATATAAGAACAAAAGCGGACACCATCCATCCGAGCAAACGATTCATGACCGCCCCCCTAAAATGTTAGCGAGGAGCAGCCGCATGCGGTAGTTATCGAATGGGAGGAGCGGTTACTTCGGTTTGCCGTATTCTGTGTTGAAGTGGAGCTTAATCTCGCCGCACGTCCCTTGTTCGGGCGAGTACACCACGCAAGTGTCGAAGGGACGCGAGTATACGTGCAGGCTGACCGCGCGCTGGTTGAAGTCCCGGGGATTCACCACGCGATGCACCGGATCAGCCGGATTCACTGCGCAAGGCTGCGCCAGATTCATCTCGACAATGTCGGTGGGTTCGAGGCAGCAGGTTCCTCCGTTCAGATCCTGTTGAACAAGATGATAATTCTCCACCTGCAGGCGGCCGATGGGCACCGCCATCCAGCAATTCTGATCTCGATGATTGTGCACCGAACTGGCCTGCCCGACCTCCCAGCAAATGGCCATCAATTCGTAGAGCGCTGTCCGGTCGATGAGATTCCGCGTGTAGTGCTGCCGGTCCCAGTTCAGATAGGGCGCGAGGGACTCAGCGCTGACCGGCGTGTCTTGCAGAAAGCGCCGCACCGGCTCGGTCGGGCCGAACGCCGACTCGGGCAGTTGCCGCAATCCTTCCACGAAAGTCTGAATGGAGACAGGTTTTACCGCGGTGGTCATTTCGGATACTCCGGAGAAAGAGTATAGCCCAGTCCGGAACCTAAGAGCCAAGACCAGAGGCCCAGGACCGCGTGTTAGGGCTGCGTTCCCGCGTCCGAGATTTCCTTCGTTTGTCCCTGAGCCACAACCGGATACACCGCGCCTTTGCGCCGCCGCAAATCTCCCGGCAACTCCGACCGCAGCAGCCATAATCCAGCTGCCACCGCCGCCGCCCACGTAACCGAAACCAACACCAGTTTGGTCAAATCCGCCGTGCGGCTTCCGCGGCCGGACGTCGCCAGCGGCACAATTTTCGCTACTTCAAAGCTGATCGCGCCCGCAACCACCGCGGTCACCGCGGCTTTTCCTAACTCGCGCCAGCGCAATTCGCCGAGGCGCACGAGTCCTTTGAAATGCAGCAGCCAGGCCAGCGCCACCAGGTTGATCCCGATTCCAACATCGGATGCCCACGCCAGTCCGATGACGCCGAATGCATGAAACAAGGATGAATAGATCGGCAACGACGCCGCCGTGATCACGCTAACCGCTACCATGGGTGTGAGCGTATCTCCCGCAGCATAAAACGCGCGCGCGTATAGCCCCTGCGCCGACCAGAGCACCAGCGAGAGAGAAAACCAGAAAAAATAAACCGCCGTCGGCTGCGTGTCGTCGAACAGAAACTTCCCGCGTCGATACACCAGATCGATCAATGGCAGGGAGGCTGCCGTCATCCATGCCGTCGCCAGCAACGACGCTGCCGAAACCCGGTAGACCGAATCGTTCACCGTCGCCGCGAATTCCTTCAGCTTCTTCTCGTTGAAAAGGCGCGCAAAAAATGGCAGCGAGGCCTGCCCCGTCGCCTGCCCCAGCACTGCAATTGGCACTGCCAGCAATCGCTTCGCATAGTTCAGCCGCGAGATGCCGCCCACCACGCTCGACGCATAGTGCCGCAGGATCCAGTCATCGGCCGTCACCAGCGACACGCCCAGCATCAGTGGCACCGACAGCTTCACCCACTCGCGAAATGCCGGATTCGTCACATCGAACGATGGCCTGTATCCCGTGCCGATGCGCGCGGCGCCAATCACGCTTGCCAGAAACGGTCCGGCCACACTGCCCACCACAGCTCCGTAGGCCAGCGACGCAATCCCAAAATGCTTGCCGCCTACCACGCCACCCAAAATGATGAATACGTTGTAAATAAGGGGGCCGAATGCCGGAAGCAGAAAAAGCCGGTGCGAAAGCAACACTGCCGAAACCACGCCGCCGACATAAAAGAAAATCTGCGCCGGCAGCAGGATTCGAGTGAGGTGCACGCAGAGCTCGATCTGATCAGGCTTGAAGTCCTTCACAAACCAGCGCACAAATTGGGGCGCGAAAATCTCCGTGAGGATCGTACCCACCAGCATGACAGCGGTCATCACCGTGATGATGATAGAAAACGTCTTCTGGGCATCGGCATCGCGCTTCTCAGCCAGAAAACGCGTGTAAATGGAGATGAACGTGATGGAGGCGGCGCCCCCGGCCACGATGTAGTTGAGGAAATCGGGAAGCGTGAATGCCGCAACATAGGCGTCGGTCTGCGATCCGGCGCCGAAGGCAAAAGCAATGTACGCCTCGCGCAGGTAGCCCACGACGCGCGACAGCATCACCGTCGTCATCAGCAGCAACGTCGCTGAAAATGCCGTGTGCTGGTGCGACGGCCGGAAGAAGCGCAGAAGTTTCGTCATCGAGACCCGATCAGAATTCCAATCTTATCGGAATCTCATTCGCTCAGGCAGTTGCGCGGCGGACACTCCCGTTCAACTCCCCGCCGTCACTTTGGTTCCGCTTGCACCCATACCCTCTCGGCCGATACCAAATCTACATTCGGCACTTCGGTCCTCAGTTTCACCGGTTGAAACCCGGACTTCTTCGGGGCCTTGGCAAGAAATGTCAGAAAATATTGATGACTGAACCTTTCCGTCAGGTCGTCCAGGTAGGGTGCAAACGCGACCGGAGGGCCGTTGAAGCCGATGTAATATGACTCTCCTCCGGTCCGGTCCGCCACCTGCGCGAGATAAAGTTGTCCCCAGTAGGTCTGCCAGTAGTCATGCCCCAGGTGCCCGACCCCTGGCGTATAGATCACAGAAACCAGAATGCCGGCGCGCTGCGCATTGTCGACTGCCTCGTTTACGTAGGGATCGTCCAGATCGCCGGTGCCGTAATAGAGGTCGATTCCATCCGAGGCCATGAGCACTTCGCGGCGCCCGCTGCTTTCCGGCCAATGTTTGATCAAGTCGCTTAGAGAAAAATATGGACTGCCATTGGCCCCGCGCACTCCCATGGGCAGGCGCAGAGCGCTGGCCGCCGCTGCATGATCGCTCGTCAGTTCCTGCACGATCTTGGCCATACCATTCTGCATGTACGCAATGCCAATCTTCGTCGAGGCCGGTTGCGCATTAATAAATTTGCGGAGATCGTTGAGTTGTGTTCCCAGACTGCTGTTCGATCCATCATCGAGCAGAAGAAAGAGTTCGAGTCCAGCACGATCGCCTTGGGCCGGAATCCATTCTGTCACCGTGTCGCGATCTTTTCCTTCATACACCATCACATCTTCCCGGTTGACGGCCGGCACCGCCGAACCGTGATGCGGTTCGGCCGTCACCACCATGTGCGTCGGAACGCCTTTCGTGGAAGCCTGCTGCGCCGAAACGTAGGCCGTTCCGCATAGCCAAACAGCCATGCCGATTACTGTGTTTGCCATGAAACGATATGGGTTCATCGCTGCTCCTTACAGAACGGCCCTGGGTCAAAAATACTGTACTGGAGACCTGTGAGAGCACGTTCCTACACCCTTAGATGTTCGGACGAAGCGAAAGGTGGGACATTCGATACCTCCTGCGGAGATCGTTTTCAAATGCGATAATTCAATTGTGGCCGACTCCGCGACCATCCCAACCCGCTCCGCCGTCCTGCGCCGGTCTTTCCGCAAAGGTTTCCCCGCTGCAGTCCGCGGCGAAGGCGTCTATCTGTGGGACGCCGATGGCAAGCGTTATCTCGACCTCGCCGGCTCCGCTGCCGTCAATTTCATTGGACACGGCGTTCCCGAAATTTCCGCCGCCATGGCCGAGCAGGCTGCGAAACTCGAATTTGTTCACACCAGCCAGTTCACCACTCCGGTCGCCGAAGAGTACGCCGAAGAATTGCTCGCCTTCGCCGGAGAGAATTTCCGAGGCGGCGCCGTCTACTTCACCTGCGGCGGTTCCGAATCGATTGAGACCGCGCTCAAACTCGCGCGCCAGTATCAAGTCGAAATCGGACAGGCCGCACGTTACCAGATCCTCAGCCGCCAGCAGAGCTATCACGG
Organism: uncultured Acidobacteriaceae bacterium; assembly: GCA_963709025.1. Taxonomy (GTDB): domain Bacteria; phylum Acidobacteriota; class Terriglobia; order Terriglobales; family Acidobacteriaceae; genus Sulfotelmatobacter. Next base: position 253,902 of record CAVPVE010000012.1, read on the forward strand.
ATCGACGCTTGGCGCTCTCTCGGTCTCAGGCAACAAGCGCCGCCGCGAGATATATCTGCCGATGGTGCGCGAGTTCGCCCACGTCGGTATGCCCTATTGCTACCGCTGTGACTTTGATTGCACCGACGGATGCCGTAATTGCGGCCAGCAATATGCCGCCGAACTCGAACACGCCATCGAGGCGAGCGGCGGCCAGGCCGCTGCGTTCATTTTCGAACCGGTCAGCGGAGCCACGCTCGGCGCGGTTGTTCCTCCGCCCGGATATCTGCAGTCCATCGCCGAAATCTGCCGCCGTCACGGCGTGCTTCTGATTGCGGATGAAGTCATGACCGGCATGGGCCGCACCGGCCGCAACTTCGCCGTAGAACATAACGACATCGCTCCGGATATTCTGGTTACTGCCAAAGGACTCTCCAGCGGATACGCCCCGCTCGGCGCCGTCATTGCGAGCCAGCGAGTCGTCGACGCGATTGCCGCCGGCTCCGGCGCGTTCCTGCACGGTTTCACCTACAACGCGCATCCCATTTCACTGGCTGCCGGACGCGCTGTACTGATGCATCTGCAAACCAAGAAATTAGTCGAAGCCGCCGACTCCAACCGTCCCGGTACAACAGCTGCCCAGTTCAAGCAAGCTCTCGAAACTTTGCGAACGGAGGGAGCTGTCGGCGACGTCCGTGGCATCGGACTACTCTGGGCGGTGGAATTCGTTGCCGACAAAGCCAGTAAGCGCCCGTTTCCCCCCACGCAGAATTTTGCTGGAAGCGTGGGCGCCGCTGCCCTGAAACGCGGCCTGCTCGTCTACCCCATGCAGGGCAGCGTCGACGGCATCTCAGGCGACCACCTTCTTCTTGCGCCCCCGGCCGTCATCACGCCAGACCAGATTGCCTGGTCTGTTGATCGGCTAGCCGCGTCGATCCGAGAAGCAAAGTAGCGCGTTCTCGCCCCATTTCGAAAATTAATCTTGTCACGTATCCCCCGTGCTTTCTGTCGCTTGGCTCCTGATCTTCGTTTAATAACGGAGTGACGCCCGGTGCATTGTCCGCCGCCGCAATCTGCGCGAAGTTGGATCCGTGAGCGCCACCAAGCGCAATCCGGAGGCAACGATGGCAACTCCCAATTCCCGGACCATGACTGAATTCTGCGAGCAGGTAAACCCGCGCGTCCTTTTAGAGATGCGCCGCACCCGTCCCTTCCCCGACATGCTGCGCGTGCAGGAAAGTTGGGTCGCCGCCGCCGAAAAGCGCGCCTTGCTCTGGCTGGCCGCCCGCACTCCCGACCGTATCGGTCCCGACCACCTGACCCTCTTGGGCCTCGCCGCCCAGATCGCTGCGGGAGTGTTCTACGCGTTGGCGGCGTTCAACCGCTACGCGCTTCTTGGCGTGATCGCCTGCCTCGCGCTGAATTGGTTCGGCGACTCGCTCGATGGCACACTCGCGCGGGTTCGACAGCGCCTGCGTCCGCGCTACGGCTTCTACGTCGACCACATGGTCGACAGCTTCGGCGCCCTCGCCCTCATGGGCGGCCTCGCCCTCTCGGGAACCATGCATCCCGTGATCGCCATCGGCCTGCTGATCGCCTTCCTGATGCTCTCGATCCAGTCGTACCTGGCGACGCATGCGCTCGGTGAATTCCGCATCTCGTTCTGGCGCTTCGGACCCACGGAGCTACGCATCCTGCTCGCGATTGGAAACCTGGCCTTGTTCTGGAAACCGGTGGTGCACCTGTTCGGCGGAATCTATCGCCTCTTCGACGTGGGTGGCGCCATCGGCCTCGCCGGCATGGGACTGATGGTTGTCGTCTTCACGCTGCAGAACACCGTCCGCCTATATCGCGAAGAAAGGATCCCGCAATGACGGTGAAGCTCACGCCCGCAGATTCGTGCGAAGACAATGCTCCCCCATCCAGACTCCTGCGTTGGTGCAAGTTCAACTTGGTCGGCGGAATTGGAATCGGAGTGCAGTTCGCCGCTCTGTTCCTCGTCAAGAGCGTGATGCACTTCAACTATCTCGCCGCGACCGCCATCGCCGTGGAAGCCGCCGTGGTCCACAACTTCGTCTGGCATGAACAGTTCACGTGGGTGGACCGCACCAAAACCGGCGATTCTGTTGAAGCACGCTGGCGCCGCTCCCTGCCGCGCCTCGTGCGATTCAACCTGACCAACGGAGCCGTCTCCATCCTGGGCAATCTAGCCTTGATGAAGGTCATGGTCGGTCAAGGTCATATGAATTACCTGCTCGCAAACGGAATCGCCATCACGCTCTGCTCGTTGTCGAATTTTCTAGTGAGTGAAACGTGGGTTTTCGAGCGGGAATAATAATCGCCTCGGTCTCGCTGTGTGAGAGCGTGCCCGCGATCGAACTCCACGAGAACGAGGCGAGCCCCCGAGAAACGAAAGAATAGGAGATTTGCGTTACGCGATCTTCAGCACAACTTTCCCGTAATTCTTCCCGTCCTGCAGCAGCTTATACGCTTCGACCGCCCGCTCCAGCGGGAACACGTGCCCGATCTGCGGAGTCAGCTTGCCCTGCGCGATCCACTCGGAAATCCGCTTCCACGCGGGCTCCATGATCTCGGCCTTCTGCGACAGATAAGTCAGCCACAGTCCCTGGACGCTCGCCGACTTCGCATACAGCGCGCGCACATCCAGCTTTGGCTGCTTTCCCGTCGCTGTGCCGTACTGGATGACGCGTCCGAAGTCGCGAAGGCAGCGCAGGCTCTTGGCCGTGTGCTCTCCGCCCAGCATTTCGAAAACGGCATCGACGCCTTCGCCGTGCGTCAGGTTCTTCACGACCTCTTCATAATCATGCTGCTTGTAGTTGATGCCATGGTGCAGGCCAAGAGCCTTCACGCGCGCGAGCTTTTCGTCGGACGACGACGTCCCATACATGTCGACGCCTAGCAACTTCCCGATCTGTACGGCTGCTGTCCCCACTCCTCCGGCGACAGCGTGAATCAGTACCCGATGCGTCTTTCCAGCAGCGGCAGGTTGAGTCATGCCCGCTTGCCAGTATCCGAGATACGCCGTGAAGTAGTTCACCGGGAACGCCGCAGCCTGTTCGTCGGTCCACTGCTCAGGAACCGTCCACAGCATGTTCGAGTACGCGGCCGTCTCTTCTGCGAACGCAGCCCACTGCGCGTAGCCCATCACGCGCCGCCCGCTGCTTTTCTCAACCCCGGCAAATTCACGCCCCACGACCAGCGGCGGCGCCGGAGTGCCCGGATAGCCTCCATGTGTGGTCATCAAGTCAGCAAAATTCATTCCTCCGGCACGCACCTGAACCAGCGTTTGGCCGGCTTTCAGCGTAGGTTCAGGAACATTCTGGACAGCGAGCGCGCCAGGACCAGACAGGCTGGTAAGAACTAAAGCTTTCATGCGGAAAGTTTAGCAGGGCAGGGTTAGCGCAGGGCGCGCCCGATTCTTAATCTTGGATGCTGGAAAATGGCGGTGGCCCGCTCCAAGCCAAACCGCCTCAGAGGGGCCACCGAGTCGATCAACTCTATCCGCTGTTACATCACCACAAACAAAGCAATCCGCATTCCGGGATGACGCAGATCAAACAGGAAATACTCGCCATCGATGTAATCGATGTAGCAATCATCCGTGTAGGCCCAGTCCCCCGGCCACGCATCGACCAGAACAAATGTATAACCACCATATTCAAAGCGCGGTTGACCCTCCACGACCACTGGACGCTGCGCTCTGAAGGTATGGCTTCGGCCAAACTGCGCGTGGAAGCGATCGTCGGGAATGTGGCCGCCCTTGCCCTCAGGCCGCGCGTGACCTTCCTGCGGTTCTTGGCGTCCCTGCTTCGTTTCGTCCCGAGACTGCTTTTCTTCTTGTTTCTGCTCCTGCTTCGAAGGCTTGGCTTCGTCCTGATGCGGAGTCTTCATCTCATCCTGCCGCGCCGCCGGCTTGGCTTCGTCCTGCTGTTTGGGTTCCGGCTGTTTCGGTTCCTCCTGGCGCTTCGGCTCTTCCTGCCGGGGTTTATCTTCCTGCTGCTTTTCGTCCTGGGCGTACAGTGCCGCTGAGGTCGCGACTAAGGTCGAGAGCAGCGCTAGATTCAAAAGTCTGAAAGCTCTCATAACATCCTCCAAGGTCTTCCTGATGGACTACAAGGGCCGGCGATCTGCCTGCACAGCTCGCGAATTACCCTACTCAGATGCCATGGGTCACCAACCGCGACCCCGGGTTGTTTGCTGTAGGCCGAGTCGCAATCGCCTGTAGGCCGGCCGCTGGTTCCGGAAACCAGCGGCACTTTCCCCTCGGACCAGTTTCTGCCGCCGAGGTTAACCGGGAGGTATATACTCTTGGCGTTGGCTTACTGGTCCTCCGGCCCAGCCCCTGCAAGGCCGGAAACGGGGCGTACATTCATTCCCCTAATTCTTTGCGCGCCCCGCATAGGAAAGGCCGATTCCCGCCCGGGGCGGCGCGGACTGGCACGGGTGCATTGCCTGCTCGCTTGCGCGAATAGGTGGTTGCATCCGCGGGGAGGTTTACCGTGGATCTTATTCTTGTACGTCTCCTTTTTGTCATCGTTGTAGCGGTTACTTGCTTCGTCATCGAGCCCTTCGGATTGACCCGCAATTACGACGCGGGCGTGGGCGCTGTGATCGGACTGGCAATCGTCGTCTTCGAATGGAAGCTCCGCGCGGTGAGCCTCAAGCGGCTCATTGGAGCTGCCATTGGAAGTTTCCTCGGCATCTGTGGCGCTTACCTCTTCGCCCTGGTCATCCGCAACAGCATTCCTGAAGGTCACACGCAGAGCTTCCTGCAGATCCTGGTCATGCTCTTGATGGCGTACGTCGGCCTCATCGTCGGCGCCAATAAGGGCGACCTCTTGAACCTTGCCGCCCTCGGCGGCATCTTCGGCGGCGAGAAGCAAGGCAAGAAAAGCTACAAGATTCTCGATACCAGCGTTATCATCGACGGCCGGATCGCCGACATTGCGGAGACCGGCTTCCTCGACGGCATCATCGTCACCCCGCAGTTCGTCCTGCGTGAACTGCAACTCGTCGCCGATTCCGCCGACTCACTCAAGCGCAACCGCGGACGCCGCGGCCTCGACATCCTGCAGCGCCTGCAAAAAGTCGCCACCCTCACCATTCAGATCGTGGAAGACGATTTCCCCGCCGTCCGCGAAGTCGACCTCAAGCTGATCGAGTTGGCCAAGCTCTACGAAGGCAAGATCATCACCAACGACTTTAATCTGAACAAAGTGGCGCAGTTGCAGGGCGTGGAAGTCCTGAACATCAATGAACTCGCCAACTCTCTGAAGCCGATCGTACTCCCCGGCGAAACCATGCGCGTGTTCATCCTGAAGGAAGGAAAAGAATACAACCAGGGCGTCGCGTACTTGGACGATGGGACGATGGTGGTTGTCGATAATGCCCGCAAGATGATCGGCAAGACCATTGACGTGTCGGTCACCTCGGTCTTACAGACGACCGCCGGCAAGATGATCTTCGGTAAGTGGGACGAACGCGCCGCCTACTCGCGCCAATCGGTCCCCGTTCCAGCGCCACCGGTTGCAGTGCCTGGACCTGGACCCACAGCGGTTCCAGCACCCAGTCCGTTGGAGACCAAGCAGGGCACATCGTAGGGAATTGATAAGTTGGTTTACTTCGCGGCAGACGATTGCGCGCTCGCGGCACGCCGGGAACTTGTCCGGCGCGAATAGCGCCCGCTCCTGACTGGCCGGGCATCCTTCATGGTTCCGTTATAGACGTACACCCAGCAGCGCAAGCGCTTGCCGTCATCCATTGTGACCGGCGTAGTCCGGCGGAGAAACAGGCTGGAGCCCCGCTTGTTTGGCTCGAATCCCTCGTAGTCGTCCAGAGAAGTCAACGTGCTTCGGTCGCCCGGCAGTTCGAAAACTTCTCCCCGAATTACCGAACGCGACTTCTCACTCAACACCGCCCCGGGATATTCACCCAGATCGTACAAGCGCCCCCGCACCGTTGCCTGCCCCACCGGCCGCAGCCGGCGCACGGTTGCCGCGATCTCCGGCGGCGCGTGCTGCGGAGAGAGCGTGCCGTATACAAAAAGATGGTGCGTCATCTTTGATCCATTGAATCGATGGTCCGTTAAAGCAACGATCCGTTACTCGACAGGAGGGAAACGCGGCAGAAGTTTCTTCAGATATCCGTATCCATTCCTGTCTTCCAGTACATATTGTCGCACGTCTTTGTGCTTGGACAGAACTCGCAGGTAATAATCGAACAGTGCCGCCACGTCCCGCTGGCCCAGCTGGCCGCGGTTCTCAAGGTAGGCCATGAACTCAAAGAAATTCAGGTAATCGGTAAAATCCGAATCTTCGTCCCGCACCAGGTCCTGAACCTGTGGAGCGTTGGGCGCGTTCTCATCCAGACACTTGCGAATCCTCTTCAGATCGGGTGCCTCGTAAAACTTCGAATAGAGACTCGAGAGCCAGCGGGCTCGCTCGATCACAGAGTTCCGATAGTAGGTGAGCACGGCTACGAATGCCCCTGCGGTGGCCATCAGGTAGTAGATCGTTTGAGCATTAATCGTGAACCAGTGACCGATCTCTCTCGCGAACTGCATGGACGTCTCCCCAAAACTTTCGACATTGTAAGTCGAGACGGACCGCGCGGGAATCCTCAGAAGGCCCTCCTCGGAAGGCCCTGGATTTGAACTCGCGCCTCTCGCGCTCGTATACTTACAGCCCGCTATGAAGGTGATCGTCATTATTCCGGCTGCGGGTCTCGGCACTCGCATGGCTCCCATGCCCAGCGCCATGGACGCCAAGACCAAGAAGCCTCATCCCTCGAAGCAATTCACCGAGCTGGCGGGCACGCCGATCCTGGTTCACACGCTCCGCGCGTTTGCAGCGGTGGAGGAGGTCAGCGAAATCTGGATCGCCCTGCGCGAGAACGAGATCGAAGGCTTCCGCGAACGCCTCGCCAAGGAAGTCAAAGCCGGGAAGAAGAAAATTGAAGTGGTCGTTGGCGGCGAACACCGGCAACAGTCAGTTGAGCACGCATTGAATGCCATCTCCGCAGCGCCTGATGATGTCGTGCTCGTGCACGACGCAGTGCGCCCGCTGGTCACTCCCGAAATCATCCGCGACGTAGTCAAAGCCGCGAAGAAGTACGGCGCAGCCATTGCTGGCCTACCCGCCGTCGATACCGTGAAGCAGGTCGAACGCACGTCGGAGGGCGCCATCGTCAAGTCTACGATCCCGCGCGCAGGCGTCGTACTGGCGCAGACGCCCCAGGGATTCCAATACAGCGTCATCAAGAAGGCGTTCGACGAGGCCTCCGCCGATGGGTTCATGGGCACCGACGAGGCCTCGCTGGCGGAGCGCTCGGGCCACGAGGTCGCTGTCGTCATGGGATCCCCGCGAAACATCAAGATCACCAACCCCGGAGACATGGAACTGGCCGAGTTCTACTTGAAGAAGTAGGCGCAGATTCCCGCGACTCCTCGTACACTAGACAACTTGAAACCTGAGACTCGAAACTCGAAACCTGCCAACCGCATCGGCTACGGCTTCGACTCGCATGAATTCCGGCCGGGTATTCCTTTGAAGATCGGTGGCATTACACTGCCGCATGACAAAGGACTCGGCGGGCACTCCGATGGAGACGTCTTGCTCCATGCCATCACCGATGCCCTGCTCGGAGCCATTGCCGCGCCCGATATCGGCGCGCTCTTTCCGCCGTCCGATCCCAAATCGAAGGGCGCGGATTCCGTCATCTTCCTGCGCGAAGCCCTGAAGCGCGTGCGCGAGGCCGGATACTCCGTTGCCAACATCGACGCGAGCCTGATTCTGGCTGCCCCCAAGATAGGGCCACACTCTGCCGTCATCCGCACCCGCGTCGCCGAGTTGCTGGGCCTGCACTCGGACTGTGTCGGGCTCAAGGCAAAGACGCCTGAGGGACTCAACCTGGACAACGCCGCTATCGCGCACGTCGTTGTGTTGCTGGAAAAAGCCGCGAGGGCGACGCCGAAAGCTCCGAAGAAGAAACGCTAGCGCAAACGTTCCCAGTCTCATCGTCTAGCGGCGCTCTGTTGCGGCGTGGATGAAAGCGTGGAAAATGGCACGGGAAGCAGCATCGTCAACCACCGAGCGCTCCGGGTGCCATTGCACGGCCAGCACAAAATGATCGGGCGCGATACCCTCGAGCGCTTCGATAATGCCGTCGTCGGGACAGCGGGCCACAACGCGGAGGCCTTTGCCGACGGCTTCCGCGGATTGATGGTGCGAGGAGTTCACGGGCACGACGATGGGCTCGCTCCCATTCTTGCCGGTCATACTCTCGCCGGCGACGATCTGCGCCAGCCTCGACTCGGGATCGATTTCCACGGAGTGTGCGACCGGGACTTTGCTTCCCGCCTCGTGATCGACCTTCGCGCGCGCCGCTTCCGGCAGAAACTCCGGGATGTGCTGCACCAGCGATCCCGCGCGGTAGACGTTCAGGCTCTGCAATCCGTAACAAATGCCCAGCACGGGTTTCCGTTGCTTGTAGGCCTCGTCCAGTAGCAGATCATCGACCGCATCGCGGCGTGGATCGGCGGCAGCGGTATGCGGAGACTTCTCCGCATGGAATCTGGCGGGATCGACATCGGCATTGCTGCCGGGCAACAGCACTCCGTCGCAGGTCTTCATCAGCTTCAGGATTTCGTCCCGCGACTGATCGAGCGGGACGCGAACCGGTTCGCCGCCGGTCAGCACGACCGCGCGCTCGTACTGGGTAATGGCGCGCTCCCCATACTTGCGGTCGGTGGAGTGCGGCATCGGAATGGCAATGCGGGGCGCCGCGCTCTGGCTCAGCTTCTCGATCGCGGAAAGAGTTTTGGCCTGGCGGTAGTGGCGGATCTCCATTACCAGCGCCAGAGCCAGAATGATGCTGCCTGCGACCAAGGCCATGGGCAGAGCGATGTGCCGGTAGGCGATCCGCATGTCAGGATGGACGCCGCGCAGCGCGGCCAGAATCACGGTGCCAAGGATGGCGAACAGCAGACTCACGGCGAAGGTGAGGAGCGTTCCGATAAACGTGACCAGGCCGACGCGCACAGGGATGGTGTACCAGCGAGGCGCGCGGGATGGGAGTGCGGATGTCATGGATGCAGCATCCATTCTAATGGTTTGTGCTTTCGTTGATCCGGCTTGCGGGGGCTCGGTTCGCGCGGTGGCCGCCAAAGGCGTGGATCGTTCTGGTCCCGGCGACGACTTCGCCGCCGTGACGCACGCCGAGGGGAAGGAAGCACTCTTGTCCCGCGCGGATCGGTGTCCTTTCTTCGCCGCCGCTCTCCGTATAAGTGATCAGGGTGTAGCAGCCCTCGACCACGATCATGTATTCGTCGAACCGGTGAACGTGCGGCGCCGAAGATGCCGTCTCGGAGCACGTCCAGAAAGCCATCTGGCTGCCGTCCGCTCCATCAAAGACAAAGCCTTCGACGCCGGAAGTCGCTTGGCTGTTGCTGGCGATGCGGTTGGCCGGCTGCTTCATAAACTCGGGGAAGCCCTTCATATACCCTCCCACATTTTTTGGGGCGCTCAGCGCTAAAATCCTGATTTCGTTGAGGTTATAGAACCGAGATACCGCGGTTATTCTGCAAAATCTTGAGCCGCAAGGACTTACAGGTAAAATATTGCGGAATAAGGACTTATAGCCGTCCAAAGGGTAGCTGGTGGAAACCTTGTTGGGAGAGCCCTCGCGCATGTAGCAAGATTGCGCTTTCCAGATTTCTCAGTAAAGGTCGTTCGTCACAGGAATTGCGATGGCAATAATATACTTGCCGAATCAAACGGCAGGTGTAAAGATGCCAAAAGCGGGGGTGCGTCTTGAGAATTAACGGGCGCACTCACCATTTCCTAGTAAGCGCCTGGGGAAGCCGCTGGAAGGACGTTAGCTTGGCGTTCACCGCATTCATCGACGACAGCGGAACTGATCCGAAGCAACAAATAGCGAACGCGACAGTTCTCATTGTTCCGGCCAGTCGCATTGTCGCTTTAGAAGCTGAGTGGAATCGGCTGAAAGAAAAAGAAGGGTTTTCGTGCTGGCACACCTCGGAGTTTGCGGCCAGAAATCCGAAATCTGATTTTGCTAACTGGGATGACGCGAAACATGTCCGGGTGTTCCGTCGCGTCAGGAATATTTGCAAGAAGTATTGCGTGCAACCCATGTCGTTCTCAGTCTTGAAAAAAGACTACGACGAGATGGTTCTGCCGATCCTCCCATTTGCCGATAAGCATCACTACAGTTGGGCGATTCGTTCACTCTTGGCGCACACTGAACGTTGGCGAAATACCAAACAGGTCCCTCCCCTTGAATATGTGTTTTCTTGGATGGGAGAGAAGCGAAAGAATGAGCGGCGCCGCGAGATCGAAGACCTGATGGACCAAGCGGAGGATGAAGCTAAGGCGGAAGGTCATCCGGGGGAATTCGAGCACTGGACATTTCGTCGCCCTGCAGAAATCCCTGCTCTTCAGTGTGTTGATGCGCTCGCGTGGTCTGTGTATCAGTACGGCGTACTCATGTTCTGCAAAAAGCCATTATGCGAAGACGCAAGAATCGCATGGGATGATTTCGGCAAGTATCTAGGCGGAAACTGGGGATTTGATGTGACAACTACACGCGCCGCCCTTAAGAAGTGGGCTGAGGCCGAAGCCGCAGACGGCCAATCAGAAAAGAGATTACGCGAATGGAAAGAGCGCAGATATGGCGCTAAGGGGGAGGCAAATGAGAGACAAAGGAAGTCAGGAGTTTGAGAACTTCGACCGGACGATGCGGAAATTGATGACCGCTCCGCACAGTGAAATCAAGGCGAAGCTGGACGCGGAGAAGCGCGCAAAACAAAAGCGGAAGGCTAAGAAATCTTCCGCTTCGGGCCGCGCTTCCGTCGAAAAGGATTAGAAGGGATTCGTTTCTCCCACCTTGCCAGTTACTTCGGCAAAAGTAAGGCGCTTCCCGATGACTTGCGACATGGCGATATTGAAACGATCCGCGTCATTCAGGAGATTACCGTCAGCGTCCTTTCGGTTGTTGAATCGGAATGCTTGTTCGTCTACGTACCGGAACAAATGAAAAGGCTCAACAGCAACGTAAGTACCACCAAGGCCGCGCTTCAACAGCGACCAGAAGTTCTCTATGCCCTGAGTGTGTACGTTGCCAGATACATAGCCTTCCAGATGGTTAATTACCTGATGGAAGAACTTTTCATTGAGTCCAACGTAGCCGGGGAATTCATCGGTCATCACCCAAGTACCGGGCATTACGTTATCTTCCACGATCCGCTTCATTTGCTTTCCACGGCGCTCACCGATGACCTGAGCCTTTACCTTGCCACCGCGCTCAAGCATTCCGAATACGGCAGTCTTGGCGTTGTACTTTCCAATGTCGGCCATGCGAGTGCGACGGGCCTTGTGCATGTTCCTCGCTTTGCCGCCGATGAAGGTTTCGTCCACTTCGACTTTGTTGCTGTTTCCGCCACCGAGCTTGCCGCCGCTTCGCTTGTCCTGCAATCCAAGTCTGATGCGATGCAGCATGAACCATGCCGACTTCTGGGTGACTCCGATAGCGCGAGCCACTTCGTAGGAACTGATACCGTTACGGCAGTTAGACAGCATCCACACCGCAACAATCCACTTCTCCAGAGCGATAGGCGAGTCCTCGAAGATGGTTCCGACCTTGGCCGAGAATTGGCGCTTGGGATGAACGCTCTTGCATTGCCACTTGCGCTGGTTATGCAGGAATACAACGTCATTCCGCCCACAGGTAGGGCAGACCACGACGCCATCCGGCCATCGAAGCAAGGTCATGTAGGCCAGAGCGTTGTCAGGATTCGAGTAAAAGACCACCGCTTCCTGCAAAGTCTTTGGTTGTTGTTGCTTGCCGTCCATGTAGCAAATATTAGGCCATCAATCTTGATTTGTCAAGTATATTATCGCCATTGCGATTCTTGCTGTGGAAAACTGTGGAAAAAGATTGCTGGGCTCGTGTGGTCCCGCTGGCCAGTTTCAGTCCCTAAGGCGCGCAGGGAGCGCTCCCAAGGAGCGAGAGGTTGATGAGCGTAACGGCGATTTTGCAACAAATTGCCGAGCCCCGCCCTCCTCACAGCGCAGACTATGAGTTATTCCAGTGGCCCTGGCCTCGCGCCGGCGTATGCTTTCGAGGGCGCTAATGCGGAGAGGACTATCTGGGGTGCGACCACGGAGAGGGATTTTCGTGAAAGGCCCGGTGCTCGTCGCGACGCTGCTGTTCGCCTCCATGTTTGCCTCCGCGCAAACAGACAGCGCCCGGATTTCCGGCCGGGTCACCGATCCCACCGACGCTGTCATCGCCGGTGCCGAGTGAACCATCACCAACCTTGAAACGAATATCTCGACCATCACCACCACCAACCAAGACGGGATCTACGTCATCACGGACCTGCGCCCCGCCACCTACCGGCTGACCTTTCAGAAGGAAGGCTTCCGCACCATTGTCCAGCCCAGCCTGCAGCTCTACGTGCAGGATGCGGTCAACGAGAATTTCAAGCTTGCGCTCGGCTCGGTGTCAGAAATCTCCACCGTGACGGCACCTCTGCTCCAGACTGACTCGGCCTCGGTCAGCACCGTGGTCGACCAGCAGGTTGTCAGCAACATGCCGCTGAACGGTCGCAGTTTCCAGTCTTTAATCGCCCTGACACCGGGCATCGTATTCACGTCGCAGAATCTGGGAGAGGGCCAGTTCAGCGTGAATGGACAGTTCACCGACACAAACTATTTCATGGTCGATGGGGTCAGCGCGAATTTTGGCGTGGTCGTTATCGGCCTCGGACAGTCGATGGGTGGGGGTCTACCCGCGTTTACCGCGCAGGGCGGCACCAACGGACTGGTCTCGGTCGATGCCATGCAGGAGTTCCGCATCCAGACTTCGTCTTATGCGGCTGAATACGGACGCACGCCGGGGGCTCAGATCTCGATCGTCACGAAGTCCGGGACCAACCAGTTTCACGGCACCGCGTTCGACTATCTGCGGAACGACATCTTCGATGCCCGCAACTATTTCGATGTGCCGCCGCTTCCCAAGCCCCCACTGCGCCAGAATGATTTTGGGGGGACGCTGGGCGGGCCGATTCTCAAGGACAAAACGTTCTTCTTCTTCTCATACGAAGGGCTGCGGTTGCGGCTGCCGCAAACCGCGATGGGCGGTTTGTTTACGGCGTCGGCCCGCGCGGCGGTTTCGCCAGCATACCGGGCGATTCTGAATGCGCTGCCGCTTCCGAATCCCAACGCACCACTGGTGGACCGCACGTGCGACAACGTCACCAATCCGTGTATGGCGAACCTCACGGTAGCCTATTCCGATCCTTCGTCTCTGAATGCCACCAGCATCCGTGTGGACCACAACCTGAACAAGAAGGTCACGCTGTTTGCGCGTTACAACTACGCACCATCGTATGGTGCGACCCGGTACTGGGAGGAATTAGGGTATAACCACTCGAACACGCAGACACTCACAGCGGGAGCCACACTTGTGCTGGCTCACAACAAGGTAAACGATTTCCGCGCGAACTGGAGTCGAAACACAGGCGACTTCATTGACTCTCTGACCAACTTTCAAGGCGCAGTGGCGCCGCCCACTTTAGTTCTGTTCCCACCGTCATCCTTTTATACCTTTGGCAAGGGCCAGGCCTTGTTTTCCTTCGGACTCCAGGAGGTGCGAGCCGGCACTCCGTTGTCCAACGTCCAACGCCGACTCAATTTTGTCGATGCTTTCTCCTGGGCCGTTGGGGCGCACCAATTCAAGTTCGGCGTCGACTATCGTCGGCTCACTCCGACGGCTCTTGAATCTACCGGCTACGGTATTTTTCCGGAATACGCGGAGTTGGTTGCAGGAACAATGAGTTCCGTTCTCCTGAGCACCAGCGCTCCGTTCTCCGTGAACGTAAACAACTATTCGCTCTTTGCCCAAGACACCTGGCGCGCAAGAAACAATCTAACTCTAACGTACGGCTTACGATGGGAAATCACCCCTCCTCCCACCTCGGCGACGCCGGGACAGCCCCTGTATGTCTTGGATGGAATTTTCGACTCGAAACCTCTCGCTTTAGTTCCGGGGACGCTCTGGCATACGAGGCTGCGAAATTTCGCTCCGCGCATCGGAGCCGCTTACCAGATCAATCCCAAGACGGTGCTGCGGGGAGGTTTTGGCCTCTTCTATGATTTAGGCTACGGGGACGTCGGCCTCACCGCCATCGGGTTTCCATACTATCGCACTGAATTTCCCCCGGTTTCTCCGGGGACACCTTTCGACCTGACCAACCCCTTGCTCCAGCCTTCTCCGTTTTCGACCAATCTCGATCTGGGTTGGAATCAGGTGAGCGCAGTCGATCCGCATCTGCGGGTTCCATTCACCGAGCAATGGAACGCCGCCGTTGAGCGACAGCTTGGAACGAAGCAGACGCTGACGGCGACCTACGTGGGCTCAGCTGGCAGGCGGCTCCTTCGCGAGGACCGACTCTATCCTCCTGCGGTGGTGAGTCTGGGCAACGGGGCGGTCGCCACGACGTGGAACGCGGGGAACTCCACCTACAATGCTTTCCAATTACAATTCTAGCGACGCATGTCGCATGGCCTGCAGGCGCTTGTGTCGTACAACCTGGCTCGATCAACGGACATGGGCTCCACCAATTCGGCAGATCTTCACGCGACGAGTGTGAGCGACGTCGTACTCCCGCCCCAGACTCCCTCGGACTATGACATACGTCAGTCGGTTGCCGGCGCTGTCTCCTATGAACTTCCTGCTCTATCTTGGGGGAAAGTTGGGGACGTAATCCTCAAAGGCTGGGCCGTCGACGGTCTGGAGCGTGTGATGTCTGCGCCGCCAATCAACGTGACAGTCCGGAGTTTCTCGCGAACGTTTGGCCCTTTCGGAACCCAGGCTGAAGTCGTTCCGGGTCAACCGTTCTGGATTGCTGATGCGACCCAACCCAGTGGGAGAGCCTTGAATCCGGCTGCCTTCACGGCCTTACCACCGGATCAGAATGGAAACCTTCCCAGGAACGCGCTGCGCAGTCCATACTCGATCAACCAGACCGATATCGCGCTGCGCCGCCGTTTTAACCTGACCGAGCGCGTCAAGCTTGATGTGCGCGCGGAATATTTCAATCTCTTCAACCACCCGATGTTTGGACTCCCTGGATCGCAATGCAATCCAGATCCCATCTGGTCCTACAACGGAACAACTCCGAATCCAGCCTTCGGCAAGGTCTGTCCTGGATCGACAACGAACCTTGAAGCAGGCGGCGGACATGGCCAAACCGGGCAAAGCGCACTCTACGCGGTCGGGGGCCCGCGCTCGGCACAGTTCACTATCAAACTGGTCTTCTAGGCGAACACGCCGCGACGACTACGATTCGAATCACACTTTGTCCCTGATTGTCGTAAGCAGCCTTATCACAAGCTTGCGCCGTCTGTTAGCCCTTTCACGATTTTGAAGGGGGATTCTGGGTGAGATGGGGATGTTAGTGCGCCGGGATAAACCGGCATGAAGCAGAGAATGCAAAATTCTTACGAGAAAGGACTAGCGATCTACTCGGCCCCGAGTCTTGCGCTGCTACCGCGAGGGACACAGCGAAGCGTAGACAGCATTCGACCGCGCCCTGGGTGCGGTCACCGGGGGCAGAAACTTGGCGGGAGGCGGCGGATTTGAGAGCCTGCTGTTGGACGAGGTTCGGCAAGCTAAAGCCGATTCCCCATTGGTGCTGAGTGCCCGATAGACAGCATGGCTCCGGTCATTGCGATCACTGGCATGGTGGCGGCCCGTTGTCCTGAACGACGTGCCGACCCCGTTGGAGAGATTCTTAAACCAATCGCAGCCGGGCCGAGCCTGGTCCATTTTCCAGGAAGGAGAACGAAGATGGGAGCAGGCAAGATGAACCGAAAGCAGAGGAAGGAGTTGGGACGGCGATTACAATCGGCGAACCCCGGTCTGGAGGTGGTACATCCGCGCGCCGCAGGGATTGATGTGGGCAACGGCGCGCATTACGTGGCAGTACGCCCGGAACAAGATGCAGAGCCAGTCCGTAGGTTCGAGTGCTTCACAGCGGACTTGCATCGAATGGCGGATTGGTTAGAGGCCTGCGAAGTCAAAACAGTAGCGATGCAGTCAACGGGTGTCTATTGGATTCCACTGTACGAGATCTTGGAACAACGTGGCTTCGAGGTCTACTTGGTAAACGCACGACACACTAAGAATCTACCTGGGCGCAAGAGCGACGTGCAAGAGAGCCAATGGCTGTTAAAGCTTCACACCCATGGCCTGCTCAACAACTCGTTCCAGCCAACGGCGGAAATCCGGGTGGTGCGGACGTATTGGCGGCAACGGGGAGAACATGTGCGCGGTGCGTCGACCTGCATCCAGCGCATACAGAAGGTGTTGACTCAGATGAATGTGCAATTAGCGAACGTGATCAGCGATCTGAGTGGACTGACCGGACAAGCCATCGTGCGCGCGATTCTGGCGGGCGAGCGCGATCCGAGGAAACTGGCGGAACTGAGCCATCCTCGGATTCGGGCGGGGCGAGAACAGATCGCCAAGAGCCTGGAAGGCAACTGGCGCTCCGAACTACTGTTTGTGCTGAAGCAGGAAATGGAGATGTATGACACCTATCAGCACAAAATCGCCGAATGCGACCGGGAACTGGAAGCGACATTGAAGCAGTTTGCCGTACCTGAGCGGGCATCGACGGAGCAACCAAAGATACCCAACGCCAAGAAGACGAAGCGGATCCAAAGGAATGCGCCTGGTTTCAACCTCACCAGCGAATTGCATCGAATCACCGGAGTGGACCTTAGCAGAATCGATGGCGTCAACGCGATAGTGGCGCAGACGATTATCAGCGAAGTGGGACTGGATATGACCCGCTGGAAAACCGAGGCGCACTTCGCCTCGTGGCTGGGATTGTGTCCAGACAATCGCATCAGCGGAGACAAAGTCCTAGCGAGAGGCACGCGCCACGTAATCAACCGTGCGGCGACGGCATTGCGAATGGCCGCCACCACATTGATCAAAAGCCAGAGTTACCTGGGCGCGCAATACCGTCGCTTGCGAACCAAGCTGGGAGCGCCGAAGGCGATCACCGCGATGGCTCACCGGCTCGCCCGGCTGGTATTCCGCATGCTGAAATACGGTCAAGAGTACGTCGACAAGGGCACTCAGTATTACGAGCAAAAACATCGTGAACAACAACTTCACTTGCTCAAGAAGAAAGCTGCAACCCTAGGCTTCCAAGTCGTTGAAACCGGAGTGGCGTGAAGGGGAGTTTCTGGAGAGAGGATAGGCGGGGTGGGTATTCAGCTCCGAAAAGATGCAACCCGGACGCCGACGTCTTTGTAATGCGCGGAAGGCAATATGAATGGGAGCGATAGCGCGAGTTCCCGCTCAGTCCGGCGTAGTCGAAGACCCCAGGCACGCCTAGAAGCTTCAAGCACGAGAACCGGGAGACCTCGGAGACACCTGCGGCTCAACCAGGCCGGAGGTCGGCGGGCGAAGGCTTAGGCCGCACGGCTCGCATGCACGTCACCGAGGAGTCACACAGCGGAATAGTACCTATGAACCACTCGAACAAAGACACGAATTCGTCGGCGGAGAGCGGGGAGGGAAGGCCGCTGATCAAGGAGAACGCCAGTCAATCCAACACGTCCCCGACACAGAGCGGGGAGCGCGTGTCACAGGGGTTGGCGGGCGGGCGGAAAGCAGCAGGGAACAATAAGGAGATGAAGTTCACCGCCTTGCTCCACCACCTGACGGTCGAACTGCTACGGGAAAGCTTTTACTCGCTCAAGAGAAAGGCCGCACCCGGAGTGGACGGGGTCACGTGGCAGGAGTATGAAGACGGACTAGAGGATCGGTTGACCGATCTTCATGGCCGGGTTCATCGCGGAGCCTATCGAGCGACGCCCTCGAGAAGAGTGTACATAGAGAAAGCCGATGGACGGCAACGTCCACTTGCGGTGCCGGCTATCGAGGACAAACTAGTCCAACATGCCGTGGTCACCATCCTCAACCAGATCTATGAGGAAGATTTTCTCGGCTTCTCGTATGGGTTTCGTCCGGGACGCAGCCAGCATCAAGCGCTGGATGCGTTGTCATACGCGCTCCTGAAGAAGAAGGTGAACTATGTGCTTGATGCCGACATTCGAGGATTTTTCGACAACCTCGACAAGGGTTGGTTGATCAAGTTCGTGGAGCATCGCGTCGCTGACCCCCGCATCCTGCGGTTGATCCAGAAATGGCTCAAAGCGGGAGTGATGGAGGAAGGCAAATGGTCGGACACGAAGACAGGCAGTCCGCAAGGCTCGGTGGTTTCACCGTTACTTGCGAATATCTACCTGCACTACGCTTTCGACCTCTGGGTGAACGTGTGGCGCGAGAAGTGGGCACACGGCGAGGGGGTGGTCATCCGCTACGCGGACGATATCATCTTGGGATTCCAACACCAAGCGGACGCGGATCGTTTCTTGGAGAACTTACAGGAACGACTGGGAATGTTCGGACTGGAAGTACATCCAGATAAGACGCGCCGGATCGAATTCGGCAGGGTTGCAGAAGAGAGCCGGAGGCGTAGAGGCGAAGGTAAGCCCGAAACGTTCGACTTTCTAGGCTTCACGCACATCAGCGGGAAGAATAGGCTAGGGCGGTTCACGGTGAGGCGCAAGACGATCCGCAAACGCATGCGGGCCAAGCTGCGGGACATTAAGCAGCAGATCCGCGAGCGCATGCACGATCCCGTGCGTCAGACCGGCCAATGGCTCAAGTCGATTGTGCAGGGCCACTTCAACTACTACGCGGTACCGGGAAACCTCGACAGTCTCGGCGTATTCCGGGATCGGTTAATTGGGCAGTGGTGGCATACCCTTCGCCGCCGCAGCCAGAAACACCCGATCTCCTGGACGCGTACTCTCGCCTTGGCAGACCGATGGTTTCCTCAACCGCGAGTGCTCCATCCTTACCCCGCGATTCGCTTTGCCGCCACTCATCCGCGATAAGAACCGGATGCGCTAATCAGCGCCCGTCCGGGTCTGTACGGGGGGCAACCAGAAATCGAGTAGCCGGACAGGATTGCTCCCGTCCAGCCCTCTAAGAACTGTGCATGAGAGTTTCCCCTCACACAGCTCAAGCCCTTCGAACGCCTCTTTCGGGGAGACGCGGTTTCGAGACAGGAATGCGCTGACGGTGAACCCTGTCATGGCACTCTGGATGAAGTAGAACGCGGTTCTCGGCGCTTTGCGAACCACCCATCACACGGGGAACGCAGTGGTGAAGGCGCCAGCCCGTGATCCGAGTGATTTTTGAATTGCACACAGTGCAGAGCCCGCGTTGTTCGTGCCAGAGAAAGCGAAGCGTGCGAGTACCCCGAAACGTGTCCTGCATATGAGTTTCTTCGCGTTTTTCGAAGTAGGCCTCAAAGGTAGGGTCGTAGGGGTTCGCGTCAGCTGTGACTTTAACGTGTCGCTGGATGGGTGTGCGACGGGCGGGCCGCAGCCAAACCTGAATGGGCTGGCCTTGGTCGTCACACGTTTCACCGAAGAAGGACCAGTCACGACCACAACGCGACGCAAAGTACTTCTGTTTGCACCAGCGAGTGTTCTTGTTCGGGTGTCTTCGTCGTGCCCATTGCCACAGACTAGAGAAGATGTGGTAATCCACGCGGGCAAACGTGCGTGTACTCACCACGTGCCGATGATAGTTGGCCCAACCCCTGATTTTGGGGTTGAGTTTACGGATCAGTTCGGCGGCCGACATGCCCCGCGCAGCTCTGATTGTCTTCCGGATGCCGCCCAGGAAGGTTGTAACGTTCTTCTTGGAAGGCTTGATGAGCAATTTTCCGTTGGGATACTTGCGCACGTTTTGTCCGAGGAAATCAAAGCTTTTCTCCACGTGGGTGATGACCGTCTTCGCAGGAGAAAGCTCCAACCCTCGTTCGTGCAGAAACTGCTCGACGAGGGGCTTGATTTCTCCTTCCAGTAGTTCTTTGGTTCTACCGGTGATGATGAAGTCATCCGCATAACGGATGAAATTGACACAGGCAAACTTACCTCCAAAGGAGGAGAGAGGCTTTTTTGTCGGAAACTTTTCCTTCAAGAGCCGCTCCAGTCCATCCAACGCGCAATTGGAAAGCGCGGGTGAGATAATTCCGCCTTGTGGCGTCCCATCCGTGGTTTCGTGAAGGACGTGTTTTTCCATATACCCGGATTTCAGCCACTTTTGGAGTATGGCTCGATCCATGGGGACGTGAGCCAGAAGCCAATCATGCGAAATTCGGTCGAAACAGGACTTGATATCACCCTCTAGAATCCACTGCGGATTTGGTTTGGACAGTGTATTGAAACACTGTTCAATCGCATCGGCGCAGGACCGCTGCTGGCGAAACCCGTAGGAGTTGTTGTCGGCAGTGGTTTCCACCACGGGATCGAGTGCAAGCAAATGCAAGGCTTGTTGGGCTCGATCTTTCGTAGTGGGAATTCCGAGCGGTCGCATCGTTTTGCCATCCGGTTTCGGAATGTAAACGCGTCGGAGAGGCTGAGGTTGATAGCCACTTCGCTTGAGTGTATGTACGGCCTTGATCTTCTTTTCTGGTGTGTCCCAAATTTCTTTGTCCACGCCAGGGGTTTTCTTGCCATTGTTTTCCGTCACTCGTCGAACGGCGAGAACCTTGCCACTGTACGAGTGGGTCAGCAGGCGTTGCAAGGCTCGCACCTTGCCCCATCTGCTTGCCTTCGTCGCCTGCACGATACGCACTTGGAGTCGGCGAACGTTGCGGTTGATGGCTTGCCAGTTGGTGGCGTACCATTCTGCCGCTTCGCGTGAGACTGCACCAACAGCTTGCACTGTTGTCATCTGCCTTGTCTCATATGCCGATTTGCCCAGTTTTCTCGTGTGAAGCACCTGAAGGAAGTCAGCCCGCTTTCGCGCCCGGTGATGTTATCGATGGGACTGACGCAACCGGTATCCGTTCCATTACAGAGCGGCATTCGCTTCCTCCTTCCTCTCATGTCCGCACCGCCATCGGCCCATCTTGCGATGTGCTTTCCCTGTGGGGAGCGATACGGATTTATCCTGTTCCGTTGGAATAACACGATAGGTTAGGTCTGCTCTCTACGCCGGCAGTGTGATATGACCATGACGGAGAAAACCACTACGCTCCGTACCCACTGCGAGAAGAACCGCGCAGCATCTTAGGTTCTCTTAGGGTGACGACGCCTGCGAGCATTTGTGTATTCTGACCTTGTTACCAAGCCTAGGCCCTCTCCACATTGTGCTAGTAGATGCATCGTCGCCTCGCGGTTCCGATGCTACCCTTGCGGGTATGGGTACATTGTCCGAGGGCTTCGAACGGTTTGTTGTCGCCCCGCTCCTACCTCGTAGGCTACGTGCGATGGCACGCACGGTCTGATAGTACTTCTCCCTCCTTCAGACAATCATTCCAACAGCTTTCAGTTCGCACATGGTTGTCCCTCCCGTGATCAACAGCAACCCTCTTGAGACATCGTTGGCGGATGAAGAGGCAGCGCGCCCCATCGCTGTGTGTAGAATAGGGCAGAATGTCTCAGGCAGCCCCAGCAATTACGCGCAGTCCCGCCGAAGTGGTGCGTCAAACGCCGGTTTCCCAGGCGCCGAATGGTATTTGTTACGCGGTCTCCGGTGAGGTCGCGGTCAACTCGTTTGACCTGGAGCGGATGATCGCCGCAGTGCCCACCAAGGTCGCGGCCGCGCTCGAGCGCAAGGCGTACTATTTTGTCCCGCTGGCCGTGAGCCAAGGAGAGGAAACGGTCATCGCGGACCGCTACGATGTGGCGCTCAGCGACAATGCCGTCTGCCATCGCAACCTGAATCTGGGCGACTCGCAGTGCGTGTTCATCTCCACACGATTGATGGACGACAAATTTTCGGTGGCCTTCGAGTTTTATATCAACGTGGGCCACGCGCTGGTCGAGCGCGCCGGAGTCTCGCACGACTTCAGCGAGTTGGCTTGGAGCCAGGCGGAAGCGGGAGTGCGCGGGGAGACTTCGCTCGATGCCTGGGAGGCGCGCAAGCTGGCTACCGCCGGAGGGCCCGACGCGGAGCGCTTCAAGAACGAATATCTCGACGCGACGTTCTCCGACGCGATTTCGATATATCTGTTGTCGTTGTATCTCGACGTGGATTATTACGATCTGCGGGAGAGGGATTATCCGCTGCTGGCGCCGTCGGCGCTGGCCGAGCGGTTGCGGAAAGTGGCGGAGTTGTTTCCGCCGAATACGGGATTTGAATTTGCGGTGCTCTATAAACGGCGGGGCTAGGCCACTTCCTTGCCGCGGATTCACGCCGATTTCGCGGATCAAGAAATAACAACTTCTCTTGCCAGCAGGCGTCCGTCAGGGGCTGAAGCCCGGAATCATTTTTCGAACTAACGGCACGGCTGAAGCCGTGCCCTTCCACGGTGCATCCAACTTTTTTTCGAAATCCCCACGGTTCTTCCAACTTCCCTTCGAAAGCCCCACGGTTTGTCTAACGTCGTTTCAAAATCCCCACCCTGTCGCAAAAAGCGCGACGTTAGGATGGGGCACCCGCTTATGTAATTATTTGCTGTTTGAGATTACGAAGTTCACGGTGCTGAGCTGGTTGCCGCTGACCGTGACTGGCTTCTCCCAGGACTTGGCTTCGGTG
Organism: uncultured Acidobacteriaceae bacterium; assembly: GCA_963709025.1. Classification (GTDB taxonomy): domain Bacteria; phylum Acidobacteriota; class Terriglobia; order Terriglobales; family Acidobacteriaceae; genus Sulfotelmatobacter. The sequence goes on from CAVPVE010000012.1 coordinate 276,564, forward strand.
AAGACGGGACGCTGCACGCTATGTTCCGTCAGGACGTCGTAGGCCTGTTCTTTTCCCGCGAGGCCCCAGCCTTCATGCCAGGCGACGATCTGATAGGTTCCGGGCGGGACGTTGGTGAACTCGTAGCGTCCGCTCTCGTCGGTGACGGCGTAGTAAGGATGCGAGACCACCATCATCTCGGCATTCATCCAGACATGGCCACCGTTACAGCGCAGATGAACCAGTCCGGGCGTCGACATGGCGCGCGAGGTGACTTGATTGGGAAAGGGAAAGGGCAAGTTGAACGAGGCCGCGCCATCCATGTGAATGGTGTGCAGCGTGGCGTCGGAGCTCATCATTTCGAGCGAGGCCTTCTCCGGCACGAGAAGAATGTGCGGGATATAGCGGCAGCGTTTCTGGTCGAGGTGGCGGCGCTGCTCGGGAAGGTCCATCGCCTTGCCGCTGGTGATGTTCTTGAGATAGACGACGGTGTTGGCAACTCCGCCCTGCGGTCCGATGATCAGTCGCTCAAGATCCGTGATCTTTTTTGAGTCAGGATCGCAGATCTGCGAGTCTTTGGTGATGGGGAAGTCGAGGGCATGAGGAACAGCTCCCGACCATTTCACTGTGCCGGAAATCGTGCCCCCGCCGGTGACTGTGATGACTCTGTAGTCGCTTTGTGAGAAGGCCGCAAGAGTGGCGGCCATCAAGAAGATGGCAAATACGAAGTACTGAGAAATGACTCGGCGCATACCCGTCCTTTGATGCCTGCGGCTTCCGGTTCCGCAACCGGTAGTTCAGCCGGGCATAAGATTTGGCTGTACGACTTGCTAACGCTCCCACCGACTTCCATTCCAACCCAGGGGAGACTGCACAGGGCCCGGTCCGCATCTGGACAGCAGATGGGTTGCTAGTACCTACGGTTTCAACTCAAAGGGGAGGCCGTCCTTCGGACGGATTGTGATTGAAATCACAACAATCTTGCTCCACGGAAGGTAAGCAGTCGAGATTACTGAAGTCACGGCTGGGTACTATGCCGGGGAGGTTGCGAGCGCCATACGGCGTGTTGCGTTTATTGATTTCCCAACTGTCCACCCGGCTGGTCGCTCTTCAGCAGGGCGGAGAGATCATGTTTCGAGGGCGAGTAGCGCACGACGACCATTCGGTTCTTCCAGCCAGCGATCATCTCCTCGGCCCGGTGCTCGCTGCGTGCGCGGATCCGATGAAATCCGGAGTAGTACTCGCCGTTGACCACATAGCTGTAGGTCAGGTCGCCGACCCACGGGCGGATGTAGGAGTCGGTGCTCGACTTCACGGTGGCTCCCATGATGGTTCCCTGAGTGGAAGGCCAGGAATGGGCATGGCGGGTCTTGTACCAGGCCCAGGTTCCACCTCCGGCCGAGACGAGCAGAAGAGCAAGGTCTTTCGCGATGGGCAGCAGGCTGAAAGGGTCCCAGTGTCTCATGGCGCGTTTAGCTTAACGCCGAAACCGGGTGCTGGGATCGTAAATTTGCAATCGAAACTTTACAATCATTCGTCCATGACTGTGACGGTGCGATCGTTCGCGAAGATTAATCTCGGGCTGCGCATTGGCGCGGCGCGGGAGGACGGGTTCCATGAACTGCTGACCGTGTACCAGACGATCGGGCTGCATGATGTGATTCGGGTGAACGTGGGACGTGGGAGCGGGATTGAGATTCACTGTGCCGATCCGCGGGTGCCGAAGGACGAATCGAACACGTGTTATCGCATCGTGGAGAAAGCGATGAGTGCGCTGCGCGCCAAGGGGTGCGTGGTGATTGAGATTGAGAAGCGGTTGCCGGTGCAGGGAGGGCTGGGCGGAGCTTCTGCGAATGCGGTTGCGACGTTGCTCGGGTTGGAGCGGGCGCTTCGAAAAGCGCTGCCTGCGGCCGAGCGGTTGCGGATTGCGGCAGAAGTGGGATCGGATCTGCCGCTGTTTCTGGTGGGCGGGACGGTGTTGGGTGTGGGGCGGGGGGAGCAGGTTTATCCGCTGGCGGATTTGCCGGTGATGGCTTGTGTGGTCGTGACGCCTACGGTTGGGGTGTCGACGCCGAAGGCGTTTGCGGATTGGGGTCGGTTGCATGATGCAGGGCAGGGGCTAAAGCCCGGCCCCTTGGCGGACTTTGACGCGGCCCCTTCGACAGGCTCAGGGCAGGCTCTGAAGGGCCGCTCTTCCACGGCGGCGACGAAATTGACGGTGGCTGCGGGCTCCGATAGAATGGGTGAGCTTGGTCGCGGGTTGTCGGCGTGGCTGAGTGAGATGTACTCCAGTGCTCCTTCTGATTTGTTGGCAAGAGGGGGCCAGGCCGAGAATCCGCTTCTCTGGCTTGTCCGGGCTGGGATCAAGAACGACTTCGAAGAAGTTGTCTTTCCTGAATATCCCGAGCTGAGTGGTGGAAAGAGTGCGCTTTTGCGCGCGGGCGCGAAGTATGCGTCGTTGTCGGGCTCCGGCTCGACCTTGTATGGGCTTTTTGCTTCGCGCGAGGCGGCGGTGCAGGCTACGGCCAGGCTGCGGAAGCAGGGTTGGACGGCGCAGGCTACGACGACGCTGACGCGGCGGGCTTACTGGAAGCGGATGGGTTGTGGGCTAGGGCTTGCGGGCTGAGTCTGTGCCACTGAGCGCTCGCCTTCGACATCGCTTGGACGGCCGAGGCGGCCGTCGCCACATGGTCTGTGCATCCGGTCCGTGGTCGACCGAGAATTTTTGATTGTTGATTTTTGATTGTTGATTGACAATTGAGGTTGCCCCGCTGGGGTTCCATCATCAATCGAAAGTCGACAATCAACGATTGGTTCACTGGGCCGTCGACTAATGGTAGGTCAAGTGCCTTTGGAGCACTTTGTCTAGGTTCGAATCCTAGCGGCCCAGCCAAAGATCAGCTGCAGTGGAACGGTACAAACTGAAGGCCAGGAGCCCAGAGACAACCATGGCTACTTTAGTGACGCCGCCCGACAAGACAGAGAAAGTTGAAAAGAAGACTCCGCCTGTGACTGACGACAAAACTGAGCGGAAGCAGCGACCGCGCTCTGACGAGAAGTTCAAGATTTTCAGCGGCACGGCGAACGAACACCTGGCCGATGAAGTCTGCCAGTTTCTTGGGATGACGCGCGGGCAGGCGCAGGTGATTCGGTTCAGGGACGGCGAGTGTTACGTCCAGATTCAGGAAAACGTACGCGGCGCCGACGTTTTCGTGATGCAGCCAACGTGCCGTCCGGTGGACGAGCATTTAATGGAATTGCTGCTGATGATCGATGCGCTGAAGCGCGCATCGGCGCGGCGCATCACGGCGGTGATTCCATATTTCGGGTATGCCCGGCAGGACCGCAAGGACAAGCCGCGCAGTCCGATTTCGTCGAAGCTGGTGGCCGATCTGCTGACCACCGCGGGTGCGCACCGGGCGTTGATTGTGGACTTGCATACGCCGCAGCTGCAGGGATTTTTTAATATCCCGGTGGATCATTTGTTCGCTTCGCCGGTGCTGGTGGATCACTTCCGCAAGCTGGCGCTGCCGAATCTGACGGTAGTTTCGCCGGACGCGGGCGGCGTGGAGCGGGCGCGGTTTTTCGCGAAAAAGGTGGACGCGGCCCTGGCCATCGTCGACAAGCGGCGCGTCGAGATGAACGTGGCTGAAGTGATGCACGTGATCGGCGACGTGAACGGCCGGACGTGCTTGATCATCGACGATTTGATTGACACGGCGGGAACGCTGGTGAAGACGGCGGCGGCGCTGGTAGAGAACGGGGCGACTTCGGTCTACGCCTGTGCGTCGCATGCGGTGCTGTCGGGACCGGCGGTGGAGAACATCAAGAACTCGGTGATTAAGGAAGTGGTGGTCACGAATACGATTCCGCTGACGGCCGAGGCGGATGCGGCACGAACCGAAAAGGGAGGCAAGATCAGCGTCCTCTCGATTGCGGGATTGATTGGCCGGGCGATTCAGGCCAATCACGAAGAGACTTCGGTCAGTAAGTTATTTACTTAAGGCAGGTTTCAGAGTTTCAAGGTTTCAAGAGTTTCAAAGACAAGTGAATGGGTAGGTCTTTGAAACCTTGAAACGCGAAACTTTGAAACATATAGATGTCTGCAAATCCTTTGGATAGGAATTGATTCTTATGGCGACTACATTGGAACAGAACACACTGGAAGCGCAACCGCGAGAAGCGGGGACCAAGAACCATGCCCGCCGCGTGCGGAAAGATGGAAAGATTCCCGCGGTGGTTTATGGAGCGGGTAAGGATTCGCTTCCGATCACCGTCGACCCCCGGCACGTGGCTCGGATCTTGAACTCCGAAACCGGGCACAACACGATTTTCGATCTTGCGCTGAGCGGCGGCGAGAAGACCAAGGCGATGATCGTCGACTGGCAGTACGAGCCCATCAAGGGGCATCTGATGCACATCGACCTGAAGCGTATTGCGCTCGACAAGGTGTTGCGCGTCAGCGTTCCCATCTACCTGGTAGGCGAGGCGGCGGGCGTAAAGCAGGAGGGCGGCATCATGGAGCAGATGCTGCGCGAAGTCGAGATCGAGTGTCTCCCGGCGGACATTCCGAGCCACATCGACGCCGATGTCAGCCACCTGACGTTTGGCAAGGTGCTGCGTGTTTCGGAGTTGCCGCACTCGGACAAGATCAAGTTCATTACCGACGAGAACCAACCCGTGGCGCACGTAACCGCGGTGAAGGAAGAAGTGGTGGCCACTCCTGACGCGACGGCGGCGGAAGCGGCGGCTCCGGCGGAGCCTGAAGTCATCAAGAAGGGCAAGCAGGAGACGGATGAAGACGGCGCCGAGGCTCCGGCTGCGAAGGCGGAGAAGGGCGAGAAGAAGGAAAAGAAATAGCGCCGGCCACGGATCGGCACGGATTCTCACGGATTGGAGAAAGAGAGTTTTTCTGTCCGTGATGATTCGCGAAAATCCGTGGCGAATGCTTTGGGTTTTGCTGGAGGCGGTCCTAAAGGCGTGAAACTGATCGTTGGGCTGGGCAATCCCGGGATCGAGTATCAGTTCACGCCGCATAACCTGGGCTTTCTGGCGATTGATCGAATCGCGAGCAGCCTGGGAGTGGAAGTGAGGAACCGGCAGTGCCGGGCACTGACGGCCCGGACGGTGGTTGCCGATCAGACAGTGCTGCTGGCCAAGCCCGAGACGTTTATGAATTTGAGTGGCGTCTCGGTGCGGGAGCTGATCGAGGAGTACGAGGCGAAGCCGGAGTCGGACCTGATCGTGATTCAGGACGAACTGGATTTTCCGCTGGGCACGCTGCGGATTCATACGCGGCGGAGTTCGGCGGGGCACAACGGCATCGAGTCGATCATTGGTGCATTGGGCACGCAGGATTTTCTGCGCATACGGATCGGGGTGGCGCCCGAGCGCAGAGTTGGCGACGGTGCCGACTACTTGCTGTCTCCGATGCGTAAGCCGGAGTTAGCGGTGGTGGACGGCATGCTCGACACCGCCGAAGACGCGGTGAAGGTGATTTTGAAAGAAGGTCCGGCGGCGGCGATGAACCGCTTCAACCGGAAGCCGGAAGAAACGAAAGATTAGCCACGGATCGGCACGGATTTACACGGATCGAGACAAATTCCTAAAGGTTTATCCGTGAAGATCCGCGAGAATCAGTGGCCAAGGATTTGGAGATAACGAATGAATCGCACCTATGAATTGATGTTCATTGTTCGTCCGGATATGACGGAAGAGGATCTGGACAAGCTGATTGCTACTTTGAGCGGCGTGGTGCCTCCCACTGGGGGAACGGTGCAGCGCGTCGACAAGATGGGCAAGCGCCGTCTGGCGTATACCGTGCGCCGGTTTCACGAAGGCATCTACGTGCTGATGATCGTGGAAGGCGGAGGCGCGGTGATTCACGAGTTGGAGCGCCGTTTGCGCGTGACCGAGCCGGTGATCAAGTTCCTGACCGTGCGTACGGATGAGGAGCAGAAGCGACTGGACAAGGTGAAGGCGTTGCGCGATGCGAAGAAGAAGGTAAGCGCGCAGCCTGCGGCTCCGGCACCAGCGCCAGCCGCAGCGGAAGCGCCGGCGGCTCCGGCGGCTCCGGCGGCAGAAGCTCCGGCGACGGCGTAACCCCGCAATGTTCTGCGTTCTTCGCGTCGTCTTAGCGACCTTTTGCGGTCAAACGCTTTTAACCGCAGAGGGCGCTGAGGAATCGCAGAGATCGCGAAGAAGAGCTTGAGGGAAGTCAGAAACATCTGGAAGACAGAAGAGATTCGAGGAGAATTATGGCTGACGAAACGAAAGCACCAGAGCAATCCACTCCGAGCGAGAGGCCGCGTTTCGACGGTCCCCGCCCCGGAGGAGATCGTCCGCGGTTTGGTGGTGGCGGACGTGGGCCCGGCGGCCCTCCGCGCGAAGGCGGCGGCGGACGCAAGTTTTTCCGGCGCAAGAAAGTCTGCAAGTTCTGCGTCGAGAAAATTGAAGACATCAACTACAAGGATTACCGCATGCTCGGGCAGTTCGTCGCCGAGAGCGGCAAGATCGTGCCGCGACGCCTGACCGGCGTATGCGCACCGCACCAGCACCGTCTGTCGGCGGCCATCAAGAAGGCGCGGAACATCGCGCTGCTGCCGTTTGCGGGACGGGCGTCTTAACAACATTCGCCACGGATTTGCACGGATCTTCACGGATAAGGCTTTTTGAATAGTTTGGTTAATCCGTGTTGATCCGCGTGAATCCGTGGCAAAGAATTCTGAGATCGGAGTCATCCCATGGAAGTCATTCTGAAAGAAGATGTTGCGAAGCTGGGGTCCCGCGGCGACGTGGTGAAGGTCGCGGAAGGATATGGACGGAACTACTTGCTGCCACGCAAGCTGGCCATTCAGGCCAACGAGGGCAACAAGGCCGTCATCGTGCAGATGAAGGCCGCTTCGGTGCGGCGCTCCGCTAAGGAGAAGACGCAGGCCGAAGAACTGGCCAAACAGTTCGAGGGCGCCTCAGTGTCGTTCTCCCGACGTACGGGCGAACACGATCAGCTCTTTGGATCGGTCACGTCGAGCGATATCGGCGACGCGCTGACTAAGAAGGGCTTCAATGTTGATCGCCGCAAGATCCAGTTGCACGAGCCGCTGAAGACCGTGGGCGAGTTCTCGGTCCCGGTGAAACTGCACAAGGACGTGACCGCGCACTTGAAGGTCGTGATCGAGAAGGACGCGGTCGCGGAGTAAGCAAAAAGGGGCAGCCCTCTCGCAGACGTTGGGGCCTAAGCCGCTTTCATCTTCGGTGTCGCGGATTGCCGATCCATCGCGAGGTGTTTGCCAGCGAGTCCACATCGTTCTCAAGTTCGGTGATGACTGCCGGCATTCCGACCCAGGAGCCGACGTAATCCATCACTTTCTTAGTATGTCCGTCGATCATGATTGAGAGGACATACGCAGGCATATCTGTCACCGTCGCACGATAGTCGTCGTCCATCGAATAAAAGTCGGCGTCCACAAACTTCTTCGCTAAGTTTCGAACTTCATCCGCGTTTATAGCTGCCGTCCGCTTTCCATCAGCAGCTACGAAGTATTTGCCCTCGAACGTGGCGCTGTCGGTGCTGACCGCGACAGAGTAGACAGGACAATTGCCATAGCAACCTCCCCTTTCAAGCGTGATCGTGATCTTTGAATCTGGCCGAATAAACGGGTGCAGCCATATGGCTCGTCGGCAGTCGTTCTGGAGGGACCAGATCGATATACTCCTCGATCTCCGCCGTCACCGCCTTCCCATGCTTTAAGAACGGCATGAACTTCCACCGACTCACCTCATCCCTCTGTTGCGGCCAGAACCGCATTGTTTCGTCATTGCCGGCTGCCTCTGCACTTACGACGTCTCCCACGGGGGAAACGATGAGGGTAAGGCGGAGTTGATTGAAGCCGGGCCGTACACCCTCCAGTGGAATTCGTCGACGGTGTGGCTTGACTTCGTGCGTGCAAGCGTCATCGTAATCATATGAAGGGTAGGAGGGCCGCTTCTCGCCGAACGCGCCGAGGAGGATGGGCGAGAGGACGAGTGCGAGGGTGAAAGCACGAATCATGCCGCTTATCGTACACGAGCACTCCGAGAGCCCAAGAACTGGATGCTTGCACCTCTGATGGGGCACTTTCCGTGCCAGAGTCTTGGCTGGGACTGTATCCGGTTGTTCTGTTTCCCCCTAAATGTTTGCCCCAGAACAACCTAGGACCCCCAAAAATCCCCCAACAGCCTATAATTTCTGCTCACGGTTCCGCTGATAACTCGTCTATTCCAATGCAAGCCCGAAGACAGTCACTCGGGCGTAGAGGACACGACGACACATGCCAGCAGGTGTTTGGGCATTACCACTTGCGGTTGGCGACAGGGCCCGCTCGAAAGAGAAAAGCGAGAGGGTGGAGAGATTCAGCGAGAACCAGGACCCCGCGCGGGGCCGCATGGCTGGGCAAGAACGCCGCATAGATGACACGATGTTGATCCGAGAGGCTCAGCGCGGTAACCGCGCTGCTTTCGAGGAACTCGTGCGCCATTACGACCAGGCAGTGTTGCGCCTGGCTCTCCATCTCACCGGGACCGAGCAGGACGCGCAGGACGTTTATCAGGACGCCTTCCTCAAAGCCTACAAGAACATTGGAAATTTCCGGTTCGAGTGTTCCTTCTACACCTGGATTTACCGGATCGTGACCAACCTGTGTCTCGATCACTTGCGCAAGAAGAACGTGCGCAAGGAAGACGCGCCGGTGGCCAAGGATCCGTCGGGTGGGGAGTACGACCTGCTCGACCAGGTGCCGGATGTGCGGGCGGGAGCGAATCCGGAACGCGATTTGCTGCGCCGGCAGTTGGGAGCGCGGATTGCCGGAGCGCTGGAGAAGCTGACGCCGCGCGAGCGCATGGTGTTTGAGTTGAAGCATTACCACGGATTGAAGCTGCGTACCGTGGGTGAAATTTTGAAGACTACCGAAGAGACTGCCAAGAACACTCTCTTCCGCGCCACGCAGAAGTTGCGCGGGGCGCTGGCGGACATGAGATGAAAAAGGCCGAGCTGCGCTCGGCGACCGGGTCGAAGACCCGGTCCCACATAGGTTGATTAGGGTGCAACGATGAAATGTGAATGGGTTCGAGAGAATATCGTGCTTCAGGCTTATGGTGAGCTCGCGGATGATGCCCGCCATGAACTGGAGCAGCACGTGGCCCGCTGCGCGGACTGCGCAGCCGAACTGAAGGCGGAGCAGGATTTTCATGCTCTGCTCGCGCAGGATCGAGCGGCCGATCCGTTACTTCGCGATCCGTCGCCCAATCTGCTGGCGGCTTCGCGCATGCGGCTGCAGGAAGCGCTGGAGACAGCCAAGCAGGGCAGCTTCTGGAGTCGGCTGGCATTCGATCCGGCGAACTGGCTGCTGCAGATGAAATTCTCGCCGGCGCTGGCGGCTGCAATTCTGATGGTTGGATTTGTGGGCGGGATTGGGACCATGCGCGAGATTTCCCGCAACACGACCACAGCCGCAGTTTCTGGCGTGCCGAACCAACCCGCCGTTCCCACCGAAGCTTCCATCGCAAGTATCAGTTCCATCGTCCAGGACCCGGGCACCAATCAAGTCAGCATCAAGTACAACACCGTGTCGACGCAGGAAGCGCAGGGATCGCTGAACGATCAGAAGATCCAGCAGTTGCTGCTGTACGCAGCGCGCAATAACTACAACTCGGGCGTGCGCGTGGATTCGGTCGATCTGCTGGCGCAGAAGACGGGCGACATGCAGGTGCGCGAGGCGCTGATGTACACGTTGCAGAACGATACGAATCCGGGAGTGCGGCTGAAGTCGCTGGACGCGCTGGGCAATTACGTGAAGAACGATACCAATGTGCGCGACGCCGTGTTGCGGGCGCTGGTGAACGATGGGAATTCGGGTGTGCGCATTGAAGCGCTGCGGCTGATCGAGCCGGTGAAGGCCGACGGCAGCGTGCGCGGCGTGCTGATGGCACTGGCGGCGAAGGATCAGAGCACCTACATCAAGTCGCAGGCCCGGACGATGCTGGCACAGCTGCCGGAGATTGATTAGGAAGGCAGAAATAAGAAATCAGAATGCAGAATTGAGACACGAAACGCTTCTGAGTTCTTCGCTGCAATTGAGATTAGGAGAGAGGTGATTCATTTGAAACGAGCGCTACAAATCGTCGGGCTGGCCGGAACGCTGGCTCTACTTGCGCCGCTGGTCTTGATTTCGGAGAGCAGGGCGCAGGAAACAAAGGTAATCCGCGAGGGCGGAGACTGGGGTCAGGAGATCACAGGCTCGCTGGCAGCGGTGAAGAATTTGAGAATCAAGGTTGACATGGGCTCCGTAGTGGTGAAGGGCGGAACGCAGCAAGGCATCAATTACGTTATACATACTCGTTTTGGATCTTCCTCCGAGCAAGAGGCGCGCCGCCAGTTCGAGCAGTACAAAGTCACCGCGTACGTGAAGGGCGATACGGCCTGGATCGTGGGCGATTGGCAGGGGGGACGGCGTCCCCGGCATTGCTCTTCGGAATTCTCGGTGATGGTTCCGCGCGAGATGGCGCTGGTGAAGCTGGAAACCGAGGGCGGCAACGTGGAGACCACGGGCGTGACCGGCCGGGTGGAAGCGGAGAGCGGCGGTGGCAGTTTGCGGCTCGATGATATTGGCGGAGGCGCGAACGCCGAGACCGGGGGCGGATCGATCAGCGTGGGTACGGTCAGCGGAGAACTCGGGCTGCATACTGGCGGGGGATCCATTGAGGTTCGCCAGGCCAACGGCAAGCTTGTCGCGGAGACGGGCGGCGGGAGCGTCGACATCCAGTCCTGCGCGCAAGGAGCCGTTATCGAAACGGGCGGCAGCAGCATCACCGTGCGGCACTGCAACGGGATGGTTAAGGCATCGACGGGTGGGGGCAGCGTCGACCTCAGCGATATTGGCGGCCCAGCGGAGATCGAAACCGGGGGCGGGAGTATTCGCCTGAACTCGGCGAAGGGGCATGTTCACGCGGAGACCGGCGGTGGAGGCATTGAATTGTTCGGCGTGCCTTCGGCGTCGGCCGAAACGGGCGCGGGCGGAATTACCGTGAAGCTGTTGAATACCGGCGGCGAGCGTCGCAATTCTGACCTGGAGACCGGCGCAGGCGACATCACGGTTTACCTGGCGGAGGATGTAGCGGTGAACGTGCGCGCCAGCGTGGATATGGGCAACGGACACCACATCACCTCAGAGTTTCCCGACATCCACGTCAGCAGCGAAGGCAGCCAGTGGGAAGCTAAGACGCTGACGGCGGAGGGCAAGCTGAATGGGGGCGGTCCAACGCTGAAGGTGCGCACTTCGAGTGGCGATATCGCTTTTAAGCGGGCAAGCCACTGAGATGGATTTTTGATTGCTGATTTCTGATTGTTGATTGAAAAGCAAGCGGCACTGAACCCGCGATCCAACAATTCACGTTGAGGGAATGATCATGCGCAAATACGTTATGACCAGTATCGTGTTGTTGCCATTGCTCATCACTCTTTCGCACGCGGAGCAGAACTGGTCGGTCGATCCGCCGGCGCAACCCTGGGTGTTCTCCAGCGAGGACAGCGGAACCAGTTCTTACCTGGGGGTCGATATTTCAGACGTGACCACGGAGCGGCTGAGCGTGCTCAAACTCAAAGAGGAGAAAGGCGTCGAGGTCACGATGGTCGACCAGGACGCCCCAGCCGGGAAGGCGGGTATCAAGGAGCATGACGTCATCCTCACGATGAATGGAACGTCGATCGAGAGCGGTGCGCAGCTGCGGCGGATGATCCACGAGATGCCGCCGGGGCGGGTGGTGACCTTCGGTCTGAGCCGGGACGGCCAGCCGATGACGGTGAAAGTGCAATTGGCCGACAAGCACACTGAGTACATGGTCCACACGCCTAAGCCGGGCGATTTCCATTTTCAGATTCCCGAGATCCACGTGCCCGACATCGACATTCCGCCGATCGCGGTGATGGTCACATCGTCAGCGCGCAGTGGGCTGACGATGGAGAACCTTTCGACTCAGCTGGGCGAGTTCTTCGGGGTGAAGAACGGCAATGGGGTGCTGATTCGTTCAGTAGAGAAAGGCAGCCGCGCGGAGAAGGCCGGGTTCCGCGCCGGCGACGTGATCGTCAAAGTGAATGATCAGGCGGTGCACGACACCAGCGACTTTTCCCACGGCATGAAGTCGCGCAGCGGCAATAGCGTCAACGTGGTTGTGGTGCGCGACAAGAAAGAGCAGACCCTGACCCTGTCGGTTCCGGAACCCAAAGAATCGGGTGACTTGCTGCAAGAAGAAAGCTCGGACGATGTATGGATCAACGCGGACTCGCGAGTGGAACTGGGCGAACTGCGAAACGAAATTGCAAGGCTGCGTCCGCAGGCGCTTCTGGCGGCCGAAGACTACCGCAAATCCGCAGAGGAGCTTCGCAAGTCGCTACGCGATCAGCAGAAGCAATTGACGGAGGAAAGCTCGAAGCAGCGCGAGGAGTTCAGGAAGCAGGAGCGAGAGCTGAGATTGAAACTCGACCGGATGCGCCGTAGCGGCGTCCTGTTCCGGAACTGGGCGGACATCTAAGAGAACTTGGGCTTACCGGCCGGTTGCGGCGGCGCGGGCAAGGGTAGCGAGGCATACGCGGTTGCGTCCCGCCTGCTTTGCGGCATAGAGGCCGTTATCTGCCCCCCGAATCAACTCGTCGCGGTTCTTGCCGTGGCCGGGGAATGCGGCGACTCCGGCGCTAATCGTCACCGCCCGGGGCACTCCCGGGAACGGATGGGCTTCCACGATTCGACGCAACTTCTCCGCAATGGCTACGGCCTGCTCCGGGTTGATCTGGGTCAGCAGGATGGCGAATTCCTCTCCGCCGTAGCGGCATACGACATCAATCTTGCGTAACTGCTGGTGAAAGAGCGAAGAGACTTGCCGCAGGACTTCATCCCCCAGCAGGTGCCCGAACTCATCATTCAATTTCTTGAACTCATCGATGTCAGCCATGATCACGGCCATGCCGCTACCGTAACGGCGGGCGCGCTCAATTTCCTCCATGATCCGCAGCTCGAAGAAACGGCGGTTGAAGATTCCGGTGAGTCCGTCGAGGTAGGCCAGTTGCTTGACCCGCTCCACGTAGTGGGCATTCTGGATGGAATTCGCGCAGATGTCGGCGACCGATTCGAGGGACTGCAGTTCGCTCTCGCGGAAGGCGTTGGTATGGGCGCTGTGCAGCGTGAGCACGCCCAGGGTCTGGCCAAATGAGATCAGCGGAATGCTCATTCGAGAGGCGGACTCCTGGAAAAGCCGGTAGGACTCCGGTGTACCGCTCAGATCTTTTTCGATGATGGTGCCACTGGTTGCGATAATGCGACACCACGGCTCCTGGCTTACCGGAAAGCGTCCTCCGGGCGGAGTGCAGGGAGTCAAGTCTCCCTGATGAGCCCGCATGACCAAGTCGCTTTCCTCCCGCAGAAAAAGGGACACATGCGAAACCTGAAAGGCCCGCTGAATCACGGAGCATACCCGGATCAGCAGATCCTCCAGTTCCATGACGGCGGTGCTTTGCTGCGCGATGATGTTGATGGCTTCCAACTGCCGCGCCCGCTGGCGTTCCAGAGAGTACAAGTGGGCATTCTGCAGGGCGATGGAAGCCTGTGTGGAGAATAAGGTGAGCAATTCGATGGTTTCGTCGTCGAAGCGGTCGAGGGCGTCGCTCTGGCAATCGAGCACTCCCACGACTTCATCGCAAACCATGAGCGGAATGGCTAACTCCGAACGCGTCGATTGGGCGGTGCAGATGTAGCGTGGGTCTTGGGTCACGTCGGGGGCATAGACCGGTTGCTTTTTCAGGACGGCCGCTCCGGTGATCCCGTCGTGTTGACCCAGAAGAATCTTGTCTTTGCCGGCATCCCAACCAATCTGCGAACGGACTGAGAGCTGCTGAGCGTCCTTATTCAGCAGCAGGATGGCCACGTTGGGCAGATGGAAATAGTCCCGCGCGATCGCCAGAATTCTCTGCAACACCTCGTCTAAATCAAAGGTGGAGAGCACGGCCTGGCCGGCATCGTATAGGACGGCGAGTTTCGGCATAGTCGAACGAATTGTACGATGGGGGCAAGGGGTTACCGAGGTGCCGAAAGTAACGAGGATCGGGGGTTCGGAGGCCGTTTTATCGCCATTTTCTCGCGGTGCGGATCAAACCGTAGGCGACCAGACAGAACCAGAAATCGAGAATCAGGCCGAGGTCGAGGTGAAAGGGGTGGTGCTTTGCGGCGGGCGGCAAGTGCGGAATCAGGACGAAATACACCAAGTTGCCCAAGATGATCGCCAGAAGAGCTTGGAGAAAATTGAGGAGCACCGATGGTTTAGACACCGCACAGGGCATCAGAGGATGCCCTCCATTTGCGCGGGAAGCTGATTCTTGCAAGTGGCTCCGGCAATGAGGTCGGCCTTAAAGAACGCAGAACTGAACCCGTTATAGGATTAGAGAATGAATCTGCCCGTCAATCCACCCTTGCTGCCGATGCTCGCCAAGCGTGTCGACGATTTGCCGACGGCCGGAGATTGGATATTCGAACCGAAGTGGGATGGGTTTCGAACCCTCGTATTTCGCGATGGCGATGAAATATTGATTCAGAGCCGCGATGAAAAGCCTCTCAATCGCTACTTCCCGGAATTACTCGATCCTTTGAGGCGGAGTTTGCCAGAACGTTGCGTGCTGGATGGCGAACTGGTCATCGTACAAGACGATGAACTCGATTTTGACGCCTTACAGCTCCGGCTACACCCCGCCGCCTCACGAGTAAAGCTTCTGTCAGAGCAGACGCCGGCATCCGTTGTGTTTTTCGATCTGCTTTGCCGCGGCGATCACAACTTGTGCAGTGAACCGTTCGCAGTGCGCCGGCGAGAACTGGAATCGCTGCTCAAGAATACTCCGGCGCCGATTCACCTCACGCCGGCCACGCGGGACAGGAACACGGCAGAGGATTGGTTCCGGCGCTTCGAGGGTGCGGGCCTTGACGGTGTCATCGCGAAAGGCGCCGATGGAAGTTACGAGCCGGATAAACGCGTGATGCTCAAGATCAAACATGAGCGGGATTGCGACTGTGTGGTGGCTGGTTTTCGATGGCACAAAAAGGGCGATCGCACTCTGGTCGGCTCCTTGCTGCTTGGCTTGTTCGATGCTTCCGGCGCGCTGCAACATGTGGGAGTCTGTGCCAGTTTCAGCAATGCAAAACGACTCGAACTGGCCGAATTTCTTAAACCTTACCGGAAAGATGCGCTTGTGAACCACCCGTGGAAGGCTTGGGCAGAGGCCGATGCTGCTTTGGAGGCCGGCCCCAAGCGCATGCCCGGCGGACAGAGCCGATGGAGTCAGGGAAAGGACTTGTCCTGGGAACCGTTACGCCCCGAACTGGTGGTCCAAGTTGCGTACGATCACATGCAGGGAGATCGCTTCCGACACACGGCGCAGTTTCGCCGCTGGAGATCGGATAAGAAGCCAATAGACTGCACCTACTCCCAGCTCGAGGTGGTCCCCCCTCAGGAACTGGCCGCAATCTTTTCTTCTGGACGTTAGCTCTCAGTCTTCTTCGTCTTCCTCTTCATGCGCGTCTGCTCTTTGCTGCGCTCTCGCCATTCGCGCGTAGGATCATCATCCGGATCTGGCGCCTCTTGTGGCGGGTGAAGATTTGCTGGCACATGTTGCAGATTGACTCGAATGCGGGTCCATGTGGAGGATCTGCCACGCATGGAATCGACCAGAACGTCCTCCGGCGCAAGAAATTCAACTACCCCTGCATGTGTCGCTTTCCAACGTTCCAGGCCGGCCAGAGCTGCGCTCTTGTCTGGCGAATTGGCGACCACGATCAAGGGCATTTTGATTCGCGGAGGCTTCGGTTTAGATTTCGCTCGGGAAGGCGCAACCCTCGGTCCTTCCGATTCCATCTTGCGAAAATGCGGCGGCCATGGAGCATCGCCCAGACCTTCCGCTTCATCGCGAGCGGCGAGTTCCAGCAATGGTTCGAGATAGCCAGGTGAGTCGTCCATCCCAGCATGCGGATCGCCGATTTCCGCAAACCGCTTGGGCATGATGAAAATCGTGAACTCGGCCGGATCGCAGTCCGGCACTTCGCTCCAGAGAAGCGGCGCTGAGACCCGGGCATCCGGTACCGGGCGCACCGAGTATGCCGAACACGTAGTCCGGTCTTTCGCGTTCTGGTTGTAATCGAGGAATACACCATGAGGCTCTTCTTTCCACCATTTCGAACTTGCAATTTGCGGAGCTCGCCGCTCGATTGCCCGAGACAATGCCACCGCCGCGCGCCGCACTTCGGTGAAGGTCCAGCGCGGTTCGAGTCGAACATAAATATGCATGCCGCGTGAGCCGCTGGTCTTTGGCCAGCTTTGCAAACCTGCCTCTTGCAGGAAGGCCTGGACCTCAAGCGCGACTCGACATACATCAGACCAGGGAACTCCTGGAACTGGGTCAAGATCAACCCGCAATTCGTCCGGATGTTCCAGATTGCTAGCGCGAACCGGATGGGGGTGGAGTTCGATACAACCGAGATTCACGATCCATGCCAAGCCCGCCGCATCATCAATCACTATTTCTTCCGCGGTTCGGCCGGACGGAAACGATAACGTAACAGTTCGCACCCAGGACGGGCGCTGCTCCGGCGCACGTTTCTGGTAAAAGGCCGGCTTCTCCGCGCCATCTACAAATCGCTTCAAAACGATGGGCCGATCCTGAATGCCGGTCAGCGCGCCGGGAGCGACCGAGAGGTAATACTTCACAAGGTCGAGCTTGGTAATCTGCACGTTCTCCGAGAAGTACAGCTTGTCCGGGTGCGTAATACGAACCTCCCGGCCTCCGACCGCGAGTGTCTCGCTGGCTTCCTTCTTGGCCATGAATCAAGGCTACCATTCGCGGGAAGCGACACGATGGGAAACCTCATTGCTCAGTGGCCGAGGACTCGTCCCGCTCGACTGCGGGACGCCCGCTTCTCCTGCTAACATTCCCTTTCACTGTCTTCACACCCACGGAACCCTAGCGCATGCTCGAACTCTCCACGCCGGTGCAATATGTGAAGGGCGTTGGTCCGCGCATTGGGGACGTGCTTGCCACGAAAGGGATTTACACCGTCGGCGACCTGCTCCACTATCTGCCTTTTCGATATGAAGACCGGCTGAACCCGCGGGGGATTTCCGAACTGCGGCCGGGGGAGATGGCTACGGTTGTCGGCGAAGTGCGCAATTCCGGGCTGTTCCGCACGCGGAAGATGCCGATTTTTCAGCTGACCGTGGGACAGGGTCGGGCCCGCCTGCGCTGTCTTTTTTTTAACGCAACCTACTTGCAGGACAAGTTCAAGCCGGGGCAGATGATCGCGCTCTACGGCAAGGTGGAAGAAGATGAGCGCAGCCGCGAACTGCAGATCATTCAGCCGCAGTTTGAGTTGCTCGGCGATCCGACCGACTCGGGTGAGAACGGCGCGGAAAAAAAAGCTGCGGAGTCGCTGGAGATTGGGCGCATCGTTCCCATCTATGAGGCCATCGGACGGCTGACGCCACGCTGGTTCCGGAAAGCGATTCGCACCGCGCTCGATAATCTCACGCCGGATCTGCCGGATCCGATTCCTGCCGCGGTACGGGCGCACTTGGGGCTGATCTCACCGCGAGCCGCGTTGTGGAATGTGCACTGGCCGGAGCCGGGGGAAAGCTTCGAGGCTTTGCAGTCGTCGCGCACGCCGGCGCACATCCGGATGATTTTCGACGACCTGTTTTTCGTGGAACTCGGGCTGGAGTTAAAGCGCCGTGAGCAGAAGGCGCAGACGGGAATCGCATTTCGGCTCGACGATGCGGTGCGGGCAGCGATCAAGAAGATTCTGCCGTTTCATCCCACGACGGCGCAGAAGCGCGTGCTCAAAGAGATTGCGGGGGATATGGAGAAACCTTATCCCATGCGGCGTTTGCTGCAGGGGGATGTGGGGTCGGGCAAGACGATTGTGGGCTTCGAAGCGGCCATCATTGCGATCGAGAATGGCTGCCAGGTGGCGTTGATGGCGCCGACCGAGATTCTGGCGCAGCAGCATTATTTCTCGGCGCGGCGAATTCTGGAGAATGCCGGGTATCGCATCGTGCTGCTGACTGGATCTTTGGAGGCCGATCGCAAGCGGGAGGTGCGGCGGCATATCGCACAGGGGAATGCGCAACTTGTCATTGGGACGCATGCGCTGCTGGAGGAGAAGGTTGAGTTTGCCAAACTCGGGCTGGTGATCGTGGACGAGCAGCATCGGTTTGGAGTGTTGCAGCGGTTGAAGTTGATGAGGAAGTCGGGAGAGGGCGAGGACAGCAGCCGAGCTTCGCTCGGCCCGGCCGGGTCAGAGACCCGGCCCCACACAAACCCTTCCCACACAAACCCTTCCCACACAAACCCTTCCCAAACAAACCCTTCCCAAACAAACCCTGCGCCTGCCGAGCCTGACGTTTTGGTGATGACGGCGACGCCGATTCCGCGCACGCTGGCGCTCACGCTTTACGGCGATCTCGATCTGAGCGTACTGGATGAGTTGCCGCCGGGGCGGACGCCGATTGCGACGCACTGCGTGGCAGATGACCAATCACCGAAGGTTTGGGAATTTGTTCGCAAGCAGGTAACGGCCGGACACCAGGTTTATGTGGTGTATCCGGTGATTGCCGAGAATGAAGAGAGCGAGCTGAAGGCCGCGATCAAGATGTACCGGGAGCTGAGCGGTACGATCTTCGCCGACCTGAAAGTGGGTCTGTTGCATGGTCGGCTCGATGCTGAGCTGAAAGAGCAAGTCATGCGCATGTTCCAGCGCGGCGAGTTGCAGATTCTGGTCGCGACCACCGTGATCGAGGTCGGCGTGGATGTGCCCAACGCGACCGTGATGGTGATTGAGCATGCGGAGCGCTTTGGTCTGGCGCAGTTGCACCAGTTGCGAGGGCGCATCGGGCGCGGCGCGGCGAAGTCATATTGCATCCTGATGACGGGCGGGAAGGTCAGCGAAGAGGGGCAACGGCGTCTCGACGCGATGGCGCAGACCAACGATGGGTTCAAGATCGCTGAACTCGATCTCGAACTGCGCGGGCCGGGCGAGTTTTTCGGCACCCGGCAGGCAGGAACACCGAGCTTCCGCGTCGCCAACATCATCCGCGACGCGCAGCTCCTGGAAGCGGCCAGGCACGAAGCGGCCTTCGTGATCGCCCGGCCGAATGCGGAGATCTCCGCCGACGAAATCAGCCGGGCCCTGGTGCACATGCGGGCGAAATGGCAGCACACGTACGGGCTGGTCGAGGTGGGGTAGACGCAGAATGTTCAGATTCTGCAACGGGAGGACGAATGCGCGACAATTAAGCCATGGCCTCTAGGCGACAATTGGACCTCTCGACGTTCGACGGCCAGCTATTTGGACGGCCTCGATTTCTGCGGCAAGGTTTATGATCTCTTCGATCAAGTGCAGGCTGGAGCCGACGGCATTGCAAAACTTCGACTGCGCCTGACAAAAACCGAGAAGCGGCTAATCGAAGAGCTCATCCCAATTGCTCGTTACGTGCAGGCCCGCTACCGGGAAGGCCGGCGCATCAAAGTGCGCTGGTTTAGCGGGTCGCAGCCGTACGATGCCGTTCTCTGGTCCTCTGGCGGGCTGGTCGAGCATCGCGTGGCTCCGAGAAAGCTCTTGATCGAGGTCACAACTTCGGTTCACCAAAACCAGTATTTGGTGCGTGAGGAGCTCCACGAACGGGGAGGATCGTTCGGCGTAAAGGGGATTTCGCAGGATAAGAAAACACGAGGCATCATTTCGAAGCCTCACGTTCACACGCCCGAGGAACTCGCAACTGACCTCGCTGGCCAGATAGTCGAAAGGCTAAGAAGCAAGAGCGAGAAGGTCTATCCGCCGGGGACAGTGTTGGTTGTCAATTGCGTCCCAGATAGCCTCATCTATGAGGCTGAATGGAATGACGCCATCGAGCGAGTGACCAAGGCCCAAGTACATCTGGCCTTTAGAGAAGTGTTCCTGATTGAAACAGTCATGTCTTATTCGGCGACTCTCTATGGAGACCGAAAACGTAGCCGTCGCCGCAAGTCGAAATGACAACTTGTAAGCGCTGCCTCCCAGATCAGATCTCTGCCCGTAGTGGCCACAGCTCGAACTGATAGAATCTAAACAATGGCCGGGTCTTCCCAATTAATCCAGATTGAGGTGGGCGCTCCGCAACGAGTGCCGAAGCCGTTGTGGCTGCGGGCGAAAGCGCCCGTGGGCCACAACTTCCACAATCTGAAAAAATTGGCCCGAGGTATGGGGCTGCACACGGTATGCGAGTCGGCGCAGTGTCCCAACATTGGCGAATGCTGGAACCATAAAACCGCGACGTTCATGCTGCTGGGCGATATCTGCACGCGGCGTTGCGGGTTCTGCGCCGTGCCGAAGGGACGGCCGGAGCCGATCGATCTCGATGAACCGCGGCGTGTGGCCGAGGCAGTCGCTATGCTAGGGTTGAAGCATGCGGTGGTGACCAGTGTGAACCGCGACGACGACAATATTGGCAGCGCCCGGATTTTCGCCGAAACCATCCGCGAGATTCGCGAGCTAACGCCCGACTGCCGGGTTGAGGTTCTGATCCCCGATTTTCAAGGGTTGGAAGAATCATTGCGCATTGTGCTCGACGCGAAGCCCGACGTGCTCAACCACAATACGGAGACGGTGCCGCGGCTGTATCGTGCCGTTCGTTCGGGCGCGCGCTACGAACGCACGCTGACGTTGCTGGAGAACGCCAAGAAATTCTCTCCTGGCATGGTTACGAAGAGCGGCGTGATGGTTGGCCTGGGCGAGTCGTCAGAGGAACTGATCGAAGTTTTCCGCGATCTGGGCACGCGCGGCGTCGACATTCTTACGGTCGGTCAATATCTGCGGCCGTCGAAGGATCACCTGCCCATTGCTCGCTTCTACGAGCCGCAAGAGTTTACGTACCTGCGGGACCAGGCTCTGCGCTTCGGTTTCCGCCACGTTGAATCGGGACCGATGGTGCGGTCCAGCTATCACGCGCACGAACATGCCGATGCCGCAGCGACGCCGCGGGCGGTGACCTAGCTTGCGGCTGACGGGCTTCCCGGCCAACGTCATTTCTTTCAAGAGCAACGTCCCCAGTTCTAGTATCCCCATCGAACAAATCGGCATCCGGAGGACTCCTCTCCCGTGGTGACCGCCCTTCTTGTCATCCTAGGATTTTGTGCGGGATTGCTCGGCGCGCTGACAGGGATCGGCGGCGGTGTGCTGCTTACGCCGATTCTCGCATTGCACTTCGATATCACCATCCGTCAGGCCATCGGAACTAGCCTGGTCGCAGTGATTACGACTTCGGCGGCGAGTTCGTCGGTGCACCTGCAGCGGCACACTACCGACATTCGGTTGGGTATGACGCTGGAACTGGCGACGGCATTCGGCGCAGCCGTCACGGCCTATCTGGTCGGCTACTTTAATCGCAATTTTCTCGAAGGATTGTTTGCGGCGTTTTTGCTGTACAGCGCGATCACGATCTTGACCAAGGGCGGTAAAGTGAAGCCGCTGGAAGATGAATCGGCCATGATTGTCGACGAGACGGTGATTCCACCCTACGAACCGAAGCGTTATCCGCTGGGGCTCTCGGCATCTCTAGTAGCGGGTGCGCTCTCAGGATTGCTGGGGATCGGTGGTGGTCCGATTAAAGTTCCGGTCATGTACATCTTCATGAATGTGCCGCTGATGGTGGCCACGGCCACTTCCAATTTCATGATCGGCGTGACAGCCGCGGCCAGCGCGATTGTCTATTACCGGCGCGGCGACATTCTTGTGCAATATGCGGCACCGCTCGCGGTGGGGGTATTTGTGGGATCGCTTCTGGGCGCGCGCCTCGCTCCACGCGTTCATACCAAGATCGTCGTGTATCTGTTGGTCGGCGTGATGTTTTACCTGGCGGGGCACCTGATTTTGCATTTGCTGCGAGGGTGGCTATGAGCGAGATCCGCGAACCCGCTTTCGACCGTGTCGTCGCGCTGGTGCTGCGCATCGGCGCTTTCAGTTGTTTTGTCATCATGCTGACCGGATTGATCGTTGGCTGGTTCGTCAGCGGCCGTGTTCCGCTCGGCATTGAGCGCGCAGGCGTCCTGCTGATGCTGGCCACGCCGGTGGTGCGTGTGGTGGTGGCCTGCTTCCTCTTCTTTCGGGAAAAGGACATGAAATATGGCTGGATCTCGCTGGGAGTGTTGGTGATTCTGATGCTGGGGTCGGTGTTCGGAATCGGGGAACACTAGGGTCCTGCAGCAGGAAAACAGGAGAGAAGTTCGTCCACTGTGCTCCCTCTGCAGAGGGAAGATGACGACATCGAGAAGATCAAGTGCTGCGGTTCTTGCCGTCCGACTGGCAATCTTGACAGTACCGGCCACTCCATTCGCCAAGTAACCTTGCCCGGCTGATGAGGAGTACGGGTTAAGGTCGGAAGTCCTGCCACTCAACGCGGCGCCCTTCGACGAAAATCTAAACATGTCTGGCCCGATTTGCGAGTCCCTCTGGCTGTGCTGCGGCCGGTCGCAGCCTGCCCAAAAAACAGAGGTGACCGAAAGAATGTCGTGCGGGAGGCAGGCCGATGTCGTCGCAAGCCTGGGTGACGCTGGGGATGCTCGCGGTCATGTTTGCGCTGTTGATATGGAATCGGCTGCCGGCGTGGCTGGTATTCGTGGGCACCTTGACGGTGGCCATGACGCTGAAGCTGGCACCCGCCGAAGCTCTTCTGAAAGGCTTCAGTAACACCGGCGTTCTGACCGTGGCAGCGTTGTTTCCGGTCGCAGCGGGAATGTACGCGACAGGGGCGATCTCGCTTCTTTCGCAGTACATGATCGGGTTGCCGCGGACGGTATGGGCCGCGCAGCTCAGAATTCTTCCGCCGATCGCGCTGGGCAGCGCCTTCCTGAACAATACGCCGCTGGTGGCCATGATGATTCCCGTGGTCCGGGACCTCACCCGCGTCACCGGTCTGCCGCGATCGAAGCTTTTTATGGGGCTCAGCTTCGCATCCATTTTGGGCGGCACTATGACGCTGATCGGCACATCGGTAAACCTGATCATTGGGGGGCTGGTTGTCGACGCAATGAGCTCGGGCCGTCTTACTGGCATGAAGGCTCTAACCATCTTCGCGCCGATATGGGTGGGATTGCCGGCCACGGTAGCTGGCCTGCTGTTCATGATGTTCATCGGCACGAGATTATTGCCGGGCGACAGGGAGCAAGAGAGCGCGGACTTGGCGGAACGGGTGTTCCGGGTCGAGCTCGGTGTGCGACCGCACTCCAATCTGGATGGCAAAACGCTGGACGTGGCGGGGTTTGCCAAGCCTGTGGGCTACAGGCTCCTGTCGGTCACCCGAGGCGGAAAGAATATCGAGATCACCCCGAATCTCAAGCTCAGTGGGGTAGACGTCCTCGCGTTCGCCGCGCCAGCAACAGTTTTGCCAGGCTTGTGGGCCACGATCGGCCTGATTCCGTTGCACGCAGGAAAGCCTTCCACGGTGCGTTACAGACATCAGCTGGTCGAGGTTGTGGTTTCGCCCCTGGCGCCAGCGGTTGGGCGTTTAGTCTCGGAACTTCCTTTGCCGGGCAGCCCGTACAACGTGTTACTCGTAGGGGCCTCGCACGATAACCGGGCGATCGACACGCCCCTCGGTGACTATCGAGTACAAGCCGGGGACGGCGGAATTCTAGAGGTAGATGATTCCTTCTTCTATGAAAACCGGCGCGAGACGGACTTCGCCCTGACGAAAGTGATTGAGGGTTTCCGGGTGCAGCGCGTAGACCGGGCATGGATAGCCGCCGTGATCACGGTCGTGATGGTGGCCTCTGCCGCGCTAACCATAACCAGCATGCTGAATGCGGCTCTTCTGGCGACCATGGCGATGCTGCTCTCGGGCTGTCTGCCGATTGAGCGCGCGTGGCGCAGCCTGGAATGGAAAACGTTGGTGGTGCTGGGGGCGGCTGTGGGCCTGGAGGCAGCTGTGACTGCCAGCGGCCTCTCGCTGAAAATTGCTGAGCTGTGTTCCAGCATTGGGGGCGGCAATCCCAGGATGTCTCTGGCGGTAATCTTGGCGGGAACCCTGATCATGACCAACATCCTTACGAATGCGGCGGCGGCGGCCTTCATGTTTCCCGTGGCCCTGTCGATGGCTCAGCGGCTGCACGTAAGTTTTCTGCCGTTCGCCATGATTCTGATGGTGGGCGCCTCGTGCGCCTTCATCAATCCAGCGGGATTCCAGACGAACCTGATGGTACAGGAGCCCGGCGGTTACACTTTTGCGGACTTCGCGAAGGTAGGTCTGCCGCTAACGCTGGTGGTCGGAGTTGTGGTCATTATCGTGGCTTCGATTGCTTATGGGTTCTGAGACGGGGGTAAGTTCCGTAACCAGCAACACGGCTGAAGCCGTGCTTCTCAAGACTCTCAGAAGATGTGCAGCTTGATGCTCAGGTACTTCTTTGGGTTTTCGCGGACTGCTTTCACCAGGCTCCGCGTCTCGATCAGCATCTGGTTGGCGTTATTGTAGAGGGATTCGTCTTTGAAAAGCTTGCCGGCGGTGCCCTGGCCGGCTTCGAGTTCGGTGGTCAATTCCGAGAGCTTGGTGATTGTCGTGTCCAACTTTTTTGCCAGTTCCTCATCCTTCGCCAACTTGCCGATTGAGCCCTTGCCGGCATTGATGTCCTCGGTCAATTTCTTCACGTTGGCGATGGTGTCGTTGGCATTGTTGTAGAGGGAAGGATCTTTCAGGAACTTGCCAGCCGAGCCCTTGCCTTGCTGAAGGTCGTCGACCACGGCATTCATCTTGTCAAGCGTGGCGATGAATTTTTCGTAAGCATCATTGCGGCTGATTAACCGACCCAAGCTGCCTTCGCCGCTGCCAACTTCGTGCACAATCCCCTGGAATTCCGCGACCGTGGACGAGAAGCGGTTATACAGGGTCGGATCGTAAATGAGTTTCCCGAGTGATCCCTTGCCGCTTTCTGCAAAGGCCAGAATACGGTCGGCGCGTTTCAACAGCGCGTCGAGGTTCTCCAGCGTGCTCTGGCTGGCGCGTACCACCTGGTTAAAGTCGGGATGGACCTGCGTGGGCAGTGTGTCTCCATCTTGCGCCGGAGGACCGACGGCCTGAGCGCTCTCGATATCGAGATAAGTTTCGCCGAGCACGCCCGCGGTGTCGAGCGAGGTCACCGAATCGCGGTGCAGGGCGTAGCCGTATTTCGTGCTGAGTTTCATCGTGATTTCGACGGGAGTGAGTTGCTTGTCTTTGTCGGGCACGATGCGGATGTTGGTGACGTTGCCGATGTCGACGCCGCTGAGACGCACCGGGGCGCCTTGGCGGAGGCCCTGGGCGTTATCGAAGTAGGATTTTAGTTTGATCCGAGGCGTGAACAAGCCTGCAGTTCCGGACATGAGGAACAGCAGGAAGCCGAGCGTAAGACTGGCAACGATTACCGTGATCCCAACGCGCAGTTGCGACCACTTGAGCTGCTTCTGGCTAGGCAAATCGTTTCCTCATGATGCCAGTCTGAAAGGAACTTGCGTCGACTGCGATAACAGCTCACCATCGCAACCGACCCCGGCGCCCTCGCAGCATGATAACAAAAACCGGAGCCGGGCCTACGCCGCTTTCGCGTGAAGGGCGGGCGTCAGCAGCAGGGCGAGAAGGTACGCCGTCGCGCCGCAGGCCAGTGTGACGTTCAATCCGAACTGGATGGCGATGACCATGGCCAGCACGGATCCGAGAACGCTGGCAGCCGCATTCATCGCCCAGGCCCACTCGACGGAATTGTCCGAGGCCCCTTCCCCGGAAGGAAATTCCGGAGCGGGCAGGGCCGCGAGTGCGCGCAGGCCGGTAGGAAAGGGCATCCCCATGACGAATCCCAACGGAACCAGCAGAGCCGCGCTCACGAGCAGGCGATAGTCGAAGTCCAAGCCGACAAGGGCCGCCAAACGGCCAGGCAGGAAGAACACGTCGGCGAGAAGGGTCACGATGACGAGCACCAGCGGGATCCATGCCAAATTGGTGCGCGGCAGCCAACGACGCGAGAAGAGGCTGCCTGCGCCGCTGGAAAGCATCAGCAGAAAAATCACCACGGTGAGGGCATACGTGGGATGGCCGAGAAAGAGCACAAAGCGCTGGATGAAAGCAATCTCCACTAGAATGTAGCCGAGGCCGACGGCAATAAAGTAGAGGAGCGGAAGCGGGGACTGGCGGGCGTTGCGGCTTCGCAAGGCCAGGGGCAAGATCAGAAATGCAAGCACCGCGATGAGGGAAATCACCAGCACAAGCAGGAGAACGAGCACACCCAGGTTTACTTTCCAGTCGATGCCCTCACGCAAGCCCTTTTCGCCCAGGATCTGCCCGGCTTTGAGAGTGAAGAAAAAAAATGGAGCATTGTCGGTGACGGGCGCGACGTTGTAGGCGTAGGTGCGGGCGAAGGAGTATGGGTCGTTGCTGGCGATGAGATCGGAAAACGGATTCTGTCCAGGCTGTGACGGCAGGTACAGCGGGTCGAGTTCCGAGTAGTGATCGAAATGGGTAATCACCGCCGTCTCTTCCGCCGGCGTGAACGGAGTCTTTTTGGCCAGCACGACCACCGGGATGCCATCTGCGTCGAGCTCGCCCTGAGAGGCGACAATGAAATTGCGGGCAGGATTGGCGATACCAAGCCGATGCAGGGCTTCCATGGCGACGGCAACCACTCGCAGGGCCTCGCGCGGATGGCGGAATTCCCATCGCGTGATGGCGATCATTCCGTCGGGCTTGAGGTGATCGAAATATTCGCGGAAGGCATCGACGGTGTAGAGGTTATTTTCGCTGAGGGCGAACGCGCCGGCGGCGGTCGAGGCCCAGGTGTCGACCAGCGTCATCTGCACCACATCAAAATGCTGCGGAGTAGAACGGAGAAACGAGCGCCCATCGGTGACGTGGATGTGCACGTCGGGCCGATCGTAGAGATGCTGCGCGTAGTCGGCGTATCGTCCGCGCATGATAGTGGTCGCGATGATGGGATTGATCTCGATTCCAGTGACGCTCGAACTGCCGTTGGCCACGGCGCGCAGAACGTCGACGCCACCGCCGGGGCCGATGATCGCGAAGTCGCCGTGGGGGCGAAGAACGTTGGCCAGTGCGGGAGGAGCGGACATCAGGTTGTGCTCCCAAACGGTGCCCTGCCAGTGGGAGAGGTCGGCGTTCATGATGTAAGTAGAAGCGTCGGCGTCAATGACGATGGCTTTAGCCTGGCCCTGGCGGTCGACTTCCACGCGCGAAAGTGCATTCCAGCGGGCGAACTCGACCCAGGCCGGGTCGCGAAACATGCCCTTGGCGTAGACGACGTCGATGAGGCGTCCGGAGTAGTTCGCGCCGATCAGCGCCACCAGCGCGAGCGCGAGAAGGGCGGCGTTTCTGCGCTGCGAACGAAATTCGGCCCAGATGGTGCCAGCTGCGGCCATGGTCGCGCCGGCGACGAGAATCACGTTTGGGCCGCCCACCCAGTTCAGCAAAGGGACGACTGCCAGGCAGGCCAGCGCGCCGCCGGAAAGATCGGCGCCGTAGAGCCGGGGGATGCGGCGGGTTTCGCGCGCGAAGACGACGGCAAAAAGAAGTCCAGTCAAGAAGAATGGGACGGCCGCGGCCAGATACAACACGGTCAGCCGCGCGAAATTTCCCCAGGAGACGCGGAGAGCGACCGGCACGTGCAGCACGATCTCGAGCACGACGAGCACAACTACGGAGTTCGTCATGCAGAGCCGCGCGGCGAGCCTTCGTGTGCTGGTGGCCGACAGACGGGTCTTCAGCAGGTAGGCGAAGACGCCTCCTGCGCCGAGTCCGAGCAGAGCGATCGAAATCGCCAGAAAGGCGAAATGATAGAAGAGCACGACGGAAAAAAGTCGAGTCAGCGCCAGTTCCAGCAGCAGGGCGGAGAAGCTGGTGAGCGCGAGCCCGGCCAGCAAAGTCTTTTCTGGAATCTCAGTGCTGCTCGCAGTTGGGATAGCAGTCGCAGTGATAACGGGCATAATGAATTGGAAGGCGACAGTCTAGCAGATGGTGGCCGGCGAATTTGTGCGCTGCGGCAAGCAGAGAACTTTAGTTCTCGAGGATGACTTGCGCGATCGCTTGATCCTGCGTGTGCGAAATTGACAGAGCGGCATTTTTCACGCCAAGCTTGGCGGCGAATTCTCCAGCTTTGCCGTGGAAGGTGATGGTTGGACGGCCGCCCGGCATGCGGACTACTTCGCAATCGCGCCATCGCACGCCGTGGTTCCAGCCCGTGCCCAGGGCCTTCATGGCAGCTTCTTTGGCAGCGAAACGCGCCGCGTAGCGCTCCGCGCGATTCGCCTTCGAGTCGCAATAACGCATCTCTCCGGGCGTGTAGATGCGTTGCAGGAAGCGCGCGCCGAAGCGCTCGATGGACTGGCGGATGCGGGGGACTTCTGCGATGTCGATGCCGGTGCCTACGATCATGTTGCGAATGCCTCGGCTTTGAATCTTACAGCAATCGATCTCCACGATAGATCAGCCGGCCCTCGACGATCCGGGCTTCTGCCGTCAACCTATGCGATTTGACTGGGCCCTCAGCATCGATATGCAGGACTTCATGTCCGTGAGCAACCAGCCAGTCGGAAACCAGCATGCGGTGGCAGCGAAAATATACTCGCTCGGCGCACATGTATGCGGTGCGGGAGAGTTCGGCGAGCGCCAGTAGATCTGACATCGCGCGGTCAAATTCCGGCGTGAGCATGTAGTCCGCATAATTGCGGAAACTCTGGTTGCGCAGAGCAAGGTTCGGCGACTCTTCGAGAGTTTTCTTACGATAGCCGCCCAGCGTCTTGAACCATGCATAACGAATTCCTGCTGCCGGCAATGACTGACCCAGTGAATCGCGATTGAACTGAGGTAGTCGCCGCGACATGGGAAAGGCGCGGATGTCTAGGAGCGTCTGAACCTGATGCGCCCGCAGTGGGCCAACCAGTTCTTCGATCGTGCGGGTGGAATGCCCGATGGTGTAGAGAACGGCCAACTGCTATTGGATGCGCGAGACTAGGCCGCGATTCTGTGCAGCGCGGTTGCAATCATGGAGTCTTGACCTGATGTCCATGCCTGTACTTAACGACTACAAAGGGATTCCTGTGCAAGCTAGTCGGATATGGAGTACTCGAGATAGGGACGCGATATCTTGACGATCTTGTCGTCGAGGCTCTCGTCTGTCGACTGGTCGACCGGAGAAAACTGGATTTCGACTTTGATGTTTTGACAATGTTTGTAGACGTATCTCCGCTCTGAGCGAGTTGAAAGGCCACCCTCGGTGGTGAATACACGGTATAGATCTCCGCGTGTCATCCCGGGCTTGATGGCCGAGATCGAAGTCATGACGTCTTGAATCCACCGGGTATGCTCTTGATCAATCCGCAGCCCCGGCTGGGAGTCAATCGCAACTTCCTGAGCGAGAACGCCCGCGACAGCGAGTGTAAGGAGAAACGTCGTCCATATCATTTTCTGCATAAGTGCTATTCCGTCGGCAGAAACCCCTGGCCGAGTCTAGTGATTGTTTCTTGGAGCGCTGCATCCTGGCCTGCAAAGACGGTGCGCAAATCGAGCAGGACTCGTCCCTGTTCCACGCGGGCGATGATTGGGGGATCCGAGCGGCGCAGGCGGGTGGACAACTCATCGGCGCTGAGTCCGTCGCAACTCAAAGCCAGCAGGCGGGTAGGCAGGACCGATGAGGGCGCAGCACCGCCGCCGATTACCGATTCACCGTCTATGATCTCGATGCTGAATCTCGATGACTGGAGCTGTGCCGCGAGCGACTCAGCGCGCTGGCCGATTTCCTCTTTCGTGAGGCGCATCATCTTCAGCGTCGGAATCGCGTCGTGATCTCGCTTGACGTAAACCAGCAGCGTGGCCTCGAGAGCGGCGTAGGTGAGTTTGTCGACGCGGAGGGCGCGGAACAGCGAGTTGGAGCGCATGCGGGCGACGAGGTCAGCGCGGCCGCTGATCAATCCGGCTTGCGGGCCGCCCAGTAACTTGTCGCCGCTGTAGGTGACGATGTCGACACCGGCGCGCAGGCTGTCAAGCACGCTGGGTTCGCCGCTGATGCCGAAGTTCTGTAAGTCGACGAGGGCGCCACTGCCGAGGTCTTCCATCAAAGGCAGGCCGCGATAGCGAGCGAGCCTCACGAGATCGGCGGTCGAAGCCTGCTCGGTGAAGCCGGTGATTTCGAAATTGGATCGGTGCACGCGCAGCAGGAGTCGCGTGCGATCGGTAATCGCTTTTTCGTAGTCCGTGACGCGTGTGCGGTTGGTGGTGCCTACCTCGCGAAGCGTCGCGCCCGACTTCGCCATCACGTCGGGGATGCGGAACGAGCCGCCGATCTCGACCAATTCTCCGCGCGACACGATGACGTCGCCCCCGTCAGCGAGCGTGTTCAGGGCGAGGAGAACCGCGGCGGCGTTGTTGTTGACGACGATGGTCGAGATCGTGTGGGGGCCTTCCGCGAGACTTCGTCCCGGCTGGGCGGCCGAGGCGGCCGTCCCCACAGAAGCAGAGGTGACTTCGCTGAGCAAGTTGCGGAACAATCGGTCCACATGGACGTCGCGTTTGCCGCGCTCACCCGCTTCGACGTCGAACTCGAGATTGGAAAAGCATCCCGCCGTTTCGCGGATGTGGGCCAGAGCCGATTGGGCGAGCGGGGCGCGGCCAAGGTTTGTATGCAGGATGACGCCGGTTGCATTGATCACCGGACGCAGCGAGCGCCCGAGCGCTTGACGGAGTTGTCCTTCAATCGCGCCGGCGATTCCTTCCAAGGCAAGGCGCAAAGCTGCCTCATCCAACAGGCCGGAAGCGATTTCGCTTCGCAGCCTAGCCACCACGGCGCGCGCTGCATCCGTCAGCGGGGCTAGCCCGTGGCTGGATGCGAGAGCGTATGCGTCCGGGAGCCGTAGAACTTCGTCGACCGACGGCAGTGCGCGAAAAAGTTCAGATTTCGCCGTGGTTTTCATTCCCGGATTATCCCACGAAAATGACAGTCCCACCGCTTGGGAGGCATTACAACGTGTGCAGGTACGCAAGCAGATCCTGAATATCCTGCGAGTTCAGAGTCTGGCTGTAGCCAGGCATTTCGTTGCGACCGAGTCGGATGATATCGGTGACGCGCTCGTCGTTGGCGGGCAGTCCGCTCAGGGAAAGATATTTGTGCTGAAAGATTCCCTTCAGCCCGGGGCCTTTCTTGCCGCGGGTGGAATAGGGCTCGTGGCAGCGGTCGCACCGGTCGTCGTAAATTCTGCGTCCGGCGGACTGTTGCGCGTTGAGGCCGAGTTCAGCGTCGGATTTCCGGGGCTCAACATCGCACGCGGAGACTACGACCATTGCCAGCAGAGCAATCACTGCTTCGAAAAACAATTTCTTGCCGCTAATCCGCGCGAACGGATTCATTCGTCCGACGTCTTGCAATCTCATGAACTATCCCTCAATCGAGCCATGCGCGGCTCTGCCAGCCGCTTTACAATAATAAGACAGAGCCGGGTTGAGCCCATCCCATGACGGTTGCCATCAAACGTATCTACGATCCAGCGTCGCGTACGGACGGCGCGCGCGTGCTGGTGGATCGTCTGTGGCCGCGCGGGCTGACGAAGGCTAAGGCGGCGCTCGATGAGTGGCTGCGCGACCTGGCGCCGTCTGACGAACTGCGCCGCTGGTATCATGCACGTCCCGATCGCTGGCCGGACTTTCGCAAGAAATATCTGAAGGAGTTGTCGCAGCCGGAGGCCCAGGAACCTCTGCTTCTGCTCTACAAGCTCGCCCAGAAGAGAAAGCGCGTGACGCTGCTATTCGGGTCGAAGAACGAGTCGAACAATAACGCGGTCGTCCTCAAGGAACTGCTCGATGGAATGCGCAAGCCTCCGACTGGAACAGGCCCGGGAGCGGTCCGGGCGATGGGGCGGCGCGATGCCGCCGTGCGGCGCCGGTAGCGCAATCAGGCGCAGAATCCCTCCACAATCTTCATTTAAAATCGGTGCCGCATGAGATCTGTCTTCCAATGGAATCTGGGCGGGCGCTCGCTCGAACTCGGCAAGCGCACGCTGATCATGGGGATCGTCAACGTGACGCCGGATTCGTTCTCCGATGGGGGGCAATTTCTCGATCGCGATCAGGCCGTGGCACACGCAGAACGATTGCTGGAGGAAGGGGCGGATATCCTCGATATCGGCGGAGAGTCGACGCGGCCGGGGGCGCGAGTGGAGATTGACCCTTCGAAGAAGGACGAGTCGAAGAGCGTCGCGGCAGCGAATGCGAA
The DNA here is from genome assembly GCA_963709025.1 of uncultured Acidobacteriaceae bacterium. Classification (GTDB taxonomy): domain Bacteria; phylum Acidobacteriota; class Terriglobia; order Terriglobales; family Acidobacteriaceae; genus Sulfotelmatobacter. Next base: position 308,872 of record CAVPVE010000012.1, read on the forward strand.
GTCGAGCCCGGCGGCCGTGAGCGCGGAAGAAGAGCTGAAGCGCGTTCTTCCGGTGATTGCCGAGCTGAAGAAAAAGCGTCCCACTGCGGTGCTCTCCATCGATACCTACAAAGCAGACGTAGCCCGCGCAGCCATTACTGCGGGCGCGGAGATTGTCAACGATGTCAGCGGATTTCGCTGGGATCCGCGCATGGCGAAGACAGCCGCTGAGCTGAAATGCGGCGTGGTTCTCATGCACATGCGCGGACGCCCCGAAGAGTGGCGCACACTGCCGCCACCGGGGGACATCGTGCTCCTGGTCAAGCGCGAGCTTAAGGAGTGGGCGGAGAAGGCGGTGCTGGCGGGCGTGAGGCGCGAGAGGATTGTGCTCGATCCCGGCTTTGGATTCGGGAAAAGCTTCGATGAAAACTATCCGCTGCTGGGCCGGTTCGGTGAATTGCAGGCGGCGGGATTTCCGCTGCTGGCGGGCACTTCGCGGAAGTCGTTTATTGGACGAACGCTGGGTAAGGGCGGCAAGGATGCGCCACCGGAGGGCCGTCTCTACGGAACGCTTGCGACGCAGACGGCGCTGATTCTGAAGGGTGCGCACATCGTGCGTACGCACAACGTGAAAGCGGCGGTGGAAGCGGCGCGCGTGGCCGACGCGATTTTGCTGGCGCGCTAGGTTAAGGCTAACATCTCGGCTGCGCCTGGCGAGACGTAACTTCGGCAAGCTCAGGGCAGGCTCACTTTTTCTCCCAGAGAAATGTTGAGCTTTGATTTTTCTTCCGGCGCAACTCAATGTGGCGCGAGGGCGCGCTAGACTTCGCCAACGCTCTACACTATCCATCGCATCTCTCGATGGATGATCTCACCAAACTGTTGCAAGATCCGCGCGTTACTGTGCGACGCGGGGGATCGCCTGATCCGGACGGCGCCTGCATCGTTTATTGGATGCAGCGCGCCCAGCGGGGTGTGGACAATCCTGCATTGGATGTGGCGGTCGCCGCGGCCAATGCGCTGCGCCAGCCGGTGGTCGTCTTTCTGGCTCCCGTGCCGACTTACCCTAATGCGAATGTTCGCCACTACAAATTTCTTGTTGAGGGCATTCCTGATATTGCCGACGCGCTGGGCAAGAGAAATATCGGATTCGTGCTGCGCCGCTTTCCCGAGCACAGCCTCCTGCGATTTTGCGAGGAATTGAAAGCCGCGCTAGTGATCGGGGATGAGAACCCGATGCGCGAGCCCGAATCCTGGCGGCGCACCGCGGCTAAGAAATTAAAGGTCCCGTTGTGGACCGTGGACGCCGACGTGATCGTGCCTTCCAAGCTGCTGGAAAAGGCGCAGTACGCGGCGCACATCATCCGTCCACGGTTGCAGGCGCAACTGAAGCTGTTCCTCGTGCCGTCAACAAATCCGCGGGCGCAAGTCGGCTGGACGAAGCCCCGAGGACTGCAATCACTGGAGCCCGACTTCGACATCACGCAGGACTGGCCGTTGAATCGCACGATCTCTCCAGTCTCCAACTGGCGCGGTGGATCCAGTGAAGCGCTTCGTTTGTTGGGCGGGTTCGTTCAGCACAATCTGCAGCGCTACGGCACACAGCGCAACAAGCCCGAAAACGATCACACCAGCCGGCTGTCGCCGTACCTGCATTTCGGCCACATCAGTCCGATTACGGTGGCTCTCACTGTGAAGAGAGCTGACGCACCCAATGCCGACAAGGAAGCGTTCCTGAACCAGATCATCACCTGGCGGGAACTCGCGGTGAACCTGGTGCGCTTTCATCCCGACTACGACACCTTTGAGTGTGCGGAGCCCTGGGCGCATCGCACATTGGCGAAACATGCCGGCGATCCTCGCCCGGTGATCTATTCCGAGCGACAGTTAGAGCACGCCGAGACGCACGACCCGCTGTGGAACGCGGCGCAAATGCAGATGTTTTCAACCGGCTGGATGCACAACTACATGCGGATGTATTGGGCCAAGAAAATTCTGGAGTGGAGCCGCTCGCCCGCGGAAGCGCATCGCGTCGCGGTGTGGCTTAACGATAAGTACGAACTCGACGGGCGTGATCCCAATGGCTATGCCGGAATTGCCTGGGCGATCGTGGGGAAATTTGACCGTCCATGGTTCGAACGATCCATCTTCGGGCAAATCCGTTATATGTCTGGCGAGAGCACGGGCAGGAAATTCGACAGCAAGAAGTATATTCGGCAGCAATTGTCGCCGGCCCTGTCGTTTGAAACGTAGACGGAGACCGATCACGATCGGCATTTCTGGAACCCACAGACGGAAAGAAAAAAGGCGTCCGATGTTTCGGACGCCTTCTGATTAGTTGAAAAGCCAGCCTTTTGTTAGTGGGGTTTCTCGTCCTGTTTTTTCTTGTCTTGCGGCGCTTGCGGGTGCGGCTGAGGCTGTGCCGGATGCGCTTGCGGCGGAGCCGGCGTGTGCTGCTGCTGCGGCTCAGGGCGATTGTTCGGTTGTGCCGTGGGCGGATGATCGTTCCGTGCCGGTGGTTCAGCCGGACGAGTATTGTTCGCTGGCGGATTGGGCTGCGGACGCTTGGCCTCCGGCCGGTTGTTGGGCTGAGGAGGCTCGGGATGATTCGGTTCTGCCGCCGCCGGACGATCATTCCGTGCCGGCGGTTCTACCGGACGAGTATTGTTCGCTGGCGGATTGGGCTGCGGACGATTCGGCTCCGGCCGGTTGTTGGGCTGAGGCTGATTCGGTTGAGGCTGAGCCGGCTCCGGGTGGTTGTTCGGTTGCGCCGCAGCCGGACGATCATTCTTCGCTGGCGGTTCAGATGGACGATTGCTCGGCGCAGGCGGACTGTTTGGAGTCGGGTGATTGGGCTGCGCCGGAGCCGCTCCCGGCCGCTCGTATCCCGTTGGCTGAACTGCCGGATGGTTGGCTGGCTGGTTCCCAGGCGTACTTACCGGCCGAGGCGCCGGTCGGCCCATCGTGGGTGTCGCAGGTTTTCCCGGAGGCGCCTGCTTCACTTGGGACTGCGCAGCCGGAGTGTTCGCGGGACGCAAGCGGGCCACATCCTGCCGGGCGATGGGCTGTCCCGGATGGGCAGCCATTACCTGCTGCCGGGCTGCGAACGATACCGGCGCAGGCGGCGGAGCTACCTTGGCTACCACCGCGCGATTCGCCACTGCGGCCGGAGGCGCTGCGACACGGTTTGCCATATTGGCATGCACTCCTAACACGCTGTTGGAAGTAGGTGCGACAACAGCCCTTGCATTCACCGGAGCTGAGGCAAGTTCTCGAGTGTTGACCGGAACAGCAATTCGGTTCACGGGCTGTCCGCTGGTGAAAGCCTGCTGCGGAACTGCAGTCACCGCACCGGAGACATTCTTGTTCACGTAGGTGACGTTATTGATGACGGTCGTTTTGTTGACGACGGTGGTGTTGTAGACATTCGTCACCTGCGTGACGTTCACGGTAGTGTTGCTGACGTTGACCCGGTTGACGTACCCGCGGCTCACCGGATACGACGGCACGTAGACTTCGCGGGGACCTAGCGGGAACCATCCCATGTTGCCGCCGAAGTGACCGCCTCCGCCTACGAATACGACGAGAGCAGGCGCGTAAACCGGTCGTACTTCCACCGGCCCCGGAACCCATCCCCAGCGGCCGCGGATCGAGACCCAACGGCCATAGTGAAAGGGAGCGTAACCCCATGGCTCGTCATCGACCCAGGTCCATCCCCAGGGATCGATCCAAGCCCAATGACCGTCGCGATACGGAGCCCAGCCGGCGTTCACGCGCGGGTACCACACATTTCCATAGCTGGGATCCGGGTTCCAATCCCCGTTGTCATCCAGATCTTCGTAGCCGACGACCTGGTGAGAAACATATCTCGCCGACGGCGAATTCTCGTAGCGATGATCGCGGGCATACGTCCAATTGTCGAAGTCGTCCGGATCCCCGAGTTGTTCCACATTCGCATTCAACCGGTCGGTGCCTTCGAACGTCGCTCTCTGTCCAGCATGTACCGTGTAGGTTTGCCCGTTGCCGGTCGATTCGCCTTCGCCTTCGCGAATGCTGACAACGGTGTAACCTCCGTCTTCACTGGCTTCGACCCGGTAGCGGCCAGGCCGGAAAATGGAGAACGCCTGATTGGGCGTATCGATTTCAAATACTTCGTCACGGTCCAGATCGCGGACGCGCAGGCTGATCGATCCGGAACTCAGCTGGATCTGTGCGGTGCGGTCGTCGAGATTCAGAAAAGAAATGCCGGTATTGCTGTTCAGGTCGATGACCGCGGAGCCCAGGTTGAGTTCGGCGCGCGAATCGCGGTCGGCCCAGAGCTTGTCGCCCGTGGTTAGAGGACGATTGTGCGCGGCCTCCACCCACTCCGATTCGCCCGCCGGCTGGAACGAGATGGAGCCTTGCATATAGCCGAGGCGCGCTACGCGGCTCGGCGGATCATCTTGATCGGGCTGGTCTTGCGCGACCACTCGCTGCGCGAGAGCAGTGCTGAAAACCGCGATGGCCAGCACGGAGATTGTCCGACGCAGGCTGTTCGTGAACAGGTTCATAAATGGATGCCATCCTTTGAGGAGCGGAGTTTCGACCTCCGCTCGTCGTAGCTGCGAATGTTGGTGGCCCAAGTCCCGGGCGCACGGATTCGCGCGAGCCTCGGACGTAGACCCCGACCTAAGATGCATTTGGAGAACAGGGTGCCCCTACAGCCAAGACCCGATAGATGAATTGTCCACGCTATCGGTACCTCCCGCAATAACCGAAAGGGCGCTAGAGGATGCGTACCTTTGATTGTCCAGGTGATTGGACCGTTGGCAGAAGCGAAGTGCTAGAACGCTTTGCGGGAATCCAGCAGGATGGTAACCGGTCCTTCATTTACCAGTTCGACGTGCATCATCTCCTGGAATCGGCCGGTTTCGCAGCGGAGGCCGAAGGTCCGAATGCGCTCGACGAACCATTCATAGAGCCGGCGGGCAGGATCCGGCGGGGCAGCGGCATCGAAGGATGGACGCTTGCCGCGGCGCACATCGCCGTACAGCGTGAACTGTGAGACCGCGAGCACGCTGCCCCCTGCGTCTTGCACGCTGCGGTTCATCTTTCCGTCGACGTCTTCAAAGATGCGCAGGCCGGCGATTTTTTCGGCGAGGTACGTGGCATCGGCCTCGGTGTCTTCCTGGCCCACCCCCAACAGAACCAGCAGCCCCGCGCCGATCTCGCCGCTGATGCTTCCACTAATCGTGACTTTCGCGCGGCTCACGCGCTGCACAACGGCACGCATTCGACTTTCCTCGACTCTTAGTGACTTGCTTCGGTCAGCATGGATTCATGTCCGGCAACACACTGCCAGCGGCGTTCGCGGTACACGTAGACATCGGTAAAACGCACCCTGGCCACGATTTTGCCCTGCGCGTTGAGGGCTGTAGCCAGTCCACGGATATAGCCAGAGTCGCCGTGGATATGCGCTCGCAACGCGGAGAGCTCATGATGCACGGCGGGATGCTCGGCGGCTTTTGCCAGAGTGGTGGCGCGGTCGGTCAGCATTCCGTCAGGTCCGGCGTCTTCGAACTCGTCGGCCAGAATGCAGCTCAGACCGGCCGTGTCACGCTGCTCCAGGGCGCGCGCCCAAGTTTGCTCGATGCGAATCAGCGCGTCGCTGTCCCTAGTCTCGTCGGTGGGACACGGTGCGGCAACAGCCAGCGGACAAAGCAGCAACATCCACAGTGCGTATTTCACTATGGGCTCCTCGGGATCGGCCGACCAACCGACCCATCATACCCCGACCAAGGTTTGACCCCGGCAACGCCCTGCCTTTAGGATTCAAGTGTGCAATTTCAAATCAGCCGAGGCTTTGCCGGAAGTGGCCTGGCCCTTCCTTTACACTAATTCACCGGGACAATTACACTACACACTCGCCTTTTTTCGTATCGCAGTGCGCAGGACGTAGAGTTGTGGAGGGCCTAGGCCCGAGCAGAAATAAGCGCGGCAATTGCGCAACAGACAACCGAATTCAAATCTAATCGAGGCAAGCGAGGAGACACATGGCAGCCGTAGAAGAGAAGGTCAAGCAGATTATTGTGGAGCAGTTGGGAGTGGATGAGGGCGAAGTCACCTCGAGCGCGTCATTCGTGGACGATCTGGGCGCGGATTCACTCGATACCGTCGAACTGGTCATGGCATTCGAAGAAGCTTTCGACATCGAAATCCCCGATGAGGACGCGGAGAAGATCCGCACCGTGCAGGACGCGGTCGACTACATCGGCAAGCACGCGAAAGCGGGGAAATAGTTGGGACGCAGGGTCGTAGTTACAGGTCTCGGATTGATCTGTGGCGTGGGCAATTCCACCGACGTGGTGTGGAAGGCCCTGCTCGCGGGCCAGAGCGGTGTCGGACGCATCACCGGGTTCGACTCCACCGCTTTTGCCTGCCAGATTGCCGCCGAGGTTAAGAACTTCGACCCTTTGAACTTCATCGAGAAAAAAGAAGTCAAGAAGATGGGGCGCTTCATTCATCTGGGCATCGCGGCCGCGGATGAAGCCCTGAAGATGTCGGAACTGAAGATCACGCCAGAGAACGACGAGCGCGTCGGCGTTCACATCGGGTCGGGGATCGGGGGGTTCGACATCATCGAACGCGAGCATCTCGCGCTGATGGAAGGCGGCCCGCGCAAGATCTCTCCCTTTTTCATTCCGGCCGCCATCATCAATCTTGCGGCGGGACAAGTCTCCATGCGATGCGGGGCGAAGGGTCCGAATGAGGCCACGGCGACGGCCTGCACGACCAGCGCGCATTCCATCGGAGATTCGTTCCGTATTATTCAGCACAACGACGCTGACGTCATGATTGCGGGCGGCGCAGAAGCTGCGATCACTCCCATGGGCGTGGGCGGATTCGCTGCCATGCGCGCGCTCTCGACGCGCAATGACGCGCCCGAGAAGGCCAGCCGTCCCTGGGATCGCGACCGCGATGGCTTCGTGATTGGCGAAGGCGCGGGCATTTTGATCCTGGAAGAGTTGGAATTCGCCCGCAAGCGCGGTGCCCGCATTCTCGCCGAGATCGCGGGATATGGCATGAGCGGCGACGCCTACCACATGACCCAGCCGGCGCCCGAGCATGAAGGCGGATTCCGCGTGATGCGCAACGCGGTGCGCGATGCCGGTGTGACTCCCGACGTGGTGGGATATGTGAACGCCCACGGCACTTCAACGCCGATCGGCGACACGCTCGAAGCGCACGCGATCCGCAACTTTTTTGGCGATCGCAAGATCGCAGTGAGTTCCACGAAATCGATGACCGGGCACCTGCTCGGTGGCGCGGGAGGACTCGAGGCCGGCGTCACTGTCTTGGCTCTTCGCGACCAGATCCTGCCTCCGACCATCAATCTGGAAAATCCTGATCCTGATACCGCAGGGATGGATCTGGTGCCAAATCACGCGCGCAAAGCCGAAATCGAATACGCCATGTCGAACTCTTTCGGCTTCGGCGGGACGAATGGCGCGTTGCTCTTCCGGCGCTGGACTGAATAAATTTTATTGTTGGCGTTTCTTTATCCTCTTTGTCATCTCCTCCAAACCCCTGATTTGACGCGGCTTTTGGCTCGTAATGTCCTCTTGCACACATTCGCTGAAAAAGTAACGCGACTTTGGTACTTCGCCCGTTGACCCTTTGGGTCTTTTCAACGAAGGTGGCGGCATCCACAATGGGTTTCGAAAGTGGAGTCTCCCCCAAACTTTATGGATAAAGTTTCCGCCACACACTTCACACCCGCACCGTTCACCCGAAAAGCAGCTGCCCGCACCGCACTGGTAGGCCTGGACGAGCCGGCCCGCGCGCTGCTGGCAGAAGGATTCCGCCAGTTCGGCATTGAAACCGTGGTCGTCACCACAAATGCCGCTGAGCGATTGAAGAAGGAAAAATTTGAGGCTTGCGTGCTGACCCTGGGAGAGGGGGCGGATGCCGTGATGGAAGCGGCGCGCTCGTCCCCGTCGAACAGCCGCTGCGTGATTTACGGAGTAGGTGGCAACGCGCAGCAAGCCATGAGCTATTCCAAATATGGCATCAACGCCATGTTCAACGAACCTCTGGAACGGCCGGCCGCGCTCAAACTGATCCGCGCCACGCGCTTGTTGGTGCTGCATGAATTCCGCCGCTACGTGCGCATCCCGGTGATGACCGAAGTCTCCTTGGTCGGCGACGGTCGTCGCATTGCCACCAGCAGCATCGAAATCAGCAGCGGAGGCATGTCGGTCAAGAGCGCTGAAGATTTTTCCATCGGGGCGAACGTCGAGGTTTCCTTCGCGCTGATGACCTTACCCCGCGTCAATCTGAAAGGGGTCGTGAGCTGGTGCAAGCCCAAGTCGATTGGCGTGCGCTTCGCCTCAGCCGACGAGCACCGCCAGCGGATCAAAACCTGGATCGATTCGTACCTGGAAAACTAGGTCGCGGCTTGCCGTTACAATATTGGCGTGCCCGAAGCCCGCACTCGCATTGCCGCGCCGCCCGCACTGCCTCCCATCGACCCCCAGCGTTTTACTCTTCGCCAGCGCATCGTGCTGCGTGTCATCATCTTTCTAGGACACTCCATCATTCGCCTGATCGGGCCGACCTTGCGCGTTGCTGTGTCCTACGAAGAAGGCGCGCAGCACACCCTGGACGAGCGTCCCCTGGTCGCCTCTTTTTGGCATTCCTGCATGATCCCCGCAACCTACATCTTCCGCGACATGGGCATCCGGGTGATGAGCAGCGATAGTTACGATGGCCAGTACATGGGCCGAATTATCCATAAGTTTAGCTTCGTTGCCGTGAAAGGATCGAGCAGCCGCAACGCCGTGCGCGCCCTGCTCGGCCTGCGCCGTGCGCTGGAAGAGGGCTGGACTGTGGCCTTTACTCTCGATGGTCCAAGGGGACCGCGCCACAAAGTGAAGCCCGGACCGGTCGCGCTCGCACGGTCGTCCGGCTTGGCGATGACCATGTTCCACGCCGCCGTCGACAAAGCCTGGGTCCTGAATAGCTGGGACCGCTTGATGATACCGAAGCCTTTTTCGCGGGTGCTGGTGCGTTTCGGCAAGCTAATCCCCGTGCCAAGAGACGCGACTGACGAAGACCTAGAGCGCTACGCAGGGGAACTGCAGGCGTCAATGGATCGAGTATGCGAATTTGCCGAGGCGAATGTGAGCCGGGTGGGGAAGAGCGAGTTCCCTTACTACAGGCGGAGCAAGGAGACATTGAAGATTGCAGATTGAAGACTTCAGAGTGAGGATCGAAGCCACGCTCGGGAACGCGATCAATCTGAAATCTAGAATCTGAAATCTGAAATGGTTTTATTCCAGGGTTGAGCCCAGCTGCTGGTACTTGTATTTCTTCCCGTCCCAGTAGAGGACCGAAGACGTGTCCTCGCCTTCGCCCTGCTCCTCCATGTAAATTCCCAGGATCGTTTTCTTTTTCTGCGCCAGCCGTTTCACGGTCAGGTTCTTGAAGGGCAGGTTGATCAGCAGGAACTTTGCCTTGGGCTTCTCGGCGTGCCAGGCATCCTTATCCGCTCCGTGGATGATAAGCAGGGTGATGCCACGGCGGTCGGGTTCGTCGCTCGCGAACGTGGAAGTGACCTTCACGTCGCCATAGCCGAGGAAGGCGTGGTAGGGATCGGCCACAACGAAACTGTACTCGTCCTTGTCGGCCATCGGATTCTTGCACTTGGCAGCGACCACGAGGTCGTCGATGCCGTCGTCATCCATGTCGGCGACAAACTGCGGCGGCCCGGGCAGCAGAGAACAATTGTCCCCAAACTGTTTGTGGATGAGTTCGTCGGTGACTGCAGGCGATGGATGAGTCGCGTGCGCCGGTGGCGGAGGCGGCTGTTTCTTCTGGGCAACAGCGGCGACCGTTAACAAGAGAACGACAGCTGGGAGGAAAAGCCATTTACTGGACGACATGGATTTACTTTATCCCCGTTTTGCGGGGTCGGGAAGAGACAGAGTAGTGACGGAGGTAACGGCGGCTCAGCCTGCGGCAGGATCCCATCTGTGCCTGTCATCCTGAGCAACGCGAAGGATCTGTGCATCTTGCCGTCGCTGCCCCAGCTGCCGAAAAGTGCACAGATCCTTCGGCCCGCACAGAACGCGGGCCTCAGGATGACAAGGCTTAGAGGACGCGGGCCGACACTTACCTGCGAAAGTGCTCCCAGCCTCGCGGCTGTAGTTCGTAGGTGACGCCTTTGAGATTGCGAATGAGAACGCGTCGCGAACGAGTGACCTCGCCGATCTGGGTCAAGGCGACTCCGGCAATGTGGGACGGCACCCGCTTCCCGGGCCGAGCCGCGAACAGCAGTTCGTAGTCCTCGCCACCATGGAGTGCGAGGTCGAGATCCACTTCGCGCGCGGGCTTGCCCACGCTGGCGCGGGGAATGAGCACGGACTCGATTTCAGCTCCGACGTTGCTTTCCTCGCAGAGGTGTGCGAGGTCGGTGGAGAGTCCATCGCTGGTATCAATCATCGCGGAGGCAATGCCCTTCTCGCGGAGAATGCGGCCGAGTTCGACACGAGGCTCGGGAAAGAAGTGCCGGGGATAGTCGCGGGGCTTCATCTTCTTCTTAGGCTTGGCCCTCATCTGCACGACTGCTGCCGCTGATCCTCCGAGTTCACCGCTGACGAAGATGCGGTCGCCGGGGCGGGCTCCGGAGCGCAGCACTGACTTGCCTTTGGGCGCGGTCCCCACCACGATGATGTCGGCCAGGATCCCGTTGGGCGATTCGGCGGTGTCGCCTCCGGCGAGCGTGACGCCGAGTCGCTCCCCGAGACTGATCAGGCTGCGGGCAAAGCGTCCGACCCAAGATTGGGGTAAGTCCCGAGGCAGGGCGAGCGAGAGGAAGGCTGCGACGGGCTCGCCGCCCATGGCGGCAATATCGCTCAGGCCGCGGGCCAGGCAGCGGTGGCCGACCGACTCGGGCGGGTGCCAGTCGCGCCGGAAGTGAATGCCTTCCAGTGTGAAATCGGTTGTGACCAGGGATTCTTGTCCGGGAAGCAGGCGCAGCACGGCGCAGTCGTCTCCGATTCCTGCGAAGATCGCACGGTTCGAGCCCCGAGCGTGCCGCCCAAGGGTCGAGGACGTCGCCATACGGCGAATCTGGGCAATCAGCGCCTTTTCGGGAAGGGGCACGGCGAGAACTACTATACCGCCGAGCATGAGATGGGGACTTTACCCTACGCGATTCACAAAACAGCGGGATCGGAAAGCGTACGCCAGTAATCTGTCCCGAGGGTCGCCCCGGTTACCCCGCCTTCGGTAACCGAAAATGCCCGAGTGCGTCGTTGACAGGGGGAACCCAGTTTGTTACCGTTAACCAGTCATTCACAATAACCTTTGGCCGAGCTAAGTTCTGCAGGCGGTAGTAATTGCAGACGAGTACTAATTTCAGGCTTGGCTTGTAGTTCTCGGTAGGAGTAGGGCGCGAGAAGGTTTCCATTCCCAAGATGGGAGCGTAGCCCGAAAAAAGTCAGGTGTCCGAACAGGCGTTTCGGCAACTAAGAAACTGGGCCTGGAGTTCCGGACCTGATGCTTCAACAATTAGAGGAGCGATTTGCAGAAACGCTTTTACATCCTTTTTGTGGCCCGCGGGGACGATGGCCAGTTGCGGAAAATTTCCATCCCCGTGCATTACCTGTACGTGTTTGTCGTGGGCGCCGCAATCGGATTCCTCAGCCTGACCGGCATTGCCAGCTCCTATACCCGCATGCTCCTGAAAGTTTCCCGCTACAACGAGTTGCGGACGGAAAAAGATCAGCTGAAAAACAACTATTCGCGTTTGGAGCAGGTGGCCAAAGAGCGCGACGTGCAGGTAGCGTCGCTGGGCTCGATCGCCGGCGAAGTTTCGGCCCTGTACGGCCTCAAGGCGCAGCCCACGCTCGTGACGGCAACCTCCGAGCAGATTCAGGATGCGGACGTAAGTTCTTCGCTGGACCAGTTGCATGCCCTGAGAACTTCGGCGCTGACCGGGGCGACCATGGTCGGCCTGACCATGGGCCTGACGCGTAACGCAACTACGGCTGACTGGTTCAAAGCCAATTCGGCTCCTAACCTATGGCCGGTTGAAGGCCAGGTGACAGGCAGCTTCGGCGAGCGCATCGATCCCTTCAACGGGGAAGGCGCATTCCACAGCGGCGTAGATATCGGCAGCAGCTATGGCGCGCCAATTATCGCTCCGGCGGATGGCAAGGTTGTATTCAGCGACTTGATGGGCGGCTACGGCAAAGCCATCATGATCGATCATGGCAACGGTATCAGCACCCGCTACGGCCACCTTTCCGGCTTCGCGGTGACAGCCGGACAATCGGTGCATCGCGGCGACGTGATCGGCTACGTGGGAGAGAGCGGACGCTCCACCGGGCCGCACCTTCACTACGAAGTCCGCATCAACGACACTCCGGTCAATCCCTACAAGTACCTCCGCATGACGGTCGCCCACAGTGGCGGCTTCGCGGCGGGCAAATAGACCTCTCTCTCAGCCATCCTGCTTTCAGCTTGCCAAGTACTCGCTCGGCGCATTTTCGCCTCCGACCAGCGCCCGAACTGGCATTACTGGGGTAACGGAGCCATTCAAACAGGGTGCCCGATAACAGTGCTCATGGCACTACCATAGGGGAACTCCCATCCCTCGTGATGTGGCGGAGCTATCTCTCGGCGCAAGGACGACTCCATGGAAAATCCCGAGGTCAAACAGTTCGGCCGGTACGAGATCGTGGCTGAATTGGGCCGCGGGGCCATGGGTGTCGTCTATAAGGCCCGCGACCCGCAGATTAACCGTTTGGTCGCCGTGAAAACCGTTGCGCTGTCTGGTCAGGAACCGGACGAGGAAAAGGAATTCCGCTTGCGGTTCATGCACGAAGCGCAGGCGGCAGGTCGTCTGCACCATCCTGGAATTGTTGGCATTTTTGATGTCGGAGAGAATCCCGAAAACGGCGATCCCTACATCGTGCTGGAGTACGTTGCGGGCGAGTCGCTGAACCGGATTCTGGCGCGCGAAAAGAAGCTCCCGCCGGCTACGGCGCTGCAACTGGTGGAAGAGGTTGCCGAGGCGCTCGATTATGCTCACGCGCAGGGCGTGATTCATCGCGACATCAAGCCAGGCAACATTCTTATCACCGAGGATGGCCACGCGAAGATTGCCGACTTCGGCATCGCGAAGCTCAACCTCGCGCACTTCACCCTGCCCGGAAAAGTGCTTGGAACTCCTGCCTACATGTCCCCGGAGCAGTTGAGCGGCGAAGGCGTGGACGGGCGCTCCGATCTGTTTTCCCTGGGTGTCATTCTGTATACGATGGTCGCTGGGCATTCTCCGTTTCAGGGGGACAGTGCGACCACCGTCTGCTTCAAGGTTGCCAACCGTGAGCCCGTGGCCGCGAGCGCGCTGGACCTGACGTTGCCTCCGGAACTGGATGCAGTGATTGCGCGCGCGATGGCGAAGAATCCGGAAGAACGCTACCAGCGCGGCGCGGAGTTGGCCGAAGATGTGCGCCAGTTGCAGATGCTGCTCCAGCCGGGCTCGACCACCACGTCCCTGCGAGCGGTTGCGCCGCTGGGCAATGCGCCCACCGGAACGCGCGCACGAACGGCTGGGCGGCTTGTGACCGCGACGAATCATGTGGCCCAGGTGGTGAAGGCTGACAAGGCGGTCCGCAACGTAATTCGGAAGGCGCCGATCCGGGACCTGATTCTAGGCTTGACCACGCTGGTTGTCCTGGTATTCGTCGCCGCTCAAACCAGGCTACAGGTTACGTCCTCCAAAGAGGCGAGTGCGTACGGAGTTCCTGTCGCTACTAGCTCTGATCCGAATTCTTCCAAGAATGCGTCCAGCGCAGCGACAATCGCGGTTCTGGCCACGCCGGCTCCCGCCAAGTCCGCTCCGCGGAAAGGCCATTCGGCGGGGCACCCAGCCGGTCAAGTCGTCGTACCTCTCTCCAATCTCGATCTGATGGTGCAGCATCAATTCAAGGATGCCACCCTCTTCGTTTGGGTGGATGACAAGCTGACGTTGACCAAGCCGCTGCACGGGGCCGCGCAAAAGCATCTAGTGGTATTTAATGGATTGCACGGGGCGGAGTCGGAAACCCTGAAGATCCCTGCGGGGAAACATGTGATCCGCATGAAGGCGCTATCCGCCGATGAGACGATCGATCTTTCGCGGACGGTTTCCGGCGAGTTTATCGGGGGCGTCGACAAAGCTCTCCAAGTCACCATCGACAAGCACAACACCGAGATGCGGCTGAGCTGGAGTCATTAAGTCGCCGCCTCGCGGCTATCATCCCGCCGCGATGCTTACTGACGCAACCCCATCCAGTTTTCCGAAACGACCAGGGAGTTTCCAGGATTCTGCGGATCGTACTTGACCGAAGTGTGCAGTCCCAGGCGGCAGGAGTGAAGGTTGATCCAGTGCCGCAGGTAAGTCACGTCCTGCGAGCATTCGTAGGAGACGCCTGCCACGTCGTACTTGTAGATGAGCATGATGGCTGCGTGGTAGCTGCTCGTGACCGCCAGTTCCTGCACATCAATCACGGTTCCGTCGGTGATGCGGCCGGTGCTCTCGAGCCACGATCTGCGCTCACGCTCCAGTTCGTCCGCCGTCTTCGGCTTACGCCGCAGCACTGCGTACGCGCCCAGCAATGCGACGCTGCCCGCTGCTACCAGCCCATAAAGTCGAAGTGAATCCATACGTACGGTGGGTTGAAATCAGTTCGTGCTCAGCCGACTTCTCTATCAGCATAAGCGGAAAGCGAGGTACGTGGAAGTAGTTCTAAGGTTACGGAGGTGCCACCTGCCTGTGAAAAACTTACGGACGGCGGAAGACTCCCATCTTGATCTAGAATCAGCCGCGGGTTTCCTCAGCGAGGTAGCGGATGAATTTCGCGACGAGCTGTGCTTGCATTCTTGCTTTCAGCGTAACGGCAATCGCGGGGCGAGCACAGGATTCTGCCCACGCCAAGCCCGCTGAAAAGAGTTCGAGCCGCGTCTGGGCCGTTTACGGCGGGACTCCTGAGAATAATCACTTCTCCCCGCTAAAGCAGATCCATCGCGGCAACGTGAAGCAACTCGAAGTCGCGTGGATCTTCGATACCGAAGAGGAGGGCGGCCTGCAGACGAGTCCGATTGTCGTCGACGGCGTGCTCTACGGGCTGACGCCATCGCAAAAAGTATTTGCCCTGAGTGCGGCGACGGGAAAGCTGCTCTGGAAGTTCGACTCTGGCATCAAAGGGACGCAGCCGGATCGCGGGCTGGCTTACTGGTCTGACGGCGCCGACAAGAATGGGAACGGAAATAAGGAAGATCGCCGGATTCTGGTCGGCGTGATGAACTTCGTCTACGCGCTCGATGCCGCTACCGGCAAGCCGATTTCAAATTTCGGCCAAGACGGGCGCATCGATCTGCGCGCGGACCTGGGCCGCGACCCTGCAGCGCAGTCGATCTACATGACCAGCCCGGCGGTGATCTACAAAGACCTGATGATCGTGGGCGGCCGGGAATCCGAGACTTTGCCGGCGTGTCCCGGAGATGTGCGCGCCTACGACGTGCGCAGCGGAAAGCTGCGCTGGACGTTTCATACGATTCCGCATCCTGGCGAGTTCGGCTATGAGACGTGGCCGAAGGATGCGTGGAAAACCAGCGGCGCCGCCAACAACTGGGCGGGAATGACCGTCGACACGCGGCGCGGCATCGTCTACGTCCCGACGGGCTCGGCGGCGTTTGACTTCTATGGAGCGGACCGCATTGGCGACGATCTTTTCGCAAATTCCCTGATCGCGCTAAACGCCGAGACTGGCGAGCGCATATGGCATTTTCAGGCGGTGAAGCACGATCTCTGGGATCGCGATTTCCCCGCGCCGCCCGTTCTTCTCACCGTCGAACGCGATGGTAAGCCGGTCGCCGCGGTCGCGCAGACTACGAAGCAAGGGTTCGTATTTCTCTTCGACCGGACGAACGGCAAGCCTCTGTTTCCCATCGAGTGCCACCGTTATCCTGCCAGCAATGTCCCCGGCGAAGTGGCCGCGCAACAGCAATGCCTGCCTGCAAAGCCCGCGCCTTTTGCGCGCCAGTTGCTGACAGAGGATCTGCTGAGCGCGCGCACTCCCGAGGTGCACCAGTGGGCGCTGGAGAAGTTCCGCAGCTTTCGCAGCGAGGGTCAGTTCGTTCCCTTCAGCGTCGGGAAAGATACCGTCATATTTCCCGGATTCGATGGTGGCGCGGAGTGGGGCGGGGCCGCCGCCGATCCTGAGACCGGAATTCTCTACGTCAATGCGAACGACGTAGCTTGGACCGGAGCCCTCGCCGAGAATTCCCCCAAGAACACTCCCAAGGCCCTCTACCTGAGTCAGTGCGCGGTGTGCCATGGCGAGAAGATGGCCGGATCGCCTCCGGCGATTCCGCCTCTTGTCGGCGTCGGCGATCGCATGTCGGCTGCGGACGTCGCCGCCACGATCAGGAACGGCAAGGGCCGCATGCCCGGCTTCGCCAACCTGGAGACTGACAGCGACCAGTGGTATGGCTTGCTCTCCTATGTGATGAGCGGGGGCGCGAAAGCAACCACGAGTAGCCGAGAGAACGGCAACAAAGAAATGGTGGGTTCCGAGGCCTTGCCGCCAGCCATGAAATATCATTTCACCGGATATCACAAGTTCCTCGACTCTGAGGGATATCCCGCCGTGGCTCCTCCGTGGGGCACGCTGAACGCCATCAATCTCAACACCGGCGAGTATGTTTGGAAGATTCCGCTGGGCGAGTATCCGGATCTCGCCGCGAAAGGCCAGAAAGACACCGGCACGGAGAACTACGGAGGTCCGGTGGTCACCGCAGGCGGCCTGCTATTCATCGGGGCGACGAACTTCGACAAGAAATTCCGGGCCTTCGATAAGACAACTGGCGCACTGCTTTGGGAGACCACGCTGCCATTCTCCGCGAATACGACTCCTGTAGTTTATGAAGTCGCTGGCAGGCAGTTCGTCGCAATCGCAGCGGGTGGTGGTAAGGATCCGAAGTTGAAGTCAGGGGGAGTGTACGTCGCGTTTGCGCTGAAGCATTGACCGTGATTTGATCGGGTATTCCTTCGTGAACCTTAGTGTCCTTAGTGGTTAGAGCTCCTGGTGGGTGGTTGAGCTTTCGGGCGGCTACTTGCTCTGGCTGCAGACTTCCTTGCTGACCAGGTCGACGAACCCGCCTTCCGGAAGCTTGCCGAACTGGTCGTCGTGCGTGGCCTTCTTGCTGACGACAAAGCGTCCGCTGTGATCGCGGGAGTAAAACCATTCTGAAGTGGGAGCTGCTGTCCCGCTGCTGCAGTTGAAGTGCACCCGCGCGCGCATTTCCACGAACGGACCGCCCTGCGGAAGTTCCGCCGGTTCCTTGTATTCCACGCGAACCAGCGCCAGCCGCTGATTATTCTTGAGGACGCGCACGGAACTGATGGAGACTTTGTCGCCGGATTCGGTCTGTCCGACGGCTCGCCAGTCGCCAGCTGCCCGAACTGCCAGGCTGACCACCAGCACGAGCGCCACGACGGCGGAAGCGATGAGGGCTTTTTTCAACGCTGAGTTTTCCCAAGCACCAATTGCACGAGACACTGTCGTCGAAAACGGCGGTTCTGTCAACCTTTGTCAACCGTCCCCCAACTTAATGGGGGGCGCCGACCGGACGCTCGTGCTATGGTTATGGGCGCTACTGGCAGGGGAAAGGTTGGCTGCAATCGTTGGTGCCTTATGGAAACCCTTCATTCCACAATGTTTACATCGCCGGTGGGGCCGTTGTTCCTGGCGGCGTCGGACCGAGGACTAGTGGCGCTGGAGTTCGACGCCCGCCTGCCGAGTCAGCAGACGATCCGTCCCAACCCCCGCGACCTGCGCGCTGAATCGAGGGCCGTCGGCTTCGAAGAATCTGCCAAGACGCTGCGTCCGTACGTGCATGAGCTAGAGGAATATTTTGCGGGCAAGAGGCGAAAATTCGCCTTCCCCCTGGATCTCCGGGGCACGGATTTTCAACTCGCGTGCTGGCGCGCTCTGCTGGCGATACCTTATGGCGAGACCCGCTCCTACGGCGACATCGCACGCGCAGTCGGCAGGCCCCAGGGATTTCGCGCTGTGGGTATGGCGAACAATCGCAACCCAATTGCGATCGTCGTGCCATGCCATCGCGTGATCGCCTCCGATGGCACGCTTTGCGGATACGGCGGCGGCCTCGACGTAAAACGAAAGCTGCTGGAACTGGAAGGGGCGTTGAGCGGGACATTGGCGGCCTAGCAGTCTAATTTCCTGATTTTTGATTGATGATTGTTGATTGAAAAGCGGGAGCGCGGTTCAATCAACAATCATCAATCTTCAATCAACAATTTCCCATTGACGACCAACGGCAAATCCTCCACGCTCCGCAAGGCCGGCCTCTTCTACCTCGTCTTCGTCATGTTTTCCTACACGACGGGCGGGCCCTTCGGACTCGAAGATATGGTCACGACCTCGGGTCCGGGGATGACCCTGATCTACCTGCTGATCCTGCCGTTCTTCTGGTGCATCCCGGTGTCGCTGGTCTCCGCGGAGTTAACCACCGCGATGCCCGTCGAAGGCGGTTTCTACCGCTGGACCCGTGCGGCCTTCGGCGACTTCTGGGGATTCCTCGCCGGATGGTGGAACTGGTCGGCATCCTTTCTTCTAGGGGGCGCCTATGCTGTGCTGTTCACGGATTATCTTGTCTACTACTTTCCGAAGATGACGTGGTGGGAGCACTACCTCGTCTCCATCGCGCTGATCGTAGTGTTGACTTGGATCAACGTGCGCGGCATCGAGATGGTTGGGCAGCTCGCAACGGCGTTGGAGGTTTTCATTTTCATTCCCGTGATGACCATGATCGTCATCGCGCTGCTCCACTGGCACCATAATCCGTTCCTACCCTGGGTGCCCCCGCATCAGGCCACATTTAAGGTCTTCGGCGTGGGACTCGCGTTGGGTCTGTGGCTCTACTCGGGCTACGAGCAACTTTCGACGGTGGCCGAAGAGGTTGAGAACCCGCAACGGTCGTATCCGCGAGCCCTCGCCATGGTGGTCCCGCTTTCCATTGCGGCGTACTTTCTGCCGACACTTGCCGGTCTGGCGTCGGCCGGCAGTTGGGAGAAATGGCATACCGGATTCTTCTCCGATGCAGCCAGCATGATCGGCGGCCCGTGGCTGGGCACGTGGATGACCCTGGCGGCGATGGTTGGCAACGTCGCACTACTGAACAGCACCGTCCTGACCACCACGCGCATGCCCTTCGCCATGGCTGAAGATGGATATCTGCCGCAGGTCCTCGCCCGCAAACATCCCCGCTACGGGACACCCTGGCTGGCGATCGTTGTGTCGGCCGTGATTTACGGCCTGCTCGCGTGGCAGAGCCTGGCCGAACTGATCTCGGTATATATCTGGCTGCGCTCGGCGACGACTGTGCTGACGGTACTGTCCGCGTGGAAACTGCGGCGCACGCAACCGCAACTGCACCGCTCGTTCAAGATCCCCGGCGGACGCATGGGTTTGCTCTACGTGGTGGGTGCGCCGGTGGTGATGGCGTTGGTGGCGCTGCTGGGCAGCGACCGGTTCGGCCTGATCGGCGGTGCGATCGCGATTGCGGTAGGGCCGTTGGTCTATCTCTTCCTTCGGCGGAAGGTGACTCACGATGATCTGTCATCCTGAAGCCCGCGATCTCTGCGGGCCGAAGGATCTCTGCACTCGCCGCCAGCGTCTGTGCCGCTGGAGAAGTGCACAGGTCCTTCGCTCACAATGACAGGGTTCGCTTCCGGCGAGAGAGCTGTCGCTTTTCGTCAGCTCACCCAATCCAGAAACTTATACCACGCCCCCGCGAGTGGCAAAAACCACGGTTTCCCGTTGTACATTCCGAGCGGCGCGCCGGGGAATGGAATCCCGACGAACGGATTCTCCGGTTTGTCTCCCGCCATCTGTTCCGCAATCTTTTGCCCCTGATACGTTGCCATGGCCACGCCGTGTCCCGCATAACCCACCGCGTAGTACATGCCGTCCATCTGCCCCGCGTGCGGCATGATGTCAAAAGCGAAATCAAGCGTGCCGCCCCAAACGTAATCGATCTTGGCGTCGCTCAGTTGCGGGTAGACGTCGATCATGCCGCGCCGCAGAATCCCGGCGCTCTGGCGGATGGTCTGATCGGTCTCAGGGAAGAATGCCGCCCGCCCTCCGAACAGCATGCGGCGATCCGGAGTAAGACGGTAGTAGTACAGAAAATTCTTCGAGTCGTAAATCATACGATTGCGCGGGCTGAGCTCGCGGGCCAGCGCTTCGGGCAGCACTTCTGTCGTGATAATGAACGACCCGATGGGGATCAGCTTCTTCTGCAAAGCAGGCGTGGCCCGACCCGTATATCCGCTGGTGCCGACGAATACTTCGTGCGCCCACAGCGGGCCGCGGGAAGTCTCCAGCTTCCATCCCGGCTCTCCCCGTCGCGATTCGCGCACGATGCTTTCCGCTCGGGCATGCTCGTAGATGTGAGCTCCCGCCTTCGTGGCGGCCCGGGCAAGCCCGGCAACATAGCGTGCGGGATTGCATCCTGCGCTGACTTCATCGACCATGCCACCGTAGTAAATGGTCGATCCGATCTCGGTACTCAACTCGTGCTGTTGCACCACCCTCAGCGTGTGGTTGAACTCGCGGGCGATGACTTCAGCCTGGCGCGCATAGTCGTCGAAATGTTTCTGCTTGCACGCGACCTCGAGATGCCCGCATCGGGCGAAGTCGCAGTCAATCTTTTCCTCGCGAACGATCTGTTCCACGCAGTCGAGCGAGGCCAGCGACGCCGCGTACATGCGCTGGGTCCGCTCGCGTCCGTACATCGAGATGAGCTTGTTGACGCCCAGCTTCATCCCGGTCAGAACCATGCCTCCGTTGCGCGAACTTGCGCCCCAGCCGATGGTCTCGGATTCGAGCACGGCCACGTTTGCCCCGCGCAGCGCCAAGGTGCGCGCGGCGGAGAGTCCAGTAAAGCCTGCCCCGATCACGGCCACATCCACAACCTCCGGGAGGGGGCGGGGGGCGTCAACAGCAGGGAATTCAGCGGTGGTCAGCCAATAGTTATGTTCTTGCAGGGGCATAGAGTTACAGGTCCGAAGCGCAAAATAGCGGCGCCGCGCGACCGAGCATTCTACCAAGCGCTCGCCATCAGTACATGTACCTGCGGCCAGCTTCGCGGTGGCCATGTGGCCCCCTCGGTAATCTTGCCCCCATTACTGGCTGCCCCTAGTCTGAAGGAGCATGGCCCTTCGCTGCCTCTTGTTCACTTCGGACGCGGGGACGGCTGCCCCTATTCTGCAGGTGCTGGCCGGTCTCGACGTAGAGGGAGAGCACTGTTCCGAAGCAGTCGCCACGGTCGAGAAAGTTACTCACGAGAATTTTCAGATTGTCGTCATCGATTGGGACCAGCAGCCGGAAGCTGGACTGCTTCTTACGGCTGCCCGCGAGCGCAGGGCCGCCGAGCGTCCATTGACCCTCGCCATCGTACGCGACGATGCCAGTGTTCCGCAGGCTCTGCAAGCGGGCGCGAATTCGATCTTGCGCAAGCCGATGATGCTCAATCAGGTCAAAGATACTTTGACCACAGCACGCGACCTGTTGCGCTCGAAGCAGGAATCGGCGGCCAATGCCGCTGCGGCCGGCGCGGCCTCCGGTTCGGTCTCGACGATCCCGCACAGCATTGAACCGTCCAACGAAAAAGCGCTGCGCGCCGGAGAGTTCTTGCATTCCGCCGGTACGGTTCCGGGTGGCCAATTCGAAACCGATTCCGACGTGCATGAGTCTCTGGCGCCGACCTCAGTCGAGCCCGTCGATCCGCTGAGGGATTTGGAGCCAATGGCGGCGTCTGTATCTGCGAGCGTGGCCGAGACGACCCCGGTTCCCACGCCACCGCCCCCCCCTCCATCTCCCTCGAACGAGCCTCGCGGCTTGGAGTGGTATCTGAAAACGCGTGCGGGGAGCCCGCTGTCCCCGAGTCCAGAGCATGCATCGCCGCCCCCAGCGCCCGGGAAACCCGAATTGGTCGGCTTCGACCAGCCTTACTCCCCGACGCCATCCTCGACTTCCAATGATCAGACGCAGCGGACAACTCTTGAACTGAAGGAGAACCAGCCTGAGATCAAGGAGCAACGGCGCGAACCGAAGCGCGAACCGAAGCACGAACCGAAGCACGAACCGAAGCACGAGCAGAAGAGAGAAGCGGAGCTCTTCGCCTATATCGAGGGTGGGAGCGCCGAAAAGGAGGAAACGTCCGGGCCGCGTTTTCGGCACAAGGGAGCAATCATCGGAGCGCTATTGCTCGCCAGTTGCGCGGTCGTCATTGCGCCGCAGGCCCCGTGGCACCCGCAACTGCGCGCGTTCTGGGCTCATGAGCGGCAGGCACTCCGCAGCTGGCTCAATCCGCAGCCGGTCACTACGCCGCAGGTGCCTACAACCCACGAAAACTTTGGCCGCGCCGGGGATGAGTACAAGCTCCCGGTCGCAGAGACCATCCCGGACGCGACGACTGATCCTTCGCAGATCCAGGTGCTGCCCGTGGTGGATCCGACCATCAAGAAACCGAACAGCTTGGGTGGGAATGCGATCCAGCTTCCGCCAGCGGACGGAACTGCGGCGACCCCCGGGGACCAGACGCCCCCTGCCGGTGCGCAGCCCCCGGAAAATCAGGCTCCTCAACCAGGTCCTGGAGCGACGCAACCTTCCACTGGACCCGCTGAGACTTCTCCATCTACATCGCCCGTAACGACTCCCCCGGTGACAACGCCCTCGATTCCTGTGACAAACGCGCCTCAGCATTCCGATCCGTTTACGGCGACGCCTCAGCCGGCCGCTTCAGTGCCGGTGCGTCCCGCGCCTCCGAGGAACCCGGACCAGCAGACTGGGGCGGTTCCCGCGAACGTTCCGTCGAGTCTGAAGTCCCACATGGCCTCCATGGTTCCCGACGCCGGCGGCAACAAGTCACCAGAGTCCGCGATGGCTACGTTTGAGCCGGTCAGCATCCCGGAATTCACGGAGCGTGCCCTTCTCGTGGAACAGCCGGAGATACCCTATCCTGCCAACCCCAAAGCCCAGCCCGGAACGGTGATTCTGCAGGTCCTGATCGGGCGCGATGGGTCAGTGCAAGACGCCAAGTTCATGCAGGGATCGCTGGCCTTTGCGCGATCGGCAATCGATGGCGTCAAGCTCTGGAAATTCAAGCCCTATGTCATGAACGGGCGCCCCGTGTCGGTGCAGACGCTGCTGACCATCAGCTTCAAAGCAGCGTCATGAAGTAAGTTGTTTGTTTTGTTGAAGCCGGGCAGACGTGACGCGGCGCGAAATCTCTCCGAATGACAGAACCGGCCTTCGCTCGTCTAAAGAATCATCCCGACGCGGTCCCGCCGTTACCGATGGGGCACAAAACGATGCAGCCGGGGGACCGAAATCGGCATCTACAGAGATATAATAGTCGGAGTTTCACAGGAAGCAGTTCCTTCCAGAAGAAGATCAAAAACAGATGTCCATGAAAACCAAAGCAGCGATTCTCGTCACCTCCTTTGCCGTACTACTGTTCGTCGTTGTGGGCTCGATGGGTGGCGTCCACGCCTCCTCGAGCGACGGCTCTTACCGTCAACTACAGGTCTACAGTGAAGTGCTCTCGCGCGTGCGCAGTGAGTATGTCGAAGAGCCAAACATTCCCAAGGTGACGGACGGTGCGCTGCACGGACTGCTGGAATCGCTCGACTCCAACTCCAGCTACATGTCGGCCGACGCTTACAAGGCTTTCAAGAATCACAAGGCGGAAGCAAAGGGTGGCATTGGCGCGGTGGTTTCGAAGCGCTTCGGCTACGCTGCCGTGGTCGCAGTGTTGCCGGGATCTCCAGCCGAGAAGGCGGGCATCGAGCAGACCGATATCTTCGAATCGATTGAAGGCCAGAGCACGCGGGATATGTCGCTGCCCGAAATTCGCAACTTGTTGGCTGGCGCGCCCGGCTCGACGCTGAACGTGGCCGTGGTGCGTGCCCGCAAGGCCGAGCCGCAGAAGGTCGTCATCACGCGCGATGTGGTCAACATTCCTCCCGTGGCCGAAAAGATGATGGACGACGGCATCGGCTACGTGAAAGTAGAAGCGCTCACCAAGGGCAAGACGCAGGAGATTGCCGCCAAGATCAAGTCGCTGGAGAAATCGGGAGCGAAGAAGGTGCTGCTCGATCTCCGCAACTGCGCCGAAGGCGATGAGAGTGAAGGCGTCGCCACCGCGAACCTGTTCCTGAACCACGGCACCATCACTTACCTGCAGGGCCAGAAATTTCCGCGTGAGGCCTTCAATGCAGATCCCGCGAAGGCGATTACCACCCTGCCAGTCGCGGTCCTCGTAAATCGTGGAACCTCAGGCGCGGCTGAGATCGTGGCCGCTGCTCTGCTGGAGAATGCGCGCGGCGACGTTGTCGGCGACAAGACCTTCGGCGATGGTTCCGTGCAGAAGACGATTGACCTGCCCGATGGTGGCGCGTTGATTCTTTCGGTCGCAAAATACTACTCGCCCAGCGGCAAAGCTATTCAGGACGTCGCGATTACACCAAATGTTCTGGTGGCCGACGTTGCCGACGACTCCGTGGGTCCGGACGACGAAGACGGTACGGCGGCTGCTCCCGATCAGGAAGCGAAGCCCAAGAACACGGTCGATGATCAATTGAAGAAGGCCGTGGAAGTGCTGAAGAGCCGGGCCAGCTAAGGCCTTCTCGAAAAAAGATGCTTCAACAGATCGCGCACCTTCGGGTGCGCGATCGTCTTTTCCCTCCATTTGGTCTGATATAGTTGGTCCGATTCCCTGAAATCTTCGGTCACTTGAGATGGAGGCTAGTCCTACCCAGTGGAGACGATTACCCATTCGTCAATTGCTCTCCTCTTCCTCTTCCTGATCGCCCTTCTCGCGCTTGTGATTGTCCAAGGCGTGTTTAAGCGCTTGAGAACTGAACCTGCCGTGCCTCTTCGGCTGGAAATTCGAGTCGAAGACTTCGGCGGATTCAGCTACCGCCAACTGGTGCTTGTCAGTTTTCTCTCCCTGTTTTTGGAAATGCTGATGATTCGCTGGGTGTCTTCCGAGGTTAGCATTTTTGCCTATTTCAAGAACTTTGTCCTTGTTGCTTGTTTTCTGGGCTTCGGGTTGGGTTGCTATCTCTGCCGGTTCCGGGTTCGCCTGATCGCAATTAGTGCGCCTCTCTTGCTGCTGACCATCATTCTCAAAGCACCAATTCCTCCGTTGCGCGAAGCTATGGAGGCATTGCCCCTGCTCCTTGGGGGAGGAGTCGAAGTGAACGTTTGGGGTGTTCCGGCCGTTCCGCCAAATTGGGCCGGGATGGTACTGGCTATGGCCGTCGTCGTTCCGCTGTTTGTCGTAATCGCGACCTCGTTTATTCCTTTTGGCCAATTAGTCGGTTGGTACCTGGAGAAGTCCCCAAATGGCGTAACGGTCTATACCGCGAACGTTCTGGCTAGCCTCGCCGGAATCGGCGGCTACACCCTGGCGTGCTTCCTTAATCAGCCGCCTTGGGTATGGTTTCTGGTGGCGGGGATTTTTTCTCTGGCGCTGTTCTGGCGTCATCGAGCAGCGCGTATCGCTCTCTGCGCCACTTTCCTTGCGTGCGTTGTCTTACTTGCGATTTCCGACGACCGCAACGCGAAGACTTATTGGTCCCCTTACCAGAAGCTGGTGCTGCGGCCGGTCTACGGCAATGGCCAAATTGAGGCTTACGATCTAACCACGAATGGCGCCTGGTATCAGAGGGTCTTCAACCTCTCACCAGCTTTTGTCCAGTCGCATCCGCAGCAATTCCTCAATCACCCTGTGGAGTGGAGCTCATACAACCTCCCATACCGGTTGTATCCATCCCCGCCGTCGGTGTTGGTGTTGGGCTCGGGTATGGGGAACGATGTGGCGGCCGCCCTTCGAAATGGTGCCGGCCGGGTTGTCGCCGTCGAAATCGATCCCCTGATTCTCCAACTCGGTCGGGAACTCCACTTCGAACATCCTTATCAGTCTCCTCGTACTCAGGTCGTGAACGATGATGCCCGCAGTTACATTGAGAACAGTCACGACCAATTTGATCTCATCGTCTTTTCTCTGCTCGATTCGCATACCACGACTTCAAACTTCACCAACATCCGCATCGATAACTATGTCTACACTCGGGAGGCACTGCAACGGGCAAGACGCCTACTTCGGCCAGATGGTCTGTTCATTGTGAAATTTCGGGTGGACAATTCATGGATTGCCGGCCGACTGTTTCACTTGATGCAAGATGCTTTCGGTCAAGATCCGACTCAATTCGAAAGCAGCCCTGCCACTTACGACACTTTCGGCCGCTTCTTCGTCGCGGGATCGCGCGAGCGCCTAGCCCAGGCAACATCCGATCCCACGGTTGCCGCTTATCTCTCTTCGCACTCCGCCCTGCCGATGCAAGAAACCACCTCAACCACCGATGACTGGCCATACTTCTACCAGCACGAGCCTGGGCTGCCCCTGATCGTCATTCTCGTTTCGGTAGCTGTCCTCATCATTTTTGGATGGTTCCTCCGCTATGCCGGTGGCGAAGGCGCGCACCTGCAGCTGCACTTCTTCTTCCTGGGCGCCGGCTTCATGCTGCTCGAGGCCCAGATCGTCAGCAAAATGGCGCTGTTATTCGGCACTACCTGGGTGGTGAACGCCATCGTCGTCTCCGGCCTGTTGTGTCTCATCGTGGCCGCCAATCTGTTCTATGGGGCATTGCCGCGAATTCCATTGTGGATTCCCTATGCCGGCCTGTTCCTTACCCTGGCAGTCATGTTTGCCATTCCCGTCGAAAAATTGTTCTTCGCATCATGGATGGTGCGCGCGATCGTGGCCACGCTAGCTGTGTGCCTTCCTGTATTTTTCGCGGGCATCATTTTCGTCTCGAGCTTTGCCCGCGCCGGTTTTCGCGGGAGCGCGCTCGGATCGAACCTGTTCGGCGCGCTGCTCGGCGGCCTGCTCGAATCGTTCTCCCTGTGGTTTGGCCTGCGGTCGCTGGCGATTCTTGCCGCCGCTCTCTATCTGCTGTCGGCGATTTTTCTTCGCCGAGTGCGAACCGCGGCCCAAAGCGTCCCCGCGGCGTCACCAATCCATCCCGCTTGAAGTGCTATCCTGACTTCGACGGATGAAGTCTCTCTACGAACATCTTCCCCCCTTGGAAATTGGCGGACGCAGGCTGGTCGGGCGCGTCTTATTCGCCTTGCTCGTGCTCGTTGCCGTGCTGGTGGGAGCAACCGCCGGCCTGCTGCTCGTTTACACCACCGATCTGCCGCAAGTCGATGCTCTGGAAGCTTACCGTCCCAGTTCGATCACCGAACTCTACGACGATCACGGACGCGTGATCGGATCGTTCGCCCTGCAACGCCGCGTCGTCGTAGGGTACGACGATTTCCCTCCGGTCTTGCGGGATGCGCTGATCTCCATCGAAGACAAAGATTTCTACAAGCACTCAGGAATTAACTTCTGGCGCATCGTGGGCGCGGCGTATCGCGACGTCGAGTCCGGCGGCCGAGTGCAGGGTGCGTCGACACTCACTATGCAACTCGCGCGCAATCTCTTTCTTTCGCCCGACCGGGCCTTTCATCGCAAGGTGCAAGAAACGATGCTGGCCATCCAGATCGAGCGCCGCTTCACCAAGTCGCAGATATTCACGCTCTACGCGAATCAGATCGCCCTCGGACATGGCGTGTTCGGCTTCGAAGCCGCGTCGGAGTTCTACTTCAGCAAGCCGGCAAAGCAGTTGACTCTGGAAGAAGCGGCCTTGCTCGCGGGATTGCCCAAGGGCCCGAGCCTGTATTCGCCGATCAATCATCCCGACCGCGCACAGAAGCGCCGCAATCTGGTCATCAACGCCATGCTGGAAGATGGTAAGGTCACCGCCGCGCAGGCCGCAGACGCGCGTTCCGCGCCGCTGGTTCTGCATCTGGCGCACGACCCGAATTCGCTGGCGCCTTATTTTGTCGAAGAGATTCGCCGTTACCTGGAAAATAAATATGGCACGGACCAGGTACACGAGGGCGGCTTGAAGGTCTACACCACGCTCGATGTCGATTTGCAGAAGGCGGCGAACCATGCGGTGCTCGATGGCTTGGCCGCTTATGAGCGCCGTCACGGGTGGAAGGGGCATCTAGAAAACATCGTTGCCGAAGGGTTGGTGGTCGACAAGTACGTTCATCCCGATTGGGACGACGAGCCCGAGGTCAACGGGTACGTCCATGCCTTGGTCACTTTTGCGGGTACTGGCATCGCCACTCTGAAGATCGGAAAATATACCGCGGCGGTTGGCCAGCCTGAAGTTGCCTGGACGCAGCAGAGACTGGCGGACATCCTCAAAACCGGCGACATCTGCTATGTCAAGATTCAGTCGCTGGGCGCCAATGGTGCTGCGCACGTGAGCCTGGAGCAGGATTCCGGCGCTCAAGGATCTCTGTTGGCTATCGACAACGCCACCGGAGGCATTAAAGCCATGGTCGGCGGCCGCGATTTCAATGAATCGAAGTTTGACCGCGCTACCCAGTCCATGCGGCAGGTCGGCTCCTCATTTAAACCCTATGTCTACACGACGGTGATCGACCAGGGCGCGAGTCCCGACGATACGATTCTCGATGAGCCCATTAGTTTCGAGACCTCGTCCGGGCCCTACTCTCCGCACAACTACGATGAGAAGTTTGAAGGCATCATTACTCTGCGGCGCGCGCTGGCCCAGTCTCGCAATATTCCGGCGCTGAAACTCGCGAACAAAGTCGGAATTAAGAGCGTGATCGACTACGCTGGCCGCTTCGGCATCACCGCGAAGCTGCCTCCCTATTTGCCGGTGGCGCTGGGAGCGGCGGAAATCACGTTGATGGAGCAGACATCCGCCTACAGCGTCTTTCCCAACGACGGCGTGCGCGTGATTCCGCGCTACATCACCCGCGTAACCGACCCTGAAGGTCGCGTGCTCGAAGAAGATTTTCCCGACGTGAAGGACGTGATCAGCGAACGCACCGCCCGCATCATGACCTCGATGCTGCGGGAAGTTGTCCTGCACGGCACCGGCGTCGCGGCCTCGAAGCTGCCCTTTCCGGTCGCCGGCAAGACTGGAACCACCAACGATTTCACCGACGCCTGGTTTATGGGATTCTCGCCGACAATGACCTGCGGAGTCTGGGTCGGCTACGACGAGAAAAAATCGTTAGGCGCGAAAGAGACCGGCGCGCATGCGGCGCTGCCAATCTGGATGAACTTCATGACCGTAGCGATGGCCGGAAAAGATCCCGGCCAGTTTCAACCGCCTCCCGTTGTGCCGCACGCCGTAGCGCAAAAGGTAGACACACCGGACGCCGCTCCGGCAACGGAGGAAGCGCATTGAAGACTTGGGAGGACATCGATGAGTAATCAGACCCTCAAAGCCTGGCCCATTGCTTTCGTCTTCATCGCATTCCTCGCGGCCGCGCAAACGCCCCAGAAGAACGCCGGCGGGAACGAACCCAAAGCCGCCGTCGAACAAGTCCTCCACACCCAGCAGGACGCCTGGAATCATCACGACCTCGATGCGTTCATGTCCGGATACTGGAACTCTGCCGACCTGACTTTCTTCTCCGGGGCGAAGCAGACCAGCGGATGGCAGGCGACTCTCGACCGCTACAAGGCAACGTACGCGAGTCCCGGGCACGAAATGGGAACGCTGGAGTTCTCCGCTCTGCGCATCGAGATGCTGGGGCCAGAGGCGGCATTCGTTCGCGGCGCCTGGCATTTAACCATGTTAGACGGCAAGACTCCTCACGGATTGTTCACCCTGGTATTCCGCAAATTTCCTGAGGGATGGAAGATCATCCACGATCATACGTCGGCGGCGGAGGGCGCATGAAAAATCCCGTCCGTTTCCTGCTGCACGTACCTGTCCCCTGGGTATTCGTTCTGAACTATCTGCTCGGGGTAGCCGTGGAACGTATGTTCCCGCGTGTGGTCTCTGCTCAAGCCGCCCAAGTGAGCACGATTGCCGGAGCTGTTCTGTTTGCGGCGGGTGCCGTAATTGCAGGCTGGGGCCTCATGCTCTTCCGCAAAGCGAAGACTACTACCGTTCCGGGTAAGGCGTCGGCGCAACTCGTGACCTCTGGACCTTATCGCTTCACGCGCAACCCCATGTACGTTGGTCTCACCCTTGCCTATCTCGGAGAAGCTGGGTTACTGAGACAGATCTGGCCTGCCATTCTTCTGCCCCTCACGCTTGCCTATGTCAACTGGACCGTGATTCCTGTGGAAGAAGCAAAGCTGAAAGAGGTCTTCCCGGGCGCATACCAGCAGTACTGCTCCCGCGTGCGGCGTTGGATCTAGCAGCAACGACAGATTGATTGCGTCGAACGCTCGCACGAAACATGAGCGAGACTTCGCAATCAACTACTTCTTCACCCGCACTTGGACGCGGGTTCCTTCCGGCAGTTTCCCATTCAAGAGTTCCACCGTTCCGTTCCGTACCACGCCTTCGAACTCTTGCTGAACTGGCGGTTGGTTCGCAGGCGGGGCGGCCGGGCCAGTCTTGAGCGACGCCGAGGAAGTGGCCGCAGCCACAGGAGTCCCGCCCCTCCCCATGCCCTTATCCATGGCGTCGTTAGCCAGACGGTCGGCTTCCTGATTCTGCTCGCGGAAGGCGTGTCCGATCGAAAACCAATCCATCTGCGCAATCAATTCTTTGGCGCGCCCGTGCAGGTCTTTCAACACCTCGTTCTTTACCTTGTAAATGCCCTTGATCTGCCGCACCAGCAACTCCGAATCACTGACCAGCTTGAGCGCCTTGGGCCCGTGTTGGAGCGCATATTCGAGCGCCGCGATCAGTCCCCGATATTCGGCGAAGTTATTGGTCTGGTGTCCGAGGTACTCACTGAGTGCAGCGACCTTGCGCCCCGTTTCATCTTTGATCACGACACCATAGCCGGCGGGTCCGGGATTGCCGCGCGCGCCGCCGTCACTGTGCGCGATCAAATAATGCTCGGGAGGATTTTCGCGGGATTCGAAAAGTGGCTTGCTGGCTGCGGTGCGGGAAGGGAACATCGTTTCAGTTTACAACGGGGCCGAGTCTCGATTGGATGTCGCGATGCGGAATTGCATCGGTCGTTCGCGAGATCAAAAGCCTCTCGCTCAGGACAAAACGTTGGCCAACCTAGCGTCCCGCCGCCAGCCGTGTGGCTAATCGCGGAGGAAGCTTCGCGGCGAAGATGCGGTCCTGCGCCGCTTTCAGATTGTATGGGGTCCGATGGAAGTGGACGATCTGCGCATCTGTGTCGAACAGCGCGAATGCCGCGCGCCAATCGCCATCGCGCGGTTGCCCAACCGATCCGGGATTGATCAAATACCGCGCATTGGGCTTCAGTTGCAAAGGCACCGACTCCGCTTGGCCCACCGTGCGATATTCCGGACGGAATCCATCGGCCGAAGCGCCGTTAGCAAAAAATCCCCCCTGCAAGTGGGTATGCCCGAAAAAGGTCAAAGGAATCGTCAGCGTGATCAATGGGGCCAGCGCATCTCCCAGCGAGACCACGTACTCATCTTCATCATTGGGAGAGCCGTGGACTAACTGCACCTCCGGAAAATCCGGTAGAGGGACGGGCCCGTGCGGCAGGTTGCGCAGCCAGTCGAGATTGTCCGGCGTCAATTCGTTGCGCGTCCACATGGCAGCGGCCGCAGCCATGGGATTGAAATCGTCCAGGTCCATCACGCCTGTCGCGGCCTTGTCATGATTCCCGCGCACGAAGACGGTTCCCAACTTACGGGAGCGCTCAGCCACATCGTTCGGGCTTGCGCCGTAGCCGACGATATCCCCCAGATTCACCACCGAGTCAAAAGGTGGCGCGCCGGCGAGCACCGCGTCGAGGGCTTCGAGATTGGCGTGGATGTCGCTTAGCAGCAGTATGCGCACGAATCACCGGACAAACTGCCGATTATAGACTGGATGGCGGTTATGAGCTATTGTGCCCCGGAATTCAGGACCGGGCACCGTGCCCAATGGCCAGCCGATACCTCAACTAGCGGAGGCAACTCACGGGCGCATGCTGGAATTCGGAATTCGCACCGCGGCTCAAAACTGCAGCCCGGTGGCAGCGCGTGCAGCGCCGGCACCGTGCCCTCAATCGTCTGCAGCGGATGACCGCGGTCTGTCTTCAGATCAGGCACAGCATGAAGCAATCCGCGTGTGTAGGGATGCGCCGGAGCCTGGAAGATGTCCCGCTTTGCGCCAAGCTCCACCAGGCTGCCCGAGTACATTACAACAACGCGATCCGCGACCTTCGATACCACGGCCAGATCGTGCGAGATGAAAAGCATGGCCAGTCCAAATTTGGCGCGCAGTTCGGCAAGCAGATCCAGGATTTGCGCCTGAATAGTGACATCGAGCGCCGTGGTTGGCTCGTCGGCGATCAGCAGCTGCGGCCGATTCACGATGGCCATGGCAATCATGATGCGCTGCCGCATGCCGCCCGAAAGTTGATGAGGATAGTCGCGCGCCCGGCGCGCTGCGTCGGGAATGGCGACGTCGTTCATGGCGTCGACGGCGCGCTGCCACGCATCGTGTTTCGAGATAGCGCTGTGTGCGACGACCGCCTCCGCAATCTGATCTCCCACGCGCATGACCGGGTTGAGTGCGGTCATCGGTTCCTGAAAGATCATGGCAATGCGCGAGCCGCGCAGTTCGCGCATGGCATCGTCCTCGAGTGTGGGAAGATTCTGCGGGCCGGCTCCATTTTGCGTAAACAGAATTTCGCCCGAGACCCGAGCCTGTGGCGGCAGCAGACGCATGATGGCCAAAGACGTAATCGACTTGCCCGACCCGGATTCCCCGACCAGTCCCAGAACTTCGCCCGGTGCGAGGCAGAAACTGAGGTCGCGAACTGCCATTAAAGTTTGTGTGGGGACAGCCTCCCTCGGCTGTCCCGCGGCCCGCAGGGCAGCGAGGTTTGCCTGCTGTATGGGAAATTCGATGTTTAATTTGCGGACGTCGAGCAGAGGCAGCACAACCTTATGGTAGCAAGTAGCCTGTATGGGCGCAGTCACACCGTGCCACGCCAATATCTAATGAAGGAACCATCCGACGGCGATCGCAACGATCGCGAGTTTCGCGAGCCAGCCGGTAGCGTACGACGCCACGAACACGCGGTGCAGCTTCATGAACGCGGCGTTGGTGAGAATCAAGGGCAACGGGCCCATTAGCCAGATTGCAAGCGCCAGTTTAAGCGCACTGCCCACAGAGTGGAGACCCAGCCTTGCTGAGACATAGGCGAAGATTCCGCAGGTCAGAAAAGGCAGCGGGCTGGTCAGAGCGATCGCTCTCGACTCCGCGCCCTGCCGCCAGACTTCAGGATATGTGAAGCGGCGATGGATCCAATCGCCAGCGAAAAACCAGTCTGTCAGCGAGGTGATCACACCGGTACCGATCGCGATCAGGGCGAGTCGTGTCCAGCTCATACAGAACCTCCTAATGAGGAGGCATTGTAAGCCATGCCCCGCAAATCCGAATTCCGATTGCGGCTATTGCCCCAGGATCAGCGGCAGCCCGTTCTTGTTATTCCCGATCACGACCACCTTCGAGTTCGGGCTCTTGGCCAGATTCTCCGTAGCCTCGATTCCCTTCCACTCCAGCAGCGACGGTGTAATGCCCTGTGCCACGATCTGCTGGAAGTCGCGGACTCCTGCGGCCTCAATGCGTTTGCGCTGCGCTTCCTGTGTCTCTTTCTGCAGGCGGAAGTTCATGGCTAGCGATTCCTGCTCCGCTTGCTGCTTGGCTTCGATGGCGGCCTTGAGCGTGGTCGGCAGTTGAATGTCGCGCAGCAAGACGTTCTCCACGGTGATGCCACGCTTGTTGAGTTCCATTGTGATCTGGTCGAGGATTTGTTTGGCGACCATTTCACGCTCGCCGGTGTAAAGAGCGTTCGCCGTGTGCGAAGCCGTGGACTCGCGGATGGCCGACCGCAGCGTCGGTTCGACCACGACATTCTCATAATCAGATCCGATCTTCTGGAACACTTCTGCGGCACGGTCAGGATTGAGGTGATAGATGAGCGAAGTGTCGAGACTCATCATCAGCCCTTCGCTCGACGGCACGCTGGCCGATTCCTTGAGCGTCTGCGTTTGCACGGAAAGCTCGTTGTTGGTCTTGAGCGGATTGATGAGGTGGATGCCTTCGCCCAGGGTCTCGCCGGTTTGCACCTTGCCGAACAAGGTGAGCACCCCAACATGTCCCGTACCGACGCGAGTGATCGAACTGAAGAGCAAAATCACCAGCAGGAATGCGGCGATTCCCAGGCCGATCAGGCGAAGCAAGGTTCCACCGCTGCCACCACCGCCGTCAATAATTCTGCCGCGAGCTGGATCGAAAATCGTCATCGTAGATTCTCCCTGAGAGATTCTAGGGCGTGCCAAGCACGGCTGCTAAGTGGCTCGGCAGGGTCGGTGCGCGTCCGCCCCGACCTCTTCTCCCTGACCGACACTTCGACACCGCCCGCCGGTTTGTGTGTCGGTTTGTGTTGACAATCGACCTCTACAAAACCATAATCCATGGCTGCGTCCACTCGTCCTGGAGCGATCAGTGTCTCCTCTTCGCCTTCATGAATCGCCAGACGCCGCTGTCTCCTTGTTGCACCTGGCAGAGCCTTGTCAGCGCACTGTCTTTGACGTCGGCATGAACAATGGCGACGACTCTTCCTATTACCTTTCAAAGGGGTATAAGGTGATCGCGGTCGAAGCGAACCCCTTTCTGGTTCGCCGCGCCTGCCAGCGCTTTCAGGCAGAAATTGCTTCGGGACAGTTAGTGATCGAATCGATGGGAGTTTGTGATCGTGCCGGGAAAGGCACTTTCTGGATCAACGACGAAAGAAGTGTGTTCAGCTCGTTTGATCGTTCAAAGGCAAGCAGGGATGGCGTCCGCTGCCGGCCAGTCGAAGTTGAGTGCGTAACCCTCGACATGCTGGTGAGGAAATACGGGTTGCCCTACTACCTGAAGCTTGATGTCGAAGGTGCGGAGTCACACTGCCTCACATCCCTCCGATCAATTGGACTCCCGGAATACATCTCGGTCGAAGCCGAAAAATTCGACTACCTGCTTCTACTGTGGCAGCTGGGGTACAGGCGATTCAAGATTGTTGACCAGATGCGCCACAATTCCCGATTTCCCGACTTCAGGAACGACTCTCTATTTTCGAGACTGGCAAAGCAGTTGTGCGGGTATGCCGACCGATTCAAGAACAGAGCGTTCAGGGTTCCTTTTCCTCGAGGTAGCTCAGGCCCGTTTGGCGAGGGCACCACGGGTGATTGGCATACCTTCGAGGAGACCTCCTACAACTGGCTGCACCTTTACTTCGGCTACAGAGATCGGGGCAGTCTTAGTCCTGGCTCCTGGTACGACTTTCACGCCAAGGCGCCCCCCTTATCGATTGACACCCATCGAGAGACAGGTTTGACGGCGGGGACAGATTCTCCGATCAGGGAAGCTCGGTCGTGCGCTTGATCATTTAGCCGGATCACAACGGTAGAAAGTGAACCAACCAAGTGGCGAACGCCGACGAGGCCGGAAATACTTCTGCAGTTGACCCCTCGGCGCAATCCTGGCCACTTGCTCGGCTGTTCAATCAGCCAGTGATCGTGAAGCACAAAGCTCGATTGCTCTCGATTTCTGCTGCGCTTGCTCTCATATGCCACATTCTGATGTTGTTGCTCTTGCCTGCCTCTCTGCGCCGGCCCCCAAGCCCCGACTACGTCAAGTTCTACGAACCTGTCGCCCAGGCATTGGCTTCCGGGGGAGGCTTCTACTTGGAGTCCAAGCCAGCACTTCTATACCCTTGTGGCATTCCGATCATGTATGCAACCACGTACGTCCTGTCTGACTTGCTGCACATCTCCAGGGGAACTGGGTTGCGGATCATGGAGGCGCTGCTCCTGACGCTCACCAGCGTCCTGGTTTGCCTGGTGGCGATGCTGATTTTCAGTTGGAGAGTTGCGCTGCTGGCTTCGCTTGCGTGGTCCACATACCCGTTTCAGCTGTGGCTGACGCAACAGCCTGACTCTACCAGTGCGTTTACTCTGCTCTTGCTGTGCAGCGTACTTCTGTTTGTCCTGTGGTTAAGCCATGGGCAGCGCTCTGTACGGTATGGTTGCTTTTTAGGGTTGATCCTCGGGATAGCCGCGCTCCTCAAACCGATCGCAATCGCCCTCCCGGTTATATTCGCAGCTCTCGCATATATCTGCGTCGTTCCGTGCCGGCCTCGTCAGCGCGTCTTGTTTTCCCTTTCTGTGGTATTTGCCTTTCTCCTCGCAATTTCTCCCTGGGAGGTGTGGGCACGCGAGGCAGGCGGAGAGTGGATCCCTCTTTGCACGAATGGTCCAAACGCCCTCATCGACGGGCTCACTCTGGCCACGGTTCGAGGGGTAAAACCGGTGTGGATGCCGCAGGGTGTGCGCGCACTCATGCAAGACGCTGTCGCGCACTACCGAGACCTGAAAACGACCAGCAGCATAGCAAAATTCTTGATCGCAAAAACTAGAGAAGAACCAACCGTCGTCGCACAGCTGTTTCTCATCAGGGCAGCTCGGAGTTGGTACGGCAACGAGTCTCACAGCTTCGAGAAGTGGGTGGGCTTGATCCAATTGCTGTATCTGCCGTTCGTGATCTTCGGAGCGCGAAAGATGTCTAGAGGCGGTCCCAAGCAACGGAATTTCCTGTGGATCGTTCCTGCCATAGTTTTGTACTTCTGGGGAATGACGACTTTCACCGCCTTGCCCGACCTTCGCTACCTGGTTCCCGCCATGAGTTTGGTAATGATCGTTGCGGCCGTCGCCGTCGATGCCCTGGCAACGCGCTGCTTGCAGCGTCTTTCCTCGACCAGACATGGAACCGGAGTTGAGCAGGAACGGTAACCGGGAACCGCCGGCTTGCTGAATCTTGCCGCAACCCTGCCGCATCTCTTACAGTACATCTATGAGCAAAATTCACATTCCTACGCCTTTGCGGCAGTATGTGGGCAAGCAGTCGTCCGTGGATGTCCAGGGATCGACCGTCGGCGAAGCCATGAACGCGCTGGTGGCGCAACACCCTGATCTCAAGAAGCACCTCTACACCGAAGATGGCAAACTGCGGGCTTTCGTCAATCTCTACGTCAACGACGAAGACATCCGCTATATGCAGAAAGAAGCGACCGCGCTGAAGGAAGGTGATAACATTTCCATCGTGCCTTCCATCGCCGGAGGCGCTGCCTGATTGGGGATTTCTGATTTGAATCCTGTCATCACAATGCGCTGTTGTTGCTGTTGCCCTTCCTGTCGTTAGCCCGCATTCGCGCGGTCGTCGATTCCATCTCAGCGAACTTATCTTGGATTCGACAACCTAAGCCTTAACCACCAGGGGCACGAAGGTATACGAAGGAAATTAACCGAGGACATTATGGCTACCACCACCGAACTTCCCGTAACGCTCAACAAGGACGAAATCCTGCGCTACTCGCGCCATCTGATCATGCCCGAGGTCGGCATGGAAGGGCAGCAGAAGCTGAAAGCGGCGCGCGTGCTCTGCATCGGCACAGGCGGCCTGGGTTCGCCCCTGGCTCTCTATCTGGCGGCCGCGGGCATCGGCACGCTGGGTCTCGTCGACTTCGACGTGGTGGACTATACCAACCTGCAGCGCCAGATCATCCACTCGACCGCCGACGTCGGCCGCAAGAAGCTCGACTCCGCCGCCGACAAACTGAAAGGCATCAATCCCTTCCTGAACCTGCGCACGTTCGACACGCGCC
This sequence comes from uncultured Acidobacteriaceae bacterium, assembly GCA_963709025.1. Lineage (GTDB taxonomy): Bacteria > Acidobacteriota > Terriglobia > Terriglobales > Acidobacteriaceae > Sulfotelmatobacter. The sequence goes on from CAVPVE010000012.1 coordinate 346,659, forward strand.
TGAGCAGCGCCAACGCCCTCGAACTGTTCCGCGACTTCGACATCATCGCCGACGGCACCGACAACTTCCCCACACGCTATCTGGTAAACGATGCCTGCGTGCTCACCGGCAAGCCCAACGTCTACGGCTCGATCTTCCGTTTCGAAGGCCAGGCCAGCGTCTTTGCGACTGAAGACGGCCCCTGCTACCGCTGCCTGTATCCCGAACCGCCACCGCCGGGGCTGGTCCCTTCCTGCGCCGAAGGCGGCGTGCTCGGCATTCTTCCCGGCCTCGTTGGCGTGATGCAGGCCACTGAAGTCATCAAGCTGATTCTCGGCATCGGCGACCCCCTGATCGGCCGCCTGCTGCTGATTGACGCGCTCGGCATGAAGTTCCGCGAACTCAAGCTCCGCAAGAATCCGGATTGCCCCGTCTGCGGCACTCATCCCACGGTCACGAAGCTGATAGACTACAACGAGTTTTGTGGCATACGCGGGGAGGAAAAACCTGTGAGCAGCGGAGTTCCCGAGATTCAAGTCGAAGACCTCAAGCGTCGTCTCGACGCAAAAGATGACCTCTTTGTGCTCGACGTGCGCGAGCCCCACGAATACCAGATCTGCAACATCGACGGATATCTAATCCCTCTGAACGATCTTCCCAAGCGCATCAGCGAACTCGATTCGAGCCGCGAAATTGTCGTCCACTGCAAAATGGGCGGCCGCAGCGCCAAGGCCGTCGCCTTCCTGCAGCAGGCGGGATTTACCAAGGTTCACAACCTGGCGGGAGGCATCACGGCCTGGTCCGATCGCGTCGATCCCAAAGTTCCGAAATACTGATTCCGAAGTACTGAAGTAACTCTCAGTTCGTGGTTACGAGGGAGCGCCAAGGCGCTCCCTTTTTGTTGTGCGCCTGATCATTGCCGGATCACAATCGTACGTGCATACTTACCCGTTCTTTGGCCTATCCCTCAGGCTCTTCGCACAAATGCTCTTTCGATATGGAGGCTTATGAAAGTATTGATTGCAGTCTTCCTGTGTTTCGCAATCCCATTGACAGTTCTTGCGGGTGACAACAGCTACAAAGTCAACTATGACGGTGGCTCAATTCCGGATACAAAAGCGGGTACCGGCATGAAGTTGTACATCGAGGCGAAGCAGGTTCGGCTCGTAAAGGACAACAAAGATGTAGTTACGATTCCCGCAGAGTCTGTCACCGAGATCAGTTATGGCCAGGATGTACATCGGAGAGTGGGAGCGGCCATCGGACTAGCCGTGGTTTCCTTCGGGATTGGAGCGCTCATGGCTCTGACCAAGTCGAAAAAACATTACGTTGGATTGACCTGGGCCGATGGTGACAAAAAGGGTGGCTTCGCCATGCAGTGCGACAAGAACGACTACCGCGGAGTGCTGGCTGGACTCGAAGGTGTTACCGGCAAAAAGGCCGTGGACTCCGACGCGATGACGGTGAAGAACTGAAGCTCTATCCCGGCTTACACTCGAAATAAAGCCGAGGGCTTGTGCTTTGCCACGGGAGCGCGAATGTGCTCCCGTTTGATGTCCAAGGAACTGCATTGGGGGCGAATCGGCGGCCTTCCCATCTCAGCTCACCAGTTCCTTCTTGCGTCGTCCTTGCCACTCGTGATCCCCGCTCTTGCATTTTTGCCGTAAGTGCTGATAATTACGCTTTCCTTCCCCCCGGGGGGCTTCATGCCGTTTCTTGTCTGCACCCTGCGCCCTGCCGCACGAGTATCTTTGGCCGGGACGTTTGCCTTATTTATATTGCTTGCCATTGCTCTTTCTACTCGCAGCAGTCGCGCGCAGGTGGCTGTGCCCGGACCCAACTCCGACCCCACTTACGAGGCCCTACGCAACTTGACCCTAAGCGGCGAATCCGTGTCGGTCAGGAACCTTGTTTTGAAACGCAACGCCGGCACCTTTCATCTTCGTTTTGGAACCGTATGTTTTGTGGCGCCGGTGAACGGAAAGGTGACGGGCGCTGTTTTCACGGGCGACGGCAGCTTCGTACTCGATCCGCCTACCGAAGGCGAGCGGAGGAGCCTGAATCTCCTTACCAAAGAGAGCGAGTTCAGCGAGAAGTTCTTCCACCTCGTACTTCGGTTTACAGACTCCACATACGATGACTTCAAGAGGTTGGGTACACCGGGAAATGGCACTTGCGATACCGGACCATTGAAAGACAGTCAACACGCGACCCGGCACCGTCTCCGGTACAACCTCGAAGCTCGAATCCTGCAAGACCTGCTCGGGAACGAGAGCGGCCTCTTCGTCGCCTTCATCCACGGTCAGAACTACAACGACAGAATGCTCTATGCTGTCGACCCGCATGGAGTGCCGGAGTTCGCGGAACAGCTCATTCGAGACATTCCGCTGGCTGTGCCACTGAGCCCCGAAGAAGTCGCGCTCATGACCTACGACGACAACAATTATGGCTACTGGGCATCTTTTCATTTCCCGCCTGAATACAAGAATGGCGAAGCGCGCGGTACGCAGAGGAACGCAGTGCTTGAGATCGGCCACCAGCAACTCGACACGACCATCGAGAAGAGCGGACACCTGGAAGGCAAGGCCACTACGACCTTCGTCTCTCGAGTCGACGGCCTCCGCGTCGCGCCGTTCAATCTCTACCGGACTTTGCGCGTGCGGAGCGTGACCAGCGACAGTGGCCAGCTGCTCTCCTTTATTCAGGAAGACAAAAATGATGACTTCCAGTTCTTCGTGATTCTTCCCTCGCCGCTCGCCATCGGGCAAAAACTCTCGATCACAACCGTCTACGACGGCAAGGATGCGGTCAGCAATGAAGGAGGAGGCAACTACTTTCCCATTGCGCGCGAGAATTGGTATCCCAGTAACCCGGGTGCTCCCTTTGGTGCCTATGCCGATTACGACATGACATTCCGCATTCCCAAAGGGATGAAAATGGCAGCGACCGGAATGCTGATCAAGGAAAATAACGATGGTGCGCAAAATGTGTCGTTGTGGAAGAGCGAAGCACCGCAAGAAGTCGCCGGGTTCAGCTTCGGCAGATTCAAGGTTGAGGAGGCCAAGCTAACCAAGCCGGACTATGAAGTGCGATCGTTCGCCAATCAAGATCCTCCAGACTGGGTCCAGAGCTTAAAAAATGTAACCAGCAATGAAGGTTCTCCAGCGGAGCGGTTCTCTCCGCATTACGAAGTGGCGCTTGGCTCCATGGACACAACCCAATTGAACAAGAAGGCTCTGGCGGAGGGCGAGCTTGCCGTGCAACTTTACTCCGATTATTTTGGTCCATCACTGTTCAAACACCTGGAAGTGACACAACAGACCGCCTGTAACTTCGGACAGTCATGGCCGGGGCTGGTGTGGGTTCCGCTTTGCTACTACTTCGATACCACGGTGCGCCACCAGCTCGGCCTGGATTTTCGCGACCTCGGCTACTGGAAAGTTGTAACTCCCCACGAGGTGGCTCACCAGTGGTGGGGGCACACAGTTGGTTTCAGTTCGTATCGCGATCAATGGATGAGCGAGGGCTTCGCCGATATGTCCGCCTCTCTCTACTTGAGCATGATCGAGAAGAATCCGAAAAAGTTCATCGCCTTCTGGAACGACGAGCGCGAACTCCTGCTCGACCGGGACGCGCAGGGCTTCCGCGCCATCGACGCGGGACCCCTGACCATGGGCTATCGTGCCGGTAACTCCCGCACCGGTTTTGCCGTGACCCGCGGGCTGATCTATCCCAAGGGCGCGTATGTGCTGCACATGATTCGCATGATGATGTACGACAACCGCACAGGAGATCAGCGTTTCAAGGAGACGATGCAGGATTTCGTCAACGTTTACCGCGGCAGATCCGCCACCACGGAAGACTTCAAGGCCATCGTGGAAAAACACATGACCCAGGAGATGGACCTGGAGAGCAACCACAAGGTGGACTGGTTTTTCAACGAATACGTCTATGGCACCCAGTTGCCTTCCTACCAGATGAACGCGACCTTCGACACCGGAGCCGATGGCGATGTAGTGATGAGCGTCAAGCTGACCCAGTCGAACGTGAATGACAGTTTTCGCATGCTGGTGCCCATCTACCTGGAACTTCCGAATGGCATGATGTTCCTGGGAAGAGCCCGGCTCACCGGGAACAGCACCTTCGACCAGAAAATTCCCCTGAAAGGATTGAAGGAAAAGCCCAAGCGTGCCCAGCTCAATTACTACGACGACGTGCTCGCGTCGCCGAACTAGAAATCGATTCCGAAAAGAAAGGGAGCACCTGAGTGCTCCCTTTCCTATTGCGGACAGTCGTTATTACTTGCTCGACCCAGGTTGCATGCCTTCGCCGGTGTCGCCGAGTTCGAGCGCGTACTTCTTGCCTTCGAATCGCGCGCCCGCCAGCGTAGTGCTCCCGTCGTCGTTATGCTTCACCACGGCTGCATTATTCTGCGCCGGCGAGCTCAGATCCACGAGCTTCGCTGGTACTTTGGCGAGCACTTTCTTGCCTTGTGTAATGCTGACTTCCACGTTCGGACCACTGCCATCCCACTCCAGTCGGTACTCGCCGGCCTTGAGTTTGGTCCCGTTAACCGTCGCGGGATTCTGCAACGTGATGCTGGCTTTGTTGGCTGCAAATGCACTGGAGGTCAGCAGCAGAGCCAACCCCATGACCAAGCTCTTTGAAACTGTCGCGAACTTCATAGCTGCTCCTTATTTTCTTTCCCGAAAACGCGTCGGGAAGCGGTTGGGGCGGCCCGGCTCGCGACCGCGCGAGAAAACACTTGTGTTTCCCCACGAATCGCATAAAATGCTGCCGCCGGGGTTGTGCAAACAAGCTGTGCAAATAGGCCACAAGCCTGTTCTGCCGCGATGGGGGTTTTCTCACCTGGGCCGCCAAACCGAGCGTGAGAAAATCCCCAGACCCCGCAACAATGTCGAATTACTCGACCGGCATCACCTCTGCGCCAATCTTTTACCCACTCTGAGCGATTACGTATTGGATGCTCTCGAAGTTCCCTGCGATTGTGATCTCGTCACACTTTCTTGGACGATTGCCACTTCATTCCGATAGCAGAGAGTTCTCGCGAATTCATCGCGAATTCACAATGGAAAGTGGGAACAGCCTGCGTGTGTTTTGTGTAGTTTTGTAGAGCAGGCGCGATGCAATAGGAAAATACACTTCGCGCGTGTAGAGACGTCGCAAGTTACGGTCTCCCACGTGAAAATAACAATCAGTCGGCGTCGCCGTGCTGCCGCTCAACCGACCATACGTTTGCCTGATCTTTCTCGAACGGGTACACATGCACCATCCAGTTGAAGATCACGGGATGAAATGTTCCGCCCGCGGCCTCGGAAGCGTCCTGCGTCGTGATCGATCCCCGCAAACCAAATTGCGGATGCGTCGTGAGCATCTCGGCTCTCTTGTCCGCCGGTGGCGCGCAGAAGTTCACATGCTCGTGCCACTGCGCCACGCTCAGCGGGATCCGCTCGTCGAGTTGTTCTTCTGTGAAAACCTTAGGCGCGGTATACATCACACCAATCAACTTATAGTCGTCGCCGTTCTTTTCATAGAGCAGTGACGTGGGATGCTCCGGATTGAAACGGAATCGCGCTTCCAAGGCATATCCGTAGTTCGTGAAGTGATACATCTTCTGCGGGATTTCCGGATGAAAAATCTTGAAACCGTCCGCCAGCGCTGCGTGATAGTCGATATATTTTTCTGAAGCCTTGCGCGCCTCGTCCGCGACTTGCTGCGCGCGCTTCGCATCCCCTTCTTTAGGCTGACGCAAAGCCGTCATCTTCATGTGCGGGCCCATGTCCATATGCCCTTCCATGGAATTCATGACGTGAGTGCTGGCGTCGCTCTCGGCTTCCTTGTCGCCGCCCGTGGGCATGTCCTTCATCTTCATGTTCGACATGTCGTGACCGGACATGTCCATGCCGGGCATCGACTGCTGCCCGCCAGCCTGCGCGCCGCTTGCCGGAGCGCTCGACGTCTGTCCCCAGGCGAGGCTGCACCCCGTGCCGCAAATTGAGAGCGCAAGGAATAGCACAAGACGCTTCTGCATAGGCCCCCCACAATAATCTCTGCTTAATATTAACCCTGCCGCAGAGCGGATGTTTCGGCAAGAAACCCGCGGTTACGCACGATTACAAAGGTAATTCGAGCGTCGGGGGGCTGTCAGCTTCTGCGTTTGTAATGGATCGCCCACTGCACTTGCCAGGTTTTGCCGTCGTCATGCGAGGCTTCCCAGCTCCAGTCGAAGTCGCTCGCGGCAATATTCTTCCAGACCATGCGTTGCAGGAACTTCGCGCCATTCGGCCCCATCGCTTCCCGTTGCATCACCATCTGGCCGTCCTTGAATTCGCCGATGAAGTCGAGATAGGAGCCTTGATTGTCGACCCACGTCTGCTTCCACTTGCCTGCCTTCACGTCGAAGATGGAAAGACTCGTGCCGCGGAAAAGTGGAGTGCCTTGCCCAACAAAACTCTCCTGCACAACGCACCCATCGAGGACGCGCGTGATGCTATTCGTGCCGTGCCCCGCGGGACCGCCATTTTGTCCCGGCCAGCTCGCCTTCCACTCGCCTACCCAGAAATCCAGTTGTTTCTGCTGTGCGGCTGTGCACGGATTCGGCGGTGCCTGTTGGGTGGATTGTGCCAGCGTCATCCCGCATAGCAGTGTGAAGAAAAGCGCGTTCAGAAGTCGGATCATGTTTTCGCTCACACATCAGACGGCGCAGTGCGCAAAAGGTTATGTCCGTTGGCGGCCCGGCGTGGTTTCTGGTACACCTAACTGCTTGACCCTGGAAACCATCGTCTTTCTCTTTTTCGCAGGAGTGCTCGGCGGCGCTCTGAATTCCGTCGCCGGCGGCGGCAGCTTCATCGCCTTCCCGGCGCTGCTCTTCACCGGCGTGCCCCCAATCCCTGCCAACGCCACGAACACGATCGCGCTGTGGACTGGAGCCGCTGCCAGCGGCGGCGCCTACCGCAATCGGCTCGACGTCCCGCGGCGCGTGATGATTCCCTTGCTCGCCGCAAGCCTGATCGGCGGACTGGCTGGAGCTTTCTTGTTACTGAAGACGCCGGCCCACACATTCATGCGCGTGCTCCCATGGCTGACTCTGGGAGCTACTCTGCTTTTTGCATTCGGCAAGAAAATCGCTGGCGGGCGCAAGTCCGTCATCGAGCACGAGGCTTCCACTGCCGCGCTCGCGGCAACCACCCTGTTCCAACTCTGTGTCGCCGTCTACGGAGGCTACTTCGGCGGCGGCATGGGCATTGTGATGCTCGCCATGCTAGCGACGCTGGGCATGACCGACATCCATGCCATGAACGCGCTGAAGAGCGTCCTCGGATTTGTGATCAACGGTGTCGCCGTGGTGACATTCGCCGTCGCCCGCGCCGTGTACTGGAAGCACGGCATCATCATGATCGTTGGCGCAATAGTAGGTGGATACCTCGGCGCGCACTACGCGCTCAAGATGCCGCAAAAATGGATTCGCATGTTCGTCGTGCTGGTCGGCGCCGGCATGACTGTCTACTTCTTCTGGAAGTCGTATTGAAAAATATCAGCCACGGATCATACGGATCACACGGATCTTCACGGATCGAACCTACGAACGAAAGCCCAAGACCAAGGTGTTAGACCCAAGACCTTGGGTTTGATCCGTGAAGATCCGTGGCCCGAAGTTCTTACTGCAGCGGCGCCGACACGTGCTCGTGCACGATGAGCCACTTGCCGTCTTCGTTCTCAAGTATTACCGTCCAGCGAAAATTCCCCATCTCGACTTTTCCAGCCTTGGTCGTCATCTGTTCCGCTACCGTCGCCGTTGCCCACACCAGATCTCCCTGCGGATGGATCGCAAGATCATCATTCAGCGTGAACTTTGCGCTCTTGTAGCCAGCGACGACTCCCTTCACGCCGGTCGAGTATTCCTCGAAGCTGCCATATTTCAAGGGAGCGATATCGAAGAAAACGTGCGGTCCCGTCGCATAGTATTTGGCAACGTTGGCGGGATCGAGAGTAGACCAGCCGTCCCATACTTTCTGCAGATAGGCTTTATCCGGAACCGGTCCGGCGGCCGTCTTCTTCATAGTGGACTTCTTCGTCTGAGCGAAACCGGACAGGGTGATGGCGAGCAAGCACAACGAAACGGTGAGAAAACGCTTCATGGATTTGGATTCCTCCGAAGATTCGCCGAGATTCTCGCATAACCTCGAGAAAAGAAAAAGTCTAGATGCTTCCTCGAAACAGGGCGTACGCATCGACGCAAAGGTGCGCCAGCACCACCGGCGCAAGCCGCCGCGTCTTCCAGAAATAAATCGAGAACACTGTAAAGATCGTCACGAGCACGATCCCGTTGGTGAATCCCTGGTAGAGGTGGTAACTCATCTGCACCGCGACGCTGATCACGATCGCCAGCGCGCCACTGCCGCCCAGTTCCAAAATTTCGGTCATCAGGTAGCCGCGCACGATCATCTCTTCAAAAAAAGCATTCACGCAAATGAACGCAATCGAGAGCCCGGAGATCCCAACGCCAAGCAGGCCATGCATCGACTTCGGCGTCAGGTAATGGCCGGAGTAAGCGTGAACGATGACCTGCACTGGGAGGAAGATCGCATACGTCGCCACAGTCGCCCCGAAAGTCAGGATCAGGGCCCGGAAAATATCCGTCCAGTGAAGGTCCCAGCCAATGTTCTTCCAACCTCTTCCTTGCCCCGACAGCACGTACCAAAGAACCGCCAGCGAGCCGGCTTCGGCAATCATGCCTCCGACCAGCCGCATCTTGAGTTGGGGCAAATCGGTTGCTGAGGTCGCACCACTTCCGATGAAGTAGTAGGCGGACGAGGCGATGAAGTGTCCAAAGCTGACAAACAGGACAATCGCGAGCGCTAGCAGTCGACGACCGCGGCCTTCGACGGATCCGGCTGGCAGCGGTCTCGGTTCTGCTGGGCCGGCCAGAGGATCTTGTGGAGTCGTCGGAGTCAGAGACATTTCCAGCCGATGCTACAACACCGCGTTCGTTCACGGAATGGTCGCTTAGAGACCGATTCAGTTAGAGACCGATTCAGTTTGACCGATTTCCACAGCGCACGTTAGAATAGTGAAGTTTGCCTGTACTGGCCGACCCGTTCTGGGGACGCTTGTCTCGGCTGCTGAAGCGCCGCGACGGAAAAACAGCAAGCACAGTAAAATCAGCAGGCCCCTTGGTTGCGCCCGTGTGCGCCCTGGGGTAGCGTTGGGTTTCCGATTTAGACATCCGATACAAGTCCATTTACGGGCTGAATTGGCAACGACATTCTTGGAGGCAGGCGTATGTACGCGGTTATCCGCGCCGGTGGAAAGCAGTACCGGGTGGCGCCCGGAGACGTGATTCGAGTGGAGAAAGTCGGCACCGGTACTGACGGTGTGGTCGAGTTCCCCGTGGTCGCAGTATCCGGGGAAGAGGGCCAGATCGGCCGGCAATCGGATGCGCGCGTGGTCGGTGAGGTCGTAGAGGAAGGCCGCGGCGCGAAGATCCTGGTCTTCCATTACAAACGCAAGAAGCAGTACAAGAAGCTGCGCGGGCATCGGCAGGCATACACGGCGGTTCGCATCTCCGAGATCGCTTTTGGCGGACAGAGCTTCAAGGCTCCCGAGCTGCCCAAGAAGGTAGCGAAGCCGAAGAAGGTGAAGCCGGCCGAAGAAGCGCCGGAAGCGCACGAAGCGCACGCGACCGCGAAGAAGAGTTCGGCGAAGAAGAAGGCTGCGCCGAAAAAGGCCGCCAAGAAGTCGCCTGCGAAGAAGAAGTAAAACCTGGACGGACGAATACGTCCGCCCCGACACGATCTTACTGGCAACTAGCCACTGGTAACTGGATTCTTATGGCACATAAAAAAGGGCAAGGCACTTCACGAAACGGCCGCGACTCAAACGCGCAGCGGCTTGGATTCAAGGCATTCGGCGGACAGCTCGTCCCCGGCGGCACCATCATCGTTCGCCAGCGCGGCACCCGCGTGAAGCCTGGCCTGAACGTCGGCCGAGGCAAAGACGATACTCTCTTCGCCAAGATCACCGGACGCATCAAGTTCCTGAATAAGGGCTCGATGGGCAAGTTCGTGATGGTCGAGCCCGTCGAAGTCGAGTAGCGCCTCGCTGTCGGGACGTTCGCGGGGCGGCAACTGCTCCAGCTTCGCCCAAGACAGGTCCGCGCCACACAGCCTCGCCTTCGGGACGAGGCTTTTCATTTTGGTCGTTGGTCGCTAGCCGTTGGTTGTTGGAGAATCCAATGACATACGGCGAACGGCTAACGACGAAAGACCAACGACTAACGACCGCATGTTCATCGATGAGGCAAAAATTCGGGTCAAGGCCGGCGACGGCGGGAACGGCTGCATGGCGTTCCGGCGGGAGAAGTTTGTCCCGCGCGGCGGACCTTCGGGCGGCGACGGTGGCAAGGGCGGCGACATCGTCATGGAGTCCAGCGAGCGCCACAACACGCTCGTGCACTTCCGCTTCAATCCCGAGCACACCGCGCAGCGCGGACGCCACGGCGAAGGCTCGAACAAGACCGGACGCGACGGCGACGGCATCGTTCTGAAAGTTCCGGTCGGCACCATCGTCTTTGACGACGAAACCGGCGACAAGCTTTTCGAGTTCACGCAGCCCGACCAGAGCTTTGTGATTGCCCGTGGCGGGCGAGGCGGGCGCGGCAATGCGCGCTTTGCAACCTCGGTGCATCAAGCGCCGCGTGAGCATGAAGAGGGGCGTCCCGGCGAGGAGCATGTCTACCGCCTCGAACTCAAGCTGCTGGCCGACGTAGGCCTCGTGGGATATCCGAATGTGGGCAAGTCGACGCTGATCTCGCGCATCTCGGCGGCGCGTCCGAAGATTGCGGATTATCCGTTCACCACGCTCCAGCCCAACCTGGGGGTGGTCGCGGTGGGCGATGCCAAGAATGAAGTCAGTTTTGTGGTCGCCGACATTCCCGGCTTGATCGAAGGCGCGCACACCGGCGCCGGACTCGGCACCCAGTTCCTGCGGCACATTGAGCGCACGCGCCTGCTGGTGCATCTGGTCGACGTCTCCGACTCGAGCGGACGCCCGGACGTGGCCAAGGACGTCGAAGTCATTATGGGCGAACTGAGCAGCTTCGGCGCGCATCTCGAAGACAAGCCGATGATCATGGCCGCGTCGAAGATCGATGCCGTCAACAAAGACAAACTGGCCGCGCTCAAGAAGTACTGCAAGAAGCACAAGCTGAAGCTCTACGAGATCTCCGCCGTGACCGGCAAAGGGATTGAGGAGCTGAAGTACGCCATGGCGGACGAAGTCCAGAAGTTTCGGGAGCGGGATCTGAAGGAAGCAGTGGGAGAGAATTCGTAGAGGCGACACCTTCCAGTTTTTTTCTTCGAGGTTTCGTAAAATCTTCAATTCATTGATGTTACGGCCGCCGGACTGGCGGCTTGCCCGGCAAAATATTGAGCCGGAAGGACTTACAGGTAAAATCTTGGAGAATAAGGGGTTAGTGGCCAGTTTTTGGCCGCTGTTCTGAGCCGCTCTACGTAAAATATTGATTCTGTTGCAGTTGCGCTCGGTCGACTGAGCGCTTTGGCGGCAAAATATTCCAAGATAAGGACTTATGGCGAGGTCGGTTCGCAGCGAGGGGTTCTCAGTCAGATCTTGGTGGCAGACCGCTGAAGCCGGTTGGTTCACGGAGTTGAGGGAATTTTCGCGCACGGAACCATTGTGGGCTCCTCAGAATTCTCAGTAAAGGTTGTTCGTCACATGAATTGTGATTTTAGATGTGGAAAGCTGTGGAAAACGGGGTTCGGGCGCGATATTCTTGTTGATTGCTTTCATCCGGAGCGGCATAGGTCAGCCGTTCAACAAAGTGCATCTAAAACGCATGGCTGTTGCACCATGGGAAGCTCGTTCGAGAACTCCGGTAATTTGATTTGCTGGGGGCGTGATCATAGCATTGTGGATCGTATCTAAAGGAAATATGCCGTGCGTGCCTTTCGCGAATGTAATGAAGAGAGACATTCACTTCCGGAGACATGGGCACGAGTTTGGCGCTGCAACGCCGACTGAGTACGAACAAATGGCCGACGCGTTCATGTTCGGTCCTATGAGTGCCGATACAAATGAGTGTGTCAGGCCGAACGGCAGGCTGCGGAATCGGATGGACTTCGTGACCGTGCATTTTGGCGTCGCCGTAATTGCTCGGCCAGTGGTGGCTACGTTCTACATTCCAGCGCCCGACACTGTGACGCGGCATGGTGGCGTGGCTCAATTGTTCGCAGATTATTGTGCGAGGCCAGATTGAATGAATTACCGATGCCCAGTTTGTTTCTTCGCTCAGATGCCATATCCGCCAGAGGACTATGACATTTGCCCGTGTTGTGGGACTGAGTTCGGAAATGACGACGCGGAATACTCCTACGACGAACTTCGCTACCGATGGCTAATTGGTGGCGCTTTGTGGTTTTACGGTCAGCCTCCACTCGGATGGAGCGCTGCGCGGCAGTTAGCGGATGCCGCATTTGGTCTGCATACCGAGGTGAGCACGACTGGCCTGAATAACCTTTCGATTCACGAACCGAGTGAATTGGAATTTCAGTTTGCCTGAGAAAAGACCCTATGCCTCGTCTTGGTAGCTTGCTAGTTTGCGAAAAGATCATTATTGATCAGCAACAGAAGCCCACGCTTGTCTCCCTATTCCAAACGATCACTGCGTTACTTCCAGAAGGGCAAGGAATGCCAAAGGATACACTTGGAGGTACAGCGTGGGCCGTCTTCAGCGAATGGTTCTTCGCGGAGGAAGAACTTTCGAAGAATTTCGAGCAGGTCATAGAGGTGATGTTGCCCGACGGGTCCCCGTCTCCGATTCGCGGGCGATTACCGTTCAAAGAACTCGCTAGGGATGGGCAGGGCACTAGATCGTATGTGAATATGTTTGGCATGCCGATCGCTCAATCAGGAGTCCTTGCGGTGAATGTTTGGATAGAGTCGAATGCCGAACGAGTAACCGACATTTTTTCATATCACATAAAAATCGAGCATTCCAAACAGCCCCCAATACCCAATGACGGTGGATCGTTTATTCCTGCACTGACACAGACCAAGCCAGCATAAAAACTGTCTGAGCACTGCGACAGATGACACCGTTCCAAGGGCAGATGCCCCATCCGAGGGAGTTGGGTGTCTCTTACTACCAATAAAAAAAGGCGGCCCGAGAGAAGCCGCCTTTCTGATCCGCTTTACCGTCCACAAAACCGAGAATCCCTCACGCCCTGGGGAGCGGGCCGTGTTGGAAGTGATATTGCAAAATCCGTGCGGCCAGCGCGGGGGTCAGGGTTGATCCGTTGTGCTCGACCGTGCGGACGACTTCGCCACGGCAGACGACTTCCGTGGAGGAGAGTCCGGCAATTTCTTGCGGGAGCACGAGATTGATTTCCAGCTGCGAGTTCGGCTGGAGAACTTCGTCGGCCTGGAAGAGCATTCCTGACCGGCTGATGTTCTCGGTTGTGCCTACATGCCAATCTTTCTCGCCGAGGCGGCGATAACGCAGAGGCAAGTGCAGATGGAATCGTTGCGCGCGCGCGGGGGGAGCTTCTTTCGCCCGCGTGGCGTGTTGGGGTTCGGCGGATTGCATGGACATAGCGACCTCCGGGGGAGTTGGTGTTGCGTCGAGCACTTCACGGACCTTGCTCTTCAGGTCGCGAAGGTTAAAGGGCTTCTGGAGCAGGCGGATGCCCGCGTCCAGCATGCCGTCGTGTCCGATCACATTTTCGGTGTAACCGGACATGTAGAGAATTTTCACGTTGGGGCGAATCTCCGCGATACGCTGCGCCAACTCGCGTCCGTTCATGCCGGGCATGATGACGTCGGTGAGCAGCAGGTGGATCATGGCCTCGTGCGCGACGGCGATCTGCATGGCGACGGCGCCGTCGGCGGCCTCGATGACTTTGTACCCTTGCTTTTCCAGATACTGGCGCGCAAGGTAACGCAGGTTGGCCTCATCTTCGACCAGCAGGATCGTCTCGGTGCCGGGCTCGACTTTGCGATATTCGACGGGCGCGGCGACCTGCGCTGCCGGTTCGCCAATCGAGGCGACGCGCGGCAGATAGATTTTGAAGGTCGTTCCACGCCCGACTTCGCTGAAGACCCAGATGTATCCGCCGCTCTGCTTGACGATGCCGTAGACGGTCGAGAGGCCGAGTCCGGTGCCTTTCGTGCCCTTGGTGGTGAAGAAGGGCTCGAAGATGTGCGACTGAGTGTCGGTGTCCATGCCGTTGCCGGTGTCGCTGAGTGCGAGCATGACGTAATCGCCGGGGCGCAACGGAGCGTGGAAGCGGGCGTATTCGTCGTCGAGGGTGACGTTGCAGGTCTCGATGGTCAGCTTGCCGCCCGAGGGCATGGCGTCGCGGGCGTTGACGGCGAGGTTCATGATGACCTGGTCGATCTGCCCAGCATCGGCGCGGATGGGCCAGAGATTCGGGGCGGGCACCATGACCAGGTCGATGTCCTCGCCAATCATGCGGGTCAGCATCTTGATGTTTTCGGTGGCCACGTCGTTGAGGTTGACGATGCGCGGGGCGAGCATCTGCTTGCGGCTGAAGGCCAGAAGCTGGCGAGTCAGCGAGGAGGCGCGTTCGGCTGCGCTGGAGATTTCCTGGGCGGGGCCGCGCAGGTGAGGCTCGGCGCCAAGGCGTTCCAGCAGGAACTCGGAGTAGCCGAGGATGACCATGAGCAGGTTGTTGAAGTCGTGGGCGATGCCTCCGGCAAGACGGCCAACGGCTTCCATCTTCTGGGACTGGCGGAGCTGTTGCTCAAGGGCGCGGCGCTCGGTGACGTCTTCGGCGAAGAGTTCGAAGACGATGCCTTCGCCTCCGTTCAACACCGAGCGTCCGGAGACGCGGACCACCGTGGTGGTGTTGTTCTTGCGCTTCCATTCGGCGGTCAGGCCTTTGAAGGGCTCGGAGGAGCGAAGGTAGTCGGCGAGATCGAACCACTTGTCGTTGTCGGCGTAGAGTCCAAAGATGTGCTGGCCAATCAGTTCGTCAGGAGAGGTGTGGCCGAGCAGTTCGAGGAAGGCGGGGTTGGCGTCGAGAATCTTGCCGGTGGAATCGCAGCGGCAAATGCCGTAGGGCGCGTTGGTCACGAGCGAGCGGAAGTTCAGCTCGGAGCGAAGCAGGTTTTCCTGGGCGGCGCGCAGGGCGGCGTTGAGCCAGCAGATGAGCATGGCCACGAAGAAGAAGAGCGAGAGGCGGACGATCGCCGTACGCAATTGCTCTGGGCTATGCTCGCCGGCGAGCGAGAAGTAGGCGCTCACGGTGAGGGCGAAGGCGGTGGCAACCACTCCCGGCTTCCAGCCGCCGTACCACGCGCTCACCATAACGGCAACGCCGAACAAGGCCAGGCGGCTCTCGGAGACGTCCGCCAGCAGAACCGTGGGAATCAGCGCAAGAGCTGTACTCAGTACGGCGACGCCATACCGAAGGATGGGAGCGCGTGCGGGCGGAATGCGGAGTAGGGGGAGGTTTACTCGCATGTCAACCATGGTAGTGCCAAATTGGGAAATGAGGAACATTACAGGAGTTCATTTTTTGTACGAGGAAGACGAATTGTGCACTGTCCGTTAGCCGGGCAGATGAGGGCCGGTTGGACGATGGGTGCTTGATTCGGCTTGCATATGGGGCCGGGAATCTGGACACTAGGCGGGGCTGATCTGACTGCATGAACATTGGACTCTTTGGCGGGACATTCGATCCGGTACATCGCGGGCACCTGGCACTGGCGCGGGCAGCGCTGGAACCGTACAAGTTGCATCGCGTTTACTTCGTGGCGGCGAACATACCTCCGCACAAGCAGCGGCAGCCGCTGACGCCGTTCGTGCATCGCTATGCCATGCTGGCGCTGGCGACGGCGGAGGAGAAGGCGTTTGTGCCGTCGTTGCTGGAGGCTCCGGAGGAGGGCGTGGTGCCGATGAAGAAGGAGCGCGTTGAGAAGCCGAATTACACGATCGACACGATCCGGCGGCTGAAACGGTCGTTCAAGGCGACCGACAAGCTGTTTCTGTTGCTGGGCATGGATGCCTTTGCGGATATCGCGAAGTGGCACAAGGCGGAGGAGCTGTTCCGGGAGTGCGAGTTCGTGGTGGCCAGCCGGCCGGGGTATTCGCTGGCGGATGTGGCGAATGCGCTGCCGGAGAGCCTGCGTCCCCGCGCGGAGGTGACGCGGCCGTTTCATAAGCAGGCTGCCACGGGGGATCTGGTTTTGAAGGGAGCGACCATTCACCTGCTGGTCGATCTGCATCAACCGGCTTCGGCGACCGCGATCCGGCAGGCTGCTGCTTCGGGCAAGGCGCTGGGACGGTTTGTGGACGCGCCGGTGGCGGAGTACATCCGGAAGATGGGGCTGTATCGGTAGGTGGATGCAGTGGCGGATTTCGTGAATCTTTCGGTCGGCGGTTATGATGGATTGGCGAACCCAGAGCATGAGTGGGAGCTCGCTTTTGAGATCTTGAACCACCAAGCACGCGAAGGTTCACGAAGGAAACACTTCGATCCAATCAGGGGTGGCGTCCCGAACCGCTTGAATCAGGAGACCCATGGCTCAGAATCACTATGTAACCAAGACCAAACGGCGGAATAAGAGCAAGAAGCGTAAGGATCCGGCACAGGCCACGATGGCGAAGCTGCGGGAGCTGGCGGCGGCCGAAGCGAAGAAGACGGGGAAGTGATCTGTTGAGCGTAACTGTGCAGAGCGGTTCAGTCCGAGATCCCTTCGACTGCGCTCAGGGCAAGCTCTTCGCTTCGCCTGAAGAACGGCTCCGTTCAGGATGACAATCCGAGAAATTGAGCGGTCAGAGGGGTCGGTTACAATTAGAGCGACTTAAAGTTGAAGAAAGAACTACCGACGACGGAATGAAGAAGAGCGAACTCAAACAGCAAATCTCTGCAGCTATCCAAGCCTGCCTCGAGAAGAAAGCCGAAGAACTCAGCATCCTGGAAATGGAAAAAGGGTCGGGAGCGTTTACCGACTACTTTGTGCTGTGCAGCGGGACCAACCCGCGGCAGGTGCAGGCCATTGCCGACGAAGTGGAGCTGCGGCTGAAGGCGGCGAACCTGCGTCCGGCGCACGTTGAGGGTTACAAGCAGGCCGAGTGGGTGCTCATCGATTACGTGGACTTCGTCGTCCATGTATTTTCCGAGAAGGCGCGGAAGTTTTACGATCTAGAGCGGCTTTGGAAGACGGCCAAGCGGCTGGAGGTCGGCGATCTGCAGGCTGCTCCCAAGAAGAAGAAAGCGGCTGCGCCCAAGCTGGCGACCACGAAGCTTGCGGCGACGAAGAAGAAGAGAAAAACCGCGTAGATCTTCTTGGCGATTCTGAAGGATCCCATGACAGCGAAAGCAGATTCCGGGCCGGACTGGGGAAACCAGTACCGGCTGGTTGCGTCTGAAAAGTGGA
Source organism: uncultured Acidobacteriaceae bacterium (assembly GCA_963709025.1). Taxonomy (GTDB): domain Bacteria; phylum Acidobacteriota; class Terriglobia; order Terriglobales; family Acidobacteriaceae; genus Sulfotelmatobacter. Next base: position 364,080 of record CAVPVE010000012.1, read on the forward strand.
AGGCAAAGTCAGCGGCCATGGGCCAACCCGTGACCGACGCGCTCGTCGAATACGCACAGCCCGCGCCGGGCATGCAGGTACTCGATTTGGCGAGCGGGACCGGCGAGCCTGCGATCAGCCTGGCTGCGCGCGTGGGCGAGCAGGGACATGTCACGGCGACGGATGTGAGCGCTGGACTGCTTGAGATCGCCGCGAAGCGGGGACAAAAGCGCGGGCTCAAGAATTTCACCACCCAAGTGGCGGACGCGCACCAGTTGCCTTTTTCCAATAACAGTTTCGATCTTGCGACCTCGCGCTTTGGCGTGATGTTCTTTGACGACCCCGTCGGCGCGTTGCAGGAGTTGCGCCGTGTGTTGCGGCCGGGAGCACGGGCATGTTTTCTGGTGTGGGGATCGATCGAGCAGCCCTATTGGCAGAGCATGATGGGCGTGGTGCACCGGCATGTGGGTGGGGCGTTGCTAGATCCGGATGGGCCGGATCCTTTCAAGTTTGCGGAGCCTGGCAGCCTGTCGGCAATTTTCCGTAGCGCGGGATTCAACGCGGTCGAGGAAGAAACCAAAACACTGCCGTGGGCATGGCCGGGCTCTGTCGAAGAGTTGTGGGAGTATTCGCAGTCGGTCTCAGTCCCATTCCGTCCCATGCTGGAGCGCGTGCCCGCGGAGCAGTGGCCGCAGATTCATGCCGAGGTGCATGCGGCGATGCGAGAGTATTGGGACGGGGAGAAGGTCGCGTTCGGAGTGTCAGTGGTGCTCGCGTCTGGAAAGAAGTGAGAGAGGCTCATCCCGCCTGTGAAGATCAAGTTTGCATGGATCGGGAAGACGAAAGAGCCGGCCATCGCGTCGCTGACGGACGAGTATTTGAAGCGGATTTCGCGTTACGTGCCAGTGGAGGGCGTTGCTCTGAGAGATGAAGCGGCCTTGCTGGAACTCTCTGGCAGAGCCCGGGGCGCGAAGGCAGGAGCGAAATCGACGTTGGTGCTGATGGATTCGCGGGGCAAGGAATTTTCGTCGCAGCAGTTTGCGGCATTTCTCGGAGATTATCAGGACCGGAATCCTTTGCCGCTGGTCATCGCCATTGGCGGTGCGGATGGATTCAGCGAGGCAGCACGGGCCGCGGCGCAGCATACAATCTCACTCGGGAAGATGACGCTCGCACATGAACTGGCGCGCGTCGTTCTGCTGGAACAGGTGTATCGCGCGTTCACGATTCTCAAGGGACATCCGTATCACTCCGGGCATTAGACCGGTGACTCCTCAGAAAACAACGCGCGCTAATGGAAAGTAGGAGGGTGGCATTTGTCGACTCCCTCCAGGGTCTTGTTCTGTACGCCGACGAATAAGTTACTTGCTGCTGGGTCCGAACCTGAAACTGACACCGCCCGAATACCGGAAGTTGTTCTGCGACGAGTTGTTGAACTGGTTGGTGAAGCGCGTCATCAGGTAATCGACCTCCACCGGACGGATCTCGAACGATTTGCTGACGGGAATGTCGAAGCCACCGCCGATCGCGAAGGCGAAAGCGTCTCCTGTGGGTGATCCGGAAGTGATGCATGGTCCAGCGCAGGCTTTGGTCAGATTGGCGTAGACATTGCTGTGCGCGCCGCCGAAGAGGATATGCCCGAACGGCTCGAATTTTGGCGCGCGCACCTTCAGTTGAGGACCGAACATGTAGGTGAAGAGGTTGCCCTGCGCTTTAACAAACCCACCGCTCGGATTCGTCCAGGTAACCGTGTTGCTGCCATAGCCCTGGAAGTCCATTTTTATTCCAATGTAATCGTTGAAGTACACAACCGCCGCGCCACCGCCGCCGTTCAGACTCAAGCTCTGAGTGCCGTGAGCTACCGGATAGAATCGGGCGTAGGAGTAATCGGCAGTCACCTCGCCTCGATAGAAGTCCTGGGCCCACGAGTCGACTCCCGCGAACAAAACAGCGCAGAATAGGGCGAGCTGCGTAATCTTCATGATCGTCTCCTTGGAGAATGCGTAGTACGCAGTGGCGCCTTTGGCAGGTACTGCCTTTGTCGACTATCGTGCACAATCCCCGATGAGGGTGAAACTGGCAAAAATGATAGGCACCACAGAGATAACAAACTGCAGACTGTTTCGGCACGACCGGGCTGGCTACTACAACCTTGCCCTTGAGTTCACTGAGCGGAACGGTCTGCTGCTGACGATCGGTGCGGAGGAAGGGTCAATCGAGATCATGAGCGGCAGGGGTAGTGGAGCCCTTTTTACGAGCGAGCCGGGCCCGTAAATAATAAAGGCAGCGCAGACATTAGCAGAATAAGTGAGACTACTTCCAATCGAGGAAGCGCACGCGCTACATAGCCGAAGATGCCGAGCGGCAGGCCGATCCAGAGCAGGTTGAAGCTGAATTCATACAGTCGTCCTCGCCACCGCCAAGCGTGGACCGAAGCCAACAACCTGGATGGCATCCATTTCGCGCTTAGTCGCAGTGTGATAGCCCATCCGATCAAGAAAATAAAAGCTGATCGAAGCCGCCAACTGCCAGTGGTTAATACGTTCCAGAAAAGAAGAAGGCCGGCCGCAGCCAGGAGTACATTGATCAATCCGAGATAAACCCGTTCCCATTTCGCAGGCATTTTTGTGCCTCCGTTTGAAATCGGACGCCCGCGGCTATTCTACGCCTGAGGGTGGTCGGAAGCTGCGGGAGTGGCGCACCTGCCACAGAGAGGTTTGACGCTGCCACTTATTTGATATCCAATGAGGCGATCGCAATGCCCTCGGATCCCGCAATGACCGCCCGGTCCGCGCCACTCCCGGAGCCGCTGATACGCCCGTTCATGCCTGAACTCGACACGCTGCGGGGCATTGCAGTGCTCGGAGTGATGCTGCTTCACGCCTTCTACTGGCAGTATGCCGGAATGTCGTTTGGGCCGTGGGCTCGCAGGTTCGTCTCGGCCACTCAGCCGGGATGGATGGGGGTGAATCTCTTCTTTGTGCTGTCCGGCTTTTTGATTACGGGAATCCTTCTCGACTCAAAGCACAAGCCACATTTCTACCGCCGTTTTTACACGCGGCGAGCGCTGCGCATTTTGCCGGCATACTACCTTCTTCTGATAGTCCTGCTATTGATGCGCTCGTCATCGGTGGGGTTTGTCGGCCTGAGTTTCGTCTACCTCGCGAACATGACGAATTTCTTTGGCGTGGCCTGCGATTACGGGCCGCTGTGGTCGCTGGCCGTGGAAGAGCATTTCTACATCCTCTGGCCGACGGTGGTCCACAAGGTGACCGCGCGCCGTCTTGCCGTCATTTCGGCCGCGATTGTGGTGCTTACTCCCGTTCTGCGCGCGACATCGTTCGCCCTTGGCCATCGTTCAGGATTGGACTGGTACACATGGTTCGTAGCCGATGGTCTGGCGGCGGGCAGCTTGATCGCCCTCGTACTTCGCACGAGAATTTCGAGGAAACAAGTTTGGAGTCTGTGCTGGATGCTGGTGGCATCCGCTGCAGTGCTAGTTGTGGCGGGGCGTCCGTTCGGCATTACCACGCGCAATCGCCTGCTGGGTGCGGGGTTGCAGTACACGCTGATCACTCTGCTGTGCGCGGGCGTTCTGCTGCTGTTCTTACTGGCAGGCACGAATGGTGCGAAGCGCTTGGTAAACGTCGCACCCCTTCGCTTTCTCGGATACATCAGTTACGGACTCTATCTCAATCACTTTCTCGCGTTCCGCGTGTACGATTTGATGTGCCGACGGTATTTTCCGAGTCTGCTGCCCTCCAGTGGACACTTTGCGCTGGTGTTGCTGAAGTTCGTGCGGGCGGGGGGCGGAGCGATTGCGGTCGCGTACCTTTCGAGAAAATACTACGAGGAGCGATTCCTGCGATTGAAGGATTCGCTCGTCCCGAAGGCATCGGGATTCGACGCGAAGGGCGGCGAAGCTACGAGCCCGCAGGCGGCGTAGCGACGCTCAGTTCTGCGGTTTCTCCGCGGTTCCCGCCAGCACTTTCAGAATCTCCCGGGCCAGTTTATCGGGATCGGCATCTTCCATGTTGGTGAGCACAACGACACCGGCGCGCAAGGCGGGAGCGATGAGGAATCGCGTGCTCGTGCCCTGCTGCCCTCCGGAGTGACCGACGAGTGCGATGCCGCTCTCGGTCGAGGAACCCCAGCCGAGGCCGTAGGTATCCTTCGAGCCGTCGGACGGCTTGAGCGGCGTCCACATGAGATCGCGCGTGCTGCGCTTGATCAACTTGTCGTTCAGAATAGCCACTTCAAACTTTGCCATGTCTTCCGCGGAAGAGAGCCATCCGCCGCCAGGAATTTTGTAGCTGGAGTCGAGGAAGTCGGTGTTCTGAACGGTGCCGGAGTCGGTCTTGCGATAGAAGCGCGTGCGGTAGGGGATGATAGCAAAGCGATTGTCGACTTGCGTGCTGTCCATGCCAGCGGGTACGAAAATGTTTTTGCGCACGAAGTCCACATACTTCGTTCCCGAGGCCCCTTCAATGACGCAGCCGACCAGGGTGTAGCCCTGAGTCGAATAGTGAAACTGCTTGCCGGGATCGGAGACCAGCGGATCGTTCTTGAAGAAATCGAGTCCGGCCTGAATCGGGTCGTCGAAATGTTTGGTGTTACCGATTTCGGGATCGTCCTGCGAACCGGATTTGTAGTGGCGGATGCCGGCGAGATGTCCCATGACCTGACGCGTGGTGATGGGCGACTGCTTCGGCGGAAACGCGGGGCAGTATTTCTGGACAGGAGCGTCGAGATCGAGTTGTCCGCGCTCGACGAGTTGCATCGCGGCGGTAGCGGTGAGCGACTTGGAGATAGAGGCGAGACGGAACAGAGTGTATTCGCTGGCGGGGGCGTTGTTTTCGACATCGGCGAGTCCGAAGCCGGCAGCCCATTCGTATTCACCGTTCTCGACAACGGCGACGGAGAGGCCGGGGACGTGGGTGGTGGCCATGTATTTCGTGACAGCGGACTCAATTTGGGCACGTTTGTCGGAGGAGAGTTCGGGTTGCTGGGCGCGAGAGGGGGATGCCCAGAGGACGAAGGACAGAATGAGCAGCAGGAGACCGTGTCGACGTTTTGCGAGCGAGAGCATGAGTGTGCCTTCCATGGAGATGAGGCCCACATTGTAGGCTAAGTCGCAGACCTTGCGTCGGTGGTGAACCCAGTCAGAAGTCTTGTTCCGGTCATTTTGAGCGTAATTGAGATATTACGCCAGCGTGCGCTATTGCATTAAGTCAAGCGCGTCGCTGAAGGCTGCCTTGAGCTTAAGGGCCTTCTTGATTTCTTCACAAGTCACATAGGGATGCTCGCTGTATTCGAGGAAGCTCGGACATTGGTGTTCGCGGAAAAACTTGACTATGGACGCAGGATTGGTCGCGTAGTCCGCAGGCCACCCTTCGAGGGCCTCAAAGGCCGACTTGATGCCCGTCTTGCCGAAGAGGTAAGAGGCATCCTCGCAGTATTTATCGAAATCGGTATCGAAGATGGCCTGGTACATCAGGTAGTTCTCCCCGTTAATGGTGAAGATCAGCCACCTCAAGTAGTGTGCCTTGAGTATCGCGAGCGTGGCCGGATCATCTGCGATTGCTTTCTCGATGACCTTGGCATGGTTGTATATGTGTTCTTCCCTTCCAGGGATGACCTTCGCAATGACGCTGAAGCCGTAGCACGCTGGAGTCTGGGGAAAGATCGGACCGTATCTGCCTTGCTCAACTTTGTCCTTGAAAAATCCCCCCTTGGGAATCGCCATCGCCTGTGGTTTCGTCCAATCCTGCTTCGTGGATGTTGAGGGTGTTGCGGGCGCTACTGTGGCCATGTCAGTCTCCAATTCCGGTTCTTGATCCCGTGTGTGCGACTCCAATTCACTCCACCAGACCACCCTAGGGTGGACTCGATGTTTTGCGCTACTAGGGAAATCCCTAAGGGCGATTCAGAGCGGAACGTGAACCAATGCGGCCAACTGACGAAGACAGACCGTTCCACGTTTTGACCTGCTCGTGGCCCCGGAACAGGGGAGTGCTCGAACTGATGAACAAGCGCTGGAGCGGTTTGGCAATACTTGAGAACGGGTAAAGGATGTCAAAAACGGAGGCTTGATCGCAGCGCTAAGAGCGCTGCGCCACTCAAAGGTAGCCCAACCCAGCAGTGGCAGTCGGCAGTAGCAAGCCATTCCATCGAACAGGCGAAGCAAACCAGCAGAGGGAAATCATTGGGTGACAGTGGCCTGGTAGCTTACAGCCTGCCAGTGGCCGGTGCGGCGGACCCAGACGCGAGTGTAGCGGTAAGGACCGCTGAAGTCTTCGCCGAGCTGGTGTCCCTTCACGTCGGCGCGGGCGGTGACGACGGCGGTGTCGCCGTAGACGCGCACCACCATGTCGCTCACATCGATGGCTTCATAGCGCAGTTGGCCACTCTTGCGTGCAGACACCGTGTCCTGTTTGGTCGTGATTTGACCCAGGGGAGTGATGGCGACGTAATCTTCGGCGAGAGTTCGCTGCGAGAATTCCGGATCGCGGTGCAGGCTGGCTTCCTTGGCTTGCCGCTCCATTTCGACGATCTCTTTAATCGTGGACTGATCCCCGGTGTCCATCGACGGCCGCGGATGCACGGCGACATGCTGGCCCGCGAAGGCGGGTAGAGCCACGAGCAAGGACAGCAACCACAACACTGCAGACTTGTTGATCACGATGAGACCTCCGCGGTTTGCGAGGGGACAGAGATCCGCCTGACCGTGCTACGCAACCTTGGATGCTGGAGTTCCGTGGAAAAGTTATCCGCCGAGATATTTGTGCCAACATCAACAACGGGTGAGTGAATATCGCAAGTCATGGCGGAGAGTCTTCCCTTTAGAATTAAAGACGGTGCCAGAGGCTGTATTGTTTCCTGGAAATTTCGTGGGCCCCATATCGTCCAAGATTCCGCCCCGAGCAGCGCCATCCCACTTCGTTGTTCAGAAATGAGAGCAACTCCGATTCCAAGGGGAGTACGCGCCAAATGCTTGAAACATTGAACCAATGGCAGTTGAGGGCGGCTCGGATTGTCCACTTGAGGACTGTAGTGTCCACTATTGGACAGGGAGCCTTCCCAAGCGGGCGAGTGCGCGTCGACCGAGACGGGGGTGGGACGATGACCGGTAAGGGGCAGCATCTAGTAGAATCAAACCTCTAGAATCAAGCGTCTAGAATCAAATCTCCGACTCGTGCATGGCTGACATCCGGCGTGGTCTGATTATCGTGAACACTGGCCCGGGCAAAGGCAAGACCACTGCGGCGATGGGAACCGCTCTTCGAGCCGTCGGTCAAGGGATGCGGGTGTTGATGCTGCAGTTCCTGAAGGGTTCGTGGCATTATGGCGAACTCGACGCGGTGCAAGCGTTCGGCGACAAGTTTGTGATGAAGCAGATGGGGCGCGGCTTCGTGAAGGTGGGCGCCGAGAAGCCCGATCCGGAAGACGTTCGCATGGTTGAAGAGGCCTGGGCCGAGGCCGAAAAGGCGATCCAATCGGGTGCGTGGGATCTGGTGGTACTCGACGAGATTAACTACGCCATCAGCTATGGGATGCTGGATCCGGCGAAGGTGGTCGAGAGCTTGAAGAGGAAGCCGGAGATGGTGCACGTGATCTTGACGGGCCGGAACGCGCACCCGACAATTGTCGAGGTCGCCGATACGGTAACCGAAATGCGCCAGGTGAAGCACGCGTATGAAAAGGGCGTGATGGCGCAGAGAGGAATCGAGTACTGAAAGATTGATGATTGATGATTTTTGATTTCAGATTGAAAACCCCGGACCCGCGAGGTTTTCAATCTGAAATCAAAGATCAGAAATCGGCAATTTGTTCTTATGGCTTGGTTTAAGCGCGAATCCGGTGAGCTGGACACTTCGGGGGAGAAGCGCGTCAAGACCGAAGGTTTGTGGGTGAAGTGTGAGAACTGCCGGCAGATCATCTGGAAAAAGGATCTGGAAGAGAATATGAACGTCTGTCCGAAGTGCGACAAGCACTTCCGGATCGACGCCCGCACGCGGCTCGCCCAGCTACTCGACGACAACAAGTACGAGACTTTTGACGGGGACATTGCGTCGACTGATCCTCTGAAGTTTGTGGACCTGAAGCCGTATTCTTCGCGACTGAAGCAGGCGCAGGCAGACACGGGCCTGAACGACGCGGTGATCAATGCTCAAGGCAAGCTGATGGGACGACCCGTGGTCGCCAGTGTGATGGAGTATTCGTTTATCGGCGGGAGCATGGGCGCGGTGGTGGGCGAGGCGATTACGCGGGCCGTGGAACGCGCGGCCGGTACGCGTACGCCTCTCATCATTGTGTCGGCATCGGGCGGCGCTCGCATGATGGAGGGTGTGATCAGCCTGATGCAGCTGGCGAAGATTTCGGCGGCACTGGCGCGGCTGGACAAGGCCAAGGTTCCCTATATTTCGCTGCTGACCGATCCTACGACAGGGGGCGTGACCGCATCGTTTGCCATGCTCGGCGATCTAAACATTGCGGAGCCGGGCGCTCTGATCGGCTTTGCCGGGCCGCGCGTGATCGAGCAGACGATCCGCCAGAAGCTGCCGCCGGGCTTCCAGCGCAGCGAGTTCCTGCTGCAACACGGCATGTTGGATGCAGTGGTCCCCCGCAAAGAGCTCAAGCCATATATCGCGCGCGCGCTGGATTTTATGACGCCAGCTGCTAGCTCCTAGCTGCCAGCTTCTAGCCAGCCCCTCGACTCGATCGCAAATTGGATTCTTCTTTGTGTCCTCCGTGTCCTTTGTGTCCTCCGTGGTTGATGGTATATCGAACCACAGAGGACACGGAGGACACAGAGATGAGCGAGAGGGACTCGGGATGCGGCCCCGGGGCACTTTGTCCCGCGGCTTTTTCAGCCGCCTGCAACGCTGATAATCTGAATAAGCAAGCTGAAAACTGAGAGCTGAGAGCTGAGAGCTGAGAGCGTTTCCCCATGTCCTACGAAACCGCAGTGGCGAGCATGTTTGCGTTGGGGCACGAACTCGCCCAGACGCCGTCGAACAAATTCGACCTGGCGCACATGCGCGTGTTGCTGGCGGCTATGAATCATCCGGAGCGCACGTTTCCCAGCGTTCTGATTGCGGGAACGAACGGGAAAGGGTCGACGGCGGCGACGCTGGCATCCATCCTGCGAGCGTCTGGACTGAAGACGGGGCTTTACACTTCACCGCACTTGTTGCGGATCAACGAACGCATCCGCATCAATGGCGACGAGATCGGCGACGACGATTTTGCCCGCCTGCATGGCGAAGTGGATCGCGTCGCCGAGCGCCTCGTGGAAGAGGGGCAACTGCCATGGCATCCCAGCTTCTTCGAGATGATGACAGCGATCGCGTTCGCGCATTTTGCGCGGGAGCAGGTTGCGATTGCTGTGCTCGAGGTCGGAATGGGTGGACGGCTCGATGCGACCAATGTTGTCGAGCCGCTGGTCAGCGTGATTGCCGATATCGCGCTCGATCATCAGAAGTTTCTGGGCAATACCGTGAGAGAGATCGCTCGCGAAAAAGTCGGCATCATCCGGCCAGGGGGAGTGGTCGTGACTCTGCCGCAGCAGCCCGAGGCGAACGACGTGATCGGCAACACGATTCTCGATCTGGGAGCGAAGGGTGTGAGTGCCGTGCAGTATGTGCCTCCGGTGTCGCCCGGGAGTACTCAGTACTCAGTACTCGGTACTCGGGAGACTTCATCTATATCCGGGCGCGCCGAGAAGGCCGACAACAATGCGCCTCACTCCGGTTACAAATATCCACTCCAAGTGATGGGGACGCAGATTCTGGTTGAGACGCCGCTGATGGGGCGGCATCAGTTGCGAAACATTGCGCTCGCAATCGCCGCGGCCGAGGAGGTGTCGAAGCTGGGAATTGCCGGCATCACGCCACAATCGATGGAGCGCGGAATCCACGAGACGCGGTGGCCCGGACGATTCCAGGTGCTTCCGGCTCGGCCTGGTTGGCCTGAGACGGTGCTCGATGTAGCGCATAATCCGGCGGGTGCGTGGGCCCTCCGCTCCGCCCTTTCGGAGCGCTATGACGACCGTCCGCTGATTTTTGTTTTCGGAGCGATGCGCGACAAGGCAATCTCAGAGATGACAGAGATCCTGTTCCCGCTGGCCCAACGGGTGATTGCCACGCGGCCTGACAATCCGAGGGCGGCGTCGCCGGAGGAGATTCAGCAGGACGGGAGCCGGACAGGGGCGGAGATTGAGGCAGTTGCCGGCGTGGGAGCCGCTCTGGAGCGAGCTCGCCAAGCCGCGGGGCCCGAGGCGGTCATGGTTGTGACGGGGTCGATTTATCTGGTGGGAGAGGCGATGCGAGTTCTGGGAGTGAGGGTTTGAAGTTTTCGGGAGTGTGTTCCTCGTTTTGTGTCAGGCTCGGTCCGTATCAGGGCGTCGCTTTAGCGATGCCGTGAGCGGCGGTAACGATCGGCTGCATTATGCGCAGCCGAAAAGTTAGGACGGGCCGCGCCTGAAGGCGCCATCAGCCATAGCTTTTGCGGTATGCCTGAAGGCATACCCTGATACGAATCGCGACACAGAACACGGCGGCAGCGCAGTTGAACGGGGGTTTCCCCTAGAATGGAAGTGTGCAGCAAGTGAAGTCATCGGTCGATCATGTGGAGAGCGGCGCGGTAGAAGCGCGGCAACTCGATCGCGGCCCCCAGGCTGTGGCGATTAGCTCGCCTGCCTCGCCGCGGCTCAGTCCCCATGCAATTGCGGGGCTGAGGCACGGCTGGTTGAGCCGTGTGCGCTCGTACTTCATTCTTGATCCGCTGATCTGGCTCTACACGCTGGTGATGGGGCTGGCCGCGATCCCCGGCGGCGTGTTTGACCGCAGCGGACGGCGGCTGCACTGGTTCTCGTATGCATGGTCCTGGCTGATCATGAAGACCATTGCTTCGCCCGTGAAGGTGATTGGGCTCGACAAGATCGACACCTCCAAGCCGCACGTGTATGCCGTGAATCACGCATCGGCGCTCGACATTCCCGTTCTCTACACGTATCTGCCGTTCCAGTTCCGCATCGCCTTCAAGAAAGAGTTGCTGTCGTATCCCGTGGTGGGCTGGCAGTTGAAGCGTTCGGGCCAGGTCTGCATCGACCAGCAGAACCCGTCGCATTCCATCAGCAGCATCCGGGCGGCGCTGAAGGGTTTGAAGGCGGGGCTTCCGCTGGTGATTTATCCGGAAGGCGGACGCACGCCCGACGGAGAGATTAAGCCATTTCTGTCGGGAGCGTTTTTTCTGGCGATCAAGGCGCAAGTGGATATCGTGCCTGTCGCGCTGATCGGAACCTACGAACTGCTGCCGATGAATACTTACCACATCAAGTGTCGCCCCCTGGAGATGCGAGTGGGCGAGCCGATCTCGACGACCGGGCTGACGATGAAGGATCTGGAATCGCTTTCGGCGCGAGTGCAGAAGGCGGTTGAGGAACTTTATTACCGCCAATAACGGCGCGTCTGCTCCTGAGGACTTCGGACTTCAATAACTGAGCTTGAAATTCACTTGGATTTGCGTCTCGACCTCTACCGGGTTGCCCATCAGCAGGTAAGGCCGGTAGGTCCACTGCTGTACCGCCCCAATCGCGGCGGGAGCGAGTTCCTTTGGACCGGAAATCAACTTTAGGTCTCGAATCCTACCTCCTGTGCTAATAATCGCCTGCAACAATACCGTTCCCTGAACGTGTGCGTGCCTGGCTTCGGCCGGATAGACGGGCGCAACTTTGTACAACAAAAGGCCCTGCGTAACTCCTTGTGAAATTCGAACTCGCTCCGGGGCTTCGCTTGAGGCAGGGGGATTCGAAATGGCGGGGGCATTCTCCGCGGCGGGAGGAAGTTTCTCAACGTGAACATTCTCCGAGAATGCGAAATTGAACGGCAACTTCGTGGATACCTTGACCGGCTGCCCGTTTTTCAGGAAAGGTTTGAACTTCCATTGTTTCACCGCCTTCACAGCGGCATCCGCGAACACTGGATCGCCGCTGATTATTTCGGCGCTCTCTACATCGCCGGTCTCTGAGACTAAAATTTTTACCCAGACCTGCCCTTGCAGTTGCTTCTCTCGCGCTTCGTAAGGATAAGGCGCTTTGACAGTTTTGATCGCTTCCAGCTTGGTCGAGTTCTCAGAACTAGACGGGATCGCCTGATCTGCGGGAGCTTTCTTGTTGGTTTCAGAAGCAGGTTGCGCAGATTGGTTGGGCTGAATAGACGAATCGCCCTGTTGCGGAGTGGAGGACCCATTTTGCGCGTACAAGGCAGCGCAGCCGAGCAATATCGTTATGACGAGCTTCTGCGACGGAGACATGGCACCGAGGATTCTATCTCGCGCCCGGTTTCCGCGGCGAAATTCCGGTTGGGCAGGATCTTGGATTCAAACGGTCTGTCGTGAACTATCCGCTACGCCGCCTTCGAAGTTTCGTCACAACGCTGCTGATAGTATTCGCGCCCACGCTGATAGCCGCGGGTGAACGCGGCTTCGACTTCCTTGCCCGGGTGTTCCCGCTGAACATCCTCGAGAGCGGCATCCATGGCGGCCGAGACCTGGTCAAATTCCATGCAGCGAGTGCGGGCGTGCAGGGCGGCCTCAAAGCCGCGGCGGAAATATTCCTCATCTTCGGCGAAGCTCTTGCCGGATTGCGAGTAGTGGCTCTCTTCGGCACTGCGCAGGCCGATCCACCACTGCTCGCGGGCTGCGTCAATCGACTCGGCACCTTGCATCTTCAAAAGCTCGCGCAGAAGCGATGCTTGCTGATTATCCTCGGCGAGTACGACGACCACGCTGCGGCCCTGGCGCATCGCGTCTTCATAGACAAAAATCTCATCTTCCGGCAGGCCCTCGGTGGTGGAGGTCTCCAACTCATTGCCAACGGTTGCACCAATCGTGGCGCCAGCGGCCCCCAGGATTGCGGCTCCGAGAAGCCCGACCGCGGTGATGGGGCCGAGTCCAGGGACCAGGGCCATCAGCAGAGATCCGCCGGCGAACCCAACGCCTCCGCCTGCGAGCGCGCCGATCGCCTTTCCCATGCCCGGCTGTTCGGCGGTGTCGGTGGGAACTGCCACAATCTCTTTGTTCACCTGATCGACGGCGCCAGGGGTCAGGAGGGTGACCCGGTCAGCTGGAATGCCCGCCGCAAGCGCTTCCTTCACTGCATTTTCCGCGCGGGAGCGCGTTTTGAACACTCCGCTAACCGCTTCCATAAGCCACCTCTTTACTTCTCTGCTCGAACTTAAAGGTTTGGATGCTAGAAACCGCTGGGGGAGTTACACGAAATTTGCACTCAATTTTCGCTGGCCCGTAACCTTTTTGCCGGCTGAAGCGTTTACCCTAGTGCAAGATCCAAGACCGCGGAGATTTCGTTGAAGGCTCTGAAAAAAGAAGCGGACGAGCGGCTTCTGATCGAAGCTGCGCAGAAGGATCCCGCCTGCTTTGCCGACCTCTACGAAATCAACTTTGAGCGTGTGTATGCGTACGTGGTGAAGCGCGTGCGAGACCGGGCTGAGACGGAAGACCTGACGGCGGAAGTCTTTCACCAGGCGCTGGCAAATCTGAAGCGGTTTGAGTGGCGCGGGATTCCGTTTGCAGCATGGTTATTCCGCATCGCGGCCAACCTGATTTCAGACCGCTGGCAGCGCTCGGGTCGGGAAGTGGCCGACGATTCGGGGCTGATCGATTCAGTGCAGGCCAAATCAGGGGTCGCTCCGGCAGAGATTGAAGACGTGGAGCGCCGCGCCACCCTGTTTCGCCTGGTCGGCACGTTGCCTGCCGAGCAGCGGCGTGTGGTTGTGCTGCGGTTTGTCGAAGAGAAAAGTATCAAAGAAGTGGCGCGGGAGGTTCGCAAGACTGAGGGCGCGGTGAAACAACTACAGTTCCGCGCGCTCAGCAGCCTGCGGGCGCGCATGGAGGGTGCCGATGCCTAAGCGCTCTCTGAATCCGGGGAATCCTGATACGAAGCAGATTGAACAGCTCAACAAGGCTGTAGATGCCATGCTGTCGCGAGTGGACGGCAAGGCTCTCAAGGTGGCGGCCGGCATCGAGCCACTGCTGCGGATTGCTGCGGACTTGCGTGATCTGCCGCGCGAGAGTTTTAAAGGTCGATTGAAGTCCGAATTGGAAGGGAGAAAGCGTATGCCTACCGTCGCTGAACCGGTCGCAGCCGTTCGCAAGACTGCATCACCGAGGTTAGCGTTCCGAGACCCGGCCAAAGCGATCGAGTTCTACCAGCGCGCTTTGGGGGCGAAAGAAACTTTCCGCTTCGAGGTGGGAGGACAAATCCCGCACGCCGAAATCGTGATCGGAGACTCAACCATCAATATCGCCGGAGAATGGCCCGAGGGAGGCCGCTTCAGCGCCGAAACACTGGGCCACTCGCCGGTTTCGATGTCCATCCAGGTCGACGATGTAGACGCATTTACGGAGCATGCCGTGGCAGCTGGGATGAAGCTGGTGCGTGCGGCTCAGACCCAGTTCTACGGACATCGCGATGCTCTGCTTCAGGATCCCTTTGGCTATTCGTGGGCTGTGGTCACGGTGATCGAGGAAATGTCGGTCGAGGAGATGCATCGGCGCATGCAGGGGATGACCCAAGGCCCCGAAGGCGGCAAAATGCCCGAGCCCAAGATGTCGGAAAAGAAGTCGGGCGTGAGTCCTATTCCGACTGGCTACCGCATGGTGACGCCATATCTGGTTGTGCCGGACGTCGACGCGGTGATCAATCTGGTGAAGAAAACATTTGGCGGCGAAGAGATCTTCCGCGCCGTCGGATCGGGCGGGTATCACTGCGAGGTTCGCGTGGACGACTCCATGCTGATGATTGGGGGCGGTGGTGCGGGAGTGGCGTGGAACGGCGAGCCGAAGTTGGGCGCATTCCACGTGTATGTGCGCGATTGTGACGCGGCTTACGAACGCGCATTGGAAGCGGGTGCGAAATCGCTGACTGAGCCGGCTGATCAGTTTTATGGGGAGCGCTCGGCAAGTGTGATCGATGCAGCGGGCAACCACTGGTACATCGCGACTGCCAAGGCGAGCGGCTACAAGTCGGAAGGCGCTCCGGCGATTCAGCCGTATATGCATCCGCTGCGAGTGGACCCGGTGATGAATTTCCTGAAGCGCGCTTTCGCGGCGGAGGATTTAGGGCGGTACACGACGCCGGACGGGGTCGTCCACCACGTGACGATCGCGATTGGCGACTCGCACCTGGAGATGGGTGAGGCGCAAGGGCCGTATCAGCCGATGAAGTCGATGTTCTACCTCTACGTGCCGAATGTGGATGACGTTTACCGGACAGCTCTGGCGGCGGGCGCCAAGGCGATGCAGGAGCCCGCGGACCAGCCTTATGGCGACCGAGTGGGAGCCGTGACGGACGTGTTCGGCAATCAGTGGTGGATCGCCACGCGCGTGAAGGATGTGGCGCACTAAACTTCCCCCCATGTCATCCTGCGGCCCGCCGTTTGCGGGCGGAAGGATCTATGCAAATTGCCTGCAGCGCCGCGCCACAGGCGAATTGCAGAGATCCTTCGCTTCGCTCAGGACGACAAGACCACGGCTACGCTCAGGCTGACAAGGCCGCCTCTTCCCGTTTGACCCTCCCGAATCTGTTCAATAGACTGAAAGATTCAGAACACCTGCAGGTCCCACATTATGGCTGACAGCATTCATGTAAAGCTCCCGGATGGGAGCGTGAAGGAAGTTCCCAAAGGCACGACTGCGCTCGACATTGCGAAGTCGATTAGTCCACGGCTGGCGGATGCGGCGCTGGCGGCGAAAACTAACGGCGATCTCATCGACCTCACCCGGCCGTTGGAAAAAGACACTGACTTGCGCCTGTTAACCGATCGAGATGCCGAGGCGCTGGAAGTGTACCGGCATTCGTCCGCGCATCTACTGGCAGCGGCCGTGCTGGAGCTTTTCCCTGAGACCAAGCTGGGCCACGGGCCCGCGACCGAGACGGGATTCTTCTACGACTTCTATCGGCCCACTCCGTTCACGCCCGAGGATCTGCAGAAGATCGAAAAGAAAATGCAGGAACTGGTGCAGCAGAACTTGCCGTACGCGCGCGAGTTTCTGCCCCGCGACCAGGGGCTGGCCGAGTTCAAAAAAGAAGGCGACTTCATGAAGTGCCACTTCATCGAGCAATTCACCAAGCCCGATGAAAAGATCTCGATTTACCGAACCGGCAAGTTCACCGATTTCTGCCGCGGACCGCATATTCCGTCGACGGGGAAGATCAAGGCATTCAAGCTGTTCAACATCGCGGGCGCCTACTGGCTGGGGGACGAAAAGAATCCGCAGCTGCAGCGCATTTATGGGACGGCATTTTTCTCGAAGAAAGATCTTGACGACTATCTCAAACAGATCGAAGAGACGAAGAAGCGCGATCACCGCGTGCTGGGCCAGCAGCTGGACCTGTTTTCGATTCAGGAACTGGCAGGGCCGGGGCTGATTTTCTGGCATCCCAAGGGTGGGATCATCCGCAAAGAGATGGAAGACTGGATGCGCTCGGAGTACCTGAAGCGCGGCTACTCGCTGGTGTACACGCCGCACGTGGCGCGGCGGCAACTGTTCTTCACCTCGGGGCACGAGGGCTATTACTCGCAGAACATGTTCGACGCCATGGAGCTCGACGACGCCGAATATCGCCTGAAGCCAATGAATTGCCCTGGGCATATTCTGATTTACAAGGATTCGCTGAAGTCGTATCGCGATCTGCCGGTGCGGCTGGGCGAGTTGGGCACGGTCTATCGCTACGAGCGGTCGGGCGTAATGCATGGCTTGCTACGCGTGCGCGGCTTTACGCAGGACGACTCGCACATCTTCTGCACGCCGGAGCAGGTTGAAGATGAGATCGGCAATTGCCTGGACTTTGCCCTGGACGTGCTGAAAGATTTTGGCTTCGAGAAATTCCAGGTCGAGCTCTCCACCTGGAATCCTGACGACCGCAAGAATTTTGTGGGCAGTGAAGAACAATGGCTCCATGCGATTCAATCGCTGGAAAACGTTCTGAAGCGCAAGGGGGTCGAGTACAAGACCATCCCGGGCGAAGCGGCGTTTTATGGACCAAAAATCGACATCAAGCTGGTCGATGCGATTGGGCGGTTGTGGCAGCTTTCGACGGTGCAGGTCGACTTCAACCTGCCGCAACGCTTCGGCCTCGAATACGTCGCCGAGGATGGTTCGCGCAAGCAGCCAGTGATGGTGCATCGCGCTCTGTTCGGGTCCGTGGAGCGCTTCTTTGGCGTGCTGCTCGAGCACTACGCTGGCGCGTTTCCGGTGTGGCTGTCTCCGGTGCAGGCCGTGATGATTCCCATCAGCGAGCGGCATGCGGAGTACGCGAACAAAGTGGCGGCACAGCTCAAAGCGATTGGCGTGCGCGTTGAAGTCGATGCGCGCAACGAGAAGATGAACTCGAAGATCCGCGAGCATGCCATGCAAAAAGTGCCCTTCCTGCTTGTAGTCGGAGATAAAGAGGCCGAGGCGGGCAAGGTGAACGTGCGCTCGCGCGGGAAAGAGAAGACGGAAGACATGCCGGCGGCGGACTTCGTGGAGAAGATTCGGAAGCTGATCGCCGAGAAGAGCCCGAGCGTCTAGAGCGAAACTCTTTCACCGCAGAGGACGCAGAGGACACAGAGAAGCGCTGGAATAAGAAACCTGGAATAGGAAACTGGAATAAGAAACATGTGGGGACGGCCGCCATCGGCCGTCCGGCGAGCGCCCGCTCGCTTGTGTCGCGTCGGAGAATTGGACGTCTGCAGAGCTTCGCTCCCCGGACAGTCGAAGCCTGCCCTGAGCGAAGTCGAAGGGGCGGCTGTCCCCACACAGCTCGTGCGGTACCATGTTCCCGTGCATTCACTGGCAGAGCGCTTGCTTTCTCACATTCGGCGGCAGGAACTGCTGACGGCTGGAGAGCGTGTTGGCGTGGCCGTTTCCGGCGGGATTGATTCGGTTGCGCTCCTGCGCCTGCTGCTGGAGTTGCGGGGCGAGTTGGGGATTGTCCTTTCTGTGGTTCATTTCAATCACAAGCTGCGCGGGGCGGAATCCGACGCGGATCAGGAATTCGTGGGGACGCTGGCGCGCGGGTTTGATTTGGAATTTCATGTCGATGGCGAGGACGTGGGTCGATATGCGGTCGAGGAACACGTCAGCGTAGAGACTGCGGCGCGGGAGTTGCGGCATGGATTCTTCCGGCACCTGCTCGGGGAAGACGGAGCGGATCGTCAGGGGCTAAAGCCCGATCCCGAGAAGGCGCCTTTTCGCGGCCCTGAAGGGCCGCTCTTCCACGGCGCTGCTTCGACTCGCGGCTCTGAAGAGCGCTTCCACGGCGCTACCTTGACCAAGATTGTCACCGGGCACACGCTCGATGATCAGGCGGAGACCGTGCTCATGCGGATGATTCGCGGAGCGGGGGGGCGGGGGCTGGGCGGGATTCATCTCCGGATTGTGGTCGAAGATGACGACGGAGAAATTTCTGGCGAGATTGTGCGGCCGCTACTCGGCGTTCGGCGTCGCGAACTGGAGCAGTATCTCAAGGAAATCGGGCAGGCCTGGCGCGAAGACTCGACCAACGCCGATGAGCGCTTCACGCGCAACCGAGTGCGCAAGCTCGTGGTCCCGCTTCTGGAGCAGGAGTTCAATCCCGCCGTGGCGGAGAATCTCGCCGAGCTGGCCGAGATTGCGCGCGGCGAAGAAGATTACTGGGAGAACGAAGTTTCAGGCTGGCTCGGGACGACGGTGCAGTGGTCGCAACCGGAGTGGGCCCGCGCGGTGTCTGCACAGAAGAGTCTGGTTCAAATCTCCGGGTTCACAGTCGCATCCGAGAAGTCGAGTTCCGTCAAAGTTCCCACCCTTCGACAGGCTCAGGGCAGGCCTTCTCGCGCAATAGGCGCGCGAGAAACGGGGCACCCGGAAAACGATAGTCTTCAGTCGAGAATCGACAGCGCCCCCTGGCTGGTGATGAACGCGGCGGTCTCGCGAATGTGGTTTCTGGGCGAGCCGGTTGCGGTCCAACGCAGGCTGGTCAAAGCGATCGGCGAGAATGCCGGGATCCCGCTGGAGTTCAAGCATGTGGAAGAGATCCTGCGGATGTCGGCGGAAGACGGGCCATCGGGTAAAGAGCTGTCGTTGCCACTAGGCTGGAAGGTCGTGCGCGAGCCCGAAGAGTTGATCTTTGTAACTCCCGACTTGCGCGACCCCGCGCCGCCTCAGGACTACGACTATGAACTGCGCGGGCGGGTCCTCGTTTACGAGGCAGGCTCCTCGATCGAAGCGCGGACCATTCCAGCGGGCGCGGATGCGGGGTATAATCCTGAGCACCTTCTGGATGCGGAATCTCTGCCCGGACATTTAAGGGTGCGGAACTGGCGTCCTGGTGACCGATTCTGGCCGGCCCATACGAAGTCCCCCAAGAAGATTAAAGAGCTGCTGCAAGAGCATCAGGTGGCCCAGCCGGAGCGCAAGTCCTGGCCGGTGATCGTGAGCGGCGACGAGATTGTTTGGCTGCGAGGGTTCCCGGTGCCCGCAAAATATCGAGCACAGCCGGGTCGAACGGCGATTCTGATTGTGGACGAACCGTTGGCGCACAGGCCGGCGACGGAAAGCTAAGCAGCGATGTGCCGGGAGGCACGCTAACTTCATGAATAGTCCGCGAGTCGAGCCCCTGCGCCCGGTGATTACGACGGATCAGATCCAGAAACGGGTCAAGGAACTCGCGCGGCAGATCTCCGACGACTACAAGGGCCAGACCGTCCAGATGCTCGCGGTGCTGGAAAACGCGTTTATGTTTCTGGCTGACCTGGTGCGGGCCGTCGAAGTACCAGTCGTCTGCCAATTCATCAAGCCGAGGTACACCCGGCCGCCGAGTAGTGCCGCTCACGAGGTCATGGAAATCTTCTTCAGCCACGAGCCGGAAATTCGTGGCCAGCACATTTTGCTGGTGGAAGGCCTGGTGCACTCAGGCGTCACCAGCGACTTTCTGATGAGCGACCTGCGCTCTCGTGGGGCGGCCTCGGTCAAGTTGGTGACGCTGCTCGACCGGCAGGCGGCGCGTCGCGTGCCCCTGCAGCCGGATTATTTCGGATTCCTGGTCGATGAGACTTTTCTGGTGGGATACGGCTTGGGAGCCGTCGAGCAGACCAACCGTAACCTGCCCTACCTGGCGGCGGCAAATCCAAAGTCTTCAGTGACTTAGGTCACAGAGTCTTGAACGCGCCTTTTTGACACGGAAAAGGTAGAATAAAGTCCTTAACAGTTTTTACCAATCGAAAGTCGTCGATGGGCATCTAATCGCTGTAGGAGCCTCGGGGGTTGGTGTAGACAGCTGCCCGTGTCCGGAATTTAGGAGTCTTCTAGGTGAACTCAACTGTAAAGACCGCGCTGTTCTGGTTGCTGATTATCGTTTCCGCGTTTCTGTTGTGGCAGGTGGTGAAGAGTGCGCGTGACGGCCAGAAGGATGCTGAGCTAAACGTCAGCCAGTTCATGACTGACGTGGACCAGAACAATATCCAGGAAATGACGGTCAATGGGATGGAAGTGCGGGGCAAGCTCCGCAATAATTCCGTGTTCCATGCCACCGTGCCCGCCAACTACTTCAGCCCTGAGATGCTGAAGAACCTGAATGACAAGAAGGTAACGGTCAACTTCCGCGACATCAACAGCGGAAGCTTGCCGCTGCAACTGCTGGGCACATGGGCCCCGCTGATTCTGTTGGGCGCTCTTTGGTTCTTCATGATCCGCCAGATGCAGACGGGCGGGAATAAGGCTTTGTCGTTCGGCAAGAGCCGGGCGCGACTGCTCTCGATGCAGCAGAAGAAAGTCACGTTCAAAGACGTGGCCGGCGTGGAAGAGGCCAAAGAAGAGCTGCGCGAGATTATCGAGTTCCTGCGCGAGGCGCAGAAGTTCCAGAAACTCGGCGGACGCATTCCCAAGGGTGTGCTGCTGGTCGGACCTCCGGGAACTGGCAAGACGCTGCTGGCCCGTGCGGTTGCGGGCGAGGCGAATGTTCCCTTCTTCTCGATTTCGGGCTCGGACTTCGTGGAAATGTTCGTCGGCGTAGGCGCGAGCCGCGTGCGCGATCTGTTTGAGCAGGGCAAGAAGAACGCTCCGTGCATTATCTTCATCGACGAAATCGACGCCGTTGGACGTCATCGCGGCGCTGGCCTCGGTGGCGGTCACGACGAGCGCGAGCAGACTTTGAACCAGCTGCTGGTCGAGATGGATGGCTTCGAATCAAACGAAGGCGTCATCCTGATGGCGGCAACGAACCGTCCTGACGTGCTCGATCCCGCGTTGCTGCGGCCTGGCCGTTTTGACCGGCGCGTCGTAGTGAGCCGTCCGGATGTGCGTGGGCGCGAAGAAATCCTGCGCGTGCACACCCGCAAAATTCCTTTGGCGGAAGATGTTGATCTCTCCGTGCTGGCCCGTGGAACGCCAGGATTCTCGGGCGCCGACCTGGCCAACATGGTCAACGAAGCGGCCCTGGCGGCGGCGCGGCAGAATCGCAAGGCCGTGCTGCAATATGACTTCGAACTCGCCAAGGACAAAGTCCTGATGGGCGTGGAGCGCAAGTCGCTGCTGCTCACCGACGCCGAGAAGAAGAACACGGCCTATCACGAGGCGGGACACGCGCTCGTGGCGGCGAAGATGCCGAACTCCGACCCCCTGCACAAGGTGACGATTATTCCGCGCGGAATGGCGCTGGGCGTCACTATGCAGCTACCCACCGACGACCGGCACAACTACTACAAGAACTATCTCGAAACCGAGATCGCGATCCTGATGGGTGGACGCATCGCGGAAGAGCTGTTCCTGAACGTGTTGAGCACGGGCGCGGGCAACGACATTGAGCGAGCCACGGAAATGGCGCGCAAAATGGTCTGTGAGTGGGGCATGAGCGATCTTGGTCCCATGACGTTCGGCAAGAAGGAAGAGCAGATTTTCCTGGGCCGCGAGATTGCGCAGCATCGCGATTACAGCGAAGACACGGCCATCAAGATCGATCAGGAAGTCCGCAAGCTTGTGAACGCTGGTTACACGACGGCCAAGCAGGTCATTTCCGACAATCGCGACGTGCTCGAGCGCATTGCCCGGGCCTTGATTGAGCGCGAAGTACTCGACGCGAACGAGATCAAGATGCTCGTCGAAGGCCAGGAGCTGCCGCCGATCCAGCCGCCGCCCACGTCGAAGGACGACGGCGTGCAGCACGTCATCAAGCCGGAGCTGCAGCCAGGACGCGCCAAGGGCGGGGAACGGCCAGCGACGGCGTAAGAATTGTAGCAAGTTCGCTTTCAGGGCGGCCCCAACGGGCCGCCCTTAGTTTTGTGTGCCGAACATGTACGAGAGCTAGGGGGTGGAAGTCCCCTGCCCAACCTGGTGGAGGTGAAGGGCTAGCTAGAGAAGCGCAAGGGCGTCGTCGCGAGGCGGGGTCTGAAAGAAGCGTGGATCAAAGGCGCGAGCCGATGAACAAGAACCGGATGAGGAGGCCTACGGTGTGGGGCGAACTGGCAAAGGACAGCGAAGCCCGCTTCCACCAAGCACACTGGTGGTAAATCCGGCGGTTGCGCGTCGAAGGCGGTCGAACTTACTTCGGGAGACCCGCCGCATGTCACGGCAACGTGACTGAGGATGGAGCGATTCATCCTGACCGTGGGGCGGGAGTCAGCAGAGGGCATAGTAGGCCGCGAGGTCGAAGGCCCGAACAGCAAGGAGCGGCGAGTAGGACGCAGGACTCGATGAACGACAAGCGGCAGAAGAACCAGCTACAGATGGCGCTGGCCTTTACCGAGGAGGGGAGGAGTGAAGCTCCAAGGACTCCGCGGGAAGGGACCGAATCGTTGACGGCGAAATGCGAAACCGAAAGTCCGGCTGGAGAAGAGCAACTGATGGAAGAGGTCTGCGGGCGGGAGAACTGCCAACAGGCTTTACGACGGGTGAAGGCCAATAAGGGGAGTCCGGGGATCGACGGCATGAAAGTGTCGGAGTTACCCGGCTACCTGAAGCAGCACTGGCCAGCCCTACGGGAACAACTGCTAGGTGGGACCTACAGGCCGCAACCGGTGAGACGAGTAGAGATCGCCAAGCCGGACGGGGGGATGCGCAAGCTGGGCATTCCGACGGTGCTGGACCGGTTTGTCCAGCAAGCGGTGATGCAGGTTCTGCAACGCAGGTGGGAGCCGACGTTTTCCGAGCACAGTCACGGGTTTCGTCCGCAACGCTCGGCGCATCAGGCGGTGGCCAAGGCGCAGCAGTATATCGCCGACGGGCATCGCTGGGTGGTGGATCTCGATCTGGAAAAGTTTTTGGATCCATCTACACAATGCCCCCTGATTCATGAAATAGGCCTGGTTGATCGTCCACTACTTTGATTCGCAAGCCTTTACGCCGTCCGCGCGTGACTAGTAAAGCGTCGAGCTCGCCACGCTTTACACGTTGCAACACGGTTTGGCGCGAGACACCCAGTTTCATCGTGGCTTCGAGCATGGGCAGATAGTCCGGCGGTGCTTGCTCCACGAAACGTGCACGCAACTCATCGGTAATACGAATCTGCCACGGTGCTCCAGGCGTTATCTGTTCTCCAGCGATGAAACCATCATTGAGCCAGCGATGAACAGTGGAAGTGTTGATGCCTAAGATCCGCGCTGCCTGGCGAATCGGCACAACCTGCCCAGCGGGTGGCTCTGCTGGCGGTTCGTAGCGCGGAATGTTGCGATAGCGACGCAGACTGCCAACCTGATTCGCCGTGAAGCGTTCCCCGTTTGCAGATTTGCGTCCCTGACGATTGAGAATGCCGGCGATGACGTCGTCCGGATAGTGAACGGCCAGACGACGGAGTAGAGAAATAGTGTCTTCGTCGGGGTGAAGACCATGAGGCTTCATGCGCGGAAAGGAGAGATCGCATTCCGTAAGCGCGCCGCCTCGCCAGCGCAGTGTCAGATGCCCACGGCGTTCGACGCGATCCACACGCACAATCACCTCTTCCAGAAGGGCTCGCAAAAGCTCCTTGCGATCGCGATCTGTGGTGGAAGGCGCCGTCCAGACTTTTTGCAGATCGAAGCCGAGAGAGAAAATTTTCTTTTTCTCTGCCTCACTCAACATGCGCGGGCGTTGTTTTTCTCTCCGCTCGAGCTCGGCTTCTGCGGCGGCGAGATCGCGCAAGCGTTTTTCCCACTCCGTTTCCAGTCCACGTGCCACGAGCCTATTTTCAGGTTCCACAGCACGATATTGACGCTCGGCACGTTCGGCTTCGTAACGAGCACGTTCCGCCGCAAGGCGCCACTGATGGAGCGCCGCATCGTGGTTCGCTTCGAGTTGCTGGATCGCCAGCTGGGTTGCTTCCAGGGCCGCGGGCGTTAGAGCTTGGAGAAAAGCATCGACCACCGCTTGATCGATTTGAACGCCGCCAACATTGAGACAGTACATGCCGCGCCCGGAAACGATATCCTTGCCCGCGCAATGGTATCCCGGGGCCGCGTTTCTGCCTGTGTAGTGGGTGTGTAGCCGGCGGCCACACTTCCCACAGGTAGCCAGACCCTGAAGTAATGCGGCTCCTTCTCTCACCGCACCTCCGGCATGGTGGGGCTCGGGATGCACGTTGGAGTCGATGCGTATTTGGTTAGCCTGGAAGGTGGCCCAATCGATATAGCCGAGATGATGTTCGCGAAGAAGCACCGGCCACTCGGCCATGGGCAAAAGACGACTTCGCTTGCGCAGCCTTCCTTGGTCATCGACGTACTGTTCTCGATGAAATTTTCCGTAGGTGTACGCGCCAGCATACACCGGATTGGTGAGTACGGCATGGATGGCGGTGTAAGTCGGGGCCACCCACCGAATCTCGCTCTTCATATGCTTCCGCGTGGGGAAGGAAAGACCCTCGGAGCGGAACCACAGCCAAACTTTGCGAACCGATCCTAATTCCGTGAATTTCGCAAAGACGGCACGCATGGTGTGGGCCACGGATTCGTCGGGATGAAAACGAACTTCGCCGTCTTGTTCTCCCCACACGAAGCCCACGGGCAAGCCGCGGCGCAGTTCCCCACGTGCCGCTTTATTGCGAATTCCACCCTCCAGTCTTGCGCGAAGAATATGAAGTTCTGCTTCCGCCATGATGCCTTTTAATCCGAGCACCAGCCGGTCATTAAAAAGCGCGGGATGATAGAGGCCGTCGCTGTCTCCGACCAGAGTGTCGGTGATACTGCAGAGATCGAACAGACGATACCAGTCGGCATTGTTGCGTGCCACCCGGGAGACTTCTAAGCCGAATACGATGCCGACATGGCCGAGGGCAACTTCCGCGGTCCGGCGTGCGAAGCCGGAACGCTCGGCGAATCCGGAGCCGGACACGCCCAAGTCTTCATCGATGACGATCACTTGTTCTTTAGCCCAACCCAACTGGCAGGCTTTATCGACCAGAGCATATTGGCGAGCTGTGGATTCGCGGTTGTACTCGACCTGCGCAGGACTCGATTGCCGAATGTAGATGAAAGCTGCGCGTTGAATATGACTGGGTTTTACTTTGCTCGCGTCATTCATGACTCTTTCCCTTCTGCTCGCTGCCTCGAGCGGCTTGGGCGATGAGTCGTGCCAGAATCTGCATGGCGAGTTTCTTGTGTTCCTCGGTGAGGGTTTCCCATGGGTAGGTTTCGTCGAGGAGAAGATCGAAGAGGCTTCGATTCTTTTCTGGCACGGACGCTCTCCTTGGTTGTAGTTGAGATTCCGTCCTCGCTGGTGACGGGAGCGAGACGGGCGAGGAGAGCATCGACGAGAGCTCGTGCGTGCAGCAAGTCTTCCAGAGAGCCGAGGGTTGTCGTGGCTGGCGTACCGATGGATTGCGTGGGCGAGGCTAGGTCGGTCCAATCGGCAGGAATCAAAGACTTACTGCCATCGGGCAAGATCAGGACGAGAAGGAGCCGACCTTTCCGATGCATCGCCCCGAAAACGTTGAGTGATCGGCCTTGGAAGGGATGGCGAACGCGGACAACAGTGACCTTCTCGGGGAGGTGCTGATGATGAGTAGTGTGTCGTAGGTTCCTTCGATCGAGTGAACCACGACAAGCTGATGGCAGCCATAGCGCGGCGGGTGGGCGACAAGAGGATGCTCAAGCTGATTCGAGCTTTCCTGGAGTCGGGCGGGATGGAGAACGGGCTGGTGAGTGGGGTGGAAGAAGGAACTCCGCAAGGAGGACCTTTGTCTCCGCTGCTGTCGAATCTCGTGCTCGACGAACTCGACCGCGAGTTGGAGCGACGTAAACACCGTTTCGTGCGCTACGCGGATGATTGCAATATCTACGTGGCCAGCGAGCGGGCAGGGAAACGAGTCATGCAAAGCGTGACGAGTTTCATCCGGCGGCGACTCAAGCTCAAGGTGAACGAGGCGAAGAGCGCGGTGGCACGACCGCAGGAGCGCAAGTTCCTGGGCTTCCGCTTTACCGGCAGGAGAGAACCGAAACGGCGCATCGCGCCCAAGGCTCTGCTGCGGTGTAAGCAAAGAGTCCGGGAACTGACGCGAGGGACGCGGGGCACGAGTCTGGAACAGATGACGAAGGAACTGGCCTCCTATCTACGAGGCTGGAAGGGTTACTTCGGATTCGGTCAGACGCCCTCGGTGCTGCGAAAGCTAGAGGAATGGATCCGACGCAGGTTGCGATCCGTGATCTGGAAGCAATGGAAGCGCAGCAAGGTGCGGTATGTTCGGCTACGCCAGCGGAACATCGGACATGCCCTCGCGGCACAAACCGCCGGCAGTCCCCATGGGCCGTGGCGCCTGGCCAACAGCCCGGCTTTGCAGTCCGCACTTCCGATTGCTTACTTCGATTCGTGCGGTCTTCCTCGGTTGCTGGACGTACTCTAGCTCAACCGAACTGAACCGCCGTATGCGGACCCGCATGTACGGTGGTGTGGCAGGGGAGAGTGGGCGACCACTCCCCCTATGCCGATTGGAGCGGGAATCCTTCAGCTCGGCTCAGAGGCGTGAGCCAATGCGTGTAACCGCGATTTGGACTAAGCCGCTGGCGCGGCAGGTACTGTAGCGACGGTGCGTAAGTACAGTGATGGATACCTTGAAGGAGGTATACATGACTGCACTTCGCGAACGCATGCTGGAAGAACTGCGGCTGCGTAATTTCACTCCTCGGACTATCCGTACCTATACGGGAGCCGTATCCGACTTCGCGCGCTACTTTCACCAGTCCCCTGACAAGCTTGGGCCCGAGCATGTTCGTATCTATCAGCTCTACCTGCTGAACGAGCGCAAGCTGGCCTGGCATAGCATCCAGGTTTACGTCTCGGCACTGCGGTTTCTGTACGTCCGTACGCTCAAGCAACGCTGGTTCGACACCCAAGTTACCAAGCCCAAGATACACCGCAAACTACCCGTGGTCTGGAGCCGTGAAGAAGTCGCCGCACTGCTCGACATCACCAGGAACCTCAAGCACCGCGCCCTGCTGGGCCTGCTCTACGGGGCTGGCCTGCGCATTCAGGAAGCCCTGGATCTGAAAGTCACCGACATCGACAGTAAGCGGATGATCATCAACATTCGCGAAGGTAAGGGCGGGCAGCCTCGTCAGGTGATGCTTTCGCCCAAGCTGCTGGAGTGGCTTCGTACCTACTGGAACCAGCACAAGCCCAAGGACTGGCTCTTTCCCGGAAGGAGCTCCGACCGGCCGCTGTACGCCAGCGCCGTCAACGCTTTCTGCCATCAGTTGCGCAAGAAGCTGGGCATGGGCAAGCGGCTTTCCGCCCATGTGATGCGGCATTCCTTTGCCTCTCACCTGCTCGACAGCGGAACCGATCTGCGCACCATTCAGCTGCTGCTTGGACATTGCGACCTGGAGACGACCGCGCGCTACCTCCATGTCTCCGAGCACCGGCTGCACTCCACCGTAAGTCCGCTCGATGAGCTTCCGGCTCGCGAAGGAGAACCTAAGAAAAAATGAGAGAGCATCGGCTCGAAGTGGCCGATGTCTTGCACGCGCACCAGCAAGAGTTTCTCGAGCGCTGGGGCCATGTTGTCTCCCGCCAGCACCGTAAGGTGCTCGGAGCCATCGGTCGATGCCGTACTGCCGCACTCGGCAGTCATCTCGAACGCTGTGACAGCTGCTCCTATGAGTACGTGGCTTTCGACTCATGCCGTGATCGCCACTGCCCAAAGTGCCAGTCGACTGCTCGCGATCGCTGGCTGCAGAAGCAGGCGTCGAGTCTGCTGCCCGTGCCCTACAGCCATGTCGTCTTCACGCTGCCCAAGCAACTGGCAGCACTCGCACTCAGAAACCAGCGTCTTATCTACGCTCTGCTATTTCGTGCTGTCTCCGAGACCCTGATGGAGATCGCCGCCGATCGACACCGCCTCGGTGCTCGCATCGGCATTCTCGCCGTACTCCATACCTGGAATCAGCAACTGCAACATCATCCCCACCTGCACTGCCTGGTTCCGGCCGGCGGGCGCCGAATTGATGCATGCCGAGCAGATTGCCCGATCGACCGCCATAGAAGTCCTCAGCACCGCAAGCGCCGAGAATCAGTCGGTCGTGAGCGTGTTGCATTACGTCTTCCAGCGAACCGCCAGCGCTCCCGGCAGCCGCAGCGTCGTTCTCGTTTCTCCCGGATTTCTCATGCTTGAGCCGGAAGTCCGGGAAGCGATCGCCGACCTGACCGACGCCGCGCTACGCTCCGAGATTGTCGTCAATACGCTGGACGTCCGCGGCCTCATTACTCCAATGGCTGCCCCGAATCAGGGCCATCCTTCCAACTCGGTCGTGCGCTTCCGCTACGACCGAGAAGGCGACACAGCACAGACAGAGGTCCTCGCCGATCTCGCCTACAGCACCGGTGGCACCTTCTTTCACAACAACAACGATTTGGACGAAGGCTTCCGACGCACCGCCGATCAGCCCGAATACATTTACGTCCTCGGATTCTCTCCACCGAAGCTCGACGGCAAATTTCACAAACTCAAGGTCCGGCTGAACGCGGGTGAAAAGCTGACCATTCAGGCGCGCGAAGGCTACTATGCCCTCAAACCCGGCTCCATCCGGTAAATCCCCCATAGTCTCCGGAAAATCATCCCGCACTTCAGCCCGCCTGACCGCCCGCATTTGTATCGACATTCACATTTAGGTGTTATTTAAATCACAGATTCGACTGTCAAAGGGACTACCGTTTCATTGGCCACAATCCTGTTGCTGATTCTCTATGCGACCGTGAGCAGCAGCCGTACGCCTTGCCATCCCCTCGCGATGCCGGCCTTGGGCTGCCGCTATTTGCCGAAAACAGCCCCTGTTACTCCCTCGATTCGGCGCTTTTCGCGGGGTCCAAAAAACACCATTTTGTGGTATAATTTTAACAGTTGCAAAACGACCCTAAGTATTAAGAATTTCAATAACTTGAGGTCTTTTGCGGAGGGCTTCAAGGCGGTCGAGTCGGGGCGAAAATTCCAGCCGAATTCCAGGGGCTCGTAAGACCAGAATCACATAAAAAATCGGGACATTTTCGCGGAGCGGAATGGCCACAAAAGAGATTCAAACTCCCATCGCAGACACTAAAATAAAAAACGGAAAAGTGACTCCCATCGACGCACCGAACGGCGTGGCCCCCAGCGGCAACGGCGACGGCAGCTACAATGCCGATTCCATCAAAGTGCTGGGCGGCATGGAGGCGGTGCGCAAACGTCCCGCCATGTACATCGGATCGACGGGCGACCTCGGCCTGCATCACCTGGTGTACGAAGTGGTCGACAACTCCGTCGACGAAGCGCTCGCGGGATTCGCCACCAAGATTGAAGTCACCATTCACCTCGACAACTCGATCACGGTCATCGACGACGGGCGCGGTATTCCGGTCGACGACATGGTGATCGACGGCGAGAAAGTTTCCGCGGCGCAGGTTGTCATGACCACGCTGCATGCGGGCGGAAAATTCGATTCGTCCACGTACAAAGTTTCCGGCGGATTGCATGGCGTCGGTGTCTCGTGTGTCAATGCGCTCAGCGAAGATCTCGAACTTGAAATCTGGCGCGACGGCGCAACCTGGCAGCAGAATTATTCCAAGGGCGAGCCCACCAACAAGCTGAAGAAAACAGGCGCGACCAAGAAGCGTGGGACGAAGGTTCACTTCCTGCCCGACCGCTCCATCTTCACCGCGACTGAGTACAACTACGACACGCTGGCGCAGCGCTTGCGCGAACTCGCGTTCCTCAACAAGGGATTGCTAATCACGCTGACGGACGAGCGCGCCACCGATTCGAAGACCGGCGAGCCCAAGCAGACCGACTTCAAGTACAACGGCGGCATCGCGGAGTTCATCAAGCATCTCAATCGCGGCAAGCAGACACTGCACGACAAGCCCATCTACATGGAAGACGACCGCAACGGCGTCCACATGGAGATTGGGCTGCAGTACAACGATGCGTACTCCGAGACCATTTTCAGCTTCGCCAACAACATCAATACGATTGATGGCGGCACGCATCTTTCCGGATTCCGCACGGCTCTGACCCGCACCATAAACTATGCCGGGCAGCAGATGGGCCTTTTCAAAGACGTCAAAGAGAATCTGACTGGGGACGACGTTCGCGAAGGACTGGTCGCGGTCATCAGCGTGAAGCTACCGCAACCTCAATTCGAAGGCCAGACCAAGGGCAAGCTGAACTCCGACATCGCGGGCACGGTCACGCAATTCGTCAACGAGCGGCTGGGCGCGTTCTTCGAACAGAACGCGACGGTGGGGCGCAAGATCATCAACAAGGCGGTCGACGCCGCGCGGGCTCGCGAAGCCGCACGAAAGGCGCGCGATCTTACACGCCGCAAGGGAGCCCTGGATTCCGGAGGACTGCCGGGCAAGCTGGCGGACTGCTCCGAGCGCGATCCGAACCGGTGCGAATTGTTCCTGGTCGAAGGCGAGTCCGCAGGTGGAACGGCAAAGCAGGGGCGCGACCGCCGCTTCCAGGCGATCCTTCCCCTGAAGGGCAAGATCCTGAACGTGGAGAAAGCCCGCTACGACAAGATGCTGGCCCACGAAGAAATTCGTTGCATGATCACGGCGCTGGGCACCGGCATCTCGAAGGAAGATTTCGATCCGACGAAGGTGCGCTACGGCAAGATCATCCTGATGACCGATGCCGACGTCGACGGCAGCCACATTCGCACGCTGCTGCTGACGTTCTTTTTCCGGCACATGCAGGAACTGATCAAACGCGGCAATGTGTTCATCGCACAGCCGCCGCTGTTCTCGCTGAAGAAAGGCAAGTCGCAGCAGTACATCAAGGACGAGCGCGAATTTGTGAAAGTCATGGTGAAGCGCGCCGCCGACGGATTGAGCGTGCGTTACGGTGAGGGCGCGGCCAAGATCGAAGGAAAAGATCTGGCGCGCTTTATGACCGTGCTCGATGAGTACTTGGGATTCTTCGAGAAGCTCGACAAGCGCGTGCGCAACGAACGCGTGACCGAGCTGATTCCGAAATTCGATCTCGCCAAGCGTGCGGACTTTGAAGGCGACAAGAACGCGCCGCCCAAGAAGATTGAGCGCCTCGAGAAAGAACTGAAGAAGCTGCAGAAGGAAGAGGGCTTCAAGAGCGTGGGGACGCGCTTCGACGAAGAGCACAACCTGTGGGAAGTGAACTTCGTCAACAAGCACGGCGCCGAGCACGTCATCAACTGGGTGCTGGCTTCGAGCGCGGAGTGCCGCCAGCTGATCGCGAAATATAAACAGATCGAGCCCTACATGGAGCCGCCGTTTGTGGTCGAGACGCTGGTCAAGGCCGCGCCGGCTAGCAACGGCGATGCGGACGGCGAGGCGGCCGATGAGGACAAGGGCGAGAAGGCCGACAAGAAGACGGCGAAGCCTGCCAAGCGCAAGACCGAAATCGAAGTGGTGGAGAAGACGAATGTCCGCGACCTGCGCGATTACGTCATTAACGAAGGACGCAAGGACTTCACTATCCAACGCTACAAAGGTCTCGGAGAGATGACGGCGCCGCAATTGTGGGAGACGACTATGGATCCTGAGCGGCGGACGCTGTTGTCGGTGAAACTGGAAGACATTGCTGAGTGCGAGACCATCTTCACTACGCTGATGGGCGAAGACGTCGAGGCGCGGCGCAAGTTCATCGAAGAGAATGCGCTGGATGTGAAGAACTTGGATATCTAGAACTTGGACATCCAGAGCCTCTTTGCCACGGATCTTCACGGATCACACGGATAGAAAATGCAATACTCTCGGGCGGCCTTTGGGTCGCCCTTTTTGTTTGACGTAGCAATCAGGCTCTGACGGCTTACAATGTGCCGTGATGATTCGACTCCGCGCCGCTCTCTACCTTCTTTCAGTCGCGATCCTTATTCCCTTTGCGGATGCGGGCGAAACTCCTACCGCCCCCACTCCTCCCCTGGGCTGGAACAGTTGGGACTCCTACGGCACTACGGTACGCGAGGCACAGGTCGAGGCCAACGCCGATTGGATGGCGGAGCATCTCGCGAAGTACGGATGGAAATACATCGTCATCGACATTCAGTGGTACGAACCCAACGCGCAGGGACACGACTACAAGCCTGGCGCTCCACTGACCATGGACGAGTTCGGCCGCCTGATGCCTGCGGTCAATCGTTTCCCATCTTCTGCGAACGGCGCGGGTTTCAAGCCCCTGGCGGATTACGTCCACAGCAAGGGCCTGAAGTTCGGCATTCACATCATGCGCGGAATTCCGCGCGAGGCTGTTGAGAAGAATCTTCCGATCAAGGGGACGAACTTTCACGCGGCTGATATCGCCGACAAAGATAACGCATGCCGCTGGAATCCCGACATGTGGGGCGTGGACACGACCAAGCCGGGCGCCCAGGCCTATTACGATTCCATCGCAGAGCTGTATGCCTCGTGGGGCGTGGATTTCATTAAGGCCGACGACATGGGGAGCCACCTCTACCAGCCTGCCGAGATGAAGGCGCTGAGTCTGGCGATCCGCAAGACCGGTCGGTCCATAGTGCTGAGCATTTCGCCGGGGCCTGCGCCCGTGTCGGAAGCGGAGTTCTTCGAGAAGTACGCACAGATGTGGCGCATCTCCGACGACTTTTGGGACGACTGGAAGCTCTTGCGGCAGCAATTCGATTTCACGCGCGACTGGGCGCAGTTCGTGGGCAAGAACGATACCTGGCCCGACGCCGACATGCTTCCGCTCGGCAAGCTGAAAGTGACCGACAAAGAAGACGGAGGCGCGCCCGGCAACTTCACCCCTGATGAGCAGCAGACCGTGATGACCCTGTGGAGCATCTTTCGCTCGCCGCTGATTTTCGGCGGCGACCTGCCCAGCAACGATGCGGCGACGACAGCGCTGATCACGAACGAAGAAGTGCTCGAGGTAAACCAGCACAGCCACGGCGGCCATCAGGCGCTCGATCGAGGAAATATCCGAGCCTGGGTCGCAGACGGCGCAAAGCCCGGGGAGCACTACGTTGCCGTCTTCAATCTCGCAGACTCTGTTGAGCACGTGAGTCTGCATTGGAGCGAGGTTGGCCTCGCCGCGAAAGCCTTCGCGATCCGCGATCTGTGGACGCACAGGGATCTGGGAGCGGCCGATGGGATGCAGGTACGATTGTCGGCGCACGCGAGTGTGCTGTACCGCGTCGGCGAGTAACGTATTGGCTATTACTCGAACAGGCCGCTGACATCGCATGCAAGGCCGGTCTGGCCAGTCTAGGTGCTTGCTGGTGGCTTTGCTTCCGTCTCCGGCTTCTCGCCACGGAACACTCGCGAGATGCCGCGGACGATGCGGCGCATGGGCAGGTCGCCTTTCGCATCGGCGAAGAATATTTCGCCGGTTCGGCTCCCGCGGTAATACCAACGCTTGAGCAGAGCGAGGTGCTCCATATTTTCGAGCGCGGATTTCACCTTCGCCGGTGAGCACGATTGCAGACTTTCCTGCACTCTTCCTTCCATCGACTGTGACTTTGGCTGCTCGGCTGGCTGAATGCTGAAGGAGATCGGCCCTGCGATACGTCCGCCTTCCACGCGGAAAAACGCAACGCAGCCCTCCACCGAACTCGGCTGAATTATGAGCGCCGAGAGCTGATCGATGCGGTGAACGATTTCGGGTATCTGGCTGACGACGGGCTTGAGCTTTTCCACGCGCACGTGAATCGCGGCCGCATCTTCAAACGCCAGTCTTGCCGAAGCGGCTTCGCGCTCAGCCGAGAGTTCGCGGCTCAAAGAATCTCCGCCGGAGTCAAAATAGGCCTGCACGCGGCTTGCCTCCGCAGTGTATTCCTCATCGCTGCATCCCTTGAAACACGGAGCCAGGCACATCTTCATCTCGGAATAAATGCAGCCGGGAAACTTCGGATCGGGATGCAGGTCATCGACGCAGCGCCGCATCTTGAAGAAGTCCAGCGAATCGTTCATGAACTTCTCGGCCGCCACCCGCGAGACAAACGGCCCGTAGTATAGAGAGCCTCCACCAAGCCGCCCAAGGCGCGTCGTGATGGAGGCCCGCGGGTATTCATTTTCGAGATGCAGCTTCACCAAGGGCGCGAAGCGGAAACGCATCCGGTCTGAGTATGTCTTAGGAAACGCGGACCGCAGCACGCTGTAGAGAAGGAAGCCGGATTCAAAGTCAGATCCAGTCGGTGCGTACTCGATCACGCGAACGCGATCGCGCAGGTTGAGCTTCTTAGTGCGCTCCTCGACTGGCCCCAGCAGCCTCTGCAACCGGCGTCGCAAATTCGCGGTCTTGCTGATATACGGCTCGGCTTGGATGTCCGCAGCCCGCAGGAGAAAAACAGCCGTGGCCGCCGGGACCGTGGCAAACAGCTCTGCATCCCTCTCCGGCGCGAATTCCAAGCGTTCGGTCAGCACGAAGTTATTCTAGTGTGCGCTCGCTCTTTCAGAACACTCGGGAGAACTTCTTTTGCCACGGATTTACGCGGATCACACGGATAAATCTAAGGAAAAGGCTAGGTGGCTTCTTTCGTCCCGCGACGTCGTTTTCATCCGTGAGAATCCGTCTGGATCCGCGGCAAAAGTTACCGGAAGTTGGCGTTGCGGAATTTCTGGCGGAAGTCCGTGCCTTCCAGCGTGACGATCCGGCACATTTCATGTAGCCGGGAGCGCATGCGCTCGCCGATGCGGTCTCCGAGCGTCTCCCCGCGCGTAGCGGCCCGTGCGGGCGAGATGGAACCCGTAGCTCCTGCTGCCGGCTGATCGTCAAAGTTCGTAGTAATGATCGTGGTGCGGTTGTCGTTGTAGCGCGTGTTCAGGATCAGGCTGACCGTGTCCCATACCCACTCGGTCGGCTTCACAGCGCCGAGTTCATCCAGCACCAGCACGTCGGTTTCGAACACCGGACGTAGCACGTCTAGCTCCGTGGTCTGCACGGTTGAGTTGTACGAGTTCTGAATCTCCTTCAGCAGCTCGCGATAGTCATAAAACAGGCACGGAATGCCGCGATTGACGATCAGTTCCTTGAGGATTCCCACTGCCAGGTGCGTCTTGCCCGTTCCGATCTTGCCGATGATCAGCAGACCCTTGTCGCCACGAGGGTCGCATTTCTTGGCAAAGCCCGACGCAATGAAATGCGCTTCCTCCAGCGACGGATCGGCGCCGGGAAAGTCGGTATCGTAGTTCGAGAGCTCGCAGTGCTCGTAGCGGCGCGGAATGCGAGCCGCCGTCAGCAATGATTCGCCACGGGCCCGCAGCCGGCAGTCACAGCGCGTGACGCGGCGGTCGTTCGGGCTATCGCTGGCTGCTGCTGTCTTCCATCCCGTACCCTCGCATAAGGGGCACACGGCTGCGGGAGCCTTGGCCACCCGGGATCCTTCCTTCGAATCGATCATCTTCAAACAAATATCTCCTCCTTCGACTTTGCACCCGCAGCACGGTTTCGCGCAAGCCGGAAACCATGCTTCCCTGTGTACATCCTGTGAAGGAAGGCGGTGCCCTGTGGAGGGCGTAGGAAAAACCCTCCCGGGAAGGCTGAAAGCCGCCCCGGTCGCCCCGATTCGGCACTCAGGAGTGCGAAACAGGCTTCCGGCGCGGATTTTCACAGTTGACTTTCTCCACAGAGGGAGCACAATACGAGCCGTCAGGTTTCCCAACTCAGCCATAGCCAGTTTTCTGCCGTTATAGGCGGGGTATGCAAAGAGACCTGCGAGGAGAATCGAATGAATAAGGCTGATCTGGTTGACAAAATTTCAGGCGCTTGCGAAATCAGCAAAGCGCAGGCCACGACTGCCATTGATACCGCCGTCGAAAGCATCACGTCTGCCCTCCGCAAGGGAGATCGGGTAGCGTTGATTGGCTTTGGAACCTTCTCGGTGTCGCAGAGAAAAGCACGGAACGGACGCAATCCACAAACTGGCGCGACTATTAAGATCGCTGCCCGCAAAGTCGCGAAGTTTAGCCCCGGAGCCGAACTCAAGAAATCCGTCAACAAGAAGTAGTCCGAGCCAGGAATGTTTGATTGCCAAAACGGCAGGGGGTCGGCCCTGCCGTTTTCGCTGTTCGCCAGAGGATGTGCCTGCCTTGGCAAGGTAATCTCGATGCTCCGATTCATTCCCCAAAAACATTGACGGCGATCGCGGGATTCTCTAAGCCTTCGCGTATTTCAGCCACTTCAGGATTTCTGGCAGAGTGGCGCGCTTTCCGTAGATGAGTACTCCGATGCGGTAGATGCGCGCGCAGAGCACAACCAGGCCCGCGACGGTGCCGATCAGCAGAACCAACGAAAGCAGGATCTGCCATAGGGGCGGCGTCTGCACAACGATCCTCGCGTACATCAGGATGGGCGCGAAGAATGGAATCATCGACATCCAGACCACTGCGGCAGAGTCGGGCGTGCGAATGACCGGCATCAGCATGAACACCGAGAGGACCAGCGGAAGCACGATCAAGAACTGCAGTTGCTGGCCCTCTTGCTCGGTTGTCGTGATCGCCCCGATCGTTGCGTACATCGTGCTGTAGAGCAGGTAGCCGAGAAGGAAGTACAGCGCAAACGCAGCCATAACCCATGGAGAGATTTCTAGCTCGCTGAGGTTGGGCTGAGTGGCGAGCGAGGGCAGAGCTACTACTCCTGCCATCACAGCCCACACCGCAATCTGCGTCAGTCCGACCGCGCCGACCCCAAGAAGTTTCCCGGCCATCAGTTCGGTCGAACTCGCCGAAGAAAGCAGAACTTCGATGATGCGCGAAGTCTTTTCTTCGAGCACCGATCGCATTACGGAAATGCCGTAGAACAACACAGCCAGGTACAGCAGCATGACCATCACGACGATTTCGAGGAAGCGAGCCGTCCCGCTACCCTTGGCCTCACGCCCATGCTCGATGCGCACCGGCTGTACTACAGCCTCACTTAGCCACGATCGGTCCCGAAATGTCAACATCTCCCGGTGTCATGCCTCCGCGCGCGAGCTTCTGCTGCTGGACGATGCGGCTGTACCAGGTGATTTTGTGGGCTGCGATCGCATCGTCATTGAGCCAAAGGTACCCGTCGATCGCGCGCGTGCTTACTTTGTCTCGCAGAACAGCGCGTTCCGCTTCGGTGGGATTGGCATCGATGTCGATCACGTACCGGTCTTCAGGCTTTTGCCTGGTATCGCTTTTCGCTGCGGTGGTCTCGTCATCGTCGTCGCCGACCGAGGCGGCGAGAAGTTGCTGTCGCACGGTTTCGCCAAACTGTTGCGTCGACACCACGATGACGAGATGCGGTGCCTTCTGTCCCATGGTCGCAAGTTTTGCCGGCAGCGCCATCAACACCGTCATGATGCCAGGCAGCAACAGCGTGAGGACTAGGAACGCGCGCGTGCGCACGCGCTCCACATATTCCCGCTTCATAATCAGCCAGATATTACGCATTCGCTTTGCCCACCACGTCGATGAATATCTCTTCCAAAGACGGTTCCATGAGTTCGAATTTACTCAGCCTTGCGCTTGACGAGGCCAGTCTGAGCAACTCTTGTGAGTCAGCGCCGGGCGCCAAATGCACTTCCACATAGTTGCCGTAATCGTTGAACGACTGCACCAGTTTTGGCTCCTGCAAGAATCGTGCATCGCCGTCGTACTTGATCTGCACATTGCGACGTCCGTATCTCGCTTTGATCTGGTTCAGATCCCCTTCGAGGATCGCTTGTCCGCGATTGATGAGGCAGATCGATTGGCACAGCCGTTCGACTTGATCCATGCGGTGGGTTGACAACAGGATCGTCTTGCCGCTCTTCGCCATTTCGAGGAGGACATCTTTCAGCACCACGGAATTCGCAGGATCGAGGCCGGAGAACGGCTCGTCCATGATGATTAGCTTCGGATCGTGAAGCACCGCGCCGATGAACTGCACCTTCTGTTGCATTCCCTTGGAAAGTTCTTCGACCCGCTTTCCCAGCCAGGCGGTCAACCCGAAACGCTCGCACCAGTTGCGAACCCGCGTTGCCGCCTCGGCCGCGCTGAGACCCTTCAGTTGACCGAGGAATAACAGGTGGTCCTGCACTCTCATTTTCCGGTAGAGCCCGCGCTCCTCGGGAAGATAGCCGAACTGGTCCATATGCGCGCGGACGAGTGGCTTTCCAAAGACAGAGATCCGGCCGGAGTCGGGCACGATAATTCCCATAATCATTCGGATCGTGCTGGTTTTGCCGGCGCCGTTGGGGCCGAGCAGCCCGTATATCCCGCCCGGCGAGATGCTGAGTGAGAGGTCAGAGACAGCAACAAATTCGTCGTAACATTTGCGGACGCCGCTCAGTTCGACCGAGGCCGCGGCAACGGGCTCGGCAGCGGGTGATTGGACCGAATTCATAAGCTGCAAGAGTAAAGGATTCTTGGCCCAGTTGTCTGTGCCCCCCAGGTCGGCGCCTCGGGTTCGTACCCTCGGCAGGCTTGACCCTCAACCTCTGCCGCCCCTACCATCGACTGGGGCCCATGCCAGGTCAGATGTTTTCTTCCTTCAGCCATCTGTTTCTTCGCACGCTTCGTTGTGGAGCTTTCCTGCTTGTGTCTGGACTGCTGCACGCGCAGCAAGCCAAGCCCCCCGCCCCTTTGGCCCCTCCGATCGTCACCTTCACCGATATCGCGGCGAAAGCCGGCCTCACCGCGCGGAATGTTTTTGGCGGACTCGATACCAAGAAATACATCATCGAGACCACCGGAACCGGCGTCGCCATCTTCGATTACGACAACGACGGATGGCCCGACATCTTTCTGGTGAACGGCACCAAACTGGAAGGATTCCCTGCCGGGCAAGGTCCCAGCAACCGCCTCTACCGCAACAACCACGACGGCACCTTTACCGACGTCACCGCCAAAGCAGGGCTCACCGCGACCGGATGGGGCCAGGGCGTATGCGTCGGCGACTACGACAACGACGGATGGGAAGACCTCTACATCACCTACTACGGCAAGAATCGGCTCTACCACAATCAAAACGGAGTGTTCACCGAAGTCGCCGACAAGGCCGGCGTTGCGGGATCGGGCAAAGCATGGGGCACAGGTTGCGCGTTCGTCGACTACGATCGCGACGGCCGTCTCGATCTCGTCGTGGCGAATTATGTGGATTTCGATTTGGCAACCGCGCCTTCGCCGGGCGATCGTCCAACATGCATCTGGAAGGGCGTTCCGGTGATGTGCGGCCCACGCGGGTTGCCCGGCGCGAAGAATATCCTCTACCACAATAGCGGCGATGGCACATTTGAAGACGTCACCACGAAAGCGCACATCGACCGCACCGACGGCCACTACGCCTTCAGCGTCTCGACTCTCGATTTCGATGAAGACGGATGGCCTGACATTTTCATCGCCTGCGACAGCACGCCGAGCATTCTGTATCGCAACAATCACGACGGAACATTTACCGACGTAGCTGTTACGTCCGGCGCGGCCTTCAACGAAGATGGCCGCGAGCAGGCAGGCATGGGCTCGACCATTGCCGACTACAACGGCGACGGCCATCTCGACATCTTCAAAACCAATTTTTCTGACGATACTTCCACGCTCTACAAAAACAATGGCGATGGAACATTCACCGACGCCACCGCCGCTGCCGGACTGGGCCTCTACACGCAATATTTGGGTTGGGGAACGATGTTCTTTGACATGGACAACGACGGCTGGCCGGACCTGATTCTGGTGAACGGGCACGTGTATCCCGAGGTCGATAGCCAGCACCTGGGCAGCAGCTACAAGGAGCCTCGGATTCTGTTTCGCAACAACGGCGACGGAACATTCAGCGACATCTCGGCGTCGGCGGGGGCTGGAATCACTACTGCGGCGTCATCGCGCGGCCTCGCCGTTAGCGATCTCTGGAATGATGGCAGGATTTCGATTGTCATTAGCAACATGAACGCTGAGCCTAGCCTGCTGGTGAATCAGATTCACAATGCGAATCACTGGATCGCGATTCATACGGTGGGAACGAAATCGAATCGCGACGGCATCGGCGCGCGCATTCGCGTGAAGACCGCGGCGCGAATTCTGGTCGACGAAGTTCGCAGCGGATCGAGCTACATTTCCAACAGCGACATGCGGGTGCACTTCGGCCTGGGATCATCCGCGAAAATCGAGTGGGTGGAAATCCGCTGGCCGAACGGTTTGAACGAACGCTTTGCGAATCTGCCGGTGGATCAGATTCACACGCTCAAAGAAGGCACGGGCGCGGCGCTCCAACCGGATACAAAGAAATAGCAGCTTACTTTCCGGTCTTAGGAGTCTTTGCGAACTGCTGCATGCGCGTAATTCCCTCGCCTTCCTTCACGAAGATCACTTGGTTCGGCTTCAAGTCTTTCAGCGTGTCGACCTGCCCGCTCGGCCAATGCACTTCCAGCACATCGATCTTCTCCGCTTTTCCGAGCCCGAAGTGAACCCGAAGATCATTCTGCGAGAAGTAGCCGCCCCCGCTGCGCACCTCGTCGATCTGCCTGTGTGGCTTGG
This sequence comes from uncultured Acidobacteriaceae bacterium, assembly GCA_963709025.1. Taxonomy (GTDB): domain Bacteria; phylum Acidobacteriota; class Terriglobia; order Terriglobales; family Acidobacteriaceae; genus Sulfotelmatobacter. Next base: position 404,943 of record CAVPVE010000012.1, read on the forward strand.
TTTCTCCCAGCGCATGCGACACGCATACCAGCCGCGCGCCGATCCCGCTGCGATTTGATTTCGTTCCAATCGTGCGAATCTTGATCCAGTTGTGGTCGAGTTTCGAGTCGCAGCGCAATAACTGTGGGTAGTCGTTGACGGTATTCACGACAACGTCGATGTCGCCATCGTTATCGAAATCGCCAAACGCCGCACCCCGCGACGGGCTCGGCTCCGAAATGCCTGGTCCCGCCTGATACGACACATCCGCGAAATGCCCGTTGTGCAAATTCTGATAGAGCAGTTTGCGTTGCGCGTACCCGGCTTCAGTTTTGAGTTGCTCGACTTCGGGATAGACATGGCCATTGCAAATCAGAATGTCGGCCCAGCCATCGTTGTCCATGTCGAAGAATCCGCATCCCCAGCCCAGATATTGCGTATGCGCGCCCAGTCCCGCGGTGAATGTGGCATCCTCGAAATTCGCGCCGCCCTGGTTGTGATAGAGAGAGGGTGTATCGCCGGCGAAGTTGGTCTTGATCAGGTCGAGGTTGCCGTCCAGATCGTAGTCTGCGGCCGAGATCCCCATGCCCGCCTGCGGTTTCCCGTCCGGGCTGAGCGCGCACCCAGCTTCAATCGCGATGTCCTGAAACTTCCCGTTCTTCTTGTTCTGGTAGAGGATGCTCGCGGTGGAATCGTTGGCCACGTAAATGTCGGGCCAGCCGTCGTTGTCCAGATCCGCAACCAGCACACCCAAGCCGAAGGTGCCATTCGCACTGAGAATCCCCGACACCTCGGAAACGTCCGTGAAGGTTCCATCTCCATTGTTGTGGTACAGAATGTTCTTGCCGCCTTGCAGTCCCGGCGGCCCGCACGCGACCATGACACTTTTGTACAGACACGGACCCGACTCTGGAACCGGCGCCTTCGCCAAATCGAGATCAATGTAGTTGGCCACAAACAGATCGAGCCGGCCATCGCGATCGTAGTCGACGAACGCGCAGCCTGTGTTCCATCGCTTCCCGTTTCCCGCGACGCCGGCTTTCTGGCTGACATCCGTGAACGTTCCATCACCGTTATTGTGGTACAGAACGTTCTTGCCGAAGTAGGTGACGAACAGATCGTCCCAGCCGTCGTTGTCGTAGTCGCCGACGCAAACACCCTGCCCCCAGCCCGAGTGCGCGACGCCAGCCTTTGCAGTGACGTCGGTGAAGGTACCGTCGCGATTATTGCGAAAAAGATGCGACGTCGGCTCGCTCCCGGCGGGAAAGCCCTCAAGCCGCGTGCCGTTGACTAGAAAGATGTCGAGCCATCCGTCGTTGTCGTAGTCGTAGAAAGCGACGCCGCAGCCGGTGGTTTCGAGCAGGTACTTGTTCTTGTGCTCGCCACCAAAGATCGTTTTCGCGTTCAGTCCAGATTCGCGAGCAACGTTGAAGAAGCTGATGCCGAGATCGCCTCCCTCGGCAGCCGGCGCATCCTTCGGCGGCGCGGCTTTCTGCTGCGCGCTCGCTCGCGACCAAAGCGGACGCGCCGTCGCCAGCACGCTTTCCAGAGAAAGCACCAGTGCCGAACGGCTGAGAGATTTCAGAAAAACGCGGCGTGAAGGGAACAAGAGGTCGCTACCTGGCCCACTCGGCTCGTGCTAGAATTCGCCCCTACTCCTTATATTCAGGGAACCGCGACTTTGCAAGCCGGGCGCCCAAATCCCCGTTTCATGAGAAGGCCGCAATGAATCCTTATCTGGTTCGCGTTTGGCATTTTGACTTGCTGTCCCGCATTTTGCGTTGCGTTTCCTGGTTGGCGATCTCGCTGCTCTGCGCGTATTCTTCCGCAGCCCAGCAGCCTGCTCCACCGCTTGAATTATCGAGGACGATTCGCACTTGGGAATTTCTTCCGGTCGTCGGAACCCGCGCTGGATTGTTCGGTGACGAGAGCGGGCGCTTTGAAGCCTGGGTCTATCCCCTGAAGATCTTTCGTGACTTTCGCCTGACTTTTCTCGTCGGCGACCGCACCCTGCCTGCCGAGAGTCTGGCTCGCACACTGACTGTTCGCCCGGAGTCTGCATCGATCCTGTACGTCGGCGATTCCTTCCGCATTCGTGAAACGCTCTGCGTTCCGGTGAACGACGCAGGCGCCGTTATCCTCCTGGACGTTGAGACCGAGCAACCGCTGGAGATCGAAGCCGGATTCACAGGAGACTTCCAACTGGAGTGGCCGGGCGCACTGGGTGGAACATACATCGAGTGGGAGGCGAAACAGCGCGCCTTCGTCTTCGGCGAAGAGGCGCGCAAGTATGCCGCGTTGGTGGGATCGCCCACCGGCGCCGACGCCCGTCTCTCGTATGAGACCAACTATTCTTCCTCCGACCAGAACTCTTTTCGTTTAGGCGTGACGCAAAGAGGGAAAGAGACCAAGGTGATCGTCATCGCCGCATCCGTCACGGGCTTTGCCGACGCTGAGAAGACGTACCAGCATCTGCTCACCTCGTATGCCGATTCCATGCGGGAGTCTGCGGCCTACTACCGCGCTTATCTCGACAAGACAGTGAGCCTCGAGTTGTCCGACGCCCCTTTGCAGCAGGCCTACGACTGGGCGCGCATCAGCACGATTCAAGGTCTGGTGAACAATCCGTTCTTGGGTTCCGGGTTGGTCGCGGGCTATCGAACTTCCGGAACAGGACAGCGTCCGGGCTTCGCGTGGTTCTTTGGCCGGGATTCGTTGTGGACGTCATTTGCTCTCAACGCCGCGGGAGACTACTCCACCACTCGCACCGCGCTCGATTTCATCAGCAAATATCAACGGGACGATGGCAAAGTGCCGCACGAGATTTCGCAGAGTGCGAGCCTTGTGCCGTGGTTCAAGGATTATCCTTACCCGTATGTTTCCGCGGATGCGACGCCGCTGTTCATCATCGCGGTGAATGATTATGCAGTTCAAAGCGGCGACCTCGCTTTCGCGCACGACAAGTGGGACAACGTTTGGCGGGCCTACCAGTTTCTGAAGTCTACCTACGATGCGCAAGGCTTCGCGCAAAACGCAGGCATCGGTCATGGCTGGGTGGAAGGCGGTCCGCTACTTCCCGTGAAGAACGAGTATTACCAGGCGGGGCTCGCGGTGGAAGCTCTCCGGGCACTATCGAATCTGGCTCGTCTCGTGGGCAAAGACGATGTCAGCAAGCAGCTGGCGGCTGAGTTTGCGCACAGCAGCCCGGCGCTCGATCAAGCTTTCTGGTCGCCGGAGATGAATAGTTATGCATTTGCCTTGAAACAGGACAACCAGCGCACGGACGAGGCAACCGTCTTGGCGACCGTTCCCATGTGGTTTGGCCTCCCCACCCCGGATCATGCCGACCAGACCATCGCGCGGCTCGCCGCGGCGGATCACCAAACGGATTGGGGCATGCGTATCATTTCGCAGAACTCAAAAGTCTATGATGGGTCTGGCTACCACTACGGCTCGGTCTGGCCGCTGTTTACCGGATGGGCTTCGGTGGGCGAATACCGCTACCATCGGGCGTTTCCGGCGTACTCCAATCTGAGGTCGAACGCGCTGCTCGGTACAGACGGTGCGCTCGGCCATTTCACCGAAGTTTTGTCCGGCGACTACTACCAGTCGTTCGCCACCAGTTCGCCGCACCAGATCTGGTCCGCGGCCATGGTTGTCAGTCCAATCTTGCGCGGCATGTTCGGCTTGCAGACCGACGCGCAGAAGCGTGAGATCAAGCTGGCTCCGCACGTTCCCGCCGGCTGGACCACGTTCGCGATTCGGAATGTTCACGTCGCTGGCGGCTCCATCGATTTCCGATATCGAAAAACGGAAGACAGCATTACGCTCGAAGGCAAACGCACGGGGACCGGCGATTGCTGGGTCGATTTTTCTCCCGCGTTCAGTCCGCGCACGCAGGTTATCAGCGTTCAGATGAACGGTCGACCCCTGCCTTTCAAAATGGAGGCCAACGGCAACGATCAGCATTTATTGGCAAGATTTCTCGTCAACGACGGAACGAACACCCTGGTCGTCCGCTTTAAGAACGATTTTGGTCTGGCGCTTTCGAATGAACTCCCAGCTCTAGGCAGCGCCAGTCGCGGCCTCCGCGTGCTGTCCGAATCGTGGAATGCCTCGAAGACGCAGTTGACGCTCGAAGTGTCTGGCCGTGCGGGAATGAGCTATTCGATGGATGTTTGGAATCCCGGCCAGATCTCTTCCATAGAGGGCGGAGTCCTCCCTAAACCCGGCAAACTGGAAATTCAGATGCCGCAAGGGGCGGACGGCTACGTGCAGCAGAGAGTCGTAATTCATTTCGGACGTCCCTGAGTCGCGGCCGCGGCGCATGCCAACGGAAAAAGGTTTACACTCAGGCGAATCGCAACTCGCTCCTTCCTGGCAACTGCGGCAGCCGGGCCGACGCTTACTGAACTTCCACCAAACTTTCAAGGAGCCGCTCTATGCAACGCAAGCTCTCTTCGATTTTGCTGTGTTTGTTCCTGTCGATACCATTGCTCACTGCGTGTGCGCAGAATGCGAACAAGCCGGTCGACCCGGAAGGCCATCAATGGTGGCAGCATGCGGTCTTTTACGAAATCTATCCCCGCAGTTTTGCTGACAGTAACAATGATGGCGTAGGCGATCTCAACGGCATTACGTCGAAGCTGGATTACTTGAAAGACCTGGGCGTGGACGCAATCTGGATCTCGCCTTGCTTCCCGTCGCCGCAAGTCGACTTCGGTTACGACGTTTCCGACTACGAAAATATCGATCCCATGTACGGGACCCTGGCTGACTTCGATACCTTGGCCAGTGAAGCCAAGAAGCGCGGTATTCACATCATTCTCGACTTCGTGGTGAATCACACCTCCGACCAGCACAAATGGTTCCTCGATTCCAAGTCATCTCGCACGTCGGCACATCGCGACTGGTACATCTGGCGCGACGGCAAGACGCCGGGACAGCCTCCGAATAACTGGATCTCCGACTTCGGCGGTTCGACGTGGAAGTTCGACTCTACGACCGATCAGTATTACTACCATTACTTCGCCGCCCAGCAGCCCGACCTGAACTGGCGCAATCCGGCGGTGAAGGACGCGATGTTCGATGTGACGGGCTGGTGGTACAAGCGCGGCGTCTCGGGCTTCCGGCTGGATGCGGTGGACACCTTGTTCGAAGATCCAGGCCTGCATGACAACCCTGTTCTGCCCGGCAAAAATGATTTTGGCGACTCCAACGAGGAGAACAAGTACAACGACAAGCTGCCTGAGGTGCACGACACGCTGCGCGAGCTGCGCAAAGTAGCCGACGAATACAATGCGGTGCTGATTGGAGAAACCTGGACGTCTGACATCGCGGAGCTGAATCTTTATTACGGCAAAGGTAACAACGAATTGCAGCTACCGATGGATTTTCTCTTTACCACGGTCAACAAGCTTTCACCCGCTGATTTCCGCAAGCAGATTGCCGCGGTCGATTCCGCCTCGGGCTGGCCCACATTTGTCATCAGCAACCACGACATCGCGCGCTCGTATGACCGTTATGGCGACGGCCAGCACAACGATCAGATCGCGAAGTTGATGGCCGGTCTGTACCTCACGCTGCGCGGAACGCCGATCATGTATTACGGCGAAGAGATTGGAATGAAGACCACGCCGCCTACTCGCAAAGAAGACGTCAAAGATCCGATCGGACGCAGCGGCTGGCCCAAAGAAAAAGGACGCGACGGCGAGCGTACCCCCATGCAGTGGAACGACAGCGCGAACGCCGGATTCTCGACGGCAACGCCATGGCTACCCGTGCCTTCCACGGCCACGACCCACAACGTTGCCGACGAAGAGAAAGATCCCGAGTCGGTGCTCTCGTTCTACAAAAACGTGCTCAAGCTGCGCCGAACGAATCGAGCTCTGCTCGACGGCAGCTATGTTCCGCTCAATGAAAACGATCAGAATGTGCTGTCGTATCTGCGCGCGTACAAGGACCAGATGGTTCTGGTCGCGTTGAATATGTCTGGCGCGGAGCAGAAGGTCAACGTTGAAATCAGCAAGCACGGCTTCACTTCAGCGAAGAGCCTGATGTCTACCGGAAAATCTGCGGTGAATGGCGACGTCGTCACGCTCGAGCCCTACGGAGTGTTCATCGGCCAGTTCGTGAAGTGAACTGGTGAGGTGAACTGGTGAAGTCAGTGGGTGTAGAAGAACCGCGCGCCTATTCGCCGCTGAGAATTCTCCAAGCCTCTTTGCCCGTGAGCACGACGTTCTGGATACTTTTGACTGCGTTCACATACTGCGCACGCTCGAACGCAGCCGGATCCTTGCAGCGCAGTTGGCTGAGATTTCCTTGGAAGTCCGCGACTGCCTTGTAGTGGTGCTTCTCCATCCAGCGGCGCAAGCCGACTTCCAGGTCGCTCAGGTGCCCGATCCCATTGCGCAAGAGTGCTGAGCACACCATAGTGACGTCGGCGCCCACCAGAAGCAATTTCACCACGTCATCAGGACTGTGGACGCCGCCCGATCCCGCAAGATCCGCCTTGATGCGGCCGTAGAGCATGCCAATCCACGTGAACGGCAGGCGAAGCGCCTCCGACGTGCTGAGCAGAACATTGGGCTGGATGTCGAGTGCGTCCAGGTTCATGTCGGGCTGGTAGAAGCGATTGAACAGCACCAGGCTATCCGCTCCGGCCGCGTCGAAGCGCCTTGCCATGTTGGCCATGCTCGTGAAAGAAGGCGTCAGCTTGGCCGCCACGGGGATTTTCACTGCCGATTTCGACAGCGTCACAACCTGCACATATTCGTCCTCCAGCACGCACCCTGCAATGTCGGCCTGGTTCGGCACTTGATACAGATTGAGCTCTAGCGCGCTCGCTCCGGCCTGCTCGATCAGCCGGGCGTATTCGGTCCATCCTTGCGGAGTCGCACCGCACAGGCTGGCGATCACCGGGACGCGAACCGCCTCTTTCGCCTTGCGAAGAAGGCCGAGATAGCGATCGAGCGCGGGACGAGTGGTAGCCGCCTGCGAGGCTTGGGCGACCTCTTCGAAGAGAGAATGGAAAACGATGGCGGAAGCTCCGCCATCTTCCAGCCGGCGAATGCTGTCGATGTCCTGCGTCAGCGGTGACGCCGAGGAAACCAGCGGAGTGCGGAGCTTCAGTCCCAGGTAAGTCGTGGAGAGATCAAGCATGGAATCCTCATAAGGAGTCGGGTCGACTCGACGGACAGCGGCCTTCCGCGGCCCTTTTGGCGATACAGAGAACAGCGGATCATACGCTTCAGGGGACGAATCGTCTATGACTGGACGCACAGAGCGCGCGCAATCGGGTATAGAATACGCACGGCGAGCGGATGCACGAACTCTCGATTGCAATGGGCATAGTAGAGGCTGCGATGGAAGAATCGCAGCGTCGCGCCGTCAAAGTGAGCGCCGTGCATCTCCGGCTGGGCGCGCTTTCTGGCGTGGTCAAGGATGCGCTCCTGTTCTCCTATGAAGTCGCGTGCCAGGACACGCCTCTGCAGGGCTCGCAACTGATCGTTGAGGACATGCCGGTGATTGTTTTCTGTGCGCAATGCCAGGGCACGCGGCAGCTCGAGTCGGTGCAGTTATTTCAGTGTCCGGAGTGCGGCACACCGACGATGGATGTCCGTCAAGGCAAGGAGCTGGAAGTGTTCGCATTGGAGGTCGAGGAATGAGCGAGCCGCGTCTGGTCGAAGTCCGCAGAAATGTCTTGAAGCAGAACGACGTAATCGCACGCTCTCTGCGCGAACAGTTCCGCGCGGCTGGAGTCTTTGTGGTGAGTCTGGTGTCGAGTCCGGGCTCGGGGAAGACCACGTTTCTCGAGAAGACACTCACCCAACTGCAGCCTCGTTATCGTGTGGCGGCGCTGGTCGGCGATCTCGCTACCGAGAACGATGCCGTGCGCCTGGCGCGCAGCAAAGCGCCCGTGAAACAAATCACAACCGGAACTCTCTGCCACCTGGAAGCGGCGATGGTGCAGAATGCCCTGCAGGAGTGGGATCTCCATCAACTCGATTTTTTGTTCATCGAGAACGTCGGCAACTTAGTTTGCCCGTCTTCCTACGATTTAGGGGAGAATCTTCGGCTGGTGCTGATGTCCGTGACCGAAGGCGAAGACAAGCCGTTGAAGTATCCCACGATCTTCAACAGCGCGGACGTGGCCGTCATCAGCAAAAACGAACTGGCGACCGCCGTGGAGTTCGATTGGGATGCCGCGCGAACGAGCATCCAGTCGGTGCGCCCAGGAATGCAGATCTTTCGCCTCTCCGCTAAAACCGGCGAGGGAATGCAAGAGTATTTTAATTTTCTGTCGCAACAGCTGGCAGAACAACGATCGGTCGCTCAAGTCTAGTTTCGCCGTGGCATCCGCCAATTCCTTGGCGCGCATGATCCGTTACCGCAGCAGCTCTACTTCTTTACCGCTTCAAACGCCAGTTTCGCGGCCGCAATCGTACGCTGCACATCGTCCTCCGTGTGCGCCGCCCCCAGGAACGCCGCCTCGTACTGCGAAGGCGGCAGGTACACGCCACTGTCGAGCATGCTGCGGAAGAATTTCCCGAACGCCTCGGTGTTCGACTTCGACGCTGAATCCCAATCGGTTACTGATCCCTTCGTGAAGAACCAGGTGAACATCGAGCCCACGCGGTTGTAGCAGAGCGCCACTCCGGCTTCTCTCGCGGCCGCCGCCACGCCCTCGACGAGTTGTCCGCTCAGTTTCTCCAGTCGCGGGTAGATCTCATCCTTGCGGTCGCGCAGCTGCTTTAGCATCGCGCACCCCGCGGCCATGGCCAGCGGATTCCCCGAAAGCGTTCCCGCCTGATACATCGGCCCCAGCGGCGCCACCATGTCCATGATTTCTTTCGGGCCGCCGTACGCGCCCACCGGCAAGCCTCCGCCAATAATCTTCCCCATGGTCGTCAGGTCGGGACGAATGTTATATAGCTCCTGCGCTCCGCCGAACGACACCCGGAACCCGGTCATCACTTCATCAAAAATCAGCACCGACCGCTCGCGCTCCGTCAGCATCCGCAGCCCTACCAGATAATCGTCCGCTGCGGGAACGCATCCCATGTTCCCCACGACCGGTTCCACGATGACGCACGCAATCTGGTGCTTGAATTTCTGAAAAGCATGCTCGACGACCGAAAGATTGTTGAACGGCAGCGCCAGCGTGAACTGCGTGAATTCTTCGGGCACGCCCGCCGATCCCGGAATCCCCAGTGTCGCCACGCCCGAGCCAGCTTTCACTAACAGCGCGTCCGCGTGTCCGTGATAGCACCCTTCAAACTTCACAATGTATTTTCGTTTTGTGTAAGCCCGCGCCAGCCGGATCGCCGACATGGTCGCTTCCGTCCCCGAACTGACAAAGCGCACCTTCTGTATGTGCGGAAACGCGCCCAGCACCAACTCCGCTAAATCGGCCTCGGAGGGTGTGGACGCCCCGAAACTCGTGCCGTTGCAAGCAGCGCCCACAATCGCGTCGAGCACATTCGGTTCGGCGTGCCCCAGAATCAGCGGCCCCCACGATCCGATGTAGTCGATGAATTCGTTCTCGTCGGCGTCCCATATGTGCGAGCCTTTGCCGCGCACAATGAACGGCGGATCTCCACCCACCGATCGAAACGCCCGCACCGGAGAGTTCACGCCTCCCGGAATCATGCTTTCTGCCCGCTGCTGCAGGCGCCGTGACTGCTCGGTTTTTCGCGACGTGGTGGAGGGCATCGAATCCTCTCAATTCAAGAGAAAAAGGATGTCTACAGATGTGATGAATTCAACCGACTACTATAGCAGCGCGCACCCGCCCGAATTCATCAGATATTCATCGTTCTGCAATCCCTTTGCAACATGCCAACAGTACCTTAGGGTCATCAAGTTACCCTTCTAACCGGGAGGGTTTTGAGGGACAGTCTCGGGGGCTCCGGACTGTCCTTTTTGCTTTTAGAGCGCTTGTCATCCTGAGGTGGGCGCTTTTTGCCCGCCGAAGGATCCAGGCGAGCCGCGCGATGCGTCGCGTTCTTGGCGACGCAATAACCGCGCGGTTGGCTCGCTTCCGAATACCTCGGTAGCCACCGAATTCCACGCATTAACCATACTTAACCCTCCATCGTATAATCACCCTCAATGATCACCGTCTCCAAGGAGGACTACCTCAAGTCGATCCTCGAAGCGGAGAGCGAAGGCGAAGCGGTCATCTCCGCGCGCCTCGCAGACCTGCTCAAGGTCTCTCCGCCCGCGGTGACCATGGCCCTGCGCCGCCTGAAGAAAGACGGCCTCGTCCGCGTCGAACCCAGCGGCCAGGTGAGCCTCACCCCTGCCGGACGCAAAATTGCCCGCAAGTTGACCCTCCGCCATCACCTGATCGAGCGCATGCTCTCCGAACTTTTTGGGATGGAATGGTGGAAGGTGCACGACGAAGCCGAGCGCCTTGAGCACGCGGTCTCTCCGGACTTCGAAGCCAAACTCCTGGCGAAGCTTGGATCCGGTGGTGCTTGTCCGCATGGAAATCTGAGTGAACTCGAAGGCCCATCCAGCCGCCGTCGCCGCGGTCTGGTTCTGCTCGCCGACGCCGAACTCGACAACACTTACACCGTGAGCGGAATCTACGAACGCGACCGCCAACTCCTGGAATTTCTCGAGCACCGCGGAGTTCGTCCTGGCGCCAAACTCCGACTGCTCGAACGCAACTACGATCAAACCCTGACTCTCTCCACTCCCGCCGGCACGGTATCACTAGGCCCCGCCGCCTCCGAGCGAGTATGGCTCGCCCCGGCCGCCCGCCCCAAACGCTAGCCTGTCGTCCGCTTTCCTTTGTGTCCTCAGTGTCCTCTGTGGTTGATTCGTCGCGGAGTCGCGATCACAATCAGGGAGTATCCACTTTGAGGACGCATCTTAACCATCCCGGCTTCCCCTGTCATAATCACGACATGCTTTCGACGGTCCTGCAGGATGTGACCTTCGCCTTTCGCCAGTTTCGCCGCAGTCCAGGATTCGCGGCGACTGCCGTTCTGACGCTGGCGCTGGGCATTGGAGCGATTAGCGCAACCTTCAGTCTGGTCGATGGCATTCTCCTGCGGCCACTACCGTTTCCCCACGCAGATCGACTGGTTGCAATCGATACCCTGGAGTTTCCGCCGGGCGTGGCTCCAACCAACGTCGCCGCTGCGAACCAACTTGGCAGTTCCTATCCCGACTTCTTTGATTGGCAGCGCCAAACCCACACGTTCGAGTCGCTCGCTTCCTACGACGTGATCGATCGCCTCTTCAGTAGGGCGAACGGGGAAGGCGCTCGGGTACTGGAAGGTGGCCGCGTCTCCGCGAATCTGTTTTCGGTGCTCGCCGTAGCTCCCGCGCTCGGTCGAACATTCACCGCGGACGAGCAGCAGCCCGGTCATCGCGTCGCCATTCTCAGTCACGAACTCTGGGTATCAGACTTTGCTTCGTCGCCCGACTCTCTCGGCCAAACGGTGAAGATCAGTGACGAACCGTACACCATCGTGGGAGTCATGCCGGCTGGCTTCCACTATCCCATCGGCCAGCCAGCCAATTACTGGACGACTTATGCGATCGACGCGGAAGGTCGTGCTCCGGTCACTTCGCTCCGCGACGAAGATCGCCTCGCCATCGTCGGGCGTCTCAAGCCGGATGTCGGCATCAAGCAAGCGCTTGCAGAACTGAACACCATCCAGTTTGGACTGGCTCAACAGTATTCCGAAGATCGCTTCCGCCTTGGCGTCTCGATCAACCCTTTGCTGGAGAAAGAAGTCTCCGATGTGCGCCACGCCCTGTCATTCTTATTCTCTGCCGTTGGAATCGTCCTGATCATCGCCTGCGCCAATGTTGCCGGACTCCTGCTCGCCCGCGCCAACGGGCGCCGTCCGGAAGTGGCTCTGCGTACGGCTCTGGGCGCGAGCCGAATTCGCGTCGTGCGTCAACTGCTGGTCGAAGCCTTGCTCCTTGCCTTGGCAGGCGGCGCCGTCGGTATCCTCGCATCTTTTGCCCTATTGCGAGCTGCACTTCATCTCGTCCCCAGCGATCTGCCTCGCTTGTACAACATCGCCATCGATGGCCGCGTGTTGGCGTTTGCCGTCGTGGTCTCGGCTGGAACATCGTTGATCTTCGGCTTGGTCCCGGCGTGGACGATGTCGCAACTCGATCCCGCCAATGCCTTGCGAGAGGGCGGGCTGAATGCAACCTCCGGCCGCCGCCGGAATCGCCTTCAGCACGCACTCGTAGTGGCGCAAACCGCTCTTGGTTTTGCCTTGCTGATGGGCTCGGGCCTGCTCATCCGGAGCATGCTCAACGTTCTTCACATTGATCCCGGTTTTGACACGATACACACGCTCTACTTCGACATCGCGTTGACCAACAAACTCTATCCCGTGCCAGCGAAGTTCCATTTCATCGACAAACTTCTCCCGGAAATTGCGGTGCTTCCCGGCGTCGAGAGAGTCAGCGCCGGCCACCCGCTGCCAATCCTTTGGGGGCCGGGCAAATTCACTAACTTCACGATCGCAAATCATTTGAACTCGTCCGATCATCTTCCGGAGGCTGGGGCTGCGGTAACGATGCCCGGCTACTTTGAGACTCTTTCGATTCCCCTTCTCCGCGGCCGCACGTTCGCACCCCGGGATAACGATCCCAAAGCCGCACCGGTCGCGGTCATCAATCAGGCTCTTGCAAGGAAATATTTTCCGAATGAAGATCCGATCGGTCAGTACTTCACACCGCAGTTTGAGCATTCGGACGAACCGGTCATCGCGCGGCAGATCATCGGAGTCGTCGGCGATACCCGGATCGATGACATGTGGGATCCTTACCAACCGCAGTTCTTTATGCCGTACGCTCAGGATCCCAGTCACCAGCGCACCCTCGTCGTGATGAGAGTTGCCGGAGATCCCGGAGCCTACGAGAATTCAGTTCGCAAGATCGTTGCGACCATGAGTGTCGCTCCGGTCTTCGGCTACCGTACTTTCGCCGACAGTATCAAGGTTCAGGCCGCTCAGCCGCGGTTTGAGGCTGTTCTGGTCTCCGGCTTCGCCGCAATCGCTCTCTTGCTTTCCGCTCTCGGTCTCTATGCGGTTTTGTCGTACGTGGTCTCCGAAAGGACCCGCGAACTTGCTCTGCGCCTCGCGCTTGGCGCCTCGCGCTCCGAGATTCTGAGCATCGTCTTGCGGCGCGCTTTGATCCTCGCGTCTCTTGGAATCGGAATCGGTGTGCTCGCGTCGATCTTCGCCAGTCGACTGATCGCCGACGTTCTGTTTAAAGTCGCGCCGCTCGATCATTCGGTGTTCTTGACCGTGACGTTCTTGCTCATGTTTGTTTCGATGATCGCGGCCCTCGCGCCAGCGCTACGCGCTGCAAACGTCGATCCCATGCGAACCCTCCGCGAGCAATAGCAAAGTTGGAGTTTCTACAGAAAGCGAGCGATCCGCGCTCAAAAGGAGGCGAGCTACTTCTTCAGCTCCCCAGTCCAGTTCGTCACCAGCACCATCGGAGTGGAAATGCTTTCCGGAAAAGTACTGACGACCACGCTCTGCCCGTCCGGGCTCAGATCGTACGCGTAGCCCACTGCGCTGCTATAACTCACCGAGAACATGGTCTGCACGGGCCCTAGCTCAAACTCGTCGTTCTTGACGTCCACTGCGGCCGAGTGGAGAGCACTATCGACTCCGAAGTACCAAATTTCCTTGGTGTCTCCTCGCCAGGTCGGGAACGTCCCTCCGTTTTGCGAGACCCGCCAGCGACCCTGCCCGCTGGGAAAATGCGTGACGTACACTTCCTCCCGCCCCGACTCGGTCGAACTGTAAGCCAGCCATTTCCCGTCCGGCGACAGGCGATACTGCACGATCCTTGCCTGCGGCGTCTCCGGCTGCACCACCGCGAGCGGCTTCTGGTCTCCGGTCAGCGGCCACGCCCATATGCCCGTGATGTTCGGACCGTTCTGCTCCGTATGAACCAGGTATCGTCCGTCCGGTGACAATTGCGGCGAAAGCAGCGAGTACGGCATCACCGTGTCCGTTCGCTGCAATGCGGTCGGGTTTGAACCGGTGCCCCGTTGTCGTGCTGACGCAATGGATTCCATCAGCACTTCTTCCTGCCCTCCGCCACTGGCCGGCCGAATGCAGATCGATGTCCCCGTCATCACGGTCGCCCCGTTCTGCCGCGTGTAGACCACACGCTGTCCGTCGGCCGACCACGAAGGTCCCAGATGGGTGGCGCCGCCAAACGTCAGTTGCGTTCGCGATCCGCGCGCCAGGTCCAGCACCCAGATGTCCGCCTGCGGATCTCCCATCGATACCGCCAGCCGCTTGCCGTCCGGAGAAAATCGTCCGGCACCTTTGTAGAACGACTGTTCCGCAACCTTTCCCAGTTCTTTCCCCTTGCGGTCCATCTGCACCAGATCACTTCCCAGGGTTTTCGATCCCGGCTCGTAGACCAGCATGCCGTTCTGGCTCACCGAAAAACTCGAATGCCACGTCCCCGAGTCGAATTCCACAAGACTTGCGATAGTCACGGGTTCCCCCGAGACGGCTCCGGTTGTGACATCAAACTTCATCGCCAGCAATTGCGATTGCACATGGTAGAGCAGGTATCCCGATGCATACAGCCCCCCGGAATCCGAATCGAGCACGTGCTTGTACGAGCCATCCTCCAGCGTCCCGTAGTAAATGCCTTGCTCGGTATCGCCGGAGTGACTCGTCGCGAAGAATAGAAAATGCTTGCCGTCTGGCAGGAACTGGGGCCAGCGGTGCGTCGTGTGCTTGCCCCCTTCAAATTTGGTCAGCCGCGCCGGAGTTCCACCCGCTGCGCTGATTCTCCACAAGGAATCGCGATAGTCCGGCTCGTAGATGATGACATTCTCGCGGTTCCAGGAACCTCCGCGGGGGTTGAAAGCGTCCGCCAGAACCGTGACCGGGCCGCCCGATACCGGAATTTTCTTCAGATGCCCGTCGGCGAAAAATCCCAGGGTCTTCCCATCCGGCGACCAGAACGGAAATGCCGCACCCTCCGTGCCTTCCAGTTTCCGCGGGGCAAGCTCACTCAACGACTGAACCCAGATCGAGTCACGCTCCTTCTGGTTCCGCGCCGAGAACGCCACCATCGTTCCGTCCGCCGAAATCGCCGGAGGCCCTGAAAAGTCCCCGGTAAAATCGAAACTCATCTGCGCCGGCGGACGGCAGAAATGACCGCAACTGTTCGCTCCGGCTCATGTCCACGCAACATAGACCAGGCAAGCGCGGCGAGCAGAACGCCAACCACGACAGCCCAAGCCACGTGCTCGCGCCATCGGGAGCGTGCGACAATCGGCGGCGCCGCGCCTGCGCCGGACCCACCGCTCCCAATCCAGCGCAACTCACGGGCAATGTCGGCCGCGCTTTGCCAGCGGGCTTCCGGATCTTTCGCCAGGCATCCCTGCACGACGTGATCGAGCGCAGAAGGCGACATCGGCTGCACCGAAGAAATCGGCGCCGGTTCTCGCTCCAACACCGCCGCCATCGCGCTGGCTGCGGTCTTGCCCTCGAACGCTCGCTTCGCCGTCGCCATTTCGTACAGCACCGCTCCCAGCGCAAAAATGTCGGAGCGCGCATCGGCTTCTTTGCCTTCCACTTGCTCCGGCGCCATGTACTGAAACGTTCCGACCACCGTGCCTTGCGCCGTCAGCGGATGGCTGCCCAACGGCGTCGTCATCGTCACCGTGAGCCCGGACGTCGCATCCGCGTGCGCCACGAACGCCTTCGCCAACCCGAAGTCCATCAGCTTCGCCCCGGTCTTGGTCAGCATGATGTTGCCGGGTTTCAAATCGCGGTGCGTCACCCCGCTGCGATGCGCCTTCTCGAGTCCTTCACAAATCTCGATTCCATACTTCAAAACCTGCGCCACCGGCAGCGGCCCCTTGCGCAGTCGGTCCGCCAGCGTTTCGCCTTCCAGATATTCCATCACCAGGTAATCGACGCCGTCCTGGCGGCCGACATCGTGCAGCGTGCAGATATTGGGATGGTTCAACGAAGAAATCGTTCGCGCTTCCCGGTCGAAGCGCTGCTTGGCCTCTGGATTTTCAGAAAGATGAGAAGGGAGAATCTTGATGGCTACCGTACGATCGAGCCGCGTGTCCCGCGCCCGATACACCTCGCCCATGCCGCCTGCCCCGAGCGGCGATTGAATCTCATATGGACCGAGTCTCGTGCCAGAGTTAAGCCCCATGTGTGCGCGCAATTATAAGCCATCCACGGAGCGGGAACGCGCAGACCGAAGAATGCTGTCGCGCGCTGTTCACTTTCGGACGGCAGAGTTCAAGACCGGACAAAACCGCGCCAGCGGCCAGCCCGCGAGCGAGCCGTTTTCACATTCAGTTCATAGACTTAGCATCATGTGGAAAGTGGCTGAGTGATTGCGTTGAATTCCTGTGCGAGTTTCTGATCACTGGAATCGTGGGAGAGTGAAGCGATGAGCAGCCTGATACAAGATGTGCGGTACGCGGTGCGCCAGTTGCGCAAGAGCCCAGGTTTCACCACGGTTGCGGTGATTACACTGGCGCTCGGCATCGGTGCCAACACCGCCATCTTCAGTCTGGTCAATGGCATCCTGCTCGTCTCCCTGCCTTACCCAAAATCTGAGGAACTGGTCAGCGTGACCGGAACCTATCCGAAGGGTGCGCTCGTTGCGATGCGCGAGCAGGTCCATTCGATGGACGTCGCCGCCTACGCCGAGGGCCACGAATTCAATCTCACCCGCTTTGGAGAGCCGGTCCGGCTGACGGGAACGGAAGTTTCCGCCGAACTGTTGTCGGTACTGGGAGCCCGGCCAGAACTCGGACGAACGTTTCGTCCTGGGGAAGACTCCGCTGGCGGAGACAACTATGTTGTCTTGAGCCACGCTCTTTGGGAACAGCGTTTCGGACGCGATCCCGCAATCATCGGACGCTCGATCGAACTGGAAGGCGTGAGTCGTCAAGTCGTTGGCGTCATGCCCGCAGACTTTCATTTTCCTTCTCCAAAAACGCAGTTATGGGTGCCTTTGCACAACGACTCTCGCGATACGCCTACTTACTGGGCCGGAGATTTCATGCCTGTGATCGGCAGGCTACATCCGGGTTCGTCGATGGCCCAGGCAGCCGCGGAGATTCGTGTCTTCCAGTCTCATGTGTTTGCACTCTTTCCCTGGCGCATGCCCGCCGATTGGAACAAGGATGTGAGCGTGGTCAAGCTTCAGAATGGCATGGTGGCAGATGTGCGCGTGCGACTCCTTTTGCTCTTGGGTGCCGTCGTGCTGGTGCTGATGATCGCCTGCGCCAACGTCGCGAATCTGACGCTTTCCCGCGCGGCTGCACGCGAAAAGGAAATGGGCATCCGCTCCGCTCTGGGAGCGGGAAGGCAGCGCATCGCCCGGCAGTTGCTTACCGAGAGCGTGGTCTTGTCCACACTCGGAGGCTCGTTCGGATTGGCACTGGCCGCAGCAGGAATTGCGCTGCTCAAGACTTCACTCCCCGCGGACACTCCACGCCTGGCGGATGTTCACCTCGATTGGCGTGTGCTCGTTTTCACGGGAGCGCTTGCCCTGGTGACCGGTCTCATCTTTGGTCTGGCTCCGGCGCTTCAACTGTCACGTTCCGCCGTGGCCGAGTCTCTCAATTCCGCCGGACGGGGTGCTGCGGCTTCCGTGTCGCAATGGCTGCGCAGTTCCATGGCAATCGCTGAAGTTGCGTTTGCCGTGTTGCTGGTCATCTCGGCGGGATTGCTGATTCGCAGCTTCTGGGCGCTCTCGCACGTCGACCCTGGTTTCCGGCCGGAGCAGATCGTGACCGCGCGCATCACGCCCAACGAGTCGTTTTGCAACGATACCGCGCGCTGCCTTGCCTTCTATCGCAGCGTGCTGGACGAGGCCCGCACCGCTCCCGGCGTCACCGACGCGGCGCTGGTGAACACGCTCCCGCTCGGGGGACGAGTGACCAAGCGCTCCTTTGACCTCGAGGATTTCATGAACGTTCCCAATGGAACCAACCAGCCACTTTTCTGGCTCGACGTGGTCACTCCCGACTACTTCCGCGTGATGGGCGTTCCGCTGCTCGCGGGCCGGTGGTTCACGGCGCGGACGAATCCGGAGGCCCGCCTGTCGTAGTCATTACCGCCGAGACTGCGAAGCGCTTCTGGCACGGACGAGACGTGGTTGGGAAACACGTGCGCTTCGTCGGAGAAAAAGAGTGGCGCACTATCGTTGGTGTTGTTGCCGATGTGCGTGCCTACGATTTGCAAAACAGCGTTCCCGACTACATGCGCGGCACCGCTTATGTTCCCTACACCGCGCAGGCCACGCTGGAAAATGGCAGCGTGCCCGCGGAGATGACCATTGCCGTCCGCACCACTACCGACGGACAGCAGGCCGGAACGACGCTCCGCAACATCGTGACTCGGTTGGCCCCGGACGTGCCCGTCAGTGAAGTCCGCAGCATGCGCGCCGTCATTTCCGAAGCGGCCTCTACCCCCGCTTCGACAACCTTCTTATTCGCGGCGTTTCGCCGCCGTAGCGCTCGTGCTGGGCATGGTTGGCGTGTATGGCGTTCTCGCCTTCCTCGTATCCAAGCGTGCGCGGGAAATGGGAATCCGCATGGCATTGGGCGCCCAACGTAGCGATGTTCTCTGGCTGGTCATGAAGGAAGGCGCGAAATTCGCCTTCGCCGGGATCTCGCTTGGTCTCGTCGGAGCCTTCCTGGCGACGCGCCTGCTCGCCAGCCAACTCTATGGCGTGGGCCCGATGGATCCGGTTACGTTCACGGCGGTGGCCGCCTTGATGGCAATTGTCACGCTGGCAGCCTGCTACATACCCGCACGGCGAGCCACGCTCGTCGATCCTCTGGTGGCGCTGCGTTCCGAATAACGCTTCGAAACTCTACGCGTACCCATCCCTGGCGTCATGCTGACCGGAGCCGTTCTTCAGGCGAAGGGAAGCATCTCGCGCGGAGTCCCACAATGCCGGGTGCCCCATCCCCAAGAATTCGCGGGTCTTTCATGGGCGGAGCCTTCGTGCCCTTAGTCGTTGAGAGCCCTTCTGCCGCCCAGCAAAATAGTTAACCATAGTTTATATTGTGCTATATACTTACGCTAATACCCTGGGCCCTGAAGTACTCCTTCTGCATGAACGAGACGACCACAACTTCGAAACCGCAGAGGGAATTGCCGTCGCGCGCATCTCTGACTCCCGACGGCGTGGTCATCACCCACGAAGACATCGACCGCGCCCACGACCGCGACCGTGTCCGCACAACCCGCACCCAGCATGGCCCCTGGTCCCGCGCGCGCCTCCTATGGCTGCTGGTCGGTCCCGGCATCCTCGTCATGCTCGGCGAAAATGATGGCCCCAGCATGTTGTCGTACGCCGCCACCGGAGCCCGCTATGGCATCGGCTTCTTCCTTCCTTTCGTAGTCCTCACTTTCCTCATGGCCTGCGTCGTGCAGGAAATGACCGTGCGTCTCGGCGCCGCTACGCATCGCGGCCACGCCGAACTCATCTTCGATCGCTTCGGCCCCTTCTGGGGATGGTTCTCGATGATCGACCTCATGGTCGGCAACTTCCTCACCCTGGTCACCGAGTTCATCGCCATCCGCGCTGGCCTCGGATTCTTCGGCGTCCCGCCCGCCGTCTCCGTCCTCGGAGCATGGCTCGTCCTTTTCGTCGCCCTGATGGCCCATCGCTACTGGACCTGGGAGCGCATCACGCTCGTTGCCGCGATGTTCAACCTGGTATTCATCCCCGTCGCCCTGCTGACCCATCCGCATTGGGGCGCGATC
>CAVPVE010000013.1:0-28540 GCA_963709025.1 uncultured Acidobacteriaceae bacterium
TCACCGGCGGGAATTTTATCGAGGGTCCGGGCTTTCGAACCGAGAGATTGCTTCGTGTCGGCATCGGTGGCGGAATCGGCTTCGCTCTCCAGGCGATGCAGTTCTTCGAGATCGCGCCGCCGTGTCTGTCGACGTTGCGTTTGAAGGTCGCGCTGCACAGCGTCCCGGATCTGGATCAGACGCATTTCCCGCGGATAAGACGACAGTGCTTCCTCAATTCTCGACAAGGCGGCAGGCAAGTCTCCAGAAGTTTGCAACTTGCGAGCCTGGGAAACGGATTCTCCGACGAAGGTCTCGCGCTTCTGATCGAGAATCAGCGTGCGCAACGTCTTGGCCATAGGATGGCTGGGATTCAGGTCGAAGGCTTCTTTAGAAAGCTTTTCCGCCTCGCGCCAATCACTCTCGACCAAGGTCTGCGCGTGCTCAACCAGAGTGTTGGCCAGAACTGCCCGAGCGAGAGAATTGTTCTCGTCGAGTTCATGGGCCTGCCGCAATAATCGGATGCCCTCAACAGTCTTCTGCTGGGAACACAACTCTTGCCCATCGGCCATCAACCGTTGAGCTTCGGCTTTCCGTTCAACACCCTGCTGAGCGTGCTTTTCCAGTTCCTGTAGTTCTTCGTCGTTAGGAAATTCCGCAGCGGCGCCGCGCAGAAGTTCGAACACGCGGTCGTAATCGCTGGAGTGAAGGTATAAATCAATCTGCTCGATCAACTGGGTTCGAGCTTCGATGCGGGCTTGCTGGTCACGCCGCTTCTGCAGGCGTTCGACTTCGAACTTCAGGCCGGGATATTGGGGGTAGATCGTGCGCAGAATTTCCCAATCGTTCAACGCGTCGTTGAACGCGGCTTGCTCTTCGTGAAGGTGGGCGCGAGTCACAATGGAATTCACGAGGTCGCGCTTGTCCTGGACCAGGCGCAGAGCGCGCTCAAAATGGGACTCACCGGGATGTTGCTCCAGGGCTTCGCGCAGAATACTGACGCGCTTGTCGAGATCGGGCTCAAGCTCCACTTGGCGATCGACCTGGGCGATCAGGGAAGAGAGCTCCTGACGCTGCTGCTCTTCGATGTCATAACGAAGAGCCTGAAAAATTGCGTTCGTCGGATATTTCGCCAGATAAGTCTGGCAGGTGGTGATGGCTTTGGAGAAATTACGATCCGCGAGTTGCTTGCGCGCTTCGGCATAGGCAGTGTTCATCGCGTCATGCTCGGAGCGCACTTCGTTGTAGAAACTCTGGTAGCGGGCGCCGCTTTCGCGATTGACCGAGTCAGGAGCTTTGCGGTCAAGCTCGAGAACGACACCTAATTTGGCGAGGGCGCTGCTGACGTCGCCCTTCTGCCACGCTTCCATTGCGGCTTTGTGGATCTGCTCTTTGTCCTGACGGAGTTTCTTGTATTCCTGTTCCTGGCGGTCGACCTCCGCCAGCAGCTGCAGGGCGCGAGCCTCCTTGGGCCTCAGTTGAAGAACATTTTGAAGGGCTTCGCGAGCGTGTGGGTAAGCGTGATTGTCGATGTGTTGCTTGGCGAGACGATACCAGTTTTCGATTTGCTTTTCGCTGCGACGGTTTTCGATCTTGCTTTTTAGCGCGAAGGCAGTGGCGTTGTCGGGCTCGATTTGCAATGCCTCTTGCAACTTTTGGAGGGCGAGAGGATCTTCGTCTTCTTCGAAGCGGGCCCGGGCCGCATCCAGCAGTTGAGAAAGAGTTTTGCGGCGGACGGCATTGTCGAGTTGGCGACGGAGCGATTGAATCTCCGTGTCCATGTGGCCTTCGGCCTCGACCTCGCCGAGAATTTCTCCGGCAAACTGGAGATCCCCGTCGGCGAGCGCCTTCGTCGCACGCTGCAGACGCGGGCGAGTACGTTCGGCATCGAAGAATTCGATGGGCTCGTTGCGCAGTGCTTTGCTGAGCGTGTCGCCGAACTCGCGAGCACTGGCGAAACGGTGCCAGGCCTGTTTTGCCATAGCTTTGTGGACCACGCGGCTAATCGGCGGTGAGATTGCGGGATTCACCTCTGAGGCAGGCGGGGGGATCTGGTTGAGAATGGCATCGACGACCTCATCGGCGCGAGCGCGCTGGAACGGGTGGCGGCCAGTCAGGGCCTCATAGCAAACCACACTCAAAGAGAAGATGTCAGACGGAGCGGTGAGGGGCTTCAGTTGAATCTGCTCAGGAGACACGTAGAGCAGAGTTCCCTTTTGCGCGCGCGTGGTGTGCGCGTCGGCCATGTGAGCGACGCCGAAGTCAATAATCTTGACCGAGTCATCTTCCATCACGAAGATGTTGCTCGGCTTCAGGTCGCGGTGGACGAGCCCGCGCTCGTGCGCCGCCTGCAGGCCGCGACACGTCTGGGAAATAATCTCGACCGTGCGTTCGACGGTGAGGTGGTGGCTGGTCTTGCGGACGAAGTGATCGAGAGTCGTGCCGGGCAGAAGCGGCATGACGAAATAGGGTTTCTTCTTCCCTTCTTCTTCGAATTCTCCGATGTCAAAGATCTCGACGATGTTGGGATGGCTCATCGAGGCGAGGACATCGCACTCCTTGTAGAACAGCTGGAGGGACGCGGGATCGGGAATGTCGAGGATGGTCTTGACGGCGACTTCGCGGCGGACGACGGTATCGTAGGCGCGATAGACCAGGCCCATGCCTCCTTGGCCGAGGATCTCCCTGACCTCGTAGCGTCCGGCTAATTTCTTGGGCGATCCCGTGGCATCCATGGCGCGCCCTGCGAGAAGGGCCCCAGCATTTTATATGATTTTGGGACGGTTCTGTAGGGCTATTATCATCGGTCGGTTCGCGTCGAAATCGATGAAAAGGCTTGCTGGAAGCGGAGTTTGGGAGACAGGACCAGGCAGCATGGCGCCGCGAAGGAGCACCCTAGGCTTATTTCGCGAGCTCCCCTGTCGACTCAAAACGGATGCCGGCCAGAGTCTTTCCGGAGGCCAGCGACGCGCGAATACCGGCTCGGTTGGGCCCGACTTGTTCGATCGCCGCAGACAGGGATTGCAAAGCCTGTTCAAGAGGCGTGCCCTGCGGCAGGCGGAAGATCCAGGGAACGTTGGTGGAGGTCAAGGCACGGTCGGAAGAGATGGCGACGACGGGAACGAATGACTTGACCGCAATCTGCTCGGCGAGATGACTGGACGCACGGTCCAGAGCGACCACGGCAAGCACATGGTCCTGGTAGACCGCTTTCACGAGGTCAGTGGAGGCTTTGCCCCATGACGACTCAGACGGAATTGCGATAAGGGAAAGGTGCTTGCCTGTGGCGTTCAAAGATTTCAGCAGGCGAACGGTCTCGGGAGATCGCACAAGTTCGTCGGCGTGCGGACCGAAGACGCCAATCTTCAGATCGCCGGCGATCTCATCGGGCACTTTCGGACCGGCATATTGAACACCATTTTCGCCGACTCGCGCGTAGGGCTTTTCCATGGTGATGCGGCGGTATTCGATCGTCCCGTTATGCACGTGCGCGAGAAACATCGGAGTAATGTTCTTGCTGTTGGGATCGAAAACCATGTCTCCGGTGACGCCCTTGTAATTTTCAGTTCCAGCCAAGGCGTCGCGGATCCGCCCGCGGTTCAAGCCTGCACGGCAGATGGCGTTCAGCAGGATTTGCATGGCATCGTAGGCCAGAGCGGCGAAGTGATCGGGCTTTTCGTGAAAGGCCACTTCGTAGCGCGAGTTGAAATCCTGCCAGCGCGGGTCGGTGCGGGTGGGATCGTAGGGGAAGACGGCTTCGAATCCTTCGGCGGCAGGGCCAGCCTGCTTGATCAGTTCGTCGCCGATGGTGCGATGGCTGCCGAAAACGCGCTGCTTCATGCCGAGTTCCTGCATTTGCTGCAGGATTTGCGCCGCGGGGCCAACGTTGGTCCACAGCACGATGGCGTCGACGCGGGAATCTTCGATGACTTGAAGCTGGCGGCGGAAGTCGGTGTCGCCGGGCATGAACTTCTGTTCAATCACCACGGGATGGCCGAGGCGACGGGAGGCATCGCGGAACTTGATGACTCCAAAGCGGCCGTAGCGGTCATTCACGCGGAGCAAGGCGACGCGCTTGAATCCGAGTTCGGTGTAGATGTGGCGCGCCAGAGTGTAGCCTTGCTCGCGGTCGTCCTGAATATCGGTGAAGTACCAGGGGATGATGGTTTCTGGGATTGTGGGATCGGTGGAGGCGCTGTTCACCAGGGGCGTCTCGCCTTTTAGGGTGAGGCGCAACGCGATGTGCGTTGACTCGGAGCTAATGGAGCCGAACATGGCCCAGACTTTATCTTCGTAAATCATGCGGACGGCGTCGTTCGAGGCTGCGCCCCAGATGGCGGAATCTTTGGCAGCGCCCTCAGTGGCAGATTTGCTCATCTGCCAATTGTCGTAGTCGTTGTGGGTGATCAGGCGAAAAGGCTTGCCGCCGTAGCCGCCGCCGGCATTGGCCTCGTCAATGGCCATGGTCGCGCCATGCAGCATGTGATTGCCAAGCACGGCGTCGGGGTGGTCGTAGAGGGGCGCGAGAAATCCAATACGAATCTCGCTGAGCGTCTTCAGGTCAGGATCGGGGACGTCGCGAGCGGCGCCGTTGTATTCGACGAGGTCCTGATAGTACTCATAATAAGGAGTGGTGAATTTGGAGAAGGGGCGCAGGTCTTCCGGCGCGCCAGTGTAGGGCTTGAGCGAGCGAGGCGCGGGTGGGCCGGGCGGATTGTGGCCGCACGCACAAGGAACCGACGTCTGAGCCCACGCCGCGCTGGTCAGCAGCACGGCGACAATGGAAATACTTACGAGGCGCATTGGCTACTCCGAAGGCGTTTCGCGCCGGAACATGGCAATCGCTTCAATTTCAATCAGCAGATCAGGGCGGCAGAGAATCGCCTGGATGCCGGTGGACGCTGGAAGCGGGTCAAGTTGCTGCTCTTTGTAGAAGGCGGTGCGCTCTTCGTTGAAGGCCTGGTAGTCGCGCTCAATGTCGCGGAGGTAGCAGGTGGTGCGCACGATGTCGTGCCAGGTGGCGCCTTCCGCTGCCAGCAACTGGGTGATGTTGTCGAAGGTGCGGCGGAGTTGAGCGCGCAGATCGCCAACGTGGACGGTAAGGCCGGCATCATCGATGCTGGCGGTGCCGGAGATCAGCAGGACGGTGAGGCCGTTCAAGTCGATCCGCATACCGCGCGAAAACGCGCTGCCATAGTCATAGGCCTCATTCAATGCTGTGTGATTGGTGATGGCCCGCTTGATGACGGGGGCTGTGGCCACTTCCGCGAATAACTCCGAAACATTCATTGTTTTGGCTCCTGATGGATTCATTTCTTATGTACCGTCTTGTGCGTGCTCAAAACTTGTGCCGTCTGGACAGGATTTTTCTGACGAATGGCGTGGCTTAATCCCTTGGCAGTGGCGACCCAGAGGTCGTCCCCTTGAAAGTCGACACCGAGAACGTAGTTGTGCGCCGGAGCGCTTTGTACCGCGATTTTCTTAACTGTGCCGGCGGCGTCGCGCACCAGCATTTCGGGTTTGTGCGTATCGAGCGCGGGAAGGTACACCGCCCAGTTCGTGCCATCGTAGTACGCGAGGCCCTTATCGGTTGAAAACCAAGCGCGATTGGCGTCGATGGCCTTGACCTGATTCAGAAAGTTGCTGGGCAGGCCGCTGTCTTTCTGCAGGAAGTTGTGCCAGTAGCGTCCGTCGTAGCGGCTGGCTCCGAAGTAGGTGGCGATCCAAAGAATCTTGTCGACGTAGCTGACTGATGTTGTGATCTCGTGGATGAGGCCCTGATCTTTCATCAGCACGAGTTCAGTTTCACCATCGGGATCGTTGTAGTCCTTCCAGCGCTCGGTCTTGACGTCGTACTCGAGCACTCCGCCGCCCCAGACGGCGTAGTAGACCTTGTCCTCGGCGGGGCTGACGGCGTAGGCCCAGATCTCGAACATCGGCGTGTTGCGTTCGTTGAAGAGGGACCATTCACCGGTACGCGTGTTCAGACGGCTGGCGCCGGCGGCGGTCGCGGTCCATACGAAATCGCCTTGCACGCCAACGCCGTAGACAACGTCGTTGCTCAGGCCGGAATTTAGCTGGGTGAAAGTGTCGATGCGCCCGGCCGAGATGTGGCTGAGTCCGCCCATGGTGCCGACCCACAGATCGCCAGTGCCCTTGTCGAGGGCGAGAGAGAGGACGGCTTGATGCGCCAGGCTTTGTTCTCGCGCACCGGCTTCGGGGCGAAATACTTTCCAGGCGCCGTTCTCGTAGAGGCCCAGTCCATTTTCTGTCCCGGCCCAGATGCGCTTTCCGTCGACCAGTACGCAGAAGACGTGGTTGTCGGGCAAGCCGTTGGCGGTGGTGAAGTTCTCCCAGCGGAAGAGCGGCATGTCTTGCGCAGAGCCTCGTAATGGCAGCAGCACCACGCTCATCAGGGTCAGGACGAGCAGGAGATACTTGGCTCCGCCTGCGGAGCGGCTCCGCTCAGGACAACGATTTGGCGATTTCGGATTCATAGCGTTTTCAAGTACTCGATGAGATCGTTCAATTCGTCTTTCGTGAGATCGTTGCTCACGCCGTGCGTATCTTTCGGGTTGAAGACGGTCCAGATTTCTTCCAGCGAGCGGGCCGAGCCATCGTGCAAGTAGGGCGCGGAGTAGGCCACGTTGGAAAGTTGGGGCACGTCGATGACCGGCGAGCGGTCCGTAGGCTTGCCGGTGCCAACATCGATTTGTCTCTGGTTGGTGTACTTTGGGCCGCTGTGGCAAGTGCCGCATTGATTCGAGTCGGGGAGCGGGTGGCCGTTCTTGTAAGTCGTGCGTTCGAAGATGGCTTTGCCGCGCTCTTGAGCTGGGGTGAGATCTCCGTTGGCGAGACGGGCGCGATTGGGGCGATAGGGAAGCGAGTAGACGAACGTTACCAAGTCCGTTAGTTGCTGCTGATTGAAACTCTGCGAGCGGAAGAAGAACTTTTCCGTGCGCGGGCCACATTCCGTAGGCATGTCGGGATTGCCGCCATTCCATTTGAAAGGCTCGGTGCCGGCCAGATTCTCGAGCGACCGGTTATCGACGATATCTTCGCCGAAGCCGTCGGGTTCAAGGTCCCACTGCAAGCCGTCGATGGTGGCGTCGAGGTGGCAGTTGGCACAACCGAACTGGCCTTGGAAGGCGAAGTCGGCGGTGTAGAAGAGGCGCTCACCACGGCGAAGGGCGTCAACGTTCTTTGGGCCGCCGAGGTCGATGGTGGATATAACTCTTTCCGTCGCGGTATCGATCACCGCGAGATTGTCGTCCAGGCGATTGGCGACGTAGAGGCGCTTTCCATCCGGCGAGAGCAGCACGCCGCGTGGATTGTGGCCGACGGGAATTCGTGCGATCACATAATCGGCCGAAGCGGACAGATCATTGGCGAACGGCTGGTGTCGCGTCCGCACCGTTTTCAGCAAGCTGGGAACATCAATCACGGTGACGCTTTGCGATCCTGCCGTGGTCAGGAAAATCTTTGATTTATCAGGTGTGATTGCCACGCCCCAAGGCAGGGCGTAGTAGCGGTCGAGCTCATCGATCGGGATCTGGACCGTACCGCCAACATCATCGCCAAACAATGTGAGTGAATCGCCAAAGGCCCAGCCATGCTCGACGTGCGCGAGGGGGATCAAATTCTTAGGCCGGAGTTGCGCGGCCACGCCCAGACGCCCATCTGCTGACAGGGCGACATGAAATACGCCCGCCACGTTGTGCAGCGGCTTGCGCTCGACGACAGCTTGCCGCTCGGTATCGATGACGGTGATCTCTGAATTCGGCTGAGTCCGGAAGGCTCCGGGATTCGGATAGATGTGGGTGCAATAGATTGATTTTCCGTCGGGAGACAGCGCCAGGTAGCTGGCACCGCGTCCAGCCAGGAGACGCTTGGTTTCCTGGCCACTCTTGAGGTCGATCACCGAGATGTCGCCGCTCAAGCGATTGGCGATGTAGAGCGTTGTGCCATCTTTATCAGAAATGACGCCGCTGGGTTCCGATCCGGTGGGCAGAGTCTGCACGATCTGCAATGTGGATGTATCGATGACCGAGAGCGTATCGGACCAGGCGTTCGTGATATACAACTGGCGGCCATCAGGGGACATTGCGATTCCACGCGGCATGTGGCCGACCTGGACACTTCCTACGACTCTGCTGGATTGCACGTCGACGACTCGTACTTCGTCACTATCCTGGCAAACAACGTAGAGCAGACGGCCATCCCGGGAGGAAATCATCTCAAGCGGAGAGAGATAGCGTTCTTTTGGAATCGATGCAGACTGATTGCCGGCGGGCGATGCGGCGATCGCCAGCAGAGCCACGGCGAGGATGGCAATCACTTTCACCATCTGCCGAAAGCTGGTGCTCGAGATGGGGCACACCGGCATCTACGGCTCCTCCACGGTGAGCACACGGTCTACCGCCAGATTTTCCAGAACCTGTTCCTGGCCGCTGGGCCAGTGGATGGTGAGCTTGTCGGCTTTTGTGGCAGAGCCCAGACCAAAGTGGATGCGGCCGTCATCCTGCGAGAGATAGCTGGATCCGGCGACGCGCTCGGCGATTTGTTTGCGTCCCGCGGCCAGAAGTTCCAGACGCGCGCCGATGCCGTCGCGATTGCTCTTCTTGTCTTTGGAATTGCCCTTCAATTTCACGGTGAGCCAGTGATTGCTGTTCTGGGTGACGTTGTGCAGCAGGGTCGCGGGCGCGCCGAGATTCACGACGAAGGCGTCGATTTTTCCGTCATTGTCGTAGTCGGCGAAGCAAGCACCGCGCGAGACCGTCTTCACGTCGAGCACCGGGCCGGCGTCACGGGACACATCAGCGAACTTGCCGTTTCCCAGGCCGCGAAACAGCGACTGCTCTTGCGGGACGAGGTGAATCAATCCGCCGTGAAAGATCAGAATGTCGAGCCAGCCATCGTTGTCGAAATCGTAGACGCCGCTACCCCAACTCACATACTGGGCCGTCGCCTGCGAGATGCCGGAACTGGGACCGATGTCTTCGAATCCATTGCCGCCGGCGTTGTGCATCAAGCGGTTGTACTTGGAGTCGGTCACCCAGAGGTCGAGGCGACCGTCACCGTCGACATCGGCGAACACAGGACCCATCGCCGAAGTGTTCTCGCCGTTCTGACCGTAAGCCGCGCCGAGATCGCCGGCGACCTCCTCGAATGTGCCGTCATG
The DNA here is from genome assembly GCA_963709025.1 of uncultured Acidobacteriaceae bacterium. Classification (GTDB taxonomy): domain Bacteria; phylum Acidobacteriota; class Terriglobia; order Terriglobales; family Acidobacteriaceae; genus Sulfotelmatobacter. The sequence continues at coordinate 9,161 of CAVPVE010000013.1, forward strand.
TTTGTTGTGGAAGAGAAAATTCTCCGTCTTGTCGTTGGCGACGTAGATGTCGGGATATCCGTCACCGTCGTAGTCGGCCGCAGTCACGCCCATGGTGCGGCCTTTGAAGGCGCCGATTCCCGACTTGTCGGTAACGTCGGTGAAGGTTCCGTTGCAGTTGTTGTGGTAGAGACGGTTGGTTTCGGCGGCGTAGTCGAGCGGGCCGGGGTAGTTGTCCGCGGCGTAGAAGTTGCGGTACTTGGGATCGAACTTCACGTAGCGCCCGACGAAGAGGTCGACGCAACCGTCTCGATCGTAGTCGAGCCAAGCGGAACTGATGGACCAGCCGTCGACCTTGATGCCGGCTTTGGCGGTCACGTCGGTGAATGTGCCGTCTCCATTGTTGTGGTAGAGAATCGCTTTGCCATAGCCCGTGACGAAGAGATCGACAAGACCGTCGTTGTCAAAGTCGGCGGCGATTGCGGCCGTACCGTAAATATTTGCTGCCACACCGGCAGTGTCGGTGACATCGGTGAAGGTGCCGTCGCCGTTGTTGCGGTAGAGATGGTTGTGAGGGGGAGTTGCAGGCGGCTGCTTCAACGGGTAGGGATGCATCCCATCTTCAAGGGGCCTTCCGCTGACCACGTAGAGATCGGGCAGTCCGTCGTTGTTGTAGTCGAACCAGACGCAGCCGGAGCCCGTGCTCTCCAGCAATGAACCGAGTTGCTTGGCGCCGAAGCTGTGGGTGAATTGAATGCCGGACTTCGCGGTCGCGTCTTCGAATCGGATGGAGCCCGGCGCGGCGGCTGGCGGGGATTGCGCCAGCATGCAGGAGGACAGTAGAAAGAATCCCAATATTCGTTTCGTCACGCTAGTGCCCTCCCGAAGCGTTTTGGATGTTCGCGCCGGTCAGGTCGGCTGGCGTGGTGGATTTCAGCAGGATCATGGGGACCGCATTCTCGGGCGAGGTCTCGGGGCCGGCGTGGCATCCAACGCAGGCACGCTGCTCGCCGCGGCGCATCCAGAAGAATCCGGACTGGCGCTTCAGAGTCTTGCCGGCTTGATCCAGCAGTTCGATCTGCAACGGTTGCTCGGTGGGCACTTGGACGAAGAAAGATCCGTCGCGTTCGACTGGAGCGGTTCCCAGCAGACGCGGGTTGCCCGCTGCGTCTCGGGTGTAGAGGCGCACCGAATGAATCGAACCGGCGGCGAATGGATATTTCGAGGTGTAGGCGTTCAGGCAAAGCAGATTCGCATTCGGCCAGTCGTGCAATCCGGAGGGATGGCGGTTGGGTACTGCGCGCTCTGCAACCAGTACCGGCTGAACGGCGTCAGTGTCTGGTTCGGCTAATGCGGGACGCAACGCGGAGGCGCCCAGAGTCCAGAACATCAGTTGAAAGGGAGCCTTCGCGTCTGGACGCCAGGGCATGAGCCAATCGCCTGCGGTCTCGACGACGTCACCGGCGTATTCCCCGGCGGGTACGGAAATGTTCACCGCGTGCGCCTTCGACGATGTGAATCTTGACAGGCCGTAAGTCGAAGCGAGGACGATATCTCCTGAACTGATTTGCCTGCCGGAGTGACGCGCTGTGCCGTGATCGCAGCGATACGACTCGACTCCACTGCCATCGGAATAGACGGTGTAGATTTCCGGAACAGCATCAGCGCCGAGCGGATAGGCGGCTTCGAACAAGATGCGGCCATCACGGAGAACATCCGTGGGCAGAAAGTTCGCAGGGCCATACGTGAGGGCTAAAGGCTTTCCGCCAGCGAGGCCCACAGTCTCGATGACGAATCGGCCAGCGGTCTTTCGGGCGTAGACGATGCGATCTTCGGGAAGATAGAGAGGCCGAACGCAGTCTTCATTGCCGGAGGTGATGCGGCGAGGCTCGCCGCCTGCCAGAGCGATCTCCCAGATCTGCCATGGGTCTTCTGGTTTACTTTTGCCCGCGAAGAGCGCGCGTTGTCCGTCGAAGGAGACTGCGGAATCAGCAGCCATCGCGAAGGTCTGAACCAGTGGATGTTTGCCCTGCGCATCGTCCACGAAGATCGTCGCGCCGGAATCAAATCGATCGGCACCATGCATCCATGCGAGTGGATCGTAGTGTTTTGTAGCGGTGTAAAGGAATGACGGTTCTGCACCTGATGAGGCTCTTGCGGCGCTCTTCGGAAGGCTCAGCACGCAGAGCGCGAGGACACATGCCGAGAGAATAGGAATCAGGATGAACCGCGATGCCACTAGTCTGATCCCCCGACGGCGAGGAGTTGCGGACGCAGTTGCCGGGCCTCTTGCTCAAGATCGAGGTAGGGCTGGAGATCTTTCATCATGTGGCGGAACTCGTCGAAGGTGAGCGATTGGTTGCCGTCACTCATGGCCTTTTCCGGGCAGGGATGAACTTCCACGATCAATCCGTCGGCGCCCACAACGGCGGCGGCCCGTGACAACACGGGCACCAGCGCGCGAACGCCTGCAGCATGACTGGGGTCCACGATGACGGGAAGGTGCGAGACCGTTTTCAAGACAGGCACGGCGGCGATATCAAGTGTGTTACGCGTTGCAGTTTCGAAGGTGCGAATGCCGCGCTCGCAGAGGATGACCTGGGAATTGCCCGCGACGGCGATCACTTGCGCGGAGCGGAGAAGGTCTTCAAGAGTGGCAGTCATGCCGCGCTTCAGCAGAACCGGGCGTCCGCAATGGCCGAGAGCTTCGAGGAGGGCGTAGTTCTCCATGCTGCGCGTCCCAACCTGCATGATGTCGGCATATTCGGCGATAAGGTCGACATCTTCTTCGCTCATCACTTCGGTGACGATGGCGAGTCCAGTGACTTCGCGCGCCTTTTTCAAAATCTTGAGGCCTTCCAGACCGAGTCCCTGGAATGCATAGGGCGAAGAGCGCGGTTTGTAGGCTCCGCCGCGCAGAATGCGCGCACCCGCTTCGGCCACGGCGACGGCAGTTTCTAGCAACTGCCTTTCAGACTCGACGGCACATGGACCGGCCATCACAACGAAATCGTTTCCCCCAATCTCGATGCCGCCTGCTTGCACTACGCTGCGGGAGCGCTCGGTCGTTTTGGCGACGAGATCGAAGCAGGAAAATTGGCCGTTCCATTTGGGGTTCATAAATTATGACGCGCCATTCTAGTAAGTGGTGAATCCGCGATCATTACTACGAAACGATTAGAGCGCCTAAAAATCGAAACGAAACGTCGTGGCATTTCACAAATGGCAGCATGTAAGTCGTTTGTATCGAGAACGAAGCGGGAGACGTGTGATCACAATCACGTATCAACGCGATGGTACGCACAAGAGTCAGTATTTCGGACACGCAGAAACGCAGGGCCAATTGCAATTTCGCACGCGTGGTGTTCGAACCTCGAAGGTGACGGCATAGTGCAGGCGATCCTGTTGGCGATCCCTACAGCGCTGTCGGGAAATCCGGCACACAGAGAGGGTGAATTCCCTGCATGTCATTGAATTCACTTGATGGTGTTTGGATTGCATTAGAGAGGATTGCCGTGGCGTTTACGGCGAGGAGGGTACTCGATATGGCAGGAGAGAATTGGACGTTCTGGCTCAACATGACGAACTTCGCGTTGGGCATGGTCACGCTGGTGGCGTTGGTGGTGGTGTTCAGCGCAGTGGGCTGGGACTTGCTGGTCCGCAAGGTTCGCACACCGCGTACTCACGCCGGGTTGGATTGGAATACGCTCGATAGTGAACTGCGCGCGATGTTGCAGGGATCGCACAGCATGTACGAACCCGGGTTGGGGCTGACGATGGCAGACGGGGGCGAGAAAATCGAGCCCGCCGAGCCCAAGGCCGCAGACGAGAAACACGGGAAGTGAATTATGGCGTGCCCATTCCTCAAAGAAGGTCGAGCGCGATATTGCCACGCGGCTCCGGTGCAGAAGTTGATTCTGGATGGCCCCGGAGCGGCCGACGGCGGGCGCTGTACTTCACCGGACTACCGGCAGTGTGCTTTGGTTGCGAAGAATAGTCCGCAACAGGATCACTGCCCGCATCTGGAACAAATCCGCGTGCAGTATTGCGGCGTTTCGCCGGTCACGAAGCTGGTACCGTTCAGCGATTCGGAGCTGTCGAGTTGCACCAGCAACACCTACCGCTACTGCGATTCGTATCTGTTGCTGGCGCGGCCGCACGCGAATTCCGCACCTGCACACCTGCTCTACACGGCGAATCACTTCTGGCTCGACGCAGAGGAATCCGGATTATGCCACGTCGGCATCGACGGCTTTCTCGCAGATGTGGCTGGAAATGTCGACGGCATCACATTCGTCACGGCACGGGGGACGCATTGTCCGTCTTTGGCGCTCACCGTGAATGGAGTCGAGTGGCCGATGAGCTTTCCGAATCCTCTGATGATTCAGAAAGTGAATAGCCGCGTGCGCAGCGATCCCACCAGGCTGACGGCCGATCCCTATGGTGCGGGATGGCTGTTCGAAGGCTGGGAACTGCCCGGGCGAACGCGCGCGGGGCTGGTCTCTGGACCGCAGGCAGCGGCGTGGCAGGCGCAGGAGCGAGAGCGGCTGTCGAACGAAATCCACGACGCGCACGCACCCGGCGCCGATGGCGGCGTGCCGGTGCGCGGAGTGGCGCAACTGCTATCGCGGCAGGATCTGGTGTGTTTATTCCAGCATTTCTTTTCGAACCGGGGCTGGACGGGGGAAGTATGAAGATGTCGCGGAATGCCCTCGTCTTCGGATTCGGACTGGCCGTAGCTCTAGTGGCAGGGTGGGTGGTGTTTCCGCGTGTGCTCTACGTGCAGAAACAACAACCTCTTGAGTTTCACCACAAGACGCACGCGGAGAAGTCGGGCGTCGCCGATTGCGGCGAATGTCACGCGGTTCGCGAGGACGGAGCATTCGCTGGAATTCCTGCCATGGAGAAATGCGCGAGCTGCCACTCGGAGCGGATCGGGGAGAGCAAAGACGAAGCAACCATGGTCAACCACTACATCAAGCCGGGGCATGAACCTCCGTGGCTGGTTTATGCACGGCAGCCGGCCAACGTGTGGTTCTCGCACGCGATCCATGTAAAGCGTGGGGGCTTGGCCTGCACGGAATGTCATTCGACTTACGGCACATCGGACCAGGTACGCGTGTATCAGTTGAACCGGATCAGTGGCTACAGCCGCGACATCTGGGGACATTCCATTTCGCGGCTTCGGCGCGCGCCACATGACGGCATGAAGATGAGTGACTGCGAAGACTGCCACCGGTGTCACAAGGTCGAGGTGGGTTGTCTCGGGTGCCACGAGTAAAGGAGAAGCATGAAAGTCACGCGACGAGATCTGCTGGTATGGAGCGCGGGAGCAGCAGCGGGTCTCATGGTGACACCAGTTCCCTGGAAATTGCTGGATGACACGTCGATCTGGAGCCAGAACTGGCCGTGGATTCCGCAGCCCGCGCGCGGCCCAGTGGAAGTGAAACTGTCGGCCTGCACGCTGTGTCCAAACGGGTGCGGCATGAAAGTAAGAATGGCTGCTGGATGGCCAGTGGGCGTCGCGGGAGTGAGCAGTCATCCCGTGAGCCGCGGGGCGCTCTGCCCGCTCGGGTTTGGAGCGCATCAACTGAATTGGCATCCGCGGCGGTTGCGGACGGTTCGCCACGGCGCGAGCTCATCGACCTGGAACGAAGCGCGGGCGGCTTTCACAAAGGCCAGCAGCGAAGGGCCGGTCGTGGTCGTCGACGGATTTCCGGGGCGCGCGGCATCTTCTGTGTTGCAGAGCTTCGCTCAAAAACAAAAGGGCGAATATCGCATTGTGCTGGGAGCAGAGACTCGTGCTCTCGCTCCTTATGAGGCGTGGAGCGGGGTACCGGCCGCTGCGCTGGGCTATGATCTCGAAAACTCTACAACGATCGTGAGTTTTGGTGCGCCGATGCTGGATGGCTGGGGAACGCCCGGCCGGTTCACGCGATTGTGGGCGGAGCGGGCCGCGGGTGTGAATGACCCGCAACTGCGACTGATTCAAGTGGATTCGTTGTTTTCACGGACCGCGAGTCGGGCCTGGCAGTGGATACCGATTCCGCCGGGGGCAGAGTCTGCGCTGGCCGCTGGATTAGCGCGCGTGCTTCTGGAAGAGCATCTTGTATCGGCTCGCGGTCCCATGCCCCAGTTAACACTTGCTGAAGCGGCGACACAGACTGGTATGACTGGCGATGTGATCCGTGAACTGGCGCGGACGATTGTCGCGCGGACTCCCACGGTGGCGATTGCGGGCGATCACAATCCGTCGATCGCAGCCCTGAATGTCGTGCTGGGATCGGTTGGAGCCAGCGGCGGTATCGTGCGGCGATCGAAACATACAGAGTCGTACATTTCCGCCGACCTTGCGGCCCCCAATGCACGCGCGGTACTGATCGATGCCAGTGTGCCCTGGGAATTTACTCCGCAGACCGACGCCGAGGTCTTCCGCTTTGCGGCGTGGGATGTCGGATCGAAGAGAGCAGATTGGCTACTTCCCGCGCCCGGATTTATGGAAGAGCTAAGCGACGTTCCGACGGCGCCCACATTCGGTCTCGAAACCTATGCAGTCGCTCCCAGCCTTGTAAAAGCGCCGCATGAAGTACAGAGCGCCGCTCAGTTCCTGTGCGGCGTCGATTCCACTTTGACTCCAGTGGAGAAGACTATTCACGCTCGTTGCGCAGATCTCTTCCGCGGACGGACAGGAAGTTTGCATGGACAAGAAGAGATCCCGCTCGCGAAACTTGCGTCTGCTCAGAAGCTCGAAGAGCAACTCTGGCAAGGCGCGGTCTGGGTCGGCGAAGAAGACCGTCCTGCAGCTTTGCGATGCGAACTACGAGAATGGCCGGCGGCGACTGCGCCATCTTCACCCCCTGAGAACTGGACGACAGCGTGGCCTGCGCCGGTGCTGCCTCCGTTGGCAACAAAGCTCTACCGCGAATCGAATCTGCGGGTGACTCCAGAAATGAGGACCGCATGAGCGCCCGTTACGGCATGGTGATCGATCTGGACCGCTGCACGGGATGCGGCTCATGCATGATGGCGTGTGCGGCGGAGAACAATGTGCCTTCCCTTCCACAGGCCTCGGCTCGAACCGGAATCACTCCGATGCTCGTTCGCAAGGTTTCGAACGGCCAGGACGGCGCCGCGCACCGCGAAGCGTTCATCCCGATTATGTGCATGCACTGCGAGCACGACACGCCTTGCGTGAAGGTGTGCCCGCAGCAGGCCGTCGAAGTAGATAAAGCGACTGGAATCGTGATGCAGATGCCGCAACGCTGCCTGGGATGCCGCTACTGCATGACCGCGTGCCCTTATCACGCGCGCTATTACAACTGGTGGGATCCGGCGTGGCCCGCCGGGATGGAGAAGAGCTTGAATCCGGGAGTGGCATCGCGGATGCGCGGCGTGGTGGAGAAGTGCAACATGTGCCACGCCCGTCTGCATTCGGCAATGCAGAAGGCTGCCGCCGCGGGAAAGCGCGAGATTGATCTGGCCGATTATGTTCCGGCTTGCGTAGAGGCTTGTCCGACGGGAGCGATCCGCTTTGGCAATCTGGCGGACAAAAACGATCCGGCATCGCAGGAAGCGCGTTCGCCCGATGCATTCCGATTGCTGGCTCGGATCGGCACAGAGCCGAAGGTTTACTACAAGTCGAAGGAGGCATGGGTGAGAGCGCTGGCGGAGTCGAGTTCGGGTCCTGGTTCGAAAGCGGCGTCGGAGGTGCAACATGGCTAGCGCCGTGGTGACCGAAAGCCGGCTGACGGACCAAAAGTGGATCGCACGGGGCGAAGAGCGAACCTCGCTCCCGCGATTTCTGTTGTGGCTGGCTCCCTGGGCCGCTCTTCTCGCAGTGGGAATCTATGCGGCCGGCTTGTGCCTGTACTACGGGCTGAACCAGACGAACATGGACAACCGGTTCGCCTTCGGCCTGTGGATCTTTCTGGATCTCGGCGTCATCGCCCTCGGTGCAGGTTCATTCTTCACAGGATTTCTTGTCTACATTCTGAAGCGCGCCGAACTCAAGCCGATTTTGAACACGGCGGTAGTGGTCGGATTCATCTGCTATAGCGGGGCGGTCGCCATTCTGATGATCGATGTGGGCCAGCCGCTGCGGGCATGGTTCACCTTCTGGCATCCGAACACGCACTCCATGCTCACGGAAGTTACGTTCTGCATCTCCTGCTACCTGCTGGTGCTCAGCCTAGAATACATCCCGATCCTGCTGCGGAACCGGCAGTTGCGCAAGTTGCCATCGTTCCTGGTGTTCGAACATCAACTTCACAAACTGGTTCCGGTGTTGGCCGCGGTGGGGACGCTGCTGTCATTCTTCCATCAGGGATCGCTGGGCGGGCTTTACGGAGTGTTGCGGGGACGTCCGTTCGCGTTTCGAGCGGGCTTCTTCATCTGGCCTTCTACATTCTTCTTATTCATTCTGTCGGCAATCGCGTCGGGCCCAAGCTTTCTCATGCTGGTGACGGCCACTGTCGAAAAAGTGACCGGCAGAAAACTTGTTCCTCCGGACCTGTTCCGGCGACTGGGATTTATTTCCGGCGTACTGCTCGGCATTTATGTCGCTGCCAAATCGATCGACACGCTGATCTGGTTGAACATTACTTCTCCGTCGGTAGGCTTTGCGCCCTGGCAGTACTACATTCACAAGCCATTTGGCACGCCTATCCTGTTTGCCGAGATCGTGCTGCTGGGGCTGGTCCCGGCATTTCTGCTGACTTATCGCAAGACCGCGGCGCGGCGAGGATGGCTTCTGAGCGCGGCCGCGCTGGCGTGCGCGGGCATCCTGCTGAACCGTTTCGTTCTCACGGTTCAGACTCTGGCTGTGCCCACGCTGCCCTTTGACGAGTTTCTGCAATACACGCCGAGTTGGCAGGAGGTCGCCAGCTTCGGCGGCGTGATCGCATACGGAGTGATTGTGTATTCGCTGTCGTATCGCTATCTGCCTCTGTTCGCGGCGCCAAAAGGAGAGGACACCCATGTTTCCGGGGATTGATGGATTCCATTGGACCATTGCTCATGTTGTGTTTCTGTCGCTGTTCTTCGCCGTGGTCGTGACCATTCTCGCCACAGTGGTCTCGGCGGTGTGGCGGACTACCCGTGACCTTGGCAGCCATCGCGCGATCGAGTTGTGCTGGAAATCCGATTTTGCGGAATTGCCGGAGTCTGACCGGCGCTGCCGCCACGAACTTGCAGGCAGGGTGATTTCAAGGACGTGCGACAACGCGTTTGATTGCCGCCACTGCGAGAAATATGCTCAGTTTGCCGTTCTGCCCACGACCGGACTCGCGACCGACCTGGGACTCAACTATTCCGACGACCGGTTCTACCATCGCGGACATACCTGGGTGAAGCCCACTGAAGACGGCACATTCACCATCGGTCTTGATGAATTGGCCGATCGTCTGATTGGAAGCCCCGACTCCATCAAGATGCCGGAAGTTGGCACCGAACTCGAGATCAACCAGACGGCATGGCGCATGAGCAAGAATGGAAACGAGATTCAGGTGCGTGCGCCCATCGAGGGAACCATTGTTGGCGTTGGCGGCCCAAAACAGGGCTGGTTCCTGAAGATTCGGCCTCGGCTAGATCCACGCGATCCGACCACTCTGCGACATCTTCTGCGCGGACCGGAAGTGCACGGCTGGCTGGCTCGGGAATTAGAGCGATTGCAGATGCAACTGCGGGCGCCCAACACTCCTCCTGCCTTAGCAGACGGCGGTGTGCTGATGCCGGGATTGATGGATGCCGTGCCCGAGGCAGACTGGAACGCCGTATTGGCCGACACGTTCCTTGAGGCCTGATGGAAGAGCGGTACCGTCCCTACAGGACTCAGTTGCGGCTTTCACATGGCGCAATTCTCGGCTTGGGTCGCGACGAGTCGTGCCGTCCTCAGGTAACAACAATCACCAACCAGTGTCGTCTCCCGGACATCCGCGGCATAAAGTGCGCGGGATCTCTTATGCGGCGTAAGCGTGTCAGGCGCTGCAAACAAAGTGCACAGGTCCTTCGCTTCGCTCAGGATGACAAGGTTAACTTATGCCAGAAGTTTCTGGCACTCCACAGCAGCAGGCGGTCGCAGATCAGTGCACAATCTCGTAGCGCTTGAGCTTGTCGTAGAGGGTCGAGCGATCGATACCCAGAGCGGTCGACGCCTCTTTGACGTTGCCATGTTTCCGCTCGAGTGCAGCGACGATGGCGCGGCGTTCCAATTCGCCGAGAGAAACATCCGGAACTTCCCAATTCTGCGGCTGTCCAGGATTGCGCTGCATCCATGAGAAATCCTGCTCGTCGAGCGTGCCATTGCGGCAGGTCACGATCGCTCGCTCGATAACATTTTCCAGTTCACGCACGTTGCCGGGCCAGTCATAGGCAATCAGCAACTTCAAGGCTGTGGCGGAGATGCCACTGACATCCCTGCCTAATGCGGAAGAAATATGCTGCACGAAGTGCTCTGCCAGCAAGGGAATATCTTCGCGCCGTTGGCGCAGCGGGGGCAGGTGAATCTCAATCACGTTGAGGCGGTAGTAAAGGTCCTCGCGGAACCGTTGCTCTTTCACTTCCTCTGCCAGGTCTTTGTTGGTGGCAGCGATGATACGCACATCGACTTCGACTTCCTGAGTTCCTCCGAGGCGATAGAAGCGGCGCTCCTGCAACACACGCAGCAGGTCGGCCTGCAGCTTCGGAGAGATGTCTCCGATTTCGTCGAGGAAGATCGTGCCTCCGTTTGCCATTTCGAACTTTCCTTTAGTTTGTGCGGCGGCGCCGGTGAACGCGCCCTTCTCGTAGCCAAACAACTCACTCTCGAGCAAGGTTTCAGTCAGTGCAGCGCAGCTTACGACAATGAAGGGTTTCTCGGCGCGATTGCCGGAGAAATGGACAGCGCGTGCCACCAGTTCCTTGCCCGTACCGCTTTCGCCTCGAATCAGCACCGTGCTCCGCAGGTCCGCCACTTCCTTGGTCAAAGCGAGAATCTCGTCCATGCGCGGATTCTTGGTGATGATGTCGTAATGGCGATATTGCCGGTTCAGCTTCTTGCGCAGAATCGCATTTTCGCTCTGCAGCTTCTTCAGCTTGAGGATGCGCGAGACCAGCATCGAGATCTCCTGCGGATTGCAGGGCTTCACGATATATTCCTGCGCGCCTTCTTTCATGGCCTGGATGGCGGTGTCGACGGTCGCGTAGGCGGTGATAATGATGATCGAGGCCTCCGGCCGCACGCGGTGAATCTCCATCATGGTTTCAATGCCATCCATGCCGCCGGGCATTTTCAAGTCGACGAAGCAGATGGCGTAGTCCATGCACTTGGCGAGTTCGACGGCCTTCTTGCCGTCGGGGGCTGTGTCGACGTGATAGCCGTCCTCCCGCAACCAAGCGCCCATCGATTCACACATGACGTCTTCGTCGTCCACGACCAGGATCGGCCAGTTTTTCTTCATACGGTTGCCTCTTTCGAAGTAAATCTCTCTACTAAGCGCATTCCACAGCGCACGCAGTACTGTTCTGCCTTGGCATCGACCAACTCGATATGTGTGGCCAGGCTCATAGCACATGTCGGCTCCGAACAATGGACGAGTCCGAACGTGTGTCCCAGTTCGTGGAGTACTTCTTTGGCGGTGCGTTCCCGGAGCAGGCTCTCTTCCGCGGGGAGCCCATAGAACTCCTGATGTAAGCGGCAAAGCGAAACCACGGCGATCGGGCCGTCGAACTGCGCTTGCCCGAACAAGAAGCTCAACATCGGAATTGCCAGATCCACATCCGTTACGCCCAGCACTCGCGAAGCATCGCGCGGCGTGTGTTGGGCCAGCATCTTCATAATCTCTACTGACTGGTACTGCCCTCGCTTGGCATCATAGGCACCCGGCGGAATCGGCAAGGGAGGCAGGCGCCGGATGGGAAGCGGGAACCATTCGGCGGTCGCAGTTTCGACCCAGTCGAGGGCCTTCGCCGGTACATTCCCGATCGCCACAAGATAGAGTCCATTCACACCGCATGCACCTGCACTTCCCGCGATTCCGGAGTGCTGTTTTGCGACTTGAGCGGGAGAGTGACCGTAAAGGTCGTGCCCTCGTTGCGCTGGCTCGTGACCTCGACCTCACCTTCATGGGCTTTCACGATGCCGTACAGCACCGCCAAGCCGAGGCCCACTCCTTTGCCTTCCGGTTTCGTCGTGAAGAATGGATCGAAGATCTTAGAGAGGTTCTCGGGGGCAATGCCTTCGCCGGTGTCTTGAACGCAGAGTTCAACCGTCTGATCTGCCAACTCGCGGGTACGGATGGTGAGTTTGCCGCCCCCGCGGGGCTGCATGGCTTGTGCGCCGTTCAGGACCAGATTCAGAATCACCTGTTGGATCTGGGAGGAGTCGCATTCGACGAGTGGCAGATTGTCTTGAAGCTCCAGAACAACTTCGGCGCTGATGAGTTTTAGTTTGTGGTCCGCCAAGCCCAGCGTGGTGCGCACGAGTTTGTTCAAGTCCGCGGGGGCGCGCTGCGGCTTGGAACGCCGCGAGAATGCCAACAGGTCCGAAACAATGCGCCCGACACGAGCGGTTTCCGTCGAAATCAGGCTGAGGTATTTGCGAAATTCGGCCTCGCGGCCTGGGGGGTATTCGCCTTTGGCCATCAGGCGCTCCAGCAGCATGGAGAGATTGAGCACGCCAGAGACGGGATTGTTGATCTCGTGCGCCACACTGGCGGCGAGTTGCCCGAGCGTAGCCAGACGGTCAGATTGGACGAGCTTGCGCTGGGCAACCTGCAACTGGCGAGTGCGCTCGTCGACTTTGCTCTCGAGCGTCTGCTGCATGTCGTTCAGATCATCGACCGCGAGTTTCAGGCGCTCGCGCATCTTGTTGAACGAGTCCACCAATTCGTCGATTTCCTGACTGCGGCGGGTAATCTTGATGGGCCGGTCCAACTCCATCTCGCTGACGGCCTTCGTTCCGCCGATCAGTTGCTGAATCGGAGTCGCGACAAAGCGTTTGGTGAACAGAATGACGAATGCCGCGCCAATCGCCACTTCGAGCGCCGTCAGAATGACCGTTTGAAGTGTGATGGCCCTCGTTTGTTTCTGCACGGGATCGAGACGCAACGCGACATCGACAACTCCGAGGACCTTGGTCTCGGCGCGGTGCGCGTGGCAGCTGGCGTTGCTGCACGAAGGCTCGTTGTAGATGGGCGCCACCATGTTGATGGTCTTCACGCCATCCGGAGAAGTGGCATAGCGTACGCGAGAATCCTCGACCGGACGGTGGCGAATCGGGCCCTGCGTATGACAACTGGCGCAGACTTCATTGGACAGGCTGGTCACGCCGGGCTGCTCTTTCCCATCGGTCGAGAACACCAGCCGTCCTTCACGATTGAACATCCGGATGCGATCGATGCCTTGCTTGTCGGCAATCACGCGCATGATCTCGTACGCGGCCTTGCGATCGTCGTCCAGCATGGCGTGCCAGGTCGCGCCGGTAATGCTGCGCGAGAGTTGATCCGCACCAAGGATCATGGTGCCTTCGAGTTGCTTCTTCTGGGTGCGGAAATTGAGGTAGCCACTGACTCCGCTGATCGCGACGATCAGGATGGTGAGCGAGAGAATCAGCTTGGGACCGAGTTTTCGAGGCATGGTTGGACCCGGAGATCCCAAGTTGGCTGAGCGGACAGCAAGAGGCGAAATCCGCGGGAGATCCCTGATCAAGGCTAGCCACGTACGCTAAAGCAGACAGTGATTGTCACCGCGCTGACCAGTGATCTTGGTCACGTCCCCAAACCCACTGAACCTGCGCACTTACGGCCGTTTGCCGGCAATCTGGGCGGAACTTTTCTTGATGGTTGCTATAAGAAATTTGTATTGGACTGAGTGAAACGGCGCATTTATCGTCCTCGGATTGATTCTGACGAACACGCTGTGAGGGGTCGTCGGCGCGGCGCCGGGGGGGTGTCCGCGCCGCAGGACCTTGGGCGTTCCCACTTGAAAATTGTGCAGCTTCATAATGAGGAGCACGCGAAGATGATGATGCAAGCAGGCAGGCGCACTCTGCGCCGGTCGTTCGGGACCGCCAGCGCCACAATCCTTCTGGGCGCAGGACTGTTGGCCGGATTATCCGCTATGAGTTTTGCGGACGACGGGCCCAAACCGGACCCGGCAGGCACGGCAACCGGGGACCGATCAGCCGCCGTCGACGCCGCCGGAAATCCCTTCGTCCCGGTCGAACCGACCGATAAGACAGCTCCCGACTACGCCCAGAACAAGAAGGCCTTCGACGACTATCAGGCCCAAGCGGCCAAGGAACCTCTGGCGGTTAAGCTGGCCGACAGCGTGGGCCACGTTCGCATCGCAACCAACATGGCCTGGACCTTGAACACGGGCTATCTCGTCCTGTTTATGCAGGCAGGCTTCGCGCTGCTCACCTGCGGGCTGGTGCGAAAAAAGAATGCCGCGCATCTGATGATGCTGAACTTCGCGGCGTACGTCTTCGCTTTTCTTGCCTACTACGCGGTGGGATATGCATTCCAGTTTGGAGCAGTCGCGGTTAACGCGGCGCCGGCGAATTTAGGCGGCGTCCCGACTCTGAATCATTTCCTGATTGGCAGCGGGCAATGGGGATTCGTCGGAGGGAAGGGCTTCTTCCTGGTCGGTCCGGCTTACGATGCCGGCAGCAATTGCCTGACACTGTTTGAAGTCGTGTTCATGGAGACCGCCGGGTACATCATTGTGGGCGCTATTTGCGAACGCATCAGCTTCTGGGCGTTTCTGTTGTGCGAACTCTTCGTCGGCGCGATCCTTTATCCAATTTCCGGTTGCTGGACGTGGGGCGGCGGCTGGATGTCTCAGCTGGGATCGACCATGAATCTGGGCCACGGTTACGTCGACTTCGCCGGATCCACGGTCGTGCACGCCGTTGGCGGATTCTGCGCCATGGCCCTGGCGATCATTCTCGGGCCTCGTCTGGGGAAGTTTGGCCCCGGCGGAAAGATCCGCGTCTTCCCTGCTCATAATGTTGTGTACGTTGTGACCGGCACATTCATCTTGCTTTTCGGGTGGATGGGATTCAATCCCGGCTCGACGCTGGGCGCGACAGACTTTCGCATATCGGTAGTCGCAGTAAACACGAATCTTGCGGCGGTGGCGGGCTCGGCTGCGGCGATGCTCATATGGTATTTCCTGTTCGGCAAGCCCGATATCACGATGGCGTGTAACGGGATGCTAGCTGGATTGGTCGCGATCACTGCTCCCTGCGCTTTTGTCTCCCCTACTTCGTCGGTCATCATCGGCGTATTGGCCGGCTCCCTGGTCTGCGGGGGTGTCTTGTTCAACGAACGGATGCTGAAGATCGATGATCCGTGCGGTGCAATCTCGGTTCACGGCTATTGCGGCTGGTTGGGCGCTGTCTGTGTGGGCATTTTCGCGGACGGCACTTACGGATCTGGATGGAATGGCGTCGGCGCGGCCAGCTATCTGGGACGCGCGGGTCAAGGCGTAACTGGACTGATCCACGGCGACACAAAGCAGTTCTGGTGCCAGCTCATGGGAGCAACTCTGTACGCGATCTGGGCATTCGGCGCGACCTACGCGGTGTTCGGAATTGTGAACAAGGTAAAGAGCATGCGCGTGGCCGAAGAATCGGAAGAAGTGGGCCTGGACGTTCCCGAATTTGGCATGCCGGGCTACCCTGAGGATGCTGTGGTCACGGCTCCTTACTAGTGCCGTGTCTGAGGAATACTCGATTCGTCAGGGGTCCTTTATGTCTATCCTCACCCGGGATCGCCGATCCCTGCCTGTAGTCCTGTGTGTGATGACGCTGATCAGCGTTGGCGTACTTCTGGTTTGGGATCTATTTCCGGGGCTGTTTCCACCGAAGGGGCATAATTTCCTGGCAGCGCTTCCGCTCGCGATGATCGCGGGGGTCTGTCTGATTTACGAGGCGGTGCGCCGGCCGTCGCGCTCGGAACTGCTCAAGGCTATTCTTCTGGCGTGCGCGTTTCTGTTTTGGGCTGCCAACCAGCTTTGGCCAACCCTGCCCCAGGCCACGCTCTTCAACGACATCGCCATCGGACTTTTTGTCTTCGATGTATTTCTGGCGATGACGAGCCGGCCCGATCCAATGTCTTGACCGGCGGAATCATGAAAGGCAGGGGCGGGACTAGCGAAAGCGCCGGATGAAAAGTGTGTGGCGCTCTGAGCGGTAGAAGCCTACGCCATAGATGGTGGCTTTTCCCTTGGCTGAGTAAATCACCTGGCGAATGCGCAGCACTGAAGCTCCGCGCGGAACGCCCAGCAATTCCGCAACGTTGGCCTCGGCGGCGGTGGCATCGACTTCCTCATCCGCGTACGCGAGTTCCACGCCATAGTCATGCTCCAAGGTGGCAAACAGGGAAACCCGCCCCAGCGGGGCATCTATCAAGTCGCCAAAATCACCGGCCGGAAGATAGCAGGTCTCCAGGGCGAACGGCTCATCGCCGGTTTGCCGGAGGCGCTCGATCTTGACCAGAGCGCTGGTCGCAGGCAATCCAAGCCGGGCTGCGACTTCCGCCTCTTGCTCGATAATCTTGGCTACGAGCACCCGGGACCGCGGAGCCAGCCCGCGGCTCGACATGTGTTCCGAGTAACTCATCAGCTTGTTGAAGTGAATTTTGGGGGCGGCGACGAACGTGCCCGCACCGCGCCGGCGCTCGACCACGCCCTCGCGCTCCAGACCAGCCAGGGCATGGCGCGCGGTCATCAGGCTGACCTTGTGGGTCCTGGCCAGTTCGCGTTCCGAGGCGACCGCGTCACCAGGCTTCAGTTCCGCGGACTCGATCCGCTTCCGGATAGCGTTCTGGATTCGCTTGTAAACCGGTGTCCCGTTGCGATGATTTCCCGACATGAAATAACTTTCCGGCCGAAAGATTGCACTGCCGCGACCAAGGATCTTATCGGGCAATCCATTGAAAATATATGCCCTTCTTTGTGCTATATAGCTCAATTCGGCCTTGCTGTAAAGCCCAAAGTGCGCCGAAGGGCAGATAATGTCTACTTTCGGGAGGTGTTTTTGCTATAGAGCAGATCGATTTTCTCGATCAAGCGGCGCCGGCGTTCGAGCGCGAAGGTGTCGCCGGAAGAGTGGATTTGTGACGATAATCACAAGTTTTCCACAACTTCCCTTTTACCTAACGAAACATCGCTCCCAAAACGGTCCATACAGTTCGTTTTTGGGTGATATAGAGCACCTGGGGAAGAGGTTTTCGGGAAAAATCAAAAAATTGAGCATTTTCTTCTTGACCACGATCACCGATGTGCTATATAGCATAGTCGGATTGTACTAGACGCAGTTTGCTGCGTTCTGTTTGGCGAGTTGCTCTCAGGAGGTTGTGCGATGAAGAAATTGACTTGGGGAATGCTGGTTCTGCTGACCCTAACAGTGTTCGCGGCGTTTCTGACGCCCGCATGGAGCCAGGAAGTGACGGCTGGCGTCGTTGGTACGGTAACGGACCCCAGCGGTGCGCCGCTGAATGGCGCTGCTGTGACGGTTCAGAATACAGACCAAGGCACAGTGTGGAACGCGACGACGTCCGATGCCGGAGTCTACAACGTCACGCGCCTGCCTGTAGGGACTTACCAGGTGAAGGTGTCGGCCACGGGCTTTCAGACAGCCGTCTATCCGCCATTCGTGCTGGTACTCAACCAAACGGCTCGCGTTGACGTGCAGATGAAGGTTGGCAAAGTCAGCGAGACGGTCGAAGTGACCGGCGCCGCGCCGATTCTTCAGACGCAATCCACCGAGGTCAGCACGCTGATCGACGCCAATACCAACGTCAGCTTGCCGCTGGCGTCCCGCAACTACCTGCAATTGACGCTCTTGGCGCCCGGAGTGACGAACGTCGACCCGGATGGAATGCGCCAGGTGCAAAGCATGACGAATTCCGGCCGGCCGTACATTAACGGCAACCGCGAGCAGGCCAACGAGTATTTGATCGACGGCATCCTCAACAGCGAGGACAAGAACAACGAAGTGGGCTACACGCCTGGCATCGATGCCGTTCAGGAATTCAACCTGATCACGCAGAATGCCTCCGCCGAGTTCGGCAACTATCAAGGTGGGGTCGTGAGCGTTAGCGTCAAATCGGGCACCAACAATTTTCACGGTGACCTTTACGAGTTCTTCCGCAACGATGCGCTCAATGCCAACAAGGCATCCGCGGGCTGGACCCAGGGCGTTAACAACGGTGTTCTTGGATACAACGCGCAAGGCGTACAAAATAAGCCGGAATTTCGCTACAACCAGTTCGGTGGCACGATCGGCGGGCCAATCATCAAGAACAAGCTGTTCTTTTTCGCCGACTATCAGGGCCAGCGCACGGTCAATGCCGGCGCTACCGGCGCCCAGGTCCTAACCGCGCAGGCACGCACTGGGGATTTCGGGCAGCTGTGCACAAGTTTCGGAGGGACGTTCAACGTTGCCGGGACTTGCACCGGAGGATCGGGAACCACTCAGCTGGTGAATCCGACCACGAATGCCGTCATCCCTTTCAATAACTTCGCGAACACAACTCTCATCGCGAGTACGGTAGCCACGAACTTGTTTAAGGATACGGCGCACTATCCTCTGCCCTCCCTCGATTCACTCAACGGAAATAACATTTTCTACAACTCAGGAAATGACCTGAACAATAACCAGGGAGACCTGAAGATCGATTACAACATCTCGCAGAAGGATCACCTCTTCGGACGTTGGTCTCAAATGGACCTCAATAATCCTGCCTTCACAGGTTGCGTTTTCTGTACCAGCGGCGCGGGTCAGGGGAGCGACGAACCGGTCCGGAATGCAGTTGTCAACTGGCAACACGCCCTCTCGACGAATCTACTGAACGAAGCTCGTGTGGGCTTCAATGCCGTACGCTACGATCAGCGCCAAACCCCAACCTCTTCGCTCGGGAATATCAGCGAATCTCTCGGCATTTCCGGCGGCAACCTGCAGGCGCCGGGGCTGGTAGAAATGGACATAACCGGCGCAGGCGGAGGCGCTGCTCCGAGTCTGGGATTGCGGAACCTGATTCAGGTCTTCCACTCCACGCAGATTCAGTTTGAAGACAACGTGATCTTCACGCACGGCCGCCACCAGATCAAGTCTGGCTTCCAGTTTGCGCGAGAACGCCAAGACTACATCTATCAAGGCAACAACGGAGCGCTTGGCTTCCTGACGATCGGTACTGCAACCGGTTCGGGACTGGCGGATTTCTACCTTGGAAACGTCGTTGGGGGGGGCGGATCTTCGTTGCGCGACACCGGCGGCGTAGTCAGTAACCCCGCTCAGCTCAGAGGGAATGTTTTCGGACTGTACGTTCAAGATGATTGGCGCGCGACGAACACTCTGACGGTCAACGTCGGCCTTGGCTTCGAGGATCACACTCCGCTCTACGAAGACAATAACCGGGC
>CAVPVE010000014.1:0-91497 GCA_963709025.1 uncultured Acidobacteriaceae bacterium
AGAGACCGCGTGCAGTCGAGGCCGCTTGCTGGATGCTGTTGCGGCGCTATGGAATTGTGATCCGCGATTTGCTGGCGCGGGAATCGAATTTGCCTCCGTGGCGCGAGTTGCTGATGGGATACCGTCGGCTGGAGGATCGGGGGGAGATTCGTGGAGGGCGGTTTGTCGATGGGTTCCTGGGCGAGCAGTTCGCGCTGCCGGTTGCGGTGGAGTCGGTGCGCGGAATGCGAGGCTTGCCGTTGAGCGGGGAGACGATGACGCTGTCGGCGGCGGATCCGCTGAATCTGGTGGGGATTCTGGTGCCGGGAGAGAGAGTGCCGGCGATTTCTGGGCGGACGGTGAGCTATCGGGATGGGATTGCGGTGCTGGCGGAACAGCCCGAGGCTAGCCGTGCGGGGTAAAAGAGATTTCGTTTTCCTTTTGGATCAGTGCCCAGGTAGGGATGCTTCGACTGCGGTTGAGCTTCGCAAAGTGAAGCTCAATCCTCGCTCAGCATGACAATATTGTTTGGGCTTCTGCCGGGGAAAAGAAAAAGGTCAGAAGCTCGATGAGGGGGTCCCCCGAGCCTCTGACCGGCGACCTCGGCGAGTGCTGCTGAAAGCGCTTCCCCCGTCGCTTTTTGCCGAGAATTCGCGCTTTTCCTGTTGCATGCGGAGTTCCAATTTCTGCGGCGCCCCCTTTCCGATGCCGCTGGCGCGGCATAACCATTGTGTTTATAGTTGGTTAATTCAATTCCCGGCTGACGGGTAGCACTGTGATACGACGCCATGGATTCGGGAAAACCCTATCCGATCGGATAGGGTTGCTAACCGTTCGGATATTGGAACGCCAGCACGCCAGGCATGCATTTCGGGCCACACTGTGGTAAGAAGTTCTGCGCGGAATGGGAGACCCTGATTGCGTCCTAGACTCTTGGTGATAGCCGGCCCTCAAAAAGACTCGACCATTCCGTTACCTGATGGGGAAGCCACTCTCGGCCGCGATCCGACGAACGCGGTGGCGATGGCCGATACGTCGGTGTCGCGCAAGCATTGCCTGCTACGGCGAGAAGAAGATGGGCGTTTTCAGATCAGGGACCTCGACAGCCGCAATGGCACGCTGGTGAACGGTCTGGCAGTGAAGGAACAGTGGCTGCGGCACGGGGACGAGATTGCGACCGGAGACTCGGTGTTCTTGTTTCTGGTGGAAGATGAAGACCAGGCTGTTCCGAGCAGCCGGGTTGAGTTCGACGACAGCCATCCCACGGCTGAAACCAGGTTTATTCATCCCAAAGAAGTGATGTACCTGCATCCGGACCGGCTGTTGAAGGAGTTGCCGGCCACGTCGCAGGTAGCACGCAATCTGAATGCGTTGCTGAAGATCAGCCGGGTTGTGCACGCGATTCGCGGGTTGGAGGAGTTGCAGGCGCAGTTGCTGGATCTGATTTTTGACGTGGTGCCGGCGGGGCGGGGGGCGATTCTGCTGGCGGAGGGCCCGGGACTCGAGTTCAACTGCCTGTACGCGCGCACGCGGCAGGCGGGGCAGCCGCAACTGGTACGCGTGAGCCGGACCATTGCGCGCCAGGTGATGACGGAGAACGTCGCGATTCTGGGAGTGGACGTGGCGGCGAGTGGGCCGCTGCGCGATGTCGAGAGCCTGGTGGCGTCGGACGTGCGATCGCTGGTGTGCGTCCCACTGACGGTGTTTCAGAGGGTGATCGGGTGCATATACCTCGACAACACCGGCACGGCGAACCGGTTTCAGGAAGATCATCTGCAATTGATGGCGGCGATCGCAGGGATCTCCGCGGTTGCGCTGGACAATGCCCGGCGCTTGCAGTGGCTGGAGCAGGAGAATCAGCGGCTCACGACAGAGGTTCGGCAGGAACAGAGTCTGGTGGGCGAAAGCGTGCGGATGAGGGAGATCTTCCAGTTTCTGGCGCGAGTCGCTCCCGCGGAATCGACGGTTCTGATCGAAGGCGAGAGCGGCACGGGTAAGGAGTTGGCGGCCCGCGCGCTGCATCGCAACAGCCACAGGGCAGACAAGCCTTTTGTCGCGATTAACTGCGCGGCCATTCCCGAGACGCTGCTGGAAAGCGATTTGTTCGGGCACGAGCGCGGCGCCTTCACGGGTGCGGCGTTGCTGAAGAAGGGAAGGCTGGAGTCCGCCGATGGGGGTGTTGTGTTTCTGGATGAGATCGGGGAGTTGGCTCCGGCGCTGCAGGTGAAACTGTTGCGGGTGCTGCAGGAACGGGAGTTTGAACGGGTAGGCGGGACCCACACCATCAAGGTTGACGTCCGGTTGATTGCTGCCACGAATCGCGATTTGGATGAATCGGTGCGGAAGGGAGGGTTCCGGCAGGATTTGTATTACCGGCTGGCGGTAGTGAGGCTGATGATGCCTTCGCTGCGCGAGCACAGGGACGATATTCCGATGTTGACCCGGCATTTTGTGCAGAAGTATGCGAAGCGGAGCAAGGTGAAGCCGAAACCGGTGTCGCGCGAGGCGATGGCTGCCCTGGTGAATTATGAGTGGCCGGGGAACGTGCGCGAGTTGGAGAACGCCATTGAGCGCGCGCTGGTGATGGGATCGTCGGACTCAGTACTGCTCGAAGACTTGCCGGAATCGTTGCTGGAGCAGGAATCGCCGGCGGAAATGCATGAGGGGAAGTATCACGCGAGCGTGAAAGAATTGAAGAAGCAGTTGATTGTCGACGCCGTGGAGCAGACGCGGGGAAATTATGTGGAGGCGGCAGGGATTCTGGGAGTGCATCCGAATTACCTGCACCGGTTGATCCGGAACTTGGGATTGAAAGAGACGTTGCAGGATGTGTTGCGGGGCAGAAGTAAGTTTTCGGCGTAGGATCGGTGGCCGTGGGGCCGCTCCGCGGCCTGACCGGGTCAGAGACCCGGTCCCACATAAGCACAGTACCAACTTCATTCAGGGCAACAGCAGTTGCATCAGGCGGGCGGGGTCGACGTAGGTGCCTTGCCAGCGGACGGCGACGTGGAGGTGAGGGCCGGTGGCGCGTCCGGTGCCTCCGCTGAGGCCGACGATCTGTCCGCGCTTCACCTGGTCTCCTTCCTTCACTTTGAATTCGGAGAGGTGGAAGTACAGAGTGAGCAGGCCCTGGCCGTGATCGATGACGACGCAGTTGCCTTCGAAGTACAGGAAACGCGCGAGAAGCACAGTGCCTGAATTCATGGCGGCAACCGGGGTTCCGGTGGGGACGCGGAAATCGAGTCCCTGGTGCTCGCGCTGGGCTTTGCCGTTGAAGATGCGTTGCGAGCCGTAGACGTCGGAGATGGCGGCATCGGCGGGGGCGGCGAAGTTGCCGTCCCATTCGCGGTCTGAGGTCATGCGACTAAGATATTCCTGCTTGATCTTTACGCTCTCGGCGATTTGCTCTTGCTGCTCAGGACTGGGCTCGGTGAATTTCTTTTCGACAGTGAGTTCCACCTTAATCTGCGGGTACTGGAAGTGGGCGACGGCGAAAGCGCGCGTGAACGTAAGCGGAGTTTTTCCGGATGCGGGCTGAGCCGTTAGTACGAGCGGGTATTTCCCCGGAGCGGTATCGAAGCCCACGCCAGCCAAGGCGAACCAGGTCTTTGTGGACTCGTCGTAACTGAAAGTGAGTGGGTGCGTGAGCCAAGTGCCAGCCAGGGATTCGAGTTTGGTGGGAGGCTTCACTTGAAACAGGATTGGAGCGCCGTTGACCATGCGCGTGGGTTGGGCATTGATGGTCCAGGTGGCGGCGGAAGCGGGGAGGTTCGCGGCTACGAAGACGAATACGCAAACCGCCGCGAATTGGGCAGAGCATGAGTGCCTCCGCCGCGCTTCGCGCTCGCGGGACGGCCGAGGCGGCTGTCTCCACATGAGTTGTTTGATGATTGGGAACTTCACTTCTCCAGCGTAGCACTCTGCGGAATTGCGCCGCTATTATCCCCAGGGCATCCGGGTTCGCCGGACGGCCGAGGCGGCCGTCCCCACGTGAGTCGTTTTAGCGACTCAGCGCCGCGACGACCTACTTCTTCTGTGCGGGTTTGATGCCGAAGATCTTCAGTTGCGCGTGGCTGGCTACGAAGACTTCACCATTGGCGACGACAGGAACCAGGTTGGAGTTGCCTCCGGTGTTGGGCCAACTGCCGGCCCGAGCCCGGAAAAGTCCCTTCATATTGCCTTTGTTCAGCACTTTGGGATTAAACGCGTAGAGAAAGATGGGGTTGCCAGTTGCTCCGGTTGGGTGGGACAGCGTCCAGATGATGGGGTTGGCCGTTCCGTTGGACGAGATGCTGGTGAAAAAGCCTGGGAACTGTATGCCGCCGGAAAGAGCAATAGACGACGCGACCTTGATCAAAGCGGGGCTGGGCGAGGTCTGGACTTTGTAGACCTGAATGGACTGTCCGCCGCTGGCGACGACGCGGCCGGCGCCGTCGGAGGGATCGACGAAGTAGGACTGGCCGCACCAGCATCCACCGATGCTATAGGTTCCGAGGACGTTGTTTTTGGTGGTGGAGTATCCGCCGAGGCTGTCTTCATCCATCAGGAAAAGGCTGCCGGCTTTGCCAGCGGCGACCGCCATATGCGGCGTGGAACCAGGCTGATCGGGGAGAACCATTACTCCGCCGGAACCGAAGTCACTGTCGGACTGATCGAGGCTGGCTTGATTCATGGGGGTGAAGAGGTCGAGGACGGTGGACAGATTCGACGACACTTTCACAACGCTTTCCTGAATGTTGCTGACGCCGTCGTAGGTAGTGCCGGAGTAATCGGAGTTTCCGGTGACGAAGAGGACGTTGCCCGAGTCGTCAGTGGCGAGGCCGTAGCCGGACATCCAGATAGAAGAAAGGAAGAAGTTGTCTCTCGAAGTGGCTTGCGTGTCGAACACCTGATTGGAGGGGAGCGGAGTCAGCGAACCGGTGGACCAACCGAGCAGCCAGCCGCGGGAAACGTTGGCGGCAAAGTCGCAGAAGCTGCCGAATCCGGCGTAGACGGTGCTGTTGGCAAGAAGCAGTCCAGGGCGCTGGCGCTGGTAAGTGGCGTTGAAGTTGAAGGTGGTGCCGTCGGTTAAGGTGTGCGACGCCACGACCAGCTGTGGAGTGACCTTGTCGGTCAGGCTGCCAAGGTCGAGAGCGTGAATGCGGTAGGCGGGGCCTGTGGAATCCTGCGTGTAGATCACGACATAAAGGGTGTTGCTTGTCAGGTCGATGACAGGAGTCGAGTTGATGCCCACGTTCGGTCCGTTGTTGGTGCAACCGAGGGGATAGCCGACGGGCTTGCCAAAGTTCGGTTTGAGGAGCACGGTGCCAGCTTCAGCATCGATGGCGTAGATGGTGTTGCCTTCGGTGGCTACGTATACAACGTCGTGTTTGCCCTGATGAGTTCCGGCGGTGATAGCCACGGCGGGAACGAACAGCGGCTGACCGTCGACCTGATCGTCGAGCGGGATTCCTTTCAAGAGTCCAAAGGAAGAACTGGCGACGTTCGCCGGAGTGAGCACGGTCTCGTGGGAGTTCCAACCGGTGCGGTTGTTGTCTACATGATAGGTCGTAATGGCGGTCTGGGCGGTCGACAGAGACGCGACCAAAGACAAAAAGCAAAGCGCAAGAATAACGCGCGCGCAGAAATGCTGTGGATGAAGTGGCATGACTTGAATTTCCTTTAGGCTTCCGGGGACTGCAGGGCACAGCTGACTGGGAGAATCCGCGCGAAAGCTGGACGAGCTTACGACATCCACGGTTGACGTGTAAACCGCAAAATCAAATCCAGGCAATCTTCAAGATTCGAAGTGCATGAGAATTTGAGAGAGAATGCGCGAGGACTCGGCAATCATGCAAGTTCTTGCATCATTTTCCTGCAAGATCCTGCATAGTCCGACTGCAGCGGAATATTCGCGGGCTGAAAATCGTTTTCCGCCTTGACTTCCGGTTGGGGTTCCCTCAGACTTTCGCGGCGAAGGTGACGTGAATGAGACATGTTCTTATTTTGCTGGCGCTTTCAGCCCAGCTGTTCGCGATAACGAACCGCATTGAAATCATCATCATTACTCCACCAGAGGTTCTGTTGTCCCCGGGGCAGAAGGTTCAGATGCACGCCTACGGCTACTATTCGGATGGAACCGTTACTGATTTCACCAGTAAGGCAACTTGGTCGAGTATCCAGTCGTCGATTGCGACGGTCAGCGCCACAGGATTGGTGACCATGAAGGGCGCGGGATCGGCGCTCATCAAGGCGACGTATACCGGGTATAAGGGCTATGGAACGGTGTGGAATAAATTCACGCCATTCATCAAAGTGAAGCCCAGCACAGCGTCGTTCGGCAAGATCGAGCACATTGTCTACATCGTCAAAGAGAACCGCAGCTTCGATTCATACTTCGGAACGTTTCCCGGAGCGAATGGCGCCACGTCGGGGAAGATCAGCACGGGGCAAGTGGTGACGCTGGGCCACCTTCCCGATCCGCCGAAGCACGATATGGGGCACGAATGGACCGACAATCACGGCAACATTGATGGCGGCCGTATGGACCGCTTCGACCTGGAGCTCACCTGCTCGGTCAACGGGGACATGGCGTGCATGGATCAGTTGTACCAGTCGGACATTCCGAACTATTGGTCTTATGCGCAGAACTACGGATTGGCGGACGCGGCATTCAGCAGCGTCTCGTCAGGATCGTATCCTGCGCATCTGGCGATGGTTTCGGGCAGCGCGCAGAGCGTCTTGGATAATCCGCGCAGTACGCAGCCTGCCCAGTGGGGATGTGATGCCATTGCTGGCACGACCGTGCCGTTCATGCAAACGAATGAGACAGTAGCGGCGGAATTTCCGTGCTTCAGTGCAACGACGATCGGCGACCTGGCCGACGCGGCGGGAGTGTCGTGGAAGGCGTACACGATGCTGTCGACGGAGAGCGGCTATATCTACAATCCGTTTCGCAGCTTTAGTTCTATTTTTTATGGCAGTGATTGGACGACGAAGGTGGTCGACGAGGCGAACTTCATTCCGGACGCGCTGGCCGGAAACTTGCCAGCGTTGAGCTTTGTTACGCCGCCGAGCATCGACACGGATCATCCACCCGACAGCGCTTGCATCGGTGAGAACTGGACGGTGCAGCAGATTAACGCGGTGATGCAGGGGCCTGCGTCGCAATGGGCGAACACCGTCATTATTCTGACATGGGATGATTTTGGCGGGCTTTACGACCACGTTCCGCCTCCTTACCGGGATCAATTCGGACTGGGGATTCGAGTGCCGTTTCTGATCATCAGCCCGTGGGCGGTGCAGGGCGTATATCACACCGAAATCGAATTTGCGAGCGTGCTGCGGTTCATGGAAGAAACCTTTAAGTTCCCGAGCCTGGGCGGAGCAGACAAGCTCGCCAATGATATGCAGGATGCGCTCAACTATTCGCAGACGCCGCTGCCGCCGTTGATATTGTCGGAGCGCACCTGTCCTGAGCGGCCCGCCGACGCACCGGCTTTTGATCCGGATGACCTGGAGGATTGAGAGCGGGTGAGGAAAGCGGGTACGAGAAGGCACTGGACAATTCTCCTCGAGTGTAATTGCATGGTTGCATGAACGATCAGCGCGGAGGCATCCCGGATCGATTGCCGGGGTTCACCGCAGGATGGTTTCCCCGGTCACGCTTGATCGCTTTGTTCTGGGCGGCAGGGGTCGTTGCGTTCGCTGCCATGGCCTACACCGGTGCGGTTGGCTGGGATGCCAAAGGCTACTGGAAGGCCATCCAATCCGTTCATCATAATTCCGATCCATACGCAGAAGATATTGTTGCGTTGCAGGGCTTTCATCAACGCCTGGCAACGAATCCGGCGGAGCCGCGTCCGTTTGTTTATGTGTACTCTCCGTTGACGTTGCCGTTGCTGCGATGGCTGGCGCTATTTCCCGCCTCGCTCGTGGGCCTGCTCTATGCGATAGCGGTCGCAGTGGGAGCGGCGATTCAGCTGTGGGCGGGATTCCAGATGGCAGACCAGCGCGAACGCCGCTGGCTGCTGTTTGTGCTGCCGGCAGTAGTATTCTTTCCCGGGCTGGTGACCGACGATGTGATTTTGAGCGGCAACGTTGCGTACTTGCTGTATGGCGGGATCCTGCTCGGCGCGACTGTTGGCTGGAAACGGGGACAGTGGACCTGGTACTACGTTGCCGTGCTGATCGCATCCGTTCTTAAGACGCCATTTCTGGTGTTCCTGGCGTTTCCGGTTCTAATCGACGCGCGGCAATGGGTTCGTTCGAGCGTGACCGCAGTTGCCGGTGTGCTGATCTTTGCTGCGCAGGCGCGAGCGTGGCCCGAGTTGTTCCACGAATATCTGACGAGCCTGCTGCTGGTGTTTGACTGGCTGCACGACTTTGGATTCGGTCCCGCGAGTGTTTTGGGGATGTATTTGTGGAGGCGGGGACGGCCTACCGCGACGCCGAGCACGATCCTGTTCGTGGTTTGTGCAGTTGTGATTGGGATTTTGTTGCTGGTTCTAGCCCGGCGCGTGCGGGATAGGAATTTGCCGCGTGAGGCGTGGGTTCCTATCGCACTCGTGGGGACAGCGCTGCTAAATCCGCGAGTCATGAAATATGATCTGGCTGCCATTACGGTTCCAATGTTGCTGATTGGCGTTCGAGTGCTGCGGTGGTTGTGGAATGCGCGTGACGCTTCGAAGCTAGATTCGACCGCATTCACAAAGGGCCATTCCAGGCGAACGCTGATTCTGGTGAGTGCGGTTTCGTTTTTCCTGATCCCTAACATCATTACGACGATGGGGCCATCCTGGTTTCCCGCGGAATTTCTGGTGTTGACCGCGATCTTTGTAATGGGAGTGTGGTCACTGTTTCGGTGGCGTGTTGAGGACCCTTCGGGGGCTCGCGCAACTCTGCCTCCAGCCTGAGCCCAGCACCCTCGTTGATTTCTCTTTCCAATGGTCCCTACAGCGGCGTATCGTTTTGTGTTTTCGAAAGTATTTCTGACATTGGGAGAGTCTCTTATGTTTTTGGAGTTGGGGTTGCGTCGTTTATCCGTTCTTATGGCGCTGCTGGGGATGATGTTGGTTACCACGCCGATGCGAGCGCAATTGAAGACTACCGCACATGTGGAGCCAGCGAAAGGGCAAGCGGTGTTGTACACGACCTCAATCGGCGCCGCTGGCGACCGATGGGATCCCAAGGCTTTTGACGCCCCGACTTTAAAGTTGCTTCAGGATATCGGGATTACCAGCCTGCGGTTCCCGGGCAACAATGGAATCGACGCTCTGTATCACTGGTCCACGGGCGCAGTGATCAATCCGTACACCAACGATCGGGCGCCGGCGTTCGCGAACGAGAGGAAACTTCCCGCGACGGTGCCGGTGATCGATCAGTTGGGAACGGCGCTGATCACCGTGAACTACGGAAGCAACCTGGATGGCAGCGGTGGTGGCGAACCGGCGGAGGCGGCAGCCTGGGTGGCTTATGTCAACGGGAAGCCCGAAAGCACGCAGGTCATCGGCAAGGATTCAAAGGGCAACGACTGGAAGACGGTGGGATATTGGGCGACGATGCGCGCCAGCGCTCCGCTGGCTACGGACGACGGCTTCAACGCGCTACGGATCAAGCATCCCGACCCGATGGGCATTCTTTTGTGGGCAGTCGGCCACGAACCCTGGAACAACGGCTTTTATGGGCAGGCGCACACGCTCGGCTCCGATGCCGATAATGCCGGTCGGTACAAGGAGAGCGGCTCTCCCGAGCCTGATCTGCATCTTGGGCCGGTGCCCACATCGAAAGATTGGGGCAAGCATTCCGAGAACGGCAAGGTGGGGCCGCAGGCATACGGGGCGGCGGTGGTGGAGTTTGCGAAGGCCATGAAGGCCGTCGATCCTACGATTTTGGTGGGCGCTGCGCTGACGCTGCCCCTCACTACATCGGGCGACAACAGTCCGAATCCGATGGGGAAGAACTGGAATGCTGGAGTGCTCAAAGCTGCCTGCGCCAGCATGGATTTCGCCGCCATCTCAATCTTTGAGGGCAAAGGCGCACCGCCGAACTACGACATCAATATCGACGAGGACGATCTACTGAGAACTGGAAGGGATCCTCTGGACAACCAGAAGCATTTCAACGTGTCGGCGTTAAACAACGACTATGGTCTGCTGATCAAGGATCTCTCGGAGAAGTACAAGAAATTGTGTCCGGCCGGGCACGCGCCGCAGTTGGCGATCACGAACTTTGGTATCGCGCAGTGGCTTCCCGCCAAGAATCCCGCGACGACGGGGCTGTATGCAGCGGATGCGACGGCGATGCTGGTGGAGAAGGGCGTCTATACGGTGCAGTGGTCGCCGATCCACGCCCCCAGCCCGACACTGCTGAGCAACGACAACCAGCCTCAACCGGCGTATTTCGGACTGAAGATGTTTCACCAGGTGGCGAAGCCCGGCGATGTCTTTGTCGCTGCCAGTACGCCGATGGAAACCCTGGGTGTGCACGCGGTGAAGCGTCGCGATGGAGGCCTGGGGCTGCTGTTCGTGAATAAGGACCCCGTTCAGAACATTACCGTGACCGTGACGGTGGACGGCTACAGCTACGCCTCCAAGGGAACGCGCTACGAGTGGGGGAAGCAAACCATCGAGGAGGGCAAGGGCATCACCGAAGGGCCAATCGACAATCTGGGCGGCACCTTTACGGTGGTCGTGCCGCGGTACAGCATCACCGCGATTGTGGTTCCGAAGGGTTAAAGACGAGCGGGCTCGGATGTAGACGGAATCCGAGCCCTGCTTCTTGCGCCAGGCTTAGTACTGTGCGATTGTCTGGCAGTCTGCCTACGGCAGCCGCAATTCGGCGTGTTCGGGAATGACGACCTGACGGCGCTGCCCGTCATGCCAGTAGAGAACACGGAGGACCTTGTGTACGGCGGGGTCCGGATCACCGCCCATACTTCGGTTATCGGCCACCACAAACAGCTGGCCATCGTGCTTCATACTGCGCAACAGCTCGGTCACATCGGCAAAGTGCCCAGCCCCGCCATAGAAGGCGCGCATGATGTGCAGTCCGCGATCGTGCCACTCGTACCCGGCATCGGGATCGAGGAAGAGATTCACGCGGGTGTGCTCGACGTAACGGAATTCCTCAACCTTTCCGTCCCAATGGCGGATGCGGATGAAAAGTTCCTTGACGTGGCGATAGGCGGGATCGACGCCCAGGTTCTGGTCGGTGACATCGAACTGGAGAACTCCGTCGTGCATAAAGGACCGCACTTGCGGAGTTACGTCCGCCCGGCGATCTCCTGCGCCGTATTCCGCGGCCACCAGTTGACCGCCCTGCGCTGCCGCGAAGCTAGCGAGAAGAATCACGAACGCCAGGCTTCCGAGTACACGTGTGCTGAATTTCTGTTGCATGAACGCCCCTTTCGCCTCGTTGAAGAGGACCCAAGCTAAATCTGTACGAATTTATTCGCCATTGTCCCTTTCCGCCCGAGTCGCGTCAACGTTACCGCGGGTACGAAAGCGGACAGGAACGCGCGAGGAGAGAGCGGCGGATCGGGTTTAAGTTGAGAGAACTGGTGGGCAGATTTTGGTGGACCTGGTCGGGATCGAACCGACGACCTCTTCCATGCCATGGAAGCGCGCTCCCAGCTGCGCCACAGGCCCACTGTTGGGGGACACTACGGACTGTCCGTTGCGGACGGCCTTAAGTATTCTCGCTGACCTTGTGCAGATAGTCAACGCGAGCACAGGTGGGTAGTGGAACAGTTTGGCTTACGCGTTGGGCCGCTTAAGCGGGAGATCCTTCGCTGCGCCTGAAAAACGGCTACGCTCAGGATGACAAAATCGTGTACAGGCCAAACTGCACACTACCCACTCCTCGGGCAAAGAGCGCGCGAGAAATGGTGCACCGGCATTGGGGATTACTTCGCGGAGAGGAAGCGGACGATCTCGCTCATGACTCGGTCGGCTTGATCGGTTTGGAAGAGAAACTGGGCATGGGCTGAGCCATCCAGAATGATCAATTGCTTTGGTTCGGGGGCCTTGTCGTATTGTGCACGGATGCCGGGGAGACGCGGACCATCTTCGCTCGAATCGTCGCGTGCCACGATGAACAGGGAGGGGCACTTGAGCTTGTCGGCGGGGCCGCTGGGTGCCGAGCCGAGGAATACCAGCCGATCGATCTCCCCCGGACGCGAAGCGATGGAGGCGTCGCCGGCGGCCCATCCTCCCATGCTGGCGCCGACTACCGACACGCTCTTCGCGCCAGCTTTTCGCAGATAACGGACGGCGGCCAGAACGTCCTTATAGAGTGGAGCGTCCATTGAGTCGGCGTCGCCGGGGCCTTTTGATTTGCCGTAGCCGCGGAAGTCGAGGGCTAACACTCGAAATTTTGCCGCGACGAGCTTGCCTGCGCCTGCTTTCTTCCAGCTCTCTTTGTCGAACTGACCGCCATGGGCGAGCACGACGGCTTGGTCACCTTCTCCGTAAATGTCGGCATACACAAGGCCTCCGTCGTCGGTGGGAAAGGAGACGGTGCGTTGAGCGGAGGCTGCCGCCACGACTAGAAGGGCCGCGATAATGGTGAGGAACTGGCGCACGCCGCAAATTTATCACGGGATGGGGAATTCTTCCGTTTCTTTCCACAGGGCAGTTCTGGCATAATTGATCGTGCACCCCACCTGCACCATTTTTCAAAAACAATTTAAAGCGAGGAAGAGATGCCAGCGAAGTACATCTTTGTAACGGGCGGAGTTGTGTCTTCACTTGGCAAGGGATTGGCCGCGGCGTCCATCGGCTGCCTGCTGGAGAGCCGGGGGATGAAGGTCAACATCATGAAGTTCGATCCGTACCTGAACGTGGATCCGGGGACGATGTCGCCGTTTCAGCATGGCGAAGTTTTCGTGACAGATGACGGAGCAGAGACGGATCTCGACTTGGGCCACTACGAGCGCTTCACGCACGCCAAACTTTCCCGCGACAACAACTGGACGACCGGGCGAATCTACGAGCAGATCATCGCCAAGGAGCGGCGGGGGGACTATCTCGGCAAAACGGTGCAGGTGATTCCGCACGTCACGAACGAAATCAAGGCCGCGATGAAGAAGGTTGCGCAGGATGTGGATGTCGCCATCGTGGAGATTGGCGGGACGGTGGGCGACATCGAGTCGCTGCCGTTTATGGAAGCGATCCGGCAGATGCGGCAGGAGTTGGGCCGCGAGCACACGTTGTTTGTACACGTGACGCTGGTTCCGTTCATCGCGGCGGCGCAGGAATTGAAGACGAAGCCGACGCAGCACTCGGTTAAGGAACTGCTCAGCATCGGAATTCAGCCCGATATTTTGCTGTGCCGCACCGACCGGTTCCTGGCGAAGGACATCAAGTCGAAAATCGCGCTGTTCTGCAACGTGCCGGATGAGGCGGTGATCACGGCGAAGGATGTGGCGTCCATTTATGAAGTGCCGCTGGTGTTCGCCAATGAGGGCGTCGACACGCTGGTGCTGAAGAATCTGCACCTGGAAGCGAAGGATCGCGACCTGTCGAAGTGGGAGGACATTGTCCATCGCGTTTACAACCCGAAGGATACGGTTACGATCGGGATCGTCGGGAAGTATGTGGAGTATGAAGATTCGTACAAGTCGCTGAAGGAAGCGTTGGTGCACGGGTCGCTGGCTCACAACCTGAAGTTGCAGATTAACTGGATTGAAGCTGAGGGCCTGGAGTCTGCGGACGGCGACGGTTACGAGGCACAACTCGAAGGCTATGACGGGATTCTCGTGCCCGGCGGATTTGGCAAACGCGGAATCGAAGGGATGCTGCTGGCGATCCGGTATGCGCGCGAGAAGAAGGTTCCGTACTTTGGGATTTGTCTGGGGATGCAGACGGCTTGCATAGAGTTTGCGCGTAACGTGGTGGGGTTGGCGGAGGCGAATTCGAGCGAGTTCGATCCGGCGACGCCGCATCGTGTGATCTACAAGCTGCGCGAGTTGCGTGGCGTCGAAGAACTAGGCGGGACGATGCGTCTGGGAGCGTGGCCATGCAAGATTGAGCCTGGTACTCTCGCCCACTCGATTTATGGGAAGCTGGAGATCAGTGAGCGGCACCGGCACCGTTATGAGTTCAACCGGGAGTATGAAGAACCGATGACGGCCGCGGGGCTGCGGATTTCGGGGTCGACGCCGGATGGAACTTATGTGGAGATCGTGGAATTGCCGGATCATCCACATTTTATTGGGTGCCAGTTCCATCCCGAGTTCAAGTCGAAGCCGCTGGAGCCGCATCCGTTGTTCAGCCGGTTTATCGGCGCAGCGTATGAGTACGGCGTGAAGCGGCGCGCGGAGAAGGAAACGGCTGCGGTGGAAATGTTCCACCGGCCGGAGCGGACAAGAGTCTGAGGCTAAAGCGCCGCGGATTTCACGGATTTACGCGGATCAATTCTTGGTATTTGTGATTATTCGCGTAGATCGGTGGCTGTGTTCCTTGTACATGATCAATTCTTTCCAAGTCGGCGATGTGCACATCGGGTCTGGCGATCTGTTTCTGATCGCCGGGCCGTGCGTGATTGAGAGCGAAGAGCACGCGATGCGGATGGCGGAGATCATCAAGGGCGTCACGCGGGCGCTGGGCTTTCCGTTCATCTTTAAAGCGAGTTACGACAAGGCGAACCGGACGTCGATCCGGAGCTTTCGCGGGCCCGGGATCAAAGAAGGCCTGCGCATTCTGAAGAAGATCAAGAACGAACTACAGCTGCCAGTGCTGACCGATGTGCATGAGGCGGCGGACGTGGGTAAGGTTGCGGAAGTCGCGGACGTGCTGCAGATTCCTGCCTTTCTCAGCCGGCAGACCGATCTCGTGGTTGCAGCCGCGTTGAGCGGGCGGCCCGTGAATATCAAGAAGGGGCAATTTGTTTCTCCATGGGATATGCGGCATGCGGTGGAGAAATGCCGTGATGCGGGCAATACGCAGGTTTTTCTGACCGAGCGCGGGGCGAGTTTCGGATACAACAATCTGGTTGTGGACATGCGATCGCTGGCGATTATGCGGAAGTTTGCGCCGGTGGTGTTCGACGCGACACATTCGGTGCAGTTGCCATCGTCGCAGTCGGATGGCGATGGTCCGGCGGTGAGCGGGGGACAACCTGAGTTCATTCCGGTGCTTTCGCGGGCGGCGGTGGCGGCGGGGGTGGATGGAGTATTCATGGAGGTCCATGACAATCCGAGGGAAGCGAAGTCGGATGGGGCGAATGCGCTGGAGTCGACCAAACTTCGGGGAGTGCTGAAGGAATTGCTGGCGGTGCGGAAGGCGTTGGCCGAGGCGCACGCGACGGCGTAAGAGCAGTAATTGTGCCGGGATGGACGCTAAAGTCCCGAAAGGGACGAAACAATTAGCCCAGCGCTTCAGGGTGGGATGGTCGGCGCCGGAAAGAGACCCGGGGGACGACACACTAGCCTAGAACATGGGCTGGCTCGTAAGACACTCCGTACCTCTTCAAGAATTCCACAAATTCCTCTTCAAAGCTCTTCTTCTCGTGATGTGCGCGCTGGTCTTTTATGTAGCGCACGACGTCTGCAGTCTGCGATGCGCTCACGCTAAAGGCGCCATAGCCCTCCTGCCACGCAAATTCGCCGTTCGTTTCGTTGATCCATTAGAGGAACTTCCTTTCAAGAGCTGAACGGCTTTGGCTAGAGACATAGTCGGCGGCAGGACGAGGAGAGCATGCACATGGTCTCCGACGCCGCCAACGATCATCGATGTCAAAACCTTGGTTATGTGCGATTCCGGCCATGTAGGCCCAGAGCTTGGGTTGGAAGTCGTCGGACAGACTCTTCTTTCGTTCCTTCGTACTGAAGATTACGTGGATGCGGTTGCTGGAGTAAGAGTGTGACATCTATGTCGTCCCTCCGGGACTTACTCGAATCTACTGGGCCAGCACCAGCGCTGGAAGCGCTGGGCTAAATTGTTTCGGCCCTTCGGGCCTGCCTCGCTGTCAACTTGCGTTCGGATCCAGCGCAGCAAGTCGTCGGGCACAGCATCATGCGGGAAAGCGAGCCTTGAGGAATACGGTAGAAGATCAGGCCTATCGAGAATGTGAAATTTGTCATCTTTCGCTCATTGCATCCCGGAACGGGAATCCATCGTCAGGCCGCGATCTATTCTCACGATCGAATTGGTCGGTGAAAAAGGAAGGGGCGACTTGGCGCCGCCCCTTTTTCGGTGACATTGACCTTGCTCGATCTATTCCAGCACGAAGATGTTCTTCTTTGCGCACATCTCCTTGAGCACTTTGGGCCAGACGGTGACGCTGACTTCGCCGAGGTGGGCTTTGCGGAGCAGGAGCATCAGGGTGCGGGACTGTCCGATGCCACCGCCGATAGAGAGCGGCAACTCGTTGTTGATGATGCCCTGGTGATAGGGGAACTTGAGGTTGTCGAGAAGGCTGGCCATCTCAAGCTGGCGGCGCAGGGTTTCGGCGTTGACGCGGATGCCCATCGAAGTGAGTTCGTGGCGGCGCTGGGTGACGTGGTTCCAGACCAGGATGTCGCCGTTCAGTCCGTGAGTGTCACGCAAGGTCTCATGGCTGGTGTCGGTGGCCCAATCGTCGTAATCAGCGGCGCGATTCTCGTGTGGGAATCCGTCTTTGAGTGGCCAGCCGATGCCGATAATGAAGACGGCGGGGTACTTTTGCAGAATGACGGTCTCGCGGCGCTTGCGCGGGAGGTCGGGATACATAGCGAGGAGTTCTTCGGCGTGGAGGAAGGTGAGTTCTTCGGGAAGATTGGGATAGCGCGGCTGGCGCAGTTCGGGGAACATTTCCTGCGCGAACTTCTCGGCTCCGACCAACACCTTCCATATCTTGCGCACGACAGTTTTCAGAAACTCGATATTGCGCTGCTCGGCGTTTATGACGCGCTCCCAGTCCCACTGGTCGACGTAGGCGGAGTGGTCATGATCAAGGAAGTAGTCTTTGCGTACGGCGCGCATGTCGGTGCAGATGCCTTCGCCAGTACGACATTCGAACTGCCGGAGGGCAACCCTCTTCCATTTCGTGGCTGCCTGTACGACCTGGGCGTCGATAGGATGCTTGTCGCGGTCGTTGGAGATGTGGAACTGAATGGGAGTGCGGGAGCCGTCGCGATCGAGCATGTCGTTGACGCCGCTTTCCGCGTCGACGATCAGAGGGACTTCCACCATCAACAGGTTGAGTTCCTTGCATAGATTGTCTTCGATGTAGCGCTTGAGGTGGAATATGGCTTTTTGGGTTTCTTTGGGAGTGAGAAGCGGATGGTAGTCGCCGGGCAGGATCTGTTCGAGTTCGGCGTAGTCGCCGATGCCAGGGCCGGCGAGGTCGGCTTTCTTGCTGGATTGAGAGTCTGCTGAGGGCGCGCTGCAGTGGGAACAAGTATCCTGTTCGGACGTGTCAGCCACACTATTGCGGGCGATCACCTGAAATAAAGAGGCTCATGAAAGGGCTCCTTCGGCAGCGGTCTGAGCCGCTGACGTACTCCTAATCGTCCTTATTGAATGGCCGATGAAGAGAAGGAACAGTGATGGGAGTCACAACCTAGCGTGCGGCAAGGTACAGTTGTCGGCAAGCTTGCTTCCCCTGGGCGAGGCGGTGCCGGTGCGCGTTCGTGTGGTAGATTGAAATACTTCCATGAAACACGTTGCCAACTGGGCCTTGAACATTGCCGCGCTGCGGGGGGCGAGCTACGCCGACATGCGTGTGGTGGCGCAGCGCAGCCGGGCGCTCACGACGAAGAATGGGAAGGTAGGCAGCGCGTCTGACGCGGAGTCCGTGGGGATGAGCGTACGGGCGATCGCCGATGGGGCCTGGGGATTCGCGGCTTCGGCCGAGCTGGGACGCGGTGCGGTGGAAGAGACAGCGGCGCGAGCAGTGGAGATTGCGCGGGCTTCCGCGCGAGTGAAGCGCGAAGAGGTGCGCCTTGCACCGGAAAAGCCTGCGGTAACGGAATGGAGCACGCCGTACAAGATCGATCCCTTCTCGGTCTCCGTCGAACAAAACATCGATCTGTTATTGAAGATCGACGCCGAATTGCGCTCGGTTGCCGGCGTTACCCTGGCGGAGGCGAATCTGAACTTCAACCGCGAAGAGCAGTGGTTCGTTTCGTCGGAGGGCGCGGACATCCATCAGACGAAGCTTTCCACGGGCGCCGGATATGCGGCGTATGCGTTCGCGGGAAATGAGATTCAGAAGCGGTCGTACCCGAATTCGTTCGGCGGGCAGTGGCAGAACAAGGGATATGAGCTGGTCGACGAGTTGAAACTGGTGGAGAACGCCCGGCGGATTGGGGAAGAGGCCGTGGCCCTGCATAAGGCCGATCAGTGTCCGGAAGGGAAGTTCGACATTATTCTCGACAGCTCGCAACTGGGGTTGCAGATTCACGAGTCGGTGGGGCATCCGATTGAGCTGGATCGCGTGCTGGGAATGGAAGCGAATTTTGCGGGGACGTCGTTTCTGACGCTCGATAAGCTGCGCACATTGCGGTATGGCAGCGACCTGGTGAATGTGGTGGCCGACGCGCGGCAGGAGCATGGTCCGGGGCTGGGGACGTTTGGATTTGACGACGAAGGTGTGGCCGCGCAGTGCACTCCGATCATTACCAATGGCTTGTTTACCGGCTATCTGAGTTCGCGGGAGACGGCGCACACGATCGGCGAGAAGCGGTCGGGCGGGACGATGCGCGCGGAAGGTTGGAACCGGCTGCCGATGATTCGCATGACAAACATCAGTTTGCTGCCGGGGCAGAAACCGCTGAGCCTGGAGCAGTTGATTGCGTCAACGGATCACGGAATCCTCATGCAGACGAACCGGTCGTGGTCGATTGATGACAAGCGCTATAACTTTCAGTTTGGCTGCGAGATTGGATGGGAGATCAAGGGCGGAAAGCGCGTGCGGATGGTAAAGAATCCGTCGTATTCGGGGATCACGACGGAATTCTGGAATTCGCTGGACGCGATTTGCTCGCGGGATGAGTGGACGCTGTGGGGAACTCCGAATTGCGGGAAAGGGCAGCCGCAGCAGGTGATGGGAACAGGTCACGGGGCATCGCCGTCGCGGTTTCGGGGGATTAAGGTGGGGAGCGCGTTTAAGGGTAACTGACTTCACCACGGAGACACTGAGGCACGAAGAATTGCAGAAAATCTTTGCATGCTAACCGAGGAACAGGCCAGCGACGTTTTTGACCGCATAAAGAAATTCTCTTCCGCGGATGAGGTTGAGGTTCTTTTCTCGGGCGGGCGATCTGCGCTCACGCGCTTCGCCAACAATACGATTCATCAGAATGTGGCCGAGGAGAATTATGTAGTCTCGGTGCGGTCTGCCTTTGGGGGCAAGACAGCGCGGGCATTTACTAATAAGTTTGATGATGAGAGCTTGCGGCAAGTCGTGCGATCGGCGGAGAGTCTGGCGAAAGTGCAGCATCCGGATGACGATCTTTTGCCGATGCCTGACGCCCGCTCTGCGGGCGGGACGGGCGAGGCGCCCGTCCCCACACGAGTTCACCCTTCCCGACATTTTCAGCAGACTGCAGACATCACTCCCGAGTTGCGGGCTGAGGGCGTTAAGAAGATTGTGGGCGTGGCGGACCGGCATAAGCTCACGACTGCCGGAGTTTATTCCAGCGCGGAGTCTTTGGACGGAATCTTTAACTCGGGCGGGTTGAGCCGCTGGCATACGCAGACGTCGGCGGAAGTTTCGATCACCATGTTGGCGGCCGATTCCTCCGGGTGGCAGAAGGAAAATTCGCCGGACGTGAAGAATCTCGATCCCCTGGCGCTGGCTGAGACTGCGGCGAGGAAAGCGATCGATTCGGCGCGTCCGCGGCTGATTCCGGCAGGGAAGTACACGGTGATTCTGGAACCGGCGGCCGTGCTCGACATTGTCGGATTCATGTTCTGGGATTATGCGGGCATGGCGATTCTCGATCAGCGGTCGTTTCTCACGGGACGAATTGGTACGAAATTGTTCGGCGACAACATCACGATCTGGGATGACGTGACGCATCCTCTGCAGACCGGGTCTCCGTTCGACGGAGAAGGAGTGGAGCGGCAGCGTGTGCCGCTGGTGGAAAACGGAACCGTGAAGCGTGTGGTTTACGCGCGGGCAACGGCCGAGAGAATGAAGCGCTCGGAATATAAGGATAGTGTTGGTGCGATCGAGGCCACGGGCCACGGCTTCGCGCTGCCCAACGAGATGGGCGAGATGCCGATGAACATCGTTTTTGCGCCGGCGAGTGATCCGAAGACTGTGGAGCAGATGATTGCGTCAACCGAGCGTGGCGTGCTGGTGACGCGGCTATGGTACATCCGCGAAGTGGAGCCCTTCGAAAAGATGCTGACGGGAATGACGCGCGACGGCACGTTTCTGGTGGAGAACGGGCGCGTGCAGGGCGGCGTCAGGAATTTCCGCTTCAATGAGAGCCTGATTCACATGCTGTCGAATGTCGAGGCCATGAGCGTGCCGATGCGGTCGTGCGGGGAAGAATCCTTCGACATGGTTGTGCCGGCGATGAAGGTGAAAGAGTTCAATTTCACGGAAGTGACGAAGTTCTGAGCACTCGAGCATCTGCCTACAGGGACTGTTCTTTTCGTCTCGTTGGCTCGCATTTCTCTCCTGAAATTACCGGAAATTGACCCGGAATTGACCGGAAATTGACGGCTTCGAACAGGCTATTTCAGGCTCAAATCCGCACCTCGGAATCCCTTCTAATTCATTCAAAGAAAAGAAGTTAAGCTCCATTTGTTCCATGACTTCGGTAACTTTGTTTGCCCCATTTGAGGGTGTACGCTGCCCTTGAGTTGGATGAGAGTTCGGAAAGCGGAAACAGCGCTACCGGCAGGAAAGGTTCTTCCCAGCGTGGCAGCCGAAGGAACAGCACCGATGACCGAAGCGCAGGCCCAGGCAAGGTCGGGACACTACGAAGATATGCAGAGTGCGCCGCGATTTCCGCTGCATCTTTCGGCGTCGGTAAAGAGCCAGGGGAGCGCGTATTCAGCGGAGACGGAAAATATCTCGGCCAACGGCGTGCTGTTTGCCATGGACAAGGATGTTCCCGTGGGTTCGATGGTGGACTTCACGATTCTGTTGCCGGCAGATGTTGTGGGAGCACGCAAAAATGTGCAGATCGACTGTCGCGGCCGGGTCGTGCGCAGCTTTGAAGATCGGGGCCGGCGCGGTGTAGGCGTAGTGATCGACGAGTACCATTTCGAACGAGCGTAGGCGCAAGGGACTGAATGGCTACGATTCCGGTAAGCGTGGAAGAAAATTTCGGAGCAGGCGACGACGGCAAAGGCCAGTTCGTCCGCGTGATTGTGGCCGATACGCAGGCCATCTTCCGCGCCGGCCTGCGGAAAGTCTTCGCGCTGGAAGATGACATTCGCGTAGTTGGTCAGGCCGAGACGATGGCGCAGACGCAGTCTGCCGCCGCGAAATTTACGGCAGACGTTTTGATCTTTGAGGCGGCTTTGACGCCGAATCCGGTGGAAGCTGTTGCTGAAATGCTTCGGCAGAATCCGAAGCTGCGTGTTGTGGTGGTGACGCCGGCAGCCGATGAAGAGTTGACGTTGGATCTGTTCCGCCGCGGAGCGCATGGCATTGTTTCGCGCGAAGTGGAACCTGAGTTGTTGGTCGAGTGCCTGCGCAAGGTGGTGGCAGGAGAGACTTGGCTTGACCCGCAAGGCGTGCGCTGGGTGATGGAAGCCTATCGCAACCAGACGAATCGGCCGGCAGGATCTCGGCCGAAGGTGCAGCTAACTCCCAAGGAAACGCTCATCGTTTCGTGCGTGACCCAGGGAATGAAGAACAAAGAGATTGCGCTACGTGTGGGTACGACGGAACAAGTTGTGAAGAATTATCTGCGCAAGGTATACGACAAGCTGGGAGTGGCGGACCGTCTGGAGCTGGCGCTATATTGCCTGAATCATCATGTGGTCGACAATACGAAGGTTCCCCCACTGCCGGTGCCCCCCGAGAACGGGGCCGCGAACGCAGCAGCAGCGGGTGCGTCGGCCTCAGGCCAGTCTCCTGCGTCTGCCTCAGGGCCTGCGGTCGGCGTCGATTCTCACGGAAAACTCTCCTAAGAGTTGCGACGCTGCGGTTGTCCTCTTCCTTTCAGAGTTTCGAATTCATCCTTTAACCCTTTCGAGTTGCGGTTTCGACGACTTCACCCATAGAATTGAACAGAACAAAAGGGCCGCGGAATCACCAGGATTTGCGGTCGAGTAAAGAGCTTCTGTAAGAGTCGTTCCTTCCATCCGTTTCACGCCGGAGAGATGGCCGAGTGGCTGAAGGCGCACGCTTGGAAAGCGTGTTTACTCGAAAGGGTAACGTGGGTTCGAATCCCACTCTCTCCGCCAGTTTTCTTCCTGCATTTCACCCAGTGTTTATGCGGTGTTTATGCATCTGTTACCTCGGAGACCTTGACGGCGTGTTAGAACGTGGGTTAGCCTCGACCAGTCATCTCCCCCTCGTAAAAACCCACACCCACTCTGAGGGAAGCGATGATCCAACCCAGACCCGTCGTCACGATCTTCGTCAGGCACCGGGAGACTTGCAGCTACAGGAGCCGAGGCGAGTTCTACCGGGGCTGCCAATGCTCCAAATTCCTTCGATATTCCCGAAACGGCAAACAATACCGTAAAGCCGCCGGAACGCGAACATGGTCGATTGCCGAGGACAGGGCGGTCGAACTCCAAGAGTCCCTTGACCGGGGAGATACCCCACGCCCCATCGTCGTCAAAGCCCCGCAAGCAACAATTGCCGACGCCATAGAGACCTTTATCTCAGCCAAAGAAAGCGAAGGCATTTCCGCCCGGAGGGTGAAGAAACTCCGGCTCCAGTTGAACGACTTCGAGCAGTTCATGCAGTCACGCAACAAACTCTATCCATCACTCGTGACTGCGACGGATGTCATCGACTATCGTGCGACGTGGGATACAAAGTGGAAGGCAACGACCCGCCAGAAAGCACAGCAAAACCTTCGTGGGTTCCTGAGGACGTGCTGTCGCGAGAACCTCAACGATCTCCTCGCTGGGCTGAGAACGATCAAGCTGTCGAAAGAGGACAAGAGCAGACTGGAGCCAAAGCCACTGACAGAGAAGGAAATCAAAACACTCCTAGCCCAGATACCGAAGTCGCTGGCAACGGAAGATGTTCCGACGGCGACGCTGCTCGTCAAATTCATGATTGCGACGGGCGTCGCCATTCGTGACACGGTCCAGTTGGAACGACGCAACATAAGGGACTGCTGGCTCCGCATCAATCGGCAGAAGACTGGGAGACCTGTACGCCAGCACCTCGACCCGAACCTCTGCCGAGAACTGCTCGACGGCAAGGGTCAGTACGTCTTCTGGGACACAGAGAAGATGACAATCGGTGGAGCAGTCACCAAGTGGCAGGATGACATTCGTTTGCTCATGCAGGAGGCTAAGGTCTGGATTCCCGGGAACACGACGCACAGGTTCAGAGACACGTTCGTTGATTGGCAATTAGGACAGGGCTGCTCATTGACTGACATCGCCGCGATGTTGGGCGATACCCTCGCGGTCACAGAGAGGCACTACGCGAGTCTCGCTTCACACAGGATGGAATCGAGATTGGCGAAGTTACCGAAACGGTCGTGGTCACAGGAAGGTGAGGAATGAGCGAACTTTTAACTGTGGAGGAGGTCGCCAAGATTCTCAACGTGTCGCCGGACAGCGTCGCGAGAAAGTTCGCAAAGGTCGAGGGCGTGATCGACCTCGGTTCGCCAGAGACACCAAAGAAACGTCGCTATCGCGTTCTTCGCATTCCCACATCTGTCGTCGAGAAGTATCTACACAAGCGAGGCGGACGGGTCACTGTGACGCCGGCGGAGAAAAAGAAGCCCGTGAAGACCAGCCCTGCGCTGGATGAAGATGAACTTGTGCGGGAACTCGCCGCTGTCACAAGACAGAGCGGATTAAAGGCGCAGGCGACGTTGGACAAGATTGCCGAAAGGGCACGGTTGCTCCAATACGTTCCTCAGGATCGTTGGCAGGATGTCGTGTGGTTTGACGAGGAATGAAGTCCCGTTTGTCAGAGGTGTCCGATTAGGGTGACCTCCCGACTTATAGACTTCGCACCGGGGACGGTGCATACTGGTCGGTCCCACAGCGTTATGCCTAACACGCCAATCGAATTACTTTACGACGGCAAGGAAGTCGAGGAAGGCAAGGTGCCCGTCGAGGACATGGTTGATGCCCTCGTGGGCTTCTCGTCTGCCTACGGGAAAATCGCGAGACGCCAGTTTTCACCGGACTACGGTCATCGCATCCGTGTGTGAGACGATGCTCTGGGCGCAGCCACAGGCGTTTGACACTCAGAACTCCTCGGGCGGCATGGTGAGTGTAATGGGGATGTTACGTCAATCAGGTACGGACCAAGCTCTTAATAGCCGAAGTGCCGCCTCTATGGCACTATGACTGGCGTGAGATTGAACGCCCCGCTCTGGCTCCTTAGTGTGCTTTATTACGGGTCCATTCTCGTGTCGCTTACGCTCGGTGTCGTCCTCTTCCCGGTCATCATCGTGTATTGGCTCTTTTTGTGCTGGCGGATTAGCCGCGAATGGCGCAGCCGAGGGAGAGACGTTCTGACGGTTTTTGCGGATACTCCCTCTTCTAAGCAAAGAATGGAACAGATTCTTCCGCTTATAGCTTCCCGCTCGGAGTTTCTGAACTGGTCCGAACGGCAACAGTGGAAACGATGGTCAATCGGCCCTCAAGTGTTCCGTTTCTATTCCTTCTTGGGTCCCCAACCATTTCGGCTGAAATCCTGCCTGCCAGTCCTGTTCGTGTTCAAGAGATTTTATTGGCCCACGACGTTTTCCTTCGGCGGACGACGAACAACTGAACTTCAGGTCATCAGCAGGCTGAGGCAAGAGTTGGAAAGAAATGAGAAACCCCACAAGGCCGACGCGACTGTGTAAGTGTCG
Organism: uncultured Acidobacteriaceae bacterium; assembly: GCA_963709025.1. GTDB lineage: Bacteria > Acidobacteriota > Terriglobia > Terriglobales > Acidobacteriaceae > Sulfotelmatobacter. The sequence continues at coordinate 24,911 of CAVPVE010000014.1, forward strand.
AAATCAGATGGCATGAGAAGGTCGATCCCCGATCACGGATGGCGTTAAGCTAGCGGTGATCAACGCACTCAGCGTGCAATCACATGAAGAAGGAGATCGACCTTGAAAAAGCATAGCAAGTCTTCGCAGCGGAGTGAAGCAACCTTGAAGCGGACGAAAGTGCGAGGTCCGGTGCAGCGAGATGCGAAAGAAGTGATGGCGGAGGTGCTGGGAAAGCTGACGGGAAAATTGGATGCGCCGGCGGTGTCGAGGAGCGCAAAAGAAAATCGCAGAGGAAAAACGGTTGGCCCCAATCTGGATCGTCTGACGGTGGGAGTGGATCTGGGAGACCGATGGAGTCAGTATTGCATTTTGGGCTTGAAGGGAGAAACGCTGGCCGAAGGACAGTTGCGGACAACGCAGGAAGATGTCAGGGAGTTCTTCCAGGCATTGACCGTGGCGCGGGTAGTGATCGAAGTAGGAACTCACTCGGCTTGGGTACAGGACGTGATCACCGAGTGGGGACACGAGGTGCTGGTAGCCAACCCGCGGTTGATGGAAGGGTCGAAGCGTCGCAAGCGGAAGAGCGATCGTATCGATGCCAACAAGTTGGCCCGTTTGGGGCGGGTGGATCCGCAGTCGTTGTACCCGATTCGACATCGCAGTCGGGAAGTGCGCCAGGATCTGGTGGTGTTGCGAGCCCGGGACGCCTTGGTGTCGGTGCGGACGGAGTTAATCAACACCGCGCGAGGACTGGTGAAAAGTATGGGCACACGACTGCCGCGGTGTTCGAGCCCGAGCTTCGCAGAAAAGGTAAAGGACGCGATTCCGGTCGAGGTACGAGAAGCGCTGCTGCCTTTGGTGCAGTTGGTAGAGACGGTGAATGATTACATTGCGAGGTATGACCAGAATGTTGAAGAGCTGGGCCAGAAGAAGTATGGACACACGACATTGCTACGACAAGTGAAAGGGGTGGGCCCGATCACCTCTCTGGCCTATGTGTTAACCCTGGAGGATCCGCAACGATTCAGCAGCAGTCGCGAGGTCGGGCCCTATCTGGGGCTGGTGCCGAAGCAGGAAGACTCGGGGGATAGTCAACCCCAGTTAGGAATCAGTAAGACCGGAGATCGGATGTTACGACGGTTGCTGGTGGGGAGTTCGCAATACATGTTGGGAGCCTTCGGACCGGACACCGACTTACGGCGGTACGGACTGCGATTGTGTGAACGCGGAGGAAAGAACGCGAAGAAGCGAGCCGTGGTGGCGGTGGCACGAAAGCTGGCCGTCTTGCTGCATCACCTGTGGGTGACCGGGGATGTCTATGAACCGCTCCATCACTCGGGGGCAGAAACCAGGACGGCACAAGCAACGGCTGCATAAGCCGACCCTAACCATGATCCATAAGAGTTAACTGAGGCAATCGGGAAAAGACAGAACCCAGTGAACAGAAAATACTTTGATCACGCGGAAGCCGATTCGTTATCGGAAAGGTTTGCAGCAACGACATCCACTCGCCTTGTTCGGGTGACTGCGGGAAATGGCCAGATCCCTGGAGATCGCCAATCAGATGGCAGCACCCAACACGCCAGGCCCCGTCACGGTTGTGATGGGGCCTGGTTTGAGATCGAACCCCAACGTGCACCGGGCCCCATGTGGCTCCTTGAGAGTGCGGATAGAAGCCGGGCAAGAGTGGTGGTTGCAGGCAAGACTTTGAGGAACCTATGGGTGCGAAGCACCGATCAACTTACGTTCTGGGAACGAATGGGAATAAACGGGAATGATTGAGGCAGGCAGTTCGGAAGCATTGCGAAAGGCGTGCCCATGCGAACTGAAAACCCGAATCGATTAAGGAACGAAGCCCAACTGAACTGCGTTGCGCTTCGTTCCCAGCTCGATTGTAGCTGAGGTGGGGTTATGCAGATGGAAAGCAATTAATAAGGTAGGCCGCCACGTCGGCCTTGACTTTTATGACCTTCTCATAGAAGGCCATTACACTCAAATTTCGATTGCTTTCGGTTCGGGTCGCATCAGGTGCATCCGTCAGTAATCGAAAGATGAGGTGAAGTCGAGGGGTGGCGCGACGGTTTAGGTGCGGCCTAGCCGAGACCGGCCCTTTCGTTTGCCGGTGCCTCAATAGCCGCACCAATTCCACGTTTCCACACCCCCGCTTATCGAACCGGACAGGCGGAGTTACCGCATCCGGCTCTCGGAAAAGACACGCGATGTTCCGTGTGACGCCGTCTGCAACTTCTGAACACAACTCTCGGGGTGGCTAGACTCATCGTCAATCCCCATGTCCTTCGTTGCTTGTTGCGTCCGTCTTTAACTGAGGCCCCTTCCCTCCACCGGCATTACCCGGTTTCATCAGTACTGCAGGCCTCTCCGTCGCCCCATCCGGCCCGGCCTGGCTCTCGCGAGTTGCCAGTTGATCCCGACTGCGATCACCGCTGGGGCTTCCCGTGTTGCCTCTGATCCACTGTGTCTGCATGCCGTCGCCACTACCCCGGCAGGACCGATGGAGCTGATTCGCTCATTACTGCTTCATCGTCGTCGGCCTTCCCCACATTACAGTTGGGTCGGCTCCTGCATTACATTTTTCGAGGCCTGCTCAGCGTTCACTCGCGTTACAACCTGCAGACTCGCCAAGTCGCCTTATGCGACCTTCTACACCGGAGGCTCCGACGGCTTTGTTGTCTCCACCGCCGCTCCGATTGCTACCGGGTGGAGCGATCCAGTTCCCGGGCGGGCCTTACCTCCCGCTGTGGACCAGCGCCTTTTCACGGCGCACTGTAATGGGGATGTTACGTCAGCCATCCACTGCATAAGCAGTTCGGCGTTGTATTGCTAATGGGCCGGACTTTCTATCGAGGGGTTTACAAGCCAAAGTTCACTGTGGTGAGCAAGTAAACCTCTTCAGGCTTACCGTTTCGCATGTGAACATTCGCTTCGGTGTTTGTTACCAGTTGTTTCGCAGCTTCGGTCAGCAGGGGGTCACCACTAATCACCCGAACCTCGTGAATCACTCCGTCCTCTCCAATCCTCGCAGCTAGGACCACTTTGCCCCGCACTCCTTTCTGTTTGGCCGCTTCGGGGTACTGTGGCGAAGTCTGAGGAACAGAGATGTCCTTGGTGGTGTACTGAGGCCCGTGAAGCATCCATTGCGTTGCCTCATCGGAAGGGCGTCGGTCACCGTTTTTCTCGCCGACAAAGTTCACCCTGATTTGAGTGTCGACTTCCACGGGCTCACCCAAAAAGAGATAAGGTTCGAACTCCCAGAGCCGAAGGGCACCAATCATGGGGGTGACGACTTCTTCGGGCCCCGACATTGCACGTACTTCTTTCACTTTCCCATCTATTCCAATCGTTTCCACCAGTACCACCGCACCTTTGGCCCCCGCACCTTTGGCCCCTAACGCAAAAAGCGGGTCGGCGAACTTCACGGCTCGTCTTGACATCGTCGTCCACGAAACTCGGATATTGCTCGGGAATTGTTCTCCATGGATCAACTGACCCAAGACTGGCTTTGCGGCGCGAGTCCCTGACGAAGACTCGCTATTTTGTAGCTGAAAATTGAAAGACAAAATTGCCCAGCATTTCAGCCGGATGTACGTGTCGCCTCTTCGTGACTTGAATTTGTACTGATTTGCCGCCGCGACTGCGGACTTCTGGAGAAGAGGATCACCATCCTCAGGCAGCGCTCGCTCCACATCTCCACTCTGGGAAATTACCACGGACACGGAAATCGTCCCCTGAACGTTGTGTTCCACAGCTTCAGGTGGGTATTCAGCGGGTACATTCCCGGCGACCTCTACAATGACCTGGTCTTGTGGAATGGCAGCCTGGCTTGGAGGCCCGTCGTTACCCGTCTGCGCGAATAGCGACATGGACATGCACAAGCTTATTGAACAGAATCTCACAATACGTGATCTCAATATCTTGCGTTGCCGTGAAATCACCATCGGTGGTTTGCCCTTAGAAAAGCAGCGGCGCTGGAACTAGCTGCTCCGCCACGATACACCGGAGCTTTCTCTATCGCAAGCGACGGACGGGCCGATGGATGCCAGTTGATGAAACCAGGCCTTATCACAAGCTTGCGCTTTTACTTCGCCTTTTTCCGCCTCGATGAGCGCTATGGGGATTTTTCGCGAACTGAGGACTACTTGTCGGGGTGGCCCTTCTTTGAAGGGACATTACTATCGAATTTAACGGATTGGATCAAATCTGCAGCAACCTGCTCCGTCCTCTGCTGGCTTGCAGTGTATACAGCAAAGTTTAGCAACTTATCTTTGATGACTAAAGCGATCTCCGCACTGGCTTGCCCTAGACCGGGATCCTTTAGATCTTCTCGGGCGAACTGAACCCCACCTAGGTCAATGGGGCGGGCAGCACGCAGACCCTGTTTTTGCGGAAACTGCAGCCGTTTCGTGTGGAAGTAGCCAAAAGCCTGATCTAGCCCGGTCCGACTCGATGCCGTCTCAGGGATTGCGGTAATAGGGATCGTGCTGACAACAACTATATCTGGGATCGAAGCACCGGACTCCGGCCGGACGACCATCAGCAGCAGTTCTGATCCTGGATAACTAGCTTGTAGGCCTCGGATGAGTCCCGTTTGGAGTTGGTCGGGCGCATTCTCAAATCCTGAAGGTAGCTTGTATGTGAAACCGAAGTGGTTGTTTCTATACGAGCCTTGTTCAACCTGGCCGCGAATGGGCGTAGCCGCTGGACTTTCTTGAGCATCAGCTACCAATAGACAACAGCAAAAGATCGGGAGGAAAGCCAACCTATTCATCCGGCTCCTGACTGTTCTAATAGCCAACTCCACCGCTTCGGATTGAAGAAGGAGTGTACCTCAATTTACACAAGGCCCCCAAATGGCGAAATCAGGCCGTTACACTCAGAATCCCTGCTCCGGGCATTCTGAGTGCTATGGCGATGTTACGCCAATCCGCCAACCATCGGTCTAGAATGGCTGGTCAGGAGGTGAAGTCAGTATGGCCAGGATTTGCATTCTGCTTCTGACTCTCGCAGTTGCCGCTTTGGGGCAGACGTCCGCTGACCTGAGCGCCAAATACCCTAACGTCGCTTACAGAATCCGTCCTCATGTTCTGATGACGGCCAGTTTTGCTGCCGACGGCCAAGTGTGCGAGATGACACTGGAGAAGGGACAACGGACCGATACCAGCAGCGTCTTTCTCGATTTCTTCTCGAAAGAGGAAGTACACAGTCTTATAGATGACCTAGTACCGGAGGTCCTGCGCGGGCGAGATTTGACAAAGCGATTCAGTGGAAGCATCGAGGGGGTTTCCATCACAACCGAGTACACCTACGAAAATGTGCTTGTCCATGTGTACGGAACCCGGCAAGTTGCGGTCGGGATGGGTGGCGATAAAGTGATAGTTATCACATGGCGGACCAGAACATGCACCGGAGTCCAGACGGTTGCACGTTAGCCGTTTTGGAAACGCCGTGGCCTTTATGGCAAAGCGTTCTGAGTGTAATTGATTCCACAACAATGTCGGCTCCCAGGTCCGAGTAAGCTTTGGTGGTGCGAACCAACCAAAAGGCTCGGGAGAAAGGAGCCGAACATGATGATTATAGGATGCGATTACCACCCGGCCTTCCAACAAATTGCTTTTGTGGATACCGAAACTGGGGAACTGCAAGAGCGGCGACTGCAGCACCGCGAGGAAGCGGAGAAGTTCTACCGCGATCTCGCGGCACAGGGGGTGAAGGTGCGCGTAGGGATGGAAGCCAGCGGACATGCGCGCTGGTTTGAACGACTGCTGGCGGAACTGAACTTCGAGTTATGGATCGGAGACGCAGCCGAGATCCGAACCCGGCGAGTACGCAAACAGAAGACGGATCGCCAGGATGCGCAGCTGATTCTGAAACTCATGCTGAAAGATGACTTTCCGCGGATCTGGGTGCCGAGCTGGGAGAATCGGGATCTGCGGCAACTGTTGTGGCACCGGCACCGCATGGTGCAGGCGCGCACCCGGATCATGAATCAGCTGCAAGCGGTGGCGCTCAACGAAGGCCTACGGTGCAAGAAGCGGTTGTGGCGGGATGCAGGACGAGAGCAACTGGAGGCGTTCCCGTTAGCTCCGCGGGCGAGCCGGCGGCGACGCGATCTGCTGGAGTTGCTGGACCGACTGACTCCCACCATCACGGAGCTGACGCAAACCATCGAGCAGGAAGCGGAGAAATGTCCCGAGGCGCGGCGCTTGAGGACGCATCCCGGGGTAGGTTCGCTGACGGCACTGGCCTTTGTGCTGATCATCGGGAGAGCGGAACGGTTTCAGTGTGGCAAGCAGATCGCGAGCTATCTGGGACTGGTGCCGTTGGAGGAGTCGAGCGGGAATCGACGACGGTTAGGACACATCACGAAACAAGGCAATGCGCTGCTGCGTTTCCTGTTGGTGGAAGCGGCGCAAGTTTCGGCCCGCAGCATCCCGGAGTGGCGCAATAAGTACTTTCACCTGGCGATGCGGCGAGGACGGAAGATTGCCAAGGTGGCCATGGCCCGCCGGTTAGCGGTTCAGATGTTCTGGATGTGGCGCAAGGGATGGGATTACGAGCAAGTGAAAAAGTTCGGTTCGCACGCGGGACAGCCCGGAAATCGCGATGGTGTGCAGTCCAACACCGAGTAATTGATTGGGCGTCCCGCTCCTCTTCACCGAGGAGTTCGAAGTAGTAATCATGATCGAACGTGTGACCGAAGAGATGCATGGGTCGGACTGAGTTCCAGACCTGAAACTTGATTGCGAGCGAGCCTTGGTTGGATCGGCACAGCTTCAACGAGAGCGAAATGGCGCACTCTTTTGCGTGCATGCTGTAGTGTGCTCAAAAAGTGCTTGACACCGCCGACATTGTTATCGCGCTGGGAAAAGCTTGGAAGAGGAGGAACCGAAGATGAAACGGTGAAACCTCTTGATGGAATCCAGCGGGTGTAAGTCCCGCCCGGTCACAGTCGAGCAGACAGGCCGGAAGCGAGTGTTGCCATTCACTGGGCGACTGGTGGGTGTGAAGCGTACACAGCAAGGAAGCAGGCCGTGAAGATTCAGCTCCGAAAACTCGGCTGGTTGCGATGCCGACGCCGTTAACAAGGCGGAAGGCAGCACTCGGACGACCGATAATGCGAGGTCGCGCCGGGGTCGCCGGAGTCCCTAGCTCAGGGCATGCCTTCAGAGGGATTTCCCAGGAACCCAGGAGAGCTCCCCCATCTCCTCCTCACCATGGGAGGTACCGAACGCCAAGGGAAACCGGAGGCGACCGTCTGTTTCGCCCCGACGACCGTGCGTTCATAGTTGCGGCCGAGAACCAGATGCATGTTGCCCGCCTGGTCAACGAAATTGATCCCCGATTGCATGAGCCGTTCGGCGGAGGGGCCAGGAATGTAGCGCGCGAATAATAGAAGAGGCACACGATGCTCGGTCGCGTAGAGCTTTGCCTGAGCGACCAGTGCATTGAGCACTCCATGGTCGAGATAAGATCTTTTCTGTTCGACGAGGAAGCGGTATGTTCCTTTGGGGGCACGGATTTTGAGGATGCCGTCGACCTCTCGGTCGTTACGGCGACCTTCCGCTGAGAAGTCGAGATCCGTGACGAAAGGGAGAGCCCGCAACTGCTCGAGAAACGGCTGAATGGTCGGCTTGAGCTGCATTGTGTCCACTATTATTACACGTCCATTACTAATGGACAATCCATGATCTTGCGACGAAAACCGGATCGTTTCCTGTTTGCCGACGATCCACGCACTGGGGCTCAACTCCTCCCCAAAAACCCGTGACCGATGGGTTTCGCTTGACCCCTGGCCCGCGTGTCCTACAATTACTTGCCAAGAGTGCGCCTGAAACGAGGCCGATCACGGCGACACGCGATACAGGTAAGCTTCAGCCAACATCTTTCGCCGACGATCTACTGCGGCGTTTCATAGACACTACTCCTGCGTTTCTGCACAGTTCTGACCCTGACGGCAATCTCGGTTTTTTCAATCAACGCTGGCTTGAATACCTCGGCGTCAGTGAAGAAGATCTGCAGGGCTGGGGCTGGACTGCTTTCATTCATCCCGAAGATTTACAGGGAATGTTGACAAGGTGGAGTGCTTGCCGTGCCAGCGGAGAAGTGTTCCAGTACGAAACCCGCGTGCGCCGTGCCGACGGACAATATCTCTGGTTTCTGCATCGCAACGTTCCCCAGTGGGATGACCAAGGGAACATCGTGATGTGGTATGGATCCAGTATCGAGATTGACGATCGGAAGCGTGCAGAGGAAGAGCTCAAGAAAGCGTTTGACGAAATCAAAACGTTAAAAGACCAGCTGCACAAGGAGAACCTGGCTCTCAAGGAAGAGATTGATCAGGCGTCCATGTTCGAAGAAATTGTGGGAGCATCGGATGCAATCAAACGAGTTCTCGCTGTTCTGTGCAAGGTTGCGCCGACCGATTCCACCGTGCTGATCACGGGTGAACAGGAACCGGAAAGGAACTTGCAGCCCGTGCAATCCACAAACGCTCGCACCGCGCACGGAACGCCTTTGTCGCAGTCAATTGTGCTGCCATTCCCCCTTCTCTTATTGCTTCTGAACTTTTCGGCCACGAAAAAGGAGCCTTCACAGGCGCTACCCAAAGGCGCTTGGGGCGATTTGAAGTTGCTGACGGCGGGACAATCTTCCTGGATGAAGTGGGTGACCTCCCGGCTGAGACCCAGATCGCTTTACTGCGAGTGTTGCAAGAGCGTGAATTAGAGCGAGTAGGTGGCACCCACGCGGTAGCATTGACGTACGGGTCATTGCTGCCACAAACCGCGACCTGGAGGCCGCGGTGGAGGCGGGCTCATTCCGGCGTGACTTGTTCTATCGGTTGAATGTGTTTCCAATTCGCATGCCGTCTCAGGAAGCCGGCGTCGTAAGCTTTCTGCTTCATTTTCGCCGGAGAGCCAGTTGGATACGACCGTATCTCGGCGTAGGGACCGGCATTGCGCACTTGTCAAGTGCGAGCGAAGGAATCGTTGCGGTCGGCGGTGCACCGCAACTGCCACCGCAGAACTTCTCATGGACCGGCCCCGTCCTTCGCACTCACGTGGGAATCGACCTGAAACTGATTCATCACCTCGATTTCCGCTACAGTTTCAGCGAAACCGTCGGACACAACGCGATCAGCAAAAATCTTTCGCCGCCGGGATCGCACGGTCTGATGAATTTTCAAAACCTCTTTGGCTTCGTATTTCGCTTCTGAGGCCACGCGAGATATCAGCCGACCCTAATTCCGTTCAAGCCTTCTTAAAGTCCACGTAAGGACATCCCGGCCAGAAGATTGGCGGATGATCAAAATGCTCCGCCAGAACTCGCGCGTGACACACCTCGCAGAAGAAGGGTGACTTGGCTTGTTCCCCAATCGGAGCGATCTGCACTAGCTTTTCAAAGACACAGATGTGGTTGCCGGCCTCTACCGACGCGTCCAGGCTCGCCAGCGGACCGCTCTCTTGCTGCCTGCGAATCAGCGCTGTGTAGAGGCGCGCCTTCAGCGAAGCCGGGGCGCCCTCCTCCGCGATTGGTTGAGGCTCCGACAGGAGTGGACGGAACTTCGTGTCGAAATCAGACTCCGCCATCGCTCCACCTCCTCTTGAAATTGTCGCGCGCCCGCGCCAGCAATCGTTCCATCGCCTTTTCCGTCTTACCGGACAGCTGCGCCATTTCGCGGACGCTTTTTTCTTCCTTGTATTGCCAGATCAGGGCTAGTGCGTACGGCTCGGGCAACAGCGCGAGCGTTTTCTGCACCTTTTTCTGCTTCTCGGCCAACTCTATCTGCTCCTCAAAACCCGGAATCACCGACGGCCCCGCAGAAGGTTCGTCCTCATCCGATATCTCGAGATCGCGAATTTTCTTTCGGTAGGGGCTTCCTCTGCGGTCTCGGTTCGAGTGGACGCGCATCGACTCCTTGAAATTCTCGTAGGCAATGAGGTCTGCTGGCTGCAACAAGAGACAGTCTTGCCAAGTCTCCGAGGTGAGAGATGCAAAGCGAGTCCGATAGCTGAGCGTCGCCCTCTCCCCGTTAGCATGATCCGCAACGGTAGTACAACTGTGTTGAAATCAGGCCAGACGAAAGATGATGGCTCGTAACGCCGCTACGCATGGGTGGCCTCTTCTGATGACTGTCGAAGACAGGCGCCATTACACTCAAATATCCGGTCGCCAACGATGTTGGCTACAAGAACACCCGCATGTGTGCTGATGCGTTGCTCCGAGCCACACTGCTGGCATCGTTCCATTTGCAACGGCTCCCACAATCCTTGTGATATTTTATCTCGCCTTGAAAGCCTCGAAGCGTGGCGTTGAAGTCAGCCAGAGTGGCGAGTTGTGCGAATGCTCGGCCTACTACCAGGACGACAACAAATGCCTCAATGCATCGCATCTTTCACGCGAAATCCAGATCTGCGACAAGGCACACCAGAGTGGCGGAACCCAGGCGCCAGTTCTGACCGGTGACGAGTCTCAATGGTCTGCCGAAGCGCGCGTGCTCAGGGAACCCCAGGCGACTGGCATTCTCAGTCACTTGGCAATCGATAGACTACAATCCCTTTGGAGGGACTCATTCATGGCGAAGGTGGTGAGAAGCCAACTCGGCAAAGCTAATTTTCTTCCGAGAGCATTCATCCTAACAACGCTGACCCTGGTGCTTTCGATGGGAGTATGTTTCGCACAGAAGAAGCCTACGGATACAACTGCGTCGTCTGGGTCGGCGCAACCCTTTCTTGGACGTTGGGACTTAACTCTGGAGACTCCTCTTCGCGAGTATCCCTCGTGGTTGGAGATAACCCAACAAGATGGTCAGCTTAAGGCTCGAATGGTGAGTCGTTGGGGACATGCGCGACCGCTCCCGAAAATCGAGATTTCGAATGAACGGATCCTATTCGTCTCTCCCAAGGAGGAAGAAGACAGGAAAGACGACATGGTTTTTGAGGGGAAGCTCTCTGGAAAAATGCTGGTGGGGACGACGACGGGGCCCGATGGGACTCCGTGGAAATGGACGGGCGAGAGAGCGCCGTCACTGAAGAGAGCGAGCGATCCGAAGTGGGGAAAGCCGATTCAGCTGTTCAACGGCAGGGATCTGAGCGGATGGAAGATGAGCGATCCGAACGGGACGCCACCATGGAAGGTCGAAAACGGAACGTTGGTGAGTCCTGGACACGGTCCGGAGCTGATCAGTGATGGCAAGTTCGAAGATTTCAAGTTGCACATCGAATTCAACTGTGCACCAGGATCGAATAGTGGCGTGTATTTACGCGGTCGATACGAGCTTCAGATCGAGGATGATCCCGAGCCGGAAGGGCCGACCATGCGCACTGGAGGCGTGTATGGCTACCTGGCTCCCTCGCCGGAACAACCGCGCAAACCGGGAGAATGGCAGACGTATGACATCACGCTCGTTGGACGAGTGGTCACCGTTTTGCAAAACGGTCAGACCATAATTGATAAGCAGGAAATCCCGGGCATTACGGGTGGAGCTTTGGACAGTCACGAAGGGCTGCCGGGGCCGATCTATCTGCAGGGGAGCGAGGCTGGCCACGTCGCATTTCGGAACATCAGGATCACGCCAGCCGAGTAGCGTGGTCTTGAGACAACTCCAGCGATACCGTGAATGGTCTTGTGCGGAGATTTAGCCGAGCCCTGCCCGAAGGGATCTCGATGCCGAACATCGCTCGATAGGACTAACCTCTCTGTCAGAGCTTAAGGCCGCAATCTCAACCTTGAAGAAATGTGGCTCGGTTCAGTCCCAACGAGCATTCGCACTTCGGAAGCTGTCTTATCATCAACTATCCGACTATTCCGCCGAATTAGGTGCCGGGGCCAACGGTCCATGACGCAAGTCGGGCAGGTCAAAGTGTAGGCTGCCGGAACGATTTCGAGAGCTCGGTTACCTTCTGTTGTGCGGTCGAGGCCGAGACTGTGACGGTCGCGGTTCCGTTGAGGCCGGGCGCTCCGATATCGATCACGGTTATGGTCTGGCTACCGACAGTCCTAAGAGTGACGCCGTTGGTAAATGTATGGGAACCGAGATCGTTCGCTTTGAAGTAGTAGTCGGGCGGAAGCAACGCGGCGCGGTCGGAGCTGCTGAAGCGTATTGAGCTGTTGATCACAGTGTCTCGGTTGGCGCCCTCCATCGTGGTAACCGTAATCGTGAAGGGCGAGCCTGCGGTCGCGCTGGAGGGAGCGGTGATGACAAAAATTGCGTGCGGGGTGCCGCAACCGAACGATGCGAAGGCTGCGACAGAAGCACTCAATGCCCATACCCGCAAGGCGACCGATACTCTACGTCCCCGACGATGAGCAGACTTAACTGCGCGTCTGCTATCGGGGTCTACAAAGCCTGAGTTCGCCTCGAACACTCTTCTTCTCCTATCGCCCGTTGTCGCGGCTTACGCCAATACGACTCGTCGGGAAACCACCACAGAACTGAAGTTCTGGCCTCTATTGTGAGGGGTGCCGGTGGGGCTTGCCCAAGCGTATATCGACTCCAAACATTGGCCCGTAAACATTAATTCCGTAATTCGTGTAAGCAGGCTCCGACAAATAGCCATTCGATATATGCATGTAGTTCACGCCCGCCGAAATTGAATATCGAGGATCAAAGTTGTATCGTACCCCTGCGCCGATGTTGTACGTAAACGTCAGATCCTGTCCCTGCGAATACAAAACCCCCAAGGGCTCCTTGGCGTCGATGTTTCCGATGCCGCCTCGTTGGTCGAAATAAGGCGCGATCCTCCAGTTGCGGTGGATAAAATTCCGCCGCACACCAAAGATAAAAGCGTAATAGCGCGTTTCAGGCCCCCTTGGAATCAGCGTGACGGACCCGCTGAATGTTAGATCCCAATTGCCGCGGAGGATCCAGGGTCCGCCGATGTTGGTCAGCTGCCAACGTAAAGAGGCAATGACAGGTACCAGGGTGTATTTCAGGGGTGTCATTGTATAGCCATCGCCAACAGCAAAGTCGTATACCCATGGAATATTGATAGGATGCCATCCCGTCTCGAAGGAGAATTCGAGCTTGTTCTTGTAATAGATATCCCGATTGAAATCCGTCGGAGCGGAGACCACTGCGGTCTTATCGAAAGAGCTGCTCTTTGATTCTTGGGCAATCGATTTCGCGGCTTGAGCGAGGGAAGCCAACGCCACTGCCACGGTGAACACCATTAGCTTACAAACTCTCATCTGGCGTTTTTCCATAGTCCTTGTGTAAGAGTGAAAAATCTACTCTTTCTGGGGCCTCCTGAACCGAGATTCCCTTCTTGATATCGAGAACCGCAGCATCGAACACTCGTTCCTCCATCCTCAACGACACGAAATGGGCGAATCCACAGACTAAAGTTTAGTGCCATACCTTTTGGAACCAGCCTCACACCTAGTTCGTTACAACCCAGTTCAGTGACATTGGTTCCGGTGTAACTGCGCTAGCAGCGCACTGAACAAAATTCACGTGTCCACTCGTCAGCCATCCGTTAATGGTTAGGGGGCTGCGTCCATACCCTGCTACACCGACCGGACTGGAAGCCAGATTCCATGTGATGTGCATCGATTGCGTGACGCCGGAAACTGGTACTGTAACAACTGATGAACACGCGTTCGCGCTCAATGCTACCGTCGGCATCGCCGTGGTTCCAGCTGCAACGGGCCCACATCCGCTTCCGTCCGCTTTGGCATAGGTTCCCACAGCACACCCCTTGATGCTCAAGCCGGTTGCGGTCGTAATCAGTCCGCTCGTTTGATAGGCTCCGATATATTCGAAGGTGGTGCCGCGCCAGGTTCCAGCGAATGGACCGGATATATTCGTTCCGGGCTGGTAGTCTCTGACGTAAACCCGCTGACAGCAAGTTGCGGACCCGGTCACCTTCACCACCGGAATCGACTCTTTCGAAGAGAAAGCCGTTCCGGTGATACTGATGCTGTTGGAATTATTCGGTACCTCAGACGCTTCATTGATGAATTCGGCCCGAGCGGAAGGAGCCATATTCTCATAGAAATCTCCGCCGGAAATATTCAGCGTACAATTCGCACACTTTGCGCCGAGCGTAACGAAATCGTTGGGCGTCGGGTAAACCGGATTCTCAAAGTGATCAGAGACCAGGTCGATGACCGCGTTGCGTGTGTTGATCGTCATCCCGCACTGATCGAACGAGATGCCAAAGAACTTGAGACTTCCACTGCTTTGTATGTCGACGCAGGCGGGTGCGTACCCGGCGTAAATTGGGATGGGATTGTTGCTGATCGATCCGCCGATGAAACTGATGTTCTCCCCAAATTCAAAAAGTCCCGGGGGCACATAGAGGTTGTGCATGCCACTGCCGGTTCCGTTGTCATGAATCAAGTTATCAAGAAACATGAGGATGTAAGCGTTGTTCCCGAACTGTAAACCGACTCCGAAGTTGGAAATGTTGTTGGCTGTGAAACTACCTAGAATTGTGCTATTCGAGCGAGTGGGACCACCCACCAGCAGGCCAATGGTTGAGGTATCAACCCCAGGACCTGCCAATGTACAGCCGTTCAATTGAGCGCCGAGGCTTTCCGCAATCGTGACTGCTATACCTGTGGTTGGGGTGTAACTCAGGACAGTGGGGCCTGAGATTGCATGATAGCCGGTACCCCCTGCGTCGCAATCCAATGTGACAGGTTTGGCATTGCCAACAATCGCGATGGGAGTGGAGTACCGGTAAATTCCGGCAGTGATGTGAATATGCCCACCTCCCGAAGGCAAGGCCGCAAAGGCCGCATTGATCTGAGCACCGATGTCGCCGCCCCCCCATGCCGATGCACATGAACCACCGACATAGGAAATGTTGTTAACGGAGCAATTTTGAGCGAAAGCAGAACCCAAAAGAACAACGAGGACAAGGATCGTTTTCCAAGCTTTCATCATGATTGAGGACTTTTCCATTTTGCACTCCTGAATTACCGCGATAGCTGTTGGCGTCGTTTTGCAGAAGGATTTTCGCCCAAGGATTCCTTCCTCATCTCGTCAGCTGAACGCTGGCTGGAGGAAGAATAGTTTACTCCTTGTAGCTCCGCCGCCCACACTCCAGTCCGTCGATGGTGCGATTGAGGCTTCTCTGTGCTCAAAGGGCGCTGTCCAGAACTTCAGCCCCCTGGGATTGCCTCATGTGTTGGAGAGTCGTTGGATCGGTAGACTTCGATGCGCGCCGGCGATTCGTTTTAACCCGTGCACAAGTTCCTGGGTCCGAGCAATACGTTCGCCCGGAAGAGGACGTTTGCGACTTGTCGAAGCGGGCCGTACAAGCATGATGCTCGACCATGTAGGCACAGCCACACTCGGCTGTCCCGGCAAGAGCGACAGCCAAGAATCGAAATGCGGGCTTCGATCCTTCCGACCGATCACTGCGGGCTCTTCCCCCGGTCTTGATGGTTCTACGGCAACAGACCGAACACCGCGACGCCGTTCGGTGTTCCCACGAAAACCTTTCCGTTCACGATGGTAGGCGTGATGTATTTATTGCCGTTGCCAAACAGGTCTCGGCCGCCGCTGGCTTGGTTGCTGTTATAAAGTTCGTTCAGGGTGCTGGTATCGTAAGCGTGCAGCACAGAAGGCGAGGTAGTCGCGACCATCTCCACCGCCCAAACTATGCCACTGCTCGCGCCATTTGCCGAGATGCTCGGAGTAGCTCCGGGGTATCCGAAGGCATTCGGGGTTTGTGCCGTTGCGTTCGGTGACAGTTTGGCATTGCTGATCGAGAAGGCCCGAATCGGGCTGAAGACCGGTCCGTAGTAGATCGTATTGTTGAAATAGGCGGGCGTCGACCAAATCCCGCGGGGCAGTACCCCCGTCAGTTTTTGGTAGATATTCTCGTCATTGGGACTGGATTTACCCACTGAATCACGATTTAGCACATAGAGCGTCGCGTCCTTGCCGGCGCTGATTGCCAGATGCATGGGTTGACCGGAGGCGTCCTTCACGTCAGGTAACAGCACCACGCCACCCGCACCGAGGTCTCGGTCACCTGCATTCTCAGACTGTTGGTTGTCCATTTCGAAGTAGTCAGCTACGGAAAGACTGCCGAGGGTTGAAAGCTTCATAAATGCGTTCCCGTAGTTACCATCCACGGGAAAGCCCGCAGGATTCAATGTGGAGTCGAAGTATCCATTGCCCTGCGCGAAATAGATATTACCTGTGTTATCGGCAGCTGGACCTCCTGCCGACATCCAGATAGCGCCTTGGTCGGCGTTAGGAGTGATATTGAGCACGCTGACCTGGGCCAAGCTGGACGCGCTGTAACCCATAATCCAGCCGGTGTAGGGACGAACGTCGCAGTGCGAGGCCCAAGTCATATAAACAACGTTATTCAGGAGCAGCAGTGCACTTCGCTCGAAGTATTGTGCAGGAGCGAAAACCACATTGTTGCCGTCGCTATTGTCGCCTGTGCCGGGATACGTCGCACGGATCTCGCTCGGGCTGCTGGCTAACTCTGAACCCAGAGCAAGATCGAGGGCATGCAGGCGTTGGTGGTAGTTGCCGCTCAAGTCTTCAGTCATCGCAACCAAATAGACAGCGCCGTTCGCTCCGTGCCAGCGATCAATCACGGGTGTTGCGGTAACCCCGATTTCGGGCGTCCCGGGTCCGCACAGGAAGTCGTCTGAAGATGTTTCGCCGGGGCCCAAGGTTGAAGCCCGCCAAATTGTTGCTCCGGAGTCCGCGTCGAAAGCATAGACAGAGCCATGTTCGGTGGCAACGATCAGCAGATTGTGTTTGCCATTGTTGGGAACTGCAACGCTGGCAACATAGAGTGGCTGCGCGTCGACACGGCCATCCGTAGAATAGAACCCAAGCTTTCCGAACTGCGACGAATTGACGTTGGTGGGAGTGAGGAGGGTTTCCGTTAGGTTTTGCCCAGTCCGCGCGGCATCGTTATGGAAGGTCACTACATCCGTTATCGGGATCACTGTCAGCTTGGCAGAGGTACTGGTTGTGGCCCCTGACGAATTGGAGACGACTACGTTGTACTGCGCACCGTTGTCACTCATTGTAAGCAGCGGCGTGGTATAGAAGGGCAAGGTCGCGCCCGCGATCGGTGTGCCGCCCCTCTGCCATTGATAGGCCCCGGGAAAGGTTGCCACGACCGAGAAAGTTGCAGTCTGGCCGAGGGTGCTATTTTGGTTTGCGGGCTGCGTGGTGATGACGGGGGGCGTAAAGCCACCCGACCCGCATCCGGAACAGATTACGCTTAAAGCAAGTGAACATACAGCGACAGACGGTCTTCGTCGCACGAATGCCCTCCGATGACATTAATGAACTGCGTGAAATCGGTCAGTGTACTACGGCTCCAACAAACCGCAAAACTGCCAAAAGCGAGTCATTTCATGTTCATCGAGAGCACATTCCAATCACCAAACTATCGGTTTGTCCGGCGGACAGCAAAGCCCGCTCTCGCCTCTAGCAACAAACGACCTCTAACCTCATTGCGGCCATGTCACTCCGGGGTACAGGCTCGGTATGCGATAGCCGCGGTAGGCATTTTCTCCCGTGACATTCAATTGCCAGACTGTTTGCGGACTGTCGGTCGGCGTGACCTCCATGATTTCCGACTCTAAGATGCCGTTTACACTCGTCATATCAAATTCGACATTTCCGTTGCTAAGAACTCCGGCACTTCCTCCCCAATAGGAGTAGAACCCACTCAGATCCTGCCAGAGCACGCTGGCAGTATAGGTGCTCTCGTCTAGCTGGATAATTGCCGCGCGGCTGTAGCAGGCTGGTGTCGTTGCCCCGGTTCCACACTGTGCGCCGCTGGAGTCGGTCCGATAATCTCCGTTGTCCATAAGTGCTAACGTCATCAGCGATCCGTTCGTGCTCACCAGGTTCGGATCATGCTGAGAATAGAACCACTGTGTCGGATCGTTACTGGAGAGTGTGAAGAAGTATCCAATGTCTCCAGGCTGTGTAGGTCCCAGCTGCCACAAAATGTCCCCCGCACCGGCACCGTCCGCGTAATCGATCTTTAGAACCCAGCTCTGGGCACGCATCGAGAGTAGGAGGTTACCGTCTGGTGTGTAGACAATCGCATTACTGTGGGTCCAATCGGGTAGGCCAAAATAAGGATGCCGATTAACATCCAGGTGATCAAACGAATTCCAGGCCCATACCACGTTACCGTTGAGATCGATGTCGACCAGAGCGTCTCCAACGACGTCGGTGGTTCCGGGGTAACCTGGAAGGTCGGTAAAGCTTTTCGTCGTGAGGACCAGGCCGATCCAGTGGCCATTCGGCAGAACCAGCATGTCGTGGTGAAACGGGGACTGAGCGGGTCCTATAGGCTGAGGTGGAACCGTAAAATCGTAGCCCTGTGCTTGCAATGATCGATTCACCTGTGTAATGGCAACATCTCGAACCGTGTTGCAAGCCAAATCGACTTCTCGCAGGTCAGTTTGCAAGTTAAGGATGAAATGGCCATTCGGCATTGGCTTGAGGGGCACGGCGTCCGGAGGACAGTACCAGATGACATTCCCTTGAAGATCGGTGACCACCGATGACAACATGCTCGTCGCGGGAGGCTCAACCAGACTCAATAATTCCACTCCCGGCGCTGGAGACAGGTTCGGTGTAGGGAAAGTGACGGCGATGCCGGGCGGCGTAAGAGATGAGGGCAGCGGACCCGTAGTAAACACCTGGTCCTGATCGACCCAGGAGCCACCTGCCCAGTCCACATGCGCCCGCATGTGGTATGTCGTCTGCGGTTTCATGCCGGCCACTAGGATGTTGAGCGCCTGGCCACCAGGAGTCGTTGCAGAACTCGTCATCACCGACGTCTGGCGGCCGTACGTAGTGTCCGTTCCAAATTCGACCCAGGCAGTCAATCCTGGGTGAAAGTGCCGGATACTGTATTGCGCGACGAGAGGATGCGAGGTCGGAGAGATAGCGGTAATCGGGGGCGTGAAATTACCGGAGCCGCATCCCAGCGACGCGACAGTAAATAGAGTTCCAACAGAAAGATATAGGACCCCCAGCGAATGTTTCAAGTGTGGACACCCCCGGACAGCATCAGTTCATTAGATCCGAACCGCAGATACGCGCGGTGTTCTACAAGGAATTCACGTCCGCCTTTCTGATAGCTGATAGCGAAACCGCCAACCGCAAGATCAAGAATGGTCCTCTAAGCAGCGACGCACCTCTGCAGAAGAAGGCTCTGCAAGAGGTGCGTTGGGTTTCATTGCTGCCATGTGACCCCAGGGTAAAGGCTCGGTATGCGAAAGCCGCGATATGCATTGTCCCCTGTGACATTCAGTTGCCACACGGTTTGCGGCTTGTCGGTCTCCGTGACTTCCATAATTTGCGATGCCGGAGTGCCCCACACAGACGTCATATCAAATTCGACATTTCCGTTGCTGAGAAGTCCAGCACTTCCTCCCCACGGGGAATATATGTCAGGTGCATCCTCCCAGAACAAGGTGGCAAGATGTGTGCTCTCGTCGACCTGAAAGACTGCGGCACGGCTGTAGCATTGTGGCGACGTCGAGGAAGCTCCGCACTGCACACCGTTGGCATCGGTCCGGTAGTCTCCATTGTCCATGACCGCTAATGTCAATTGCGAGCCGTCGGCACTTATCAAGGCTGGGTAATGTTGCGAATAGAACCACTGCGTTGGATCACCACCCAACAGAGTGAAGTCTCCATCCGGTCCCAGCTTCCATAACACATCGCCCCTTCCCGTGCCGTCTGCATAATCCAGCTTCAGAATCCAGCTTTGGGCGCGCATCGACAGCAGAAGGTTGCCGTCCGGTGTGTAGACAATCGCATTACTGTGGGTCCAATCCGGCAAGCCGAAATAAGGATGCCGATTGACGTCCAGGACCTCCGGGTGATCAAAAGAGGACCACGCCCAGGCCACATTCCCGTTCAGATCAATGTCGACGAGCGCGTCTCCCACGACTTGTGTGGTTCCCGGATAACCTGTCAAGTCGGTGAAGTTTTTCGCAACCTGACAGAGGGCAATCCAGTGTCCATTGGGTAGAACCAGCACGTCATGATGGAATTGACCCCCACCCGGTATTCCGAGATAAGGCGGGATCGTAAAATCATAGCCTCCCGCCTGCAAAGCCTGGTTCACTTGATCCACCGAGACATCGCGGATGGTGGCGCAGGTCAAATCCACTTCGAGCAGGTGCGGGGTGCTGTTAATTATGAAGTGGCCGTTCGGCATTAGCTTGATGGGAAAGGTGCTCTGAGGACAGTACCAGATGAGATTTCCTTGAAGATCAACAGCCACGGCTTGCAGCACAGCAGCATTCGTCACCGAAAGGACGTTTAGCAATTCCACGCCTGGCGCCGGCGCAGCCCCTGGAACCATGGAGCGAGTGACCTGGAATCCCGGCGGAGGTTGTGACGAAGGCAGCGAGCTCGTTGTAAACGTGTGGTCCTGATCGACCCACGAACCGCCGGACCAGGTAACGTGAGCTCGCATGTGATAGGCGGTTTGCGCTTTCATGCCGGCGACGAGGATGTTGAGTGTCTGACCGTCAGGAGTCGCCGCCGAATCCGACATGACCGCTGTCTGGCGACCGTAATTCGTGTCGGGGCCGAACTCAACCCAGGCAGTCAGCCCTTGGTGAAAATGCCGGAGGCTGTACTGCGCCACGAGCGGGTGAGAAGTCGCGGTGACTACAGTGACCGGCGGTGTGAAGTTACCCGACCCGCATCCGAGAGACATAAGAGTTAGCACAACAATGGCAAACGAGCACGATACGGCCCGCGACCTATTCATGTGGGGTTTCCACCTCCAAGACATCTTTTTTGGGGCAGGGCCTTTTTACCGATTGCCCAACATTCCTGTCAAGGAGATAGTTACAGAGGCAGCTTGCCAAAAGGAGCGGAGGACACGAGCGATTCGCCGAGGGGCTATTCCGGGACCCGCCCTCATCAGGTCGCTCCGGGCCTTTTGCGACGCCCGAATGCATCGGCGAGAGGAGACGCCAGACGAATTGCGATTCTCAACTGCGAAGGTTCTTGTTACTGGACGACCACCTGCAATGGCAGATTGTGGCTGAGTCCGTTCGAACTCGCGGTTACGGTTACGATGTACGTCCCGGATGGTGTTCCCTGTGTCGTGTGGGTGGATGGCGTGCCACCGCCGCAACCGGCGGAGAACACAAAGGCTAGCACGATGATTGGGGCGGCTAGAGCCAGCATGCGCCTTCGATTTCGCGCCCAAATCCAAGCCGAGCAGAGCAAGCCCAACGCCCATAACGGCGCCACGGGCCCCCGCGAGAAACTAACGTACAGTGCCGATCCCGTGGACGCGGCCGTCGTCGATACCTTGACTGTCACGGTCTGAGTCCCGCTGCCGCTGATCTGTACCGAGGAACTCGAAAGACTGCAGGTCGGGGCTGGGGTTACGGGTGGTGTGATGGCACAGCTCAGATCCACGGTTCCTGTGAACGATCCCGTGGGCGCAATAGCCAGACTAAAGCTCGCAGTTTGTCCGGCGTTGATTGTTTGCGATGTCGGCGAGCCGGAGGCGGGTTCTAGCGTGAAGTCCGATTGAACGGTGAGACTAACGCTGGTGCCGTGTACTATGCTCCCCGAGGTGCCGGTAACAGTAATCGGGTAAGAACCTGGCGCTACGGCTGTGGTGGTATTGATCGTTAACGTAGAGGTTCCGCTCGTGCTGCCTGACGGCGTTACGGATGCAGGATTGAGACTGCAAGTCACACCACTCACTCCGGAATCGCAGGTGATCGCCACGGTGCTATTGAATCCACCAAGGGCCCCAACCGTGACTGTCGAGGTCGCAGAACCGCCTGCAGCTACGGTCGCGGGGGATGCGGCTGTTGCCGAGATCTGAAAATCTGGCGTGGTTCCCGATTCCACCATCAACGTGAGTGCCGCGCTGTGCGAAATGCTGCCCGATACTCCCAATACTGTGACTGCATAGTTCCCACCCGCGAGGCTGGAAGCTGTACTGATAGTTAGCGTGGAAGTGCCCGAGCTGCCACCAATAGATCCCGGATTGAAGGAGCAACTCGCGCCGGTGGGCACTCCAGAACAACTTAGGGCGATGTTGCCGCTGAACCCGTTCAACGGCGTGATCGTGACCGTCGAAGTGGTCGAACTTCCGGCGGTAACGGGCGTGGGAGAGAACCCTGAGGCGGACACCTGGAAATTGGGCAATGGTCCTGACAGGGTCGTGTTCAGAGCCACGCCTATCCCGTAGATTCCGAGGTTTTGCCACGGGAAAATGAGGTCCGGCTGGCCGTCGTTATTCATATCCTGAACCAGCACGCTGGACGACATGCCGGTCATGACGGGGACAATAATCAGAGAACCAAACGTGCCGTCGCCATTTCCCAACGAGATCCCGCTGCCGCTGGGGCCTGCAGCGACCGCGTCCAGTTTTCCGTCACCATTGAAGTCGCCAAGCGCATACCCTTGGAAGGCCAACGATGGCTGCAAGGCGAATGTGCCGTCGCCGTTACCCAAGGCAACCTGGACCTCAGACATCAAGTCGGGCTTGCCGTCGTTGTTAAGATCGGCGGCAAACTGCGCAACAAAACCGTCTAAGCTTGCAGGAAAGACCACAGGCTGGAAAGTGCCGTCGCCGTTTTCGAAAAGAATTGCAGTCTGCGTACTTGAACTCACGGCGCCTGAGCCGACTGCAAGATCCGGCTTACCGTCACCGTTGAAATCTGCTACCAACAGGGTGGTATTCCCGGCGTCGTAGTAATAAACCGGAGCGGCAAAAGTTCCATCACCGTTGCCCAGCAAAATAGCCAATGATTGGTCGGCGGGCACGGCTACGGCAAGATCGGGCCGGTGATCATTATTGAAGTCGGCGACCACAATCGGATCTGGACCAAAGACGATACCTGCTAGAGCGTTCTGCGCATACGTGATCGGCAATTGAAAACTGCCGTCGCCGTTTCCCAGGAATACGCTATAGCTCCAGTACTCATTGGTTGAATCCACTCCGAGGACGGCCAAATCGAGATTGCCATCTCCATTGAAATCTGCTGTAACGACGCCGACACCCGGTTGTTGGAGGCTGTACGTGTGAGTCAGGATCACCCCACCGCCACCGGTGTTGCTGAGGACAAATAGGCTATCGGACGAGATCGCTGCGACATCGATCGTGCCGTTCTTGTCAAAGTCACCCGCGACCGCGGCAACCGGACTACCGGGCAGAATACCGAGCTGGACACCCTGGAACGCGGCGCTTCCAAGACCTAAAAAGATTCCGTTCCCCGCGGCGACATCGAGTTTCCCATCTGAATTCATGTCGGCGACCGCTAACTCCAAACTTGAAACATACCCCAGATTAGGAAGGTAACTGTTGGAAGCGGAGAAAGTGCCATCGCCGTTTCCAAGGTAGATCTGGACCGCAGCGGTGTTGGCGACCAGGTCAAGCTTGCCATCCCCGTTCAGGTCCACCGCAGCTAGCGACGCGGAGCCGGGAAACGCGATTGTGGATGCTTGGAATGTACCATCTCCATTTCCCAGCAGAACATACGTCGCGTCGCTGGAACATCCACCGTTGCAGCTGCTGCTGACCACGAGGTCGAGCCTCCCGTCGCCGTTAAAGTCTCCTGCGGCCGCATATTGCGGGTAATAGATACCGTTGGAGGTTTTCACCGCCTGAAACGTCCCATCCCCGTTGCCGGGCAAAACGATCACTTGTCCTGTCGTGCTATTCCCGGCGATATTGACAGCAATATCGGTCTTGCCGTCGCCGTCGAAGTCCCCCAGCGACAAAACCGTAGATGCGGCGGATGCCGCTCCCAAGGGGTATGCGACTCCTGACGCAAACGAGCCACTTCCTTGGTTCATGTAGACGAACAGCGAACTGCTATAGACCCCGACGACATCGGCTTTGCCATCTCCATTCAGGTCAACCGCAACCACAGCCGTCAAGGTAGTGCCGCTGGGAGCACTGATTGCCGATTGGAAGGTGCCGTTGCCATTTCCCAGCAGGACGAGGAGTGTGCCCGGCCCCTGTTCCAATACATCCGGCTTGCCATCTCCGTTGAAATCGGCTACGGCCAGAATCGGCACCGACGAACCGGTCAACGATGTACCCGGCGTAAAGGTGCCGTCGCCCCTTCCCAGGTTCATCGTGCCGTCTGCGGTGAGCAGATCGGGCTTGCCGTCTCCGTTGAAGTCAGCCACGAAAACGGCGCCCGCGCCGAGATATTGCGGAGGCTCAAAAAACGAGACTTGCGCCTGCAAGGGCGCGTGGACAACAACAAGCAGGCTGACGACGGCGACAAGGAATCCTTTACGCTTCATCCGTGACCTTGTGAAGGGGTAGACTCATTCGCTCCCAGACGCAGGCGGGAAGGAGAGCCGAGGTTGGACACCCTTATAACATACTTGCCGCATTCTAATTGCAGAATGGCGAGACGCGTCCACTGGAGACGCGCCCCTAACCTGGGATGGTTGCAACCTTAGCCAAAGCTATCTGTTAGACGTCCATCACTGCACGACCACGGTGAGCGCCATGTTCTGGCTCACGCTACCGGAAGTCCCGGTAACTGTCGCCGTATAGGTGCCTGCTGGTGTTCCGGGAGTGGTGTGAGACGACGAACCGCTGCCCCCGCACCCGATCGAGAACGTCAGAGCAAGCACAACCACGAGCCCAGCCAAGACCGGCAGTCGCTTGCGATTTCGCGTCAGCAACCATCCGGAAACCAGCAGCGTCAGCGTCCAAATCAGCAGCATAGGCCCGGTTGGGAAGCTGACGGGAGGCACGGCCCCCGTGGTCACGGGCGCGGTCGTTCCGACCTGCACGGTCACCGTCTGTGTCCCGCTGCCGGTGATCTGCATCGAAGACGGCACGCTGCAGGTCGGCGCTGGAGTTACCGTTGGCGTGATGGCGCAAGTGAAATTCACCGTTCCGGTAAAGCCTCCCGTCGGCGCCATGGCCAAACTAAAGCTCGCCGTTTGCCCGGCGCTTACGGTTTGGGACGTGGGTGAACCGGAGGCGGCGCCCAGGGAAAAGCCTGGGGCTGCCTGAACGACGAGCGACACTGTCATGCTGTTTACGCTCGATCCTGAGGTTCCCTGGACCTGTACCGGGTAGATGCCTGCCGCCACGCTGGCGCTTGTGGAAACAGTGAGAGCGGACGTTCCTGAGCTGCTGGCAATCGAAGGAGGATTAAATGCGCAGGTGGTCCCGCTGGGCAGCCCCGTGCATGAAAGGGCTACGGTACCGCTGAATCCGAAGGCAGGCGCTACCGTCACGGTTGAAGTGGCGGAATTCCCCGCGGTAACGGGTGCGGGAGACAATGCGCTCGCTAATACTCCGAAACCGGGCGCGGTTGTGTTGAGCATTACGGCAATCAGGTTCGGGGAAGAGATGCTCGTGACAAAAACTATGTCAGAGCGGCCGTCGCCGTTCACATCCGCAATCACCGCGATCGTTGGCGTGAGCCCGCCACCGTAGATCGGGAGAAGGCCATCTGTTGGGACGCTGATGAGTGAACCAAAAGTTCCGTCTCCATTTCCAAGCAAGAAACCAGTATAGCCCGGGTGAACACTTTGGCCGTAGTACGTAGCCAGTTCGTCCGGCTTCCCGTCGCCATTCACATCGGCGATTGCGCTGACCTGATAAGCGCCGCCAGAGATCGGCAACACTGTGAAGGTGCCATCGCCATTGCCAAGCGCGACCTGACTGGGTCCAGACACCAGATCGGGCTTGCCATCATTGTTAAGATCGGCCGTGAACTGCGCTACGAAGTTGTTCAAGCTCGGGGGAAAAACCGCCGCTTGGAATGTGCCGTCGCCATTGCCAAACAGAAGAGCTGTTCCCGACGTAAGCGCGTTCGTCACGCCTGCCGCGATATCCAGCTCGCCATCGCCATTGAAGTCTGCCACCAGCAGGGTTTGGGCGCCCGCATCGTAGACATACGATGGCGCGGAAAAAGTGCCGTCACCGTTGCCCAACAGCAATGCTAGTGAGTTGTTGCCTGAGTTGATCGCGACGTCCAACTTCTTGTCGTTATTGAAGTCGGCAAAAACGATAGAGTCGGGGCGTGCCACGACGCTCTGAGGGTAGAAAACAGGAGCCTGGAAGCTTCCATCACCGACTCCCAGCAACACGCTGTAGCTCCATTCTTGTGTCCCCTGATCTTGACCAGCTACCATCAAATCGAGTTTGCCGTCTCCGTTGAAGTCGGCTGTCGCAATCAGGTAGCCGGGTTGCTGTAGCGCGTAGGTGTGGCTCACGGACAACGCACTGCCAGAATTGTGGAGAATGTATACGGCGTTCGAGCCGCCCTGGTTCGACACGACGGCAACGTCCAGGGTGCCAGTGTTCTCGAAATCGCCGACGACGGCGGCATTGACATAGCCTTCTACAGGTGTGAGCCCGATACCCTGGAGAGTCCCGTCTCCGTTACCCAGCAGCACGGCGCCAGTAGCGGCAACATCCAACTTTTGGTCTCCGTTGAAGTCGGCGACTGCTATCACGCCAGCAAGGCTGTAGAGGGTGTCGGCTGCGAATGACGGAAGATAATTCAAGCTGTTAGACAAGGTGCCATCGCCGTTTCCTAGATATACCTCGGTCGCTCCGGCACTGGCGATAGTCAAGTCCAGCTTGCCGTCGCCGTTGAGGTCCGCGGCAGCCACAGACCCACCAGCAGGAACAGGGGCTACCGGGGCCTGAAACGTGCCATCGCCGTTTCCGCTGAAAATGTATACCGAGTAGAATCACAATTTACGGCGTTGCATCCACTGACCGCGAGGTCGAGTTTCCCATCGCCGTTGAAGTCCCCTGAGGGGGCATATACATTGCCGAGAACGTAAACGATGCCCGCAGACGTACTTGGCGTAGTTTGAAATGTTCCGTCCCCATTCCCGAGGAATACAATTTCTTCGCCACTTGCGCTAACGGCGACATCGATCTTGCTATCGCCGTTAAAGTCTCCCAAGGACAAGACCGGCACGCTTGAGGGAGTAACACCCAGGTTGTACGAGACCCCCGGCTTAAAGGTCCCATCGCCATTGCTGATATAGACGAGCAATGATCCGCCAAACACTCCGACCACATCCGCCTTCCCGTCTCCGTTCAGGTCGGCCGCCGCAACCACCGACAGGCTGGCGCCGCTGGCGGTGCTGACCGGCGCCTGGAACGTCCCATCGCCACTGCCGAGCAGCACCAGTAGCGTGCCCGTGCCCTGCTCCAGTACGTCCGCCTTGCCGTCGCCGTTGAAATCAGCCACCGTCAAAACCAGCCCAGAGGAGACCGAGACGGCCGTACCGAGCCTGAAGGTGCCGTCACCGTTCCCCAAGTTCATCGTGCCATCCGAGGCCAGGATGTCGAGCTTGCCGTCTCCATTGAAGTCGGCCACGAACACCGTGCCCGAGCCGGCATAGGTGGGGGGCTGAAAGAAGGAAACCTGGGCTTGCGCCGGAGAGGACAGAACGACACAGACCAGGCCGATGACGGCCAGAGCGAGCGACTCGCGTTTCATGCGCTACCTCGAACGAGGAATGGAGAGGGTCCGTTGTCTGCCTCGGCGGGGGAAGTGCCGAGGTTGGACATCCTCGATAACACAGCTGCCGCAATTTAGTTGCGGTCCAGTGAGAATGTAGCTCGAACTATGCAGCCTTAAACCTGAGGGCGGGGAAAGGGAGCCCAAGGTCGTGGTAATCTTACTACGCTCTCGCCGAATTCTAGTCCCCGAGGGGCCCTATTTATGTGCGCTGGATCACGTGATTTTGCGGACGCGATGCTGATAACCTCGGTCGATCTTTCCGCGGATGGGCGCGCGCGCGAGCACGAGACCAAGGCAATCATCAAAAAGGAAGCCCGACCAATCGGTGCGCTCTTGAAAAACGGGCCCTCTCTCATTGCGCGTCTGACTCTCACGTTGGTTATTACGGTATCCTCCACCTTGGCCTTTGCGCAGTCTGCTGAGCCACCTTCAGCGCCGAGTGTTGCCCCGGGCGTACCACGACTCGTGAAATTTCGTGGTCAACTGGCGGACGCCTCGGGGAACTTGTTAACCAATACCGTCGGCGTCATGTTTGCCATCTACAGCGAGCAAACAGGCGGAGTTCCGCTTTGGCAGGAGACGCAGAACGTCCAGTTCTCGCAAGGGCGCTACACCGTCTTTTTGGGTAATAACACGAGTGGAGGAATTCCGGCAGAATTGTTTGCCTCGGGTGAGTCTCAATGGCTGGGGGTAAAGGCGCTGCTGCCGGGAGAAGAGGAGCAGCCAAGAGTGCTGTTGGCGAGCGTTCCCTACGCGCTGAAGGCCGTCGATGCGGATACCCTGGGGGGCGTACCGGCGTCGTCTTATCTGCGCACAAATACCAATTCCGGCGGAGCCGCAATGGCAGCGGCGCCCGTGGTTCCCATTTCTTCCGCGGCTGCACCGCATATTGCGATTCCAGCTGTGAGCACCTCGACGGGGCAAACTTCTACAAACCCGGCAAGCCCCGCTCGTCCCTCGACCGCCGGTGCGGAGAACGGAACCATCTCTCTCTCTGACTCGACCTCGGCTAGCTATGCATTCAGAACGAGACGGACATCACCGCCGATATGTACTTTGACCCCGACATCCGATCCGCACGCGATTGGCGGGTACTGGGTGACAAGTTCGACGTCAGCCGTAACTGTGAACGCTCATTACGCGGGGCGGATTACGTTCAATTTTCATTGCCAGTAGCAACCAGCTTTCAATTCGAGTGCTTTAGGACTTACTTGACGTCAGAGGAGCGCTCCATGGCCAGGACACGCGATTGCATGTTCACGCTGATTGGCCGGGGTGCCCCACAGAGCATTGGACTGTACGACTGAGGAGTATGCGCATGAAGAAATTTTCCCTACTGCTTTTCGCACTCGTAGCTTTGACACCGGCGGTCTCCGCGCAGTCCAACGGCATCTGCTATCTGGACGGGACAACACATACCACCCTGGCACAGGCAATTACCTGTGCGGGTGTGGCCGGGACGATCGAAGTTACGCCGTCCGTCGGCACCCTGACTGTCACGGCGAATGCAACGATATCGTCGGGAGTTACTTTGCGCGTCGACCAGGGAGCCATCCTTTCGATGGCCAATGCCGTCACCCTCAACATTAACGGGCCGTTGCAAGCTCCACCAGTACGCATCTTCGCTTACACAGGAACCGGCGCAGTCGCACTTGGACCCTTAGCGGCTGAACATGTGATCCCCAACTGGTTTCCAGGCACGGATATGGGAGCGCAACTTGTGAATGCTGCAGCGGCAATGCCCCCCACCGGCGGAAATCTCTACCCCGCCCGTGGCAGCTACACGATTGCGGCAGCTGTCGATTTCAGCAGCAGTTCGAAATCCATCACGGTCATCTGCCAAAACGGTGACCACAGTGGGACCCTGATAACACCCGTTGGAGCGACCACGTTCACTTACACCGGTAGGGGAGCCTTTTTCACCTTTGACACGCAAATCCATAGCGGAATGAGCGGTTGCACGCTAGTCGGACCGGATGGAATTACAGGCACGACGGCGATAGGAGTTGTAGTTGGTGGTGGTGCAAACAACGGAATTTTTGACAATTTTTCGCACAATGACATTTCCGGCTTCGGGAACGGCGGACTGGTCTTCGGAAACAACGTCTACATCGCCATTTTCCAGGAGAACGTAATTCACGACAACGGACCGAATGGAGGCAAGAATATCTATGTGCCAACGAGCGCGCTGAATTTTGGAGAGAACATTACCTTCCTTGGCGGAATCCTAACGAACAAGACAGCTCCCTTCAGTACCACTTGCGTGAACATCGAAAAGAGTGCAGATATTCACTTTGTGGACGTCTCGTTTGATCATTGCGGGCTTACCGCCAACGGGCTAAATGTAGATGTCTACCTTACCGACGACCACGTCGAGAACACAGGCGGCCCGACGCCCCAGCCGTTTTTCCAATTTGGTCCCAACTGTTCCTTCTGTTACCTGGACTGGCGTGGCGGATACATTCGAGAAGATGAGCCTTCGAGCAGAACCGACTTCTTCGAAGACAACTCGACCGTCAGCAACGTGAACAATCAGTTCTCGATCACGAGCGGCATCATGGTTCCGGCGCAAAATACGGCGCAACTTGTGCTCATTAATCACGGCTGTTGCGATCAGGTTACTGTTGGGCCGATCCAAAACGGACAAGGTGGTGGGACGTTCCGCGCGATGGCGGGCGGCTCTCCGCTGGCCAGTAGCGCCATTTCTGCGAACGGCATCGAGATCTACAAGACGACAGGCATTACCGGGCGCACAGGAGCCTCCGAGTTGGGAATCGACCCCACAACGCAACGCTGGGTCATGAACAACGGGAACAACGGAACGGAGTTCATCCCCGGATCATTTCGTCAGCTGATTACTCCGTTCGCTCCAACGATCGCTGCGAATGGATGCGGCGGAGCGGGCGCGAGTATAGCGGCAAATAACGGCCCAGCGTCGTTCACCATTAATGTAGGCACCTCGCCGGCGACAGCCTGCAGCTTTACACTGCCGATTCCTGCGGCTACCGGATGGAATTGCAGCGCCTCCGACTTGACCACCAGCTCCACGAATGTGTTCTTGCAGAAGCAAACGGCTGCGACAACGACAACCGCCACGATTAGCAATTTCAACGATGTGGCTGTGGCATCGAAGTTCGGTGCAGGCGATATTCTGGCGGTAAGTTGTTTTGCCAGGTGATTTGGCAGATCAGGGAGGAAAACGGAAGGGAGTCCTAAAATCCCGCTCGGATAGCACAATTCAGAACTTGGCCGACTACTGGTGGAAGGAGATCGCGGCGAGAGGGGATTGCAGTTTGTGGAACTCTTAGCGGTAGCAAGCTTGTAATTGCGTTAAGGAAAGCGTCCGAAAATCTTCAATGACGGGATTCGCGCCTGCCTGCCGCAGTAAGTCGGCGCGGCCGTTATGAGCCACGCCCACGCACCGCATGCCCGCGCCCGTGGCCGCCCTTACTCCAGAGACGGCGTCTTCCACGGCCAGTAGGTGATCCGGCGCCTCCTGCATTCGACCGGCAGCCAAGCGGTAGATGGCGGGATCGGGTTTTCCCGCCCTGACTTCATCCCCGGTGACGATGGTCTCGAAGTAGTGGGAAAGTCCCAGTTCCTCCAGAGTCCCGCAGGCACGGCGCCTGCCCGCAGAGGTCGCAAGGGCCATGCGGACGCCAGAACCGCTGAGATGATCCAGAAATTGGACCACGCCACTCATGGGCTCTAATCTGTTGCCGCGGCTTCGGAGGAGTTCATCTTTGCGGTGTCCATACTCGGCGATCTGATCAGAATCCAGCTTTCCCAGAAAGTACTCCAGGATCTCCTCTCGCTTCCGGCCATCCAAGATGAAATCGAGCTCCTTGTCAGTCGTACTACGGCCGACACTTTCAAGGAAACTCTTCCACGCGGCGCGATGCGCCGGGTGACTGTCGATCACCACCCCGTCCATATCAAAAATAACGCCACGCAGCATGTTTGAGCGCTCCGACTACGGTAACCCTGGCCATGTCTCCTGGGCGATCCGGTAGTTTTCCATCGTGCCAATATCAATAAGGTAATCATGGATCGTAAATGCCAGCATCCGGCCAGTCAACAGCGGTAAAACGTGAAACCCGATATCCGCTGGGATATCGTTGGGAATCACATCGAGCATTTCCGGGGTGCCTATCATCAACCCGGAGAAGGCCAAGTTGCCCGCCGGAGTCTTGGGCTTCTCAACAAACCGCTGAATCATTCCGTTGCCATCGGTTGAGACAATACCGCAGCGACTGGGGTCTGACACCTCGTACACTCCAAGGGTTGCAGCCGGCCTTTTCTGAGAGTGCAGCTGCAACATTTCATTGAAGTCAGTTCTGCAGAGGACATCTGCGTAAAAAACCCAAAAGCGCTCGTCCGAGCCAACCCAATCTCGGTTGCGGCGCAGGGTCCCAGCACTGCCCAGTAACTGCTTCTCCTCGATGACTCGGACCTTCACGCCATTCGCATTCTCTCGGAGAAAATCCTGCACCACGACGCCATGGGCATGAACATTGATGAGCACGTCGTCAATTTCGAATCGTTTGCACAAGCTCAACCAGATTGCGAGCAGAGGAGTACCGCGAATCGGCACCAGGCACTTTGGGATTGTGTCCGTGATGGGGCGCAGCCGAGTACCATGACCGGCCGCCAGTAAGAATGCCTTCAACAAACACTCCTGGTGTCCATTCGTCTAAGTTCCCGTTCGTCTTGCACCAGCCTGCGGGACAAAGACCCAGTGCATTCCGGCACTCTCGTCGCTGTCGATGAAGGGATCATTGACGATCGCCTGCGCTCCCTGCATGTCGAATCCGAAGGTCATTTCCTGAATATTCCGCCCCCGCATCGCTTCTCGGACCTCGGACTGGAATTCCGGTTCGCAGTAGAGAAGGAGGAAACCTCCACCGCCGGCTCCGGTAATCTTGCCTCCTAATGCGCCATGCTCCCGCGCAAGAGTGTAGAGTTCGTCGATGTGAGGTGTCGAGATCTTGGTCGAGACGCGGCGCTTTGCTTGCCAACCTTCGTGCAGCAAGGTGCCGAGCTCTCGGAGATCTCCTCCCTGAAGTGCGTCGCGCATCCGAACTCCCAAGGCCTTGACTTCGTGCAGAGCTTCGAGGACGCCTCCGGTTTGATTACGGGCCGAGGATTCCTGCTCCTTCAATATGCTCCACGAGTGATGCGCCGAGCCGGTGAAGAACAGCATCAAGTTCCGCTGTAGCTCTCCTAGTACGGCGGGGTTCAGGTCGATGGGCTCAACCAGCGTGCTGCCATCGGGATGGAATGAGATAAAGTTCACGCCTCCAAAAGCAGCTGCATACTCATCCTGTTTTCCTACCTGCTTGCCTAAAACGTGGCGCGCGATATGAAAGGCTTTTTCGGCAAGCTCGTACTTGGAAAGGGGGCGCTGGATGTACGTGGTGAGAGTCTTCAGGATATTTACGCAAACACTAGCGGATGATCCCAGGCCAGTCCCAGGAGGAATTTCCGAGGCTAGGAACAGGTCGACTGCGAGGTCGCAATTTACATCCTTGAGGACGGCAAGTGGGATCTCCAGCGTGCTGCCTTCAAGGTCTTTCCTGGAGATATCATGCCACGTCTCAAAGACTCGAAGGTCCGAGGAAATGACCTGGACCCGCCCGTCAGTGCGCTTTCCCAGAATGGTGTAGAAGTATTTGTTGATCGAGGCACTGAGCACAGCGCCACCGAACTGTTCATAGTATGCCGGCAGGTCTGTTCCCCCGCCGCCGAAACTAATCCGCACTGGACTGCGAACTATGAGCACGAGAGAGACTCTCCTCGAGTACAGAACTCACCGAAGCATCGATGTCGACCTCTGGCAAGGAGGTCTTCCGCTGTTTGAGCGAAAAAGGTCGGAACACTAGTGTCGCCAAAGTTTGTAAAAGCAAAGAAATGTCGAGAAACAAAGAGCCATGCAATATGTATTGTAGATCATACCGAGTTTTATCTTCCGACGAGTTCTGGTCGCGAAGCCCGTGGACTTGGGCCAGCCCGGTCATTCCGGGTTTAACGCTTAACCTCTGACGATGCCAGTCATTGTAATGGAGCACTTTTTCTGGCCCTTCCGGCCTCGGACCCACCAGACTCATCTGTCCGCGCAGGACGTTCAAGAGTTGAGGCAATTCGGTTAAGCTAGACTGCTGCATCAAGAACTCGTCGAACGGTAACCTTAGAGCACGTCGTGGAGAGTTCAGACGATACATACGAAACGTTTGTCCAAATTGCCCGCAGCGAGTTTCCGAACAGAACGATTTTCCTTTTCTTAGCTTCAACCATCCGGCCGCCGCGAGTATCACCACGCCAGCGAGCGGAAGTATGCAGAGAGTTACGGACGAATCAAAAAGGCGCTTCCAAACCGGAGAGACATGAACGGCAGGAACACCCTCCAGTTTCAATAACGGCAGGCCATCCAGGTCGACCAGGGACGGCCGCGACAGGTAAAGTTCATATGGCTGTGGAACCAAGCTAACCGCAATCCCTTGGTTCAAGCATCGATTGACCAGATCCGATATTTCGGGATGATTCGGTTTAGGAACCGCGAGGATAAGTTCGTCAATCGCGCGGGACCGCAACAGATCTGCGATTCCCACACTTCGAAGATGAATCGAAGCTCCTTCCGTTTCGAAGGACGAAAGATTCGGAGCATTTTCGGCAGGATAAAGAAATCCAACGACCTCCCACAGTGTCTCCGGGTGACACTCGATCTTTCTTGCGATTTCGCTTGCTATCGGCCCACTGCCTACGATCACAGCTTTCCGCACTGCGCCTGCACGATACCGCGATGCAAAGAAGCCTCGAGCAACAAGCCGGATGGCGATCAGGCCCACGAACAGAAAAATGGCAAAGTATCCAAGAACGAGGCGAGACGTGTAAAGACGGGCGAGATAGGCGGCTGCGAACAGAATAACCATCACGCTCGAAACCGCGGGAAAGAGCTGCGATAACATCGCCGAGAACCGCCAGCCACCGCGGAATCCGTCTAAGGACAACCACGAGGACAGTATGCTCCAGAATAAGAGGGCGGACGCAACGAAGGGCACGAAAGTCGCGACCGGAATCCTCGAGGGATCGTGCCAGGCGCTTGCATAACGCAACACGTACGAAATGGTCATCGCGGCCACGATCCAACAGAGGTCCGAACCCAAAATGCCGAAATGTAATCTCTGTGTTCTCATCATCATGCGGAACGCTGGATCATATGCCTATCTCTTAGCCATCACCACCGATGCAGCTTCTTGCCTAGCGTCATATCCGCCGGGATTCTTCTGTTTCCAATTCCACGCACTGCGAATGATCGTTCGCAAATCGGACGAATGCGGACGCCAGCCCAACTCACTCATGAGTCTTTGAGGATTCGCACAAAGGACAGGGGGGTCGCCGGGACGTCGAGGTCCGTTTCTCAGAGTGACCTTCACACCCAATTCGTCTTCTACTCCTTGGCAAATCTGTCGAACAGAAAAACTGGTCCCGGTGCCAATGTTGTAAGCCAAGAAACCCGGATTTCGTTTGACCCGCAGCGCCAGTAAATGAGCTTCGGATATATCGAGGACGTGAACATAATCTCGGAGACAGGTCCCATCGGGCGTCGGATAGTCATTCCCGTAGATTTCGAAGAACGGGCGCTCTCCCACGGCAGTTTGCAACAACAATGGAATGATGTGGGTCTCTGGATCGTGATCTTCGCCTACGGTATCGGTCGCTCCACAAGCATTAAAGTAACGGAACGCAACCACGGTCCAATCATATGCGTTGGCATACCAGTATAGTGCTCGTTCGAATGAGAGTTTGGTTTCGCCGTAGGAGTTTACCGGAGCCTTCGGATGATCCTCGTCGATTGACGGGGTGCGCGGGTTGCCGTAAACAGCCGCGGAGGAAGAGAATATAAATCTTTTGATGCGTGCGGCGCGCAGAGTTTCCAGCATCGCAATCCCGGAAGCTACATTCGAGTCGAAGAAGAGGCCGGGATTCGAAACCGATTCAGCGATGAGAGCTTTGGCAGCGAAGTGAAAAACCGTGTCGAATCGATCCGTCTTCAGCACTCGAGCTAGCTCAGAGCGGTCTCCAATATCTACTTGATGAAGAATTGCGCCGTGCGGCACCGCCCCGGCGTGCCCTGTAGAAAGGTCGTCTACGACAGTGACGTGATGCCCCAGTTCCAAAAGGCGCAGGCAGCAAACCGATCCGACATAACCTGCTCCACCCGTTACTAGAATCCTAGCCATGAATCAATATGCTCCCTTGCCCCTAGCGACTTTCCACGGAGTATGAATCAGAATCTTCAAATCCATGCCGAGAGTCCAGTGGGTGACGTAATACACATCCATATTTACGCGCTGGTCGTAGGATACATCCTGCCGGCCTTTGATCTGCCAATAACCCGTGAGACCAGGTTTGACGCTTAGCAACAGGTCTTGGTAGGGGCCATACTTGCAAAGCTCCTCGGCCGTAATCATCCTAGGTCCGACCAAGCTCATCTGTCCCTTTAACACGTTGATCAACTGCGGAAGTTCGTCCAGACTGTATTTTCTTAGCCACTCTCCGAGGGGCGTCACGCGGGGATCCGATTTCAGCTTGAAGTTTCTGGAGAATGCTTCGCGCAGTTCCTGATCGGCTTGAAGAAGTTCGTCAGCGTGCCGGCACATCGTGCGAAATTTGTAAGCGTCAAATCCGGAACCTGAGCCGCACACTTGTCGCCTATGGAAGATCGGTAAGCCGTCCCTCATCCAAATGATCAAAACTAGAACGAGCAGCACGGGGGACAGGAGACATAAAAGGCCTGCCGCACCGAGTAGGTCAATCGCACCCTTCAGGATACGCTCGTGAAGGCGCCGACGTCGTGGCTGAGCAATTGGCGCCTCTACGATCGTCGCTTGCGGATGGGCGGACATTTTTCGGAATCACAGCAACCCAACAGACTAACTCAAACCGGCCGATCAGTCAGTTGTCCCGGTTATGAGTTGCTGGACCTGAAGGTCCTCAGAGACTCTTTGGCGAATAACCGAGAAGATGGCGTGGGTCATACTCAGGTGAAAATCCTCAATAATCTGCATGTTGTTGGAGCGCAGAATCACACACACGTTGCACAGGCTTTTCATCTTGCCGCCCTCAAAACCCGTCAGGCCGATAGTGCGTGCCCCGTGACTCCGTGCCATTTCAAGACCTCGCAGCACGTTGGGGGAGTTGCCACTGCCACTAATGGCCAAAACCACGTCGCCATGCGTTACAAAGTTCCGCAGTTGCTCGGCGAAAATCTGCTCGTAGCAGGTGTCATTTGCCCATGCAGTCATCAACGGGATGTTATCCGTCAAGGCCAATACCCGAAAACGCTTCTGTCCGTTTTCGCTGATGACCGTTCCTTTGCCTAGGTCACATGCAAAGTGCGAAGCGAGCGACGCGCTCCCACCGTTACCGAACATAAAGATATTCTTCTCACGGTGATAGGCATGCATTAGTTCGTTGATGACCTGTTCGATTTCTTCGTGCGGGAGATCGGCAACGATCTGTTTGTACACTGCGAAGTACTCTGCTGAACTCCGAATCGCTGGCACGGAACACGGTCGTATTGGCACAGAATGCAGTTTTTCCAAGGACATGTCTCCGGTAGTCCGGGATAGGAACTTAAATCGATATCTTTGGCTCTGTCAAACTACAAAACTCAGGTCGCGGCATGAAGTTGCTGTATTTTCTTGGAGCCTGAAGCGCAACAGGGAACGGCGAAACCAGACCGAACCAAGATAGCTTTCCCCATTTAGGTCATTAAAGCGAACTGTTCCATCTTTTCGATCGCGAATGCGGCAAATTCCGCTTTGAACCGCTCCAGGCCGAATCGTTTGACACTGGCACGGATAAAATCTGGCCGGAACTGTCCCTCGATGCGTTCGAACCGGGCGATTGCGTCGGACAAGGACTCACTGCTCGGTTGGGAAAAAAAGATGCCTGTACAGGTGGCAGCATCGCCACTATCAGCAACAGCAATGACGGTTTCTAGAACTCCGCCCCGTCCGTACGCGATCACGGGCCTGCCATGTGACTGCGCTTCCACGGGCACGAGCCCAAAGTCTTCTTCTCCAGGAAAAAGGAGCGCACGACAGTTCGCATAAGTCTCGCGCAACGAGCCCTCGTCGAGCCGGCCGAGAAACTCGATAGTAGGGCCAGCCATTTTCCTAAGTCTTTTGTATTCCGGCCCCGTTCCCACAATCCGCAGAGGTCGATGGAGCCGATTGCAAGCCTCGATCGCAAAATCGACTCTCTTGTATGGCACGAGCCGACTCACCAGTAGATAATACTCCCCGATCTTTTGTGAGATGTATCCCGCCGAGACATTCGCGGGAGGGTGAATCACAGTACTCTCGCGCCGGTAGCACTTACGAATGCGAGCAGCAATATAACGCGAATTAGCGACGAAATAATCGACCCGTGCCGCCGTGCTGAAGTCCCAAAGCCTCATATAGTGCGCCGTCGCCGAGAAAACGGCGCGCGTCACGGGATTCATGCTTTTGCGGGATTCGTGGTACAAGTCCCAGATGTAGCGCATCGGGCTGTGGCAGTAACAGATGTGGCAGGTTTGTGGCGAGGTGATAATGCCCTTCGCCGGTCCTGACTCAGAACTGATCACCAAGTCATAGCTGGAAAAATCGAACTGCTCCAACGCCAACGGGTAAAGCGGAAGGAAATGCCGATACCAGCGCTTCGAACCGGGCAGGTGTTCCACGAATGAAGTAGTCACCCGCCGCCCACGAAGCGCCGGAGGAGCCTCCTCCGCGGAACCCACTAGCGTGAAAAAGTCGGCTTGCGGAAAAATCTCGGCGAGCGCCTCGACTACCCGTTCGCCGCCACCATCACCCTTGAACCAGTAGTGACTGATAGCCACGCGCAAGCTGGCAAGGTTCCCGGGTGCCGACGCCAGCCTCTGGTCCGGCTCCCTCGCTGTCAATTCGACCATTCGGAGTTTTCAGGATCGGCGCAATAGGTAATGACGATCAGCTCGCTGTCTCACTCATACAGCCACCGCATCCACTTCTCCAACCCCGGAACAGATGCGTCTATAGAATTCTGCCCTTTCTCGGGCGACATTCGCATACGTAAAATGTTTAAGAACGCGCTGTCGACCTTGTCGACCAAGGGACTTGCAGCGCGCCGGATCGCTTATCAATTCTTGTAGATGGTTCGCCAGTTGACGCTCGTCTCCCTCATGGAAAACTAGGCCGGCATCGCCGATTGTGTGAGGGATTTCGCCGGAGTCGGAGCCCACAACGCACGTTTCACACGCCATGGCTTCAATCAGAACTCTGCCAAATTGTTCTTTCCAGTTGCGGCGGGTGCGAGAAGGCAGCACAAAAGCATCTAACGCATTCATGTATTCCACCACCTCGTCGGAATGCACCCAGGGCACCCAGTAGACCCTCTCCTGAAGTTGCAGGCGCCGAATCAGAGCTTCCAACCTCTCCCGATCAGGCCCACGGCCTACCAGCAGAAGCACGCAGTGTTTCGGAGTCAACGCTAGTGCTTGCACGAGGGTATCTAAGCCCTTCTCAAGAGTCATCCTACCCATATAACCGACCACAAATGAGTCTTTCGGTACCAACTTGCTCCGCAACACGCTCGCATCCTGCGGCCGAAATATCGTTGGATCAAGCCCGTGGCCGATTTGAGCTGCGGGGCCGCGAAAACCTCGGCGGCGCATGAGCTCGAAAATCTCTTTACTGCCTGCAATCGCCCCGGCCACGTTGGCAAACGCGTATCTTTCGAAATAGTCAAACGGAGGCGGGTAGATCTTGTTTATGTTTTGCCACAAGGTAAAGATCGCTGGTACCCCCTGTTTGCGGCATGCCCTAAGAGCATGAAACGTGGCAAGG
Organism: uncultured Acidobacteriaceae bacterium; assembly: GCA_963709025.1. Lineage (GTDB taxonomy): Bacteria > Acidobacteriota > Terriglobia > Terriglobales > Acidobacteriaceae > Sulfotelmatobacter. Next base: position 64,252 of record CAVPVE010000014.1, read on the forward strand.
TTAAACGGCTCCTCGTCGATATGGACCAAATCCCATTTCTCCTGTCCTATCACGCGCTCGATGCCCGGATAGAAATGAAGGTGATTACCAAGACGTATCGAGGAAGTGCCGCTAAACCAGCAATCATGAAATAGAAGCTGGTAGCCGTCCGGCTTTACTCGCTTGATTTCGCTGTCCCTGGCCCCCCAGCGTCGCGGAGAAACCACTGTTTGTTTGATTCCCAGCTTGGCAATCTCAGCTATCTCGCCCTGGATACTGGCGAATTCCGCCAAAGTCCGCGTAATCATGAGCAACTTCATTCGGGTGCTTACCTCTCCCGGATGGATCTACCCGTGTCCTAACAGGTGCTTTCTGCGGGGTCTGCGCTCGACGCAGCCTGACCCGAGGTTCGCGCTCGCATGCCAACCTCAACAGCGCGCTCTCCTCGTGCTGCGACAACCGCACCGGCACCGAGGCCGAACACGAGCCATATGTATCCAGCCGCGTAGGTCAGACCAGCCGCTTCCGCCAGCAACACCATCAGTGCGAAGCCCGCCAGTAGAACAATGCCGGCTGGCTTTCCTTCTCGCGCGTTCCTCCATAAACCACGGAGAACAGGAAGCAAGAAGGAACTGAAGGCAATGAGCCCGACAAGACCGGTATTCCCGAGGATTAGGAACAAGAGATCCGAGCAGTTCACATTATGCCAGCCTGCTCCGAACAGTGGGTATCGCATGAAATCCTGTGCCGCAAGTCCAGTCGAATATATTCTCTCCAATCCCGAACCCGCTTCGAACTTACTCAGCAGCATCAGGTCGACGATCTGACCCGCCAGAGGAACCATGATCGTCACCAGCGCTCCGACCGCGACCGCGGTTCCTCCCAAAATCATATAGCGCTTCCATGGTTTCCCTGCTCTGGACAGGGCAATGGCCGCAACCACTATAGCGGCAACAAGACCTGAGTAGGCGGTCGAGGATGTGCTTGCCAGCAGCGTCGCCGCGATCAAAGCAGCCACCGCATAGTCCCATTTCCTTCCTAGTAGGGGACGGCCAAGGCCTATGCAAACCAGGAGGACGACAAAGGCCAATAACAACTCCTGTGCGAGTACGGATGGTTCCAGCGCCACCGACGAAATACGGGTCAGAGATCCCTCAGCCAGAGTTACAACCTCCATGTACCCAAGCGCTGACCCTCCAGCGTTCGTGTTAAAGATAGAGGAGGGGTAAGCGTGCCCGCTTAGGTCACACCACAGTTGGAAAAGACCCCAAGCAGCGGCAAATGCACAGGAGCCCACGTAGAGCTTCAGCGTGTAGAAGAGCCGCGACGAGTGACTGTTCTCGGCCGCCGTCAGAATTGCGAGTAAAACGCCGAACGCAAGATACGCGGTCTGTGTGAGGTTATACATTCCAAACCGAAGCGGGATGATCTCGCTACTCAAAAGGAATGATTCCGGCACCCAAGCCGTTCCGTTTAGGAGTAGTGGGACGCTGAGGGACGCGATGACCGCTCCTAAGAATGCGAGCAGCCCGTACCGGGCACGGCGCGTCGAGAACCACCCTGGCGTATGCCACGGAGAGAGCCCGGAAATCGTTTCGCGAAAGACCCACAAAGCACCCAGGAATAGCCAGGCTGCTACTCCTTTCTCTCCGTCCCCCGAACCCACATTTGCGACCGCAGTCGCGGAAAACGGGATGGAGATAATCATCGCAGCGTAGAGGAGTCTTGGCGAGAAAACGAAAAACCACAGTCCCAAGAGGATTATCAGCGCGCCCGTAACCGGTACTGTCATTGGCGTTGCCTGGGATGGTCAAGCGACTAGGAAAAACAGATCAGACCGAAACTTCCGGACAAAGACACGATTACGGCAAATCCTTGCGGGGCGCCTGGGTAATCGCATAGCAAAACACATGGGGACCAGCAGACTAACTTCGAGCACTTGTATGAAGCGAATGCCGAGTGGCGATCAAAAAGAAGCGACCCCGAGGAATCGTCGACATGGCATGGACTCTCTCTCGTTCGTCGGTGTAGCAATACAAATCGTACCCGCAATCCCGGAAGACTTGCACCACTTGCTCTGCCGACCCGCCGAATGATTCCAGTCCACACCCCGCGTGGACTTCCACGCACCAATCTGCGGCGGCTTTGAGCGTATGGGTTGCGCCGGCGAGAACTCGGCACTCATAACCCTCAAGGTCAAGAATCACCACGTCGGGTGTGCCATATTCGGCCGCCAGAGCATCAATCGAGCGCGAGAGGACCGGCATGCCGGACGAGTTAACACAGCCGTTTATGTCGCTGCTGAATGACATCGGGACGCCACTCTCAGCGGCCACAACCGCATGGAGGATCGAGAGGTTCTCCGCCTTGTTCAGACGCTTGTTCTCGAGCGCCAGGTCGAAATTGCGCCGTCCACCTTCCACGGCTACAACGCGCCCCGAGGGTCCCACAATATTCGCAAAGCGAAGCGCGACGACTCCCTGATGAGCTCCGAGATCGAAGACGAGAGATCCGCTTTTCAACCTTCTGCTCTTGAGGAAGGTGATCTCCGGCAGTTCGGGCGAGTCGTGATCGTACCATCGCGCCGACATGCTGTCTGCGAGATTCACACGAATCGGAATCCCACCATACCTGTGTTCCACGATCCTTGGCCGGAAGGAATGTATGGCAATCTGATCCCTCACAAATCGCAGTCTGCCCAAAACCGGCGCAGGCAAACCATGCAGGATCTTCTTCATCGCCGCGTTCATATTCCTATCCTCGTTGCCTCATGATGCGCCAGAAGTACATGGGTGAGTTCTGCAGACGCCAGCAGAACACATCGACTAGATCACCGGGCAATGACTTCACCTTCATAGTCTCGCGAAACAACTGCAGCTCTGCCTTCATGTTCCCAGACTCACGGCTGCTGAGTTGCGAAGCATGAGTGCGAAAAGCCGCAACAGAGGGAGCTTCGACTCGAGCGAGTTTGCGTCCTGAAGTGGTCAAGCGGTAAAAGAAATCATAGTCAGCAACAAGACGGTACCGCTCGTCGAATCCCCCGAGTTGCTGAAAAGCGCTCCTGCGAAAAATTGCTGCGGCAGGTTGGAAGCCCATGTGATCGCGCCGAAACATCCCGGCAAGGCGTGACGGCGGCGGGGCCTTTACTAGAAAGCGGAACCTTCCCTCGTCGTCAACGAAATCGATGTCTCCGTAGACGGCGTCCGCGTTTTGCTGTTCTCCGAGAGTCAACATCCGCGCATACGACCGCGCATAGACCAAATCGTCCGAGTTCATGTAGGCAATCCATTCCATGTCCATCTGACGAAGTCCCTGATTAATGGCGCGATACATATTACCCGGCGGAACATAAAAGGTCGGAATACCCCATTTCTTGCAAATATCCAAGGTTCCATCCTCGGAGCCACTGTCGGCGACAACGATAACCGGAGTAATGTCTCTCTGTCCTCGTAGAGCGCATAGCGTCCAGTCCAGCGTGGCTGAACTGTTCAGCGTCGGAACAACAATTCCAAGCCTAGGGTTTTCCATTGCAAATTCGAGTCTTCATTCGGGAGGAACTGAAGCCCTCCACGGATCGCACAATCTTCCGGGACTCAATCAAATTCCTGCGCAACCGTTAGAGAGCATGCCGGACCAAAAAGTGCCGCACCACAGAGCCCATCTGAGACAGCGGAGACATCCCAAAGCGGCTTCCAGCTGTTCCAGAAATCCCATAGAGCAGAGGGGCGCAGGGAAGGGGGGACCACCTACCTCCCGACAGAATCGTGCTATGTGCTGCATCGGCAAGCACGTGCTCGAAGTACCTTCCCTGACTGTCATTCAGGGAAGACTGTCGCGCAAGGAGTTGTTCGCGAGCGCATTTTGGGGTGATGGCAAACAGCCGACTGTCACCGTGAGTGAGATGAGCTCGTAAATCGCAAATAATCTCGCTTCGCATTGTTGAGAATCCTTGCAATAAGCGAGACGCTATAAGGGAACGATAGCGTCCAGTCACCTTTACCACCAGTTGGTCAACTGACAAATCTGCTACGTTGTCGATTGCATGACGGATGATTTCCATCTCACCATACCCCTTGCCGAGCTCGCGAGCACGAGAGTTCAGGTTGCAAGAGAGGAAGACGAGTTTATGATTGTGTTTGTTGAACCGAGCTGCACAGGCCTCAAGAGCCCCGAGTGGTGCGCCGGAATTCTCACAAAATATGAAGGTATCGTACCCTTCGGCAGCTAGCCACCCCCGAATCGCCCACTCATAATCAGCCTCCCGGAGGGCCGGATCTTTTCTCCCAACGAAAGGTGTATCTCCGCAAAAGATGGTGGCGGTGAGGAGAACCACAGGTTTAGATGCGGCTGGGACTATATGATTACCTCCGAATCACTGATAGGGCGAATCAGCGTGGCTAGCTGCCCGGCGGATTGAGCTTGCGTCCGTTCGCTTGCGAACTGGCTCAAGCGGCCGCTCAAGATGCGCGGTAAGGCCCACACCGGCCCAACAAGACTCGCAATGAGATATGAGCAAGCCATCCCCATTGCGCCCCACTTTGGAACCAGGATCACTCCGAAAACAAGCATTAATGCATTTTCTAATCCAATAATCCCCGTTACCACCCAGACGCGGTCTAAACCTTCCAGAAGCACATAGTGATAATGCGTCCAGATATTGAAGAAGAGATAGACTGCCAAAACGCCCAAGAGCTTGCTATCGACGTTTACATGCACGATCCGAGCCAAACCAAATTCGCCGATCAGTAACAGGGAACCCGTCACGATTCCGGCGGCCACCATAAGCGACATTCGAGTCTTGCGCGCGATTCTTTGAATCCACGCGAAGTCCCGGCGCGCAAGAGCATCGGCAAACGAGGGCCACAATGGTTGAGTCACGATACCAACGCCAGATGCAACTAGCGAGACACTCTTGTAGGTCAGTCCAAAGACATCCGTTGCATGAACGGATGTCAAATGCGCCATAATGTAGGTTCCGCCGGACTGTTCGATGATGCAGGCGCCTTCGATGAGCCAGAATGCCGTGCCAACACTAGCCATTGCAATCGTTGAACTGCGAGTCATATGCGCGAGTCCGTTGAGTAGGTACGGGCGCCGAAACACGAGGAGCGCAAGGTTTACCAAACGGCTCAGACCGGACGCTCCATAGATGATCAATATTACCTGCGCGATCGAAGGATGCCAGTAGCAGCAGACCGGAATCAGCAGCCCGGCGCTCACCAGATTGGCAGCGCAAATCCCCAGGTTGCTGAATCCTTGCTCTTGGTACCCCGCCAGAGCCGAGTCGACTACGCTCAACACTACAGTGGCAGTGATGACCAGAAGGCAAACATTGGCGGCATGAAGGATTTCGGGACGATCTGCCGCGAAGTTCGATCCGAACAGAGTCGTCACTGGTATGAAGCGAAGAACGGCGTAAAGGCCAGCGGCGCCAAGCACAGCGGTCGCCAGCACAAAGGCAAAAGCGGAAGCGAACTTTCCCCCTTCCTCAGTCTGACTTCCTTCTGCATGAGCCTTGGCAAGCGATGCGGTGAGACCCGGCCCCGCTCCCATTTGCATGAGCGTGATCGTAGCTAGCGCCGCCGTCAATAAGAGGTAGAGCGCATACTCGTGCGGCCCGAGCGCATGGTAGACCAGTGGGATGGCCAACCCCTGCAGGAGCATTGAGCTGAGTTTGCTCAAGCCGCCACTGATCATTGCCAGCTTTAACAGGTGGCTTCGCCGGGCGCTTGGATCCAGACCATGCCGGACGCCCTTCAGCAGCGCTCCAATCTCAATCATTCTGTCTTCTTAGGCATGCCGTGACTTCTATAACGGCACTAAGAACGTGATAGCTGAATCCGAAAAGGCCCTTCTCAAGCTTTGGACACGGTATTCTCGCGATCGAAATGTGTCCCACTCGTTCCGGGTCCAGCGTTCAGCCGGGCTTTCTCATACCACGATATAGTTTTGCGGAGGCCTTCTCGCAGGTCAGTTCGCGCCCGGAAACGAAATTCGTCATATGCCTTCTGTACTTCAAGCCTGCGACGCGGTTGCCCGTCTGGCTGGGATCGGTTCCAAGTCACTCCACCCTCATACCCTACCAGGCTTCGTATTTGATCCACGAGGTCACGAATGCGAATCTCATGACTGGTGCCCAGGTTCACCGGATCCGGACCTCCATAACGCAAGGTGGCGAGAACGATGCCCTCGGCCGCATCCTGGACATAGAGAAACTCGCGACTGACTTCCCCTGTGCCCCATACTTCGACGGACGCAGAGCCCGCTTCCTTCGCTTCGACGAACTTACGAATGAGCGCGGGAATCACATGACTCGACGCTGGGTCAAAGTTGTCGCCGGGGCCGTATAGATTTGCCGGAATAACGTAGATGCTGTTGAGACCGTACTGCTCCCGGTAACCAACCGCCATGACGAGAAGCGCTTTCTTGGCGATCGCATAGGGAGCATTGGTCTCTTCCGGGTAGCCGTTCCAGAGATCTTCCTCCCGAAAAGGCGTAGGGGTGTGTTTGGGGTAAGAGCAGGTCGTACCGACAATCACCAGTTTCTCGAGTCGATTGTAGAGTCGTCCTTCATCGACCACGTGAAGGCCCATGGCCATGTTCTCGTAGAAAAACTTCCCCGGATTGCTGCGGTTTGCTCCAATTCCTCCCACGGTCGCGGCGAGATGAATCAGGATTTGGGGTTCAGCATCGGCATATAACCGGGCGACGTCTTCACGATGGCATAGATCGTAGTCTCGCTTTCGGGATACGAAAATGTCAGTGGCGCCTTCCTTTTCCAGACGTTCGACCACAAACCTGCCGAGGAAACCACTGCCACCGGTGACGACGATTCGCTTACCTGTCAACGCCCCCATCCTGTCCCTTTCCTACGGAAGATCAATCTGCCATCCGGGCTAACGACTGACGTTCAAACTCACCACTCAGTCTCTCGCTCAACGCCTTGACATCAGCTTCCACCATCAGCTTGACTAGGTTCTCAAATCCCGTTTTCGGCCGCCAGCCCAGCTTCGTTCGAGCCTTGGAAGCATCTCCCTGGAGGATGTCAACCTCTGCTGGCCGGAGATAACGTGAATCCAATTCCACGTATTTCTGCCATTCAAGTCCAAGATGTGAGAACGCCAGTTCGGCGAACTCGCGGACCGAGTGAGTCTCGCCGGTGGCAACCACAAAGTCGTCTGGCGTTTCCTGTTGCATCATCATCCACATTGCTTCGACATAGTCTGGGGCGAAGCCCCAGTCCCTCTTGGCGTCCAAGTTGCCAAGATATATTTTGTCCTGAAGGCCAGCGTGGATCCGGGCAACACCACGGGTGATTTTGCGGGTAACGAACGTTTCGCCGCGGCGAGGGGACTCATGATTGAACAGGATTCCGTTGCAGGCGAAAAGCCCGAAGGCCTCGCGGTAGTTCACAGTTGTCCAGTAGGAATACAGCTTCGAGCAGGCATAAGGACTTCGCGGTCGAAATGGAGTGGTTTCTCGCTGAGGAACTTCCGGAGTGTTGCCGAAGATTTCGCTACTCGCGGCATTATAAAACTTCGCCTGAATGCCCGATTGTCGGATGGCTTCCAGCAAACGAGTAGTACCAATTGCAGTGATATCTCCGGTGTATTCCGGGATATCGAAGCTTACGCGAACATGGCTTTGCGCTCCGAGATGATAAACCTCATTCGGCCTGATGGTGAGCAGCAATCGAATCAAGTTGGAGGAGTCGTTCAGGTCGCCAAAGTGCAAGAATAGCCTTGCGCTTCGATCGTGAAGGTCCGGAAGAATCCCGTCGATCCGCTCCGTATTGAAACTGCTGGAACGCCGTTTGATTCCATGAACCTCATACCCCTTCGATAGCAGAAGTTCCGCCAGGTAGGACCCATCCTGCCCGGTAATGCCGGTGATTAACGCCTTACTCGACATTTCTTCCTCCTCACGCTATCGAAAATCAATCAACCATCCGTTAGTGTGGCTGCACAAAGTTGTCATCATGGATAAGAAAGCAATTTGAGCCTGCCATTTTCCGGTGACGTCTGCCATCGAATCGCAACTGGTACGTCTCCAAGCAGAAACCGATATGCTCCTTGATACCAACCTTCAACACGCCAAGCACCGCCGCCTCTAGTCCGCACCTTCGTCTTTCGAGGCGATAGGTTCTTTCGGAGCCCTCCATGACCAATTCTCATCGTCCGTCGCTGTGTTTCTCCCGTTTTGCGAAAACTTTCGGACAGTCGCCATCATTGCTGTAAAGACTTTCATAGCAAATACCTTGCGTGGATCGAGTGCCGCTACGGCTTCCCAGCGGACTTTAGCGATGGTCCATGTCATGGCGAACACAATTCCTAGCATGGTGCCCACGAGAACGATCACGGAGCGCGGTGGAAATGACTTCTTCGTGGGAGCTATCGCTGGATCCAGCACTTTAACTGTCGGGATCTCCTTAGCTTCCTGCACCTTCGCCAATTCGTACTGCTGCGTCAACAGCTCGTAAACAGTCTCCCGGATCTTGGTTTGCCTGTACAAATCCGCGTATGTGACGCCCAGGAGCGGCAGTCGACGAATCGAGGGATACATCGATTTGTCGTTCGCTAACTGATCCTGAGTTCCTGTGCCGCCAACTTCATTCAGTTTCTTTTGCAGCTCATTGACGCGCGCCTCAGCGGCGCGCACGCGAACATTGGTATCGGAATAGACCTGCTGTAAGCTGCTGAGCTCTGCCTGCGCGGCGATCAGCGCACCCTGTAGAGCTGCAGCGGCTTCAACCATCGCCTTTCCCTGGGCCGGGATATCGATGGCCGTGTTCTTGCTGGCAAAAGCGCTGAACGTCTGGGCCGAACTGTCGAGATCTGCCTTTACTTGTTTGAGCCGTTCTTCCAGAAATATGCGCTCACGTCGGGCGGAAGAGGTGCTGAGTTGCGCCACGAGGCGGTCGAGTTCGGTCACATAAGCATCGGCCATCGCCGCGGCGCGATTGGCATCGTGATCCCAAACTATGATTGTGATTATGCCGTTCTTGCGATCTTCGGAGATGCCGGTTCGCTCGCCCAGAATAGCTCTCAGATCCTCGATCTTGGAGGCTCCGTAGACCTTCTTAAGCTCAAATTTCTCTATCAGACGATCCTCGATAGTGTCGCTGCTGAGGAGGCCCACAAACAGCGCACCAGAGCTCTTTACTCCCAACAGATCTCCAGCTAGCCCGCCGAGTGCGTTTGCGCCAGACCCTGCGCGTCCGCTCATCGCCGCAAGCAAGCCGAGGCTCGAGTTGGACTGCGAGTCGGGGGGCATAAGTCGGGTGACGGCCTGATACCGTGCCGGAATAATGAGTGCGATCAGTATGCTCGCAAGAAGTGCATAGACTCCCATTCTGAAAATCGCACGGCGGCAGGCCCAGAACAGCTCCAGATGTGACAATAGGCCGGGCGTCAGTGTCGGGGGTGTATCGGGAAGAACATTCCCCGGCTCATCGTGGAGCGCCTTGCGACTGCGAAGTTCAATTGTCGAGCTCAGTTCCGATCTCCTATGCGTGTCGATATCGGTTCGCCGAAATGCGGGAAGCCTCGAAAATAATCTGGATCTCTCCGGTACTGCGGGAGCCCATTTGCTTCCTTCCGATTCCGTCTTACGGATTCTTATTGTGAGTGCTTCTGCGGCCAGAATCCGAACTCGAAGGACGCAGCCACATTATTTTGACGGCTTGTCGCGAGAAGAGGAATTTGCCAACGCTCGTATTGCAAGTTGCCGGTGAAGCGAAAACCCGGTCCAGCAAAAATATCTGCGTTCACTGCAACGTCATTCTGAGTCCCCCCCTGTGGAAGGTACTCCTGATCGATCTTTCTGTGCCTGAGTTCAACGCCGATTTTCTTTCGCGGGCTCAGCCAGTAATTCGTCCGAATCAGTTCGCCTTGCGATGCTCGTCCAATCCAAGTTCCGATCAAAAAGCCGTCATTATTGTATCCGGAGTTGTATTGACCATTGGTGTAGAAACACGTGGTGCAAAAGCTGCCTCGGGTTGGGCTCGTATATCCGCCCTCCAGCCTCAAGTCGAACTTGTTTGCTCGCGGCACTTTGGTGAGATAGAGTCCGCCCTGCCAGATCGACTTCGGCGCCTCGTTGATCGGCGAAATCTCATCCTCCGTGAAACCTTCCCCATATAGGGTTAACCAGTCGCGAAGTTTTGGAAGGCGGTAGTTGAAATCCACAGCAGATCGTCCATCCCCCAGGACATCGCCGTTGACGTGCACTCCGAATGTGCTCTGCAAAAACCGTTTGATCGTAAGAGGATTTTCTGGCCCTCCATAGATCGTCGTTTTCGACATCGCGAACTCGAAGTTCTCCGTGAACTTGAAGCTGATCTTTCCGCCGCTGAGATACGGTTGGGGATGCAATGCCTGACCGTACTGTCCAAAAGGCGTGGGACTCGTCGCGCCTGAATAGAGTGTGGTCTGAAACTCTGTGCCCGACAGTTGTCCTATAAAGAACGACAGTCGCATGTCTCCGAGATAGCGAAAAATCCAAGGTAGTCGAAAAGGGGTCACTCGATCGATACTGAACATGTGGTTGAGCGGGGCAGCGTTGTTCGTAAAGAGCATCGTCCCGCCTTCACTGGGCCCCCACCATAGGCTGCGCTTGCCGTACGAGAGTTGCCAGTTATCCAGGTTCATGCCCACATAAGCGTCTAACAACTGAAAGCGGCTAGTAGCCGCGACCGGGAGCGCGGGAGAATTTGGCCAACTGTCAGTGTTGTGGAAGAAATCCAGCTCTGCGGTCGAGGGTGCCGGAGCTGAGGGCGCCGATTGATATTCTCCACGCGCGTAGACCACGAATGGACCTGCCGTGGTCCAACCCGACGCTCCGGCCACGGCATTAAACCCTTGCTCGTAGGGCCGACCATAATCGTTCAGCAAGGTCTGGCCGAAGTGGAAATTATCGGTAAGCGGAGGTCCCGAGATTCCAAGCGTGCGAGAGTAAACCGACTCCAGCTGCGCACCAAGATTGCGTTCACCGCTCGCCAGTTCGGTGTCATGAGCAAATTCAGATGACAGGGCACCGTAAAGTTGTTGAACTTCCAGGGGAGCCTCTGTCTCAGGCTGCAATTCCGCCGCTTCGAGCAAAAGTCGAGCACATTCCAGACGAGTCCATGGACGAATTCCCAAGCTTTCGGATTTCATGTATCCCATGGCCGCAAGCCGTTCCATCGCCGGATAGATCCAGCTATCAAGAGGAACATACGGCGATCCCATGTGCGCGGGAGAGTGCGCCTTGTTGCCTTCCTCTACAAACTCGCGCGGTGTCGCCCAAGAGCTGCCCCTTAACTCAGGATCGTGGTGCCGGCTGTAGACGCTCTGGGCGATCAGGTATCCGAGAACGCTGCCCACGAACACGTCGGACGGAAAGTGTTGCAAGCTGCGAACTCGGGCAAAGCTGACCGCGGAGGCGAGGCCGTACGAAATCAGTTTGGGGAATGTTCCCGGGTACTCGTGCGCTATGACGCCTGCGATGGCCCATGCCGCTGCGGCGTGCTCCGACGGAAACGATGTGCCGCCCTGGAAGAATGCTCCGCTGCCGTTGCCCTGATATGGACGTTCCCTCCCGAGGGAATACTTCATCACTTCGATCGGGATCAGGCTATCGATCGCCGCTTCGCCCGCAAGGAAGCCGGTTTCACGCCAGTGTTCGTTGTGAGTGGGAAAGCTCATCAGATACATGCCCACGGTGGCTCCGGCGAGACTCGCAATTCCGACGTTCGACAAGGTCTTGTAGTTACTGATCGTGTTGGGGTTCGTGGACAGAGAAGCGCTGTATTGCCGATCCGTTACAAACAGGCCCGCCGTGACTCCCGCGAGAGGCACCAGCCAAGTTGCGTCGACCAAACGAATGTGCGCGGGACTGGTCCAGATGTGCTTTTGGTCCTGCGTGAAGTCTGTGACCGCCCCGCCGAAGAACCTTTTAGTCGCACTTTCAGAAGTACTGGCGTCTGCGGAAGTGGTTGTAGTTTTCTTGGTTGAGTCGGCCGCACTCGGCGCTGACGGCTCGGCCTCTTTCCCTGAGTCTTGAGAATGTGCACCAGGTACCAGGCAAAGCGTCACGGCAGCGCTCAGGAGCGCTGCCAGCAGTCGTGTGTCGGCTCTCAACTCTTGGTCCCCACTTCTACGGATGAATGTAGGCTACAGTGAGAGCAACCGAGGATGCGACCTGAGCCGCCTGCATGATCGTGGCCCAGTTGCGGGTACCGATCTTCGGTGCCTTTTCCGGCACCACAATCGAGTCGCCGGGCTTCAAGACGGCACTCATGGGATCACCCGACCAGAATCCGGAGTTGTTCTTAGCAGAAAGAACCGATCCATCGGCTCTCACCACAAACACCGCACTCTTATCGGCGACTTGCGTCAATCCTCCTGACTGGCTCAGGTACCACTTTGCGCTCCTCCCGGGAAGATAGCTTACAGCCGTCGGATTGAAAACCTGTCCGCTCACGAGGACGTAGTTCGCCTTCTTCGGGATGACGAGCTCGTCTCCATCTCGTAGCGGAACGTCGACGCTGGTATTGACCATCTTGTCTATGCTCTTCACGTCCGACGGAAGGTGAATCACCACTCGTCCGATCGGCGGCGTAGCTTCCAGCTGTTGCAGAGTGGTTTCAATCTGCGCGATCGCAGTGAGTTTGCCAGTTTTCTGGTCTGCGTCGGTCTCGGGCAAAGTCTTTAGATACCTTTCCTCGTTCTTGACGCGGTTCACCAATTCGGTATGTGAAGTCATTTCCAACTCGCGAACCTCGCGGCGGATCAAGACCGCGCCGTACGGATAGGCCTGCTGGGTAAATCCACCGCAACGCTTCAGGACGGAGCTAAGGTGCTCTCCTGGCTCAATTCCATAGCTTGCTGGATGCTGAACCTCGCCCCGAACCACGACCGAAGAACCGAGATCGTTCCATTGCGCGATCTGTCGAATCGTGAGGACGTCGCCATTTCGAAGTGGCACGTCTTCGCCTGAATCGCCCGAGAGCACGGCTGCCAGGTTGACTTCAAGTCGCTGGCTCGAGTGACCGGGGGCCGTAGTGGCGGCGAACCGGGTCAGATCCGCCGTGTCAAGAAACGCAGATCTCGTCGGTCCTCCGGCAACCCGCACCAAGTCAGCAACGCGCATATTGGAAGGCAGGGGATACCGTCCGGGCTTTGCGACTTCACCCTTGATATAGACGGTCGGTGCTTCCACCTGCGCCTGATTCTTATGCACGAGAATTCGGTCGCGTGACTGCAGGATGAGATTGTCGACTGGGTTTCCATCGAGAGCCTGGCGGAGATCGACGCTGAGGATTCGCAGAGTCCCGTCACTTTCAGTGCGGAATAGTTGCGCGGAATCGAGAGAAGCATCCGGCGTCACGCCGCCCGACAAGTAGATTGCGTCGCGCAAGTGAGCTTGGCCCGAGGTGTGATATTTCCCCGGAGCGCGAACTTCTCCACCTACCCATACGTCGGGAGCAGGCTCAAAATCGAAGCGGCTGAAGATCCGCACGGTATCGAGGGGCTTTAGAACTGGTGCGGATGCGGGATCCGCGAGTGCCGCTGAAAGGTCGACGCTTTCCACGCTGGGGTGAAAGTCGGGTTTGTTCAGACGAATGATTTCAGCATAGTGGGCCGCTGGTTCAGGCAGGAGATCGCCGTAGGACGAGATCAGATCGGTCAACTTCATTCCCGGCTTGTAAGAATATCGGCCGGGGCGTAACACGTGTCCTTGCAGGTAAATTGCGTCCTCGTTGTAGGAGGCGATCGGGAAGATGTGCACTTGATCGCCACCACGAATCTTGAAAGCTTGAAGTTGCTTATTGAGCTGATCAGGATCGGTGGTCGCTGTGAGATCCAAAGTCAACATGGTTCGCTTGTCATGGGCTTCGAGGCGCTGTACTTCGATGTGGCGCAACGCAGCGGCGGGCAAAATTCCACCGGCAAGTTCCAGTACTTCGTCCAGGGACTTCTCATTCCGCAGTTCGTAGACTGCCGGGCGGCGCACCATGCCATCAACCGTGGCTTGAGGTCCGATTGGGGGGACCAGCAAGGTGTCGCCGTTCTCCAGTCGCTTCAAGTCCCCCCGGATCCCGTGGAGGAGCAGATCATAGGCGTCCACCTCCTCCACCAATTCTTTGCCACGGTAGTGTTTGAGTGTCCGCAAGGAACCGCGGCCGGTGACGCCTCCGGCGGCAAACAGCGCGTTCAGTGGAGTTGAAAGGGAACTGATGTCATAGGCGCCCGGTTGCGCGACCTCGCCAACAACGTAGACTCGTACGGTGCGCAGGCGGGAAACCGAGACGTCGGCAGATACGTCGCGAAATGCGCTTCTCAGCGCGTGCTGAACTTCCAGTTGCACATCCCCAAGGCTCTTACCGGTTACCAGCACCGGACCTGTTTCGGGTAGCGCGATTCTTCCTTCCCGATCCACCAGGCGAACGAGTCGCTGCGTCACACTACCCCAGAGGTCGATGGAAAGACTGTCCCCTGTGCCCACTACGTAGTCGGGACCGACGGGCAGATCCATGGGAATGATGTCGGGCTGGTTTATGGTATTCCGAAATATTTCGGAGCCAAACCGCTCTGCTGGACGCTGCCAGGCTGCCGCCTGAGTGTACATATCGTAGAGAGAGGGTATGTCGGAATAGGGATTTGCCCGGTGGACCATCTTGACCGGGTCAACATCCTCTTCCTCGGATGTTCTTGTTCTAGGGCGCTTCGGGCTCATCGACTGAGAGGGATTGGTTTCGCGCGGGCTGTTGCGCTCCGCATCCGCGATCGCGTCCCGCGGCACGGACAAGCCGTTTGGCAGAGAGGGGATGTTTGATGAGTTTGGTGAATAGGGGGAAAGCTCCGTGCCAGACTTCGGCTCGATCGAAGCTAATTCGATGGATGGCGACGTCACGCTATTGCGCTGGATGGAGTCTTCTCCATCGGTCGACATTTGTGTGCGAAGGGTGCGCTGCTGATTCGGCGAATAAGTGGGCGACCCATCACCCGGGGTGGAGTTCGGATTCTCATCGCGGGAAGGGGCTTCGTTCGACGTGGGACGATTGGATCGCCTTTTGGGAGCAGCCTGCTTTTCGCAATCATCATCCTGCCGTGGGTCGCAGGTCGCAGTGCGCTCCACATCCCGGTCACTGCCATTCTTTTTCGGTTGGAGGGATTCGGAGTCTTCCTGCGCTTCAATCTGGACCAGACGGCGGGCCCGCTCTTTTAGCAGAATCTCTTCTTCCTTACCCAAACTTGAATCGGGATTTGGAGAAGGCATCAAGTAGCCGTAGCGTTGCAGGAGGCGAGTCGCTACGGCGCGAAAGGCGACATCCCGGTTGAGACGATCGAAGATCGCTTCGTCGAGCAGTTTCGAATCCTCGACCACTTGCCCGTTGTCGGTGGCCTCTTTGGCCACCCAGCGCTTTAGTTCGACCAGGAGCCCGGTATCTTTGACGAGGACTTCTCGAATCTGAACCGCAGAAGCGGCAACACGATTGAGATTATCTTTGCCGAGGTCCGACGTATCCGCGGCAAAACCTCTGCGGGCGTCGTCTCGAGGCGGGCGTTGTCCTTCACTCACTTGGCCAGGCAAAGCATGTCCAAGCAGAAGCAGCAGAATCCAGCAGGGTGCATTCAGAAAAATCCTGTTACGGTTCCTTTGGTTGGAGCGCATTGTAGTTTCCGGAGTACTCAAGATTTGAAGGTTCTCAAGTTTTCGACAAAGCGGCAGGCAGAACACTCAAGTCAAGAAATTAGTTCGACATCGGCTGCGTCCACTTCCACGGCCACGGAGCGCATGATCAGATCAAGCGAGAACACGACTCGGCACTTATCCTTGCTCCGACGGATGATGCCTTCCAGTCCTTCCAGTGGGCCGCTACGCACGCGCACGCGGCGTCCTACGCACAAGTAGGGATGTGGTTGGATGGCCCCGACGCCGGTTTGGCGGTTTCTCAAACATTCGATTTCCAATGCCGGCAAGACGGCGGGTTGTCCGTTGAACGTGACCAGCCGCACCGCACCTGGAACTTGCAGAACCTGCAACCTGTCTTGGAGAGCGATATGGACGAAGACGTACCCGGGAAACAGGGCAAGCTCCAACTCCTTGCGCCGATCTTTCCACCGTCGCACGGACCGATATAAGGGCAGGAAGCAGGAGATGTGGCGGCGTTCGATCTGCTGCGCCACATACTTCTCGTGGCGTGGGCAGGTGTATAGCGCATACCAGTTGCCGGATCCGGCCCCCGCCGTCGGACCGAGGTAAGCGCCAGCCGAATTCATTTGAGTACCCATCCAGTGCCGGATACAGCTTCGCCGCCTCACTTACAGATCGAGTGTGATGCCAACCCCATTATTTTCATGGCGATACGACTAAGCATCGCCTTTTTGTCTGGCCTCGAACCACATCCCAGGAATGCATTTGGAACGCCGCAGTCCGTGGCCCTTACAAGTCAACGTCTGGAACTCAGACCGATCCCCGCGATCTCAATTTCGAGCCGCTCCCACCAGCACGGGACGCTCCCGAACCGCGTTCAGAATGCCTGCTTCGGAACTTTCGAGCGGTTTGGTTCGGATATCGACGATCGCCCAGTAGAAAATGCCAGTGTTCTGCTCTGGCGCTAACGCAAGGATCCTCATCTGTGGGTAGCGGCCCAGGAGGAAGCCACATTGCCCCAAACGCCTCTCGGGCTCATCCATCGATAGAATGAGAACATCGGGCAGAACTTGCTCGACCATTTCGGTAAGGTCACCGTCGTCTGCGACCTCGCCGACGACTTCAATGTCGGGTTGATCGGAAATAGTGGCCATCACGAGTTCCCGCATCAGGCGGGGCCGATTTGCAACCAGCACGCGGACTCGTTTCACATAGATTCTCCGGCGCTAAACGTAAGCGCAGAGTATCGTCTTGCTCCCTCGTATCTGCAAGATTCAAAAAGGGTCCATGAGGGAACTAGCGAGGACCGCAACAGGACTAAACATTTTTTGTTGAGAAAAGTACTACGGGAGTACCAACGAAGTACTAATGAGTACCTACCTTGGGTCCGGGAGCACCGATTAGGGAATGCGATTGCTTCTAGCTATAAGGATCGCTTGACATTACTTCCCGATTCGATAGTCTAGAGGCTCCCCGGTCCACGGAACTGGAGAGACCGCATCGTCTTCTCGTAAAGAGAGCAGCTGGTTGCAACTGTTTCTCAGATGGAATCCGATTTCCCCGCAACTTTTTTTCAAGATTGGGTTTTGACGGAGGACGAAGCAAACAAACGGGCCCAAGGTAGTGGGGATCCATCCCACGCGCGAATCAAGTCGAGTACATTTTTTAGCGGGTCGTTAGTCCCAGCGAGTCGCCACCACGAGAATTGGACATGGGAAGGGATAGGGGGCTCAACCCAAGTCTTCAATGGTCACGCACAGTCGTGCGGACCCGGGGGTTCCGATGGAGTTCCAAGAGATCGTTGAGGTGTTTCTTCTTGCTGAGAACCGGCTGCTGCGCGAAGCGCTGATCCGAATCCTAGCCAAGAAGAGCGACATTCGGGTAGTGGGGGCCGCCCCGTATTCACCCACCGCGCTGGAACAAATAACTGCCGCCTGCCCCAGTATTGTTCTGCTGGATTCCATTGCGCCAGTCTTTTCCGAAGCCCGATTTGTCGCAAGATTACACGCCGCGCTTCCCGGTGTGCGCGTTGCGATGATCGACATGGAACTCGATCACCAAATTTTTCTGCGAGCCGTCCGCGAAGGTGTGGTTGGCTACGTCCTCAAGGACGCATCCGCGACAGAGGTGGCAGCCACGATCCGTTCCGTGTCAGCGGGTGAAGCGGTATGCCCCCCTGCTCTATCGATGAGCCTGTTCGATGCAGTGAAGCGTCGAGTGATTCCTGCAGAAACAAACCGCGCGCTGAGCCGGCGAGAAGAGGAACTGGTCGGATTGCTTCGGGAACGTCTGACGAATAAAGAGATTGCAGCCCGATTGAACCTTTCGGAGCAGACGGTGAAGAACCACGTTCATCGGATCCTTCGAAAAGTCGGCGCGCCAGAGAACAAGGAAATTGCAACCCGATTGAACCTTTCGGAGCAGACGGTGAAGAACCACGTGCATCGGATCCTTCGAAAAGTCGGCGCGCCCGATCGCCTCGCCATCGTCCAACACTATCAGGACGATGGTCGGAGGGAAAAAATCGCCTGAAACGAAATTAGCAGACCGTCCCGCTGGGCTTATTTGGGATTTCCCGGTGTTTTCACTTGTCTCGGACAAGGTTTTAAGCACTTAGCGTTTTCATCTTCCAACTTCGATTGCCATCACGGTGGCAATCCTGACTTTCGTCGTGCACGAAAAGCTTACGCGCCCGCGTGATCAGATTCTCCTTCGATGATTGCCGGCAAGTTTGCGACCTTGCCGGAATCGTCCACGAGCGTTGCCGCAATCGAAACTCCTCTAAAGCGTTGGTGGAGATCGCCGATGGAATGACCAGTACCCGGAGGAGGACTTCTAATGTTTCGACGCTTACTCATCCTGGCCTGGATGTGCGGGTGTGCGGTGCCCTTGCTCGCTCAAGACCTCTCGAATATTCAGATCCACGGTTTCGTGACTCAGGGCTTTCTGTTCAGTTCGAACAACAACTACTTGTCGACGAACTCGAGCGCGGGCAGCTTCCTCTGGACAGATGGCGCGGTGAACGTGAGCGACTCGTTGTCCGACAAGCTGCGCGTCGGGATCCAACTCCATATGTATCAACTGGGAGAGTTCGGAGGGCCCTTCCCATATGTGGATTGGGCTTTGGAAGACTATAAAGTCAACGATCATCTCGGGTTTCGCGCGGGCAAGTTTAAAACCCCTCTCGGATTGTTCAACGATTCTCAAGATGTGGACGCGGTGCACCTGTGGGCGCTGCTTCCGCAATCGATCTATCCCACGGACAACCGAAGCTTTACCTTGTCGCAACTTGGCGGGGAAATGTACGGCCAATGGGGGTTGGGGAAAAAGGGTGGAAAGGTGTTCTATCGGGGATACGTTGGCTACCGACCGATGGATCTGTACGGCGGGTACGTCAAGCAAATTGACCTGGCTTTGAGCCCAATCGGTCAGGCCATCGGACAACCGGTCACGCCGATCACGAGCGCGCCGGGGGGGAAGGTGTACGGCGGCGACGTGCGCTGGGAAACTCCGCTGAAAGGTCTTCTGGTCGGATCGAGCGCCTTTGTAGAGTCTCTGAGCGGCAACGCCGGTCAGGTCTCGTTCCGCACGGCCGCGAACACAGCAACACATGAATATGCACAGTTCGAGCGCGGCAAGTTTTATGCGGCGGCTGAACTCAAGAGGCAGCCGGTGAACTTCATGGCAACCGCGGGCCCACTGGTGATTCCCTATCCTCTCGACTGGCACAGCTGGTACGTGATGACCGACTATCGCGTGACGGCAAAGGTCCAGGTGGGAACGTACTACAGCCATTTCGTGGATGCCGGCAACGGCAACGATACGTCCCTGCCTGCCAACTATTCCAAAGACTGGACGATCTCCGGGCGGTATGACTTCAATTCCTACTTCTACTGCAAGGTGGAGGAGCACTTCGTCCACGGCACGGCCCTCGGCTACTACGCGGACACAAACCCGAACGGCTTGGAGCCCCGGTCAAACATCTTGGCCGCCAAGATCGGATTCAGTTTCTAGTTGATCATTCGCACGGATTGGAGATGAGAGCGATGAAACAGCGAAATTTGTTCCTCCTGATTTTCGGACTTGTCCTGAGCTGCGCCGCCGTCCGGGCCCAGGACGTGGTGATAATCGTGAACAATGGGGTCAAAGCCGCTACGGCGAGCAGCGACGACATCCGCGGCGTGTTCATTGGTGAAAAAGTGCGCCGTGAAAGGCGCTGGACTTCAGCGGGTGCAAATCCCGCCCGGGAACTGGTTCGCTCCACCCGGTAGCAATCGAAACGGCAGTGGAGGCAACGAAGCTGTCGGAGCTTTCGATGGAAAGGGTCGTTTAGCGACTCCGCGAGCGTGCAGGCCATAACAAGAGTGAACGCTGAGCAGGCCCCGAAACAATAATTGCAGGGGCCGACCTGACTTTTCACAGGGAAGGCCGCAGACGATGGAGATGGACGAGCGGGCAAGCTTCATCGGACTTGCCGGGGTAATGGCGATGGCATGCAGGCATAGGAGACCAGACGCAACACGGGAAACCTCAAGCGGTGATCGCACTAGCGATCAACTAGCAACTCGTGAGAGATGGGCTGGGCCGCGTGAGGTGGCGGAGAGGTTCGCAGTGTCCCGCCTCAGCTGGAAATGGAGAACACGTTCGTCCGTTAAGATAGCGGAGCGAACATATGAGAAAAGAGCGCAAGCACTACACTGCTGAGGAGAAGGTGGCCATTCTGCGGCGCCATCTTTTAGACAAGGTCCCGGTTTCCGACCTGTGTGAAGAGCTGGGACTGCAGCCGACGGTGTTCTACCGCTGGCAAAAAGAGTTCTTCGAGAACGGAGCCGCCGCCTTCCAGACGACGGAACATCCTCGCCGCCAGGCGGAGGAGAAGCAGAAACGGATCGAGTTCTTGGAGAAGAAGGTGCAGACCAAGGACGAGGTCCTGGCCGAGCTGATGGCGGAGCACATCGCGTTAAAAAAAAGCCTTGGGGAACTCTGACCGAGACTTGGGTGCCGCACGATGTGCGGGACCAGGTGGTGGATTTCGTTCGGCGCTGGTCGGAGAAGACCGAGATCGGCGTCGGCCGATTCATTCATTGGCTGGGGGTTACCGTGAGCAAGTTCTACAACTGGCGGCAGCGCTATGGGCGAGTGAATGAGCACAACGGCTGGGTACCCCGAGATTTCTGGTTGGAGCCGTGGGAGAAAGAAGCCATCATCCGCTTCCACCTGGAGAATCGGTTGGAGGGCTACCGTCGGCTCACGTTCATGATGCTGGATCACGACGTGGTAGCGGTGAGTCCGGCGAGCGTATGGCGCGTGCTGAAACAAGCGGGACTGCTGGCGCGCTGGAAAGGTAAGTCGTCGCGCAAGGGCACCGGCTTCGAACAGCCGCTCGAGCCGCACCAGCACTGGCATGTCGATGTTTCCTATATCAACCTGTCGGGCACGTTCTATTACCTATGCAGTGTGCTGGATGGGTGCAGTCGTTTTCTGGTGCATTGGGATTTGCGAGAGTCGATGAAGGAAGCGGACATCGAGAGGATTCTGGAACGAGCCAAGGAGAAGTACCCGGACGCTAAGCCGCGGATCATCTCCGACAACGGACCGCAGTTTATCGCGCGGGACTTCAAGGAGTTCATTCGTATCTCGGGGATGACGCACGTGCGCACCTCGCCGTTTTACCCGCAGTCGAACGGAAAAATCGAACGCTGGCACAAGTCGCTCAAACGGGAGTGCATTCGGCCTCTGACGCCGTTGACCCTGGACGATGCGCGCCGCCTGATTCAAATCTACGTGGATCACTACAACACGGTGCGATTGCACAGCGCGATCGGCTATGTGACGCCGCAGGATCGGCTCACCGGACGACAAGCCGAGATCCACGCGGCTCGCGATCGCAAGTTAGAAGAAGCTCGTAGTCAACGGCAGCTTCGGCGGCAGCAGACGACGTCTTTGATGTTTGCACACTCTTCCACCGCAGCTACAATGACCTCGCCGGGTGAAACGGAAGCAGGCTCTGCAGGGATGCAACCATGCTGAGGGATAACCTGGTGGGGCTCATCGAGCCGATGCTCAACAGCGCGGGAGCCAACCCTCTCGCGCTCTGCACTGCGATGAAAACGTCATCGGACGATAGACCCCCATGCCTTGAAAATCCCCGCCCCGAAGGGGCGGAATCTACACTAACGGAGAACGTCGCTTCTCCATTTCACGCTGAGCCAAGACAGCAGTACCTATGAAGCCGGGTAACTCCGGTGGAGGGAAGGGGCCTCAGTGTATGTCCAGAAAAGGCAGATGTGTTCAATGGGAGGTAGACCCATCAAGGGAAGAGTCAGAACTCTTGTAGCTAGGTCTCTGACCGCATAATCTGTTTCTTCTGTAACCGAACTTCAAGCGTGCCTTTTTGCGGGTGAAGCGCCAGTCGATGGTGACCCGATTACGATTCATTCTCCGACCCCAGGCCCTGGCTTCCCGCCTCAGATCGCCCAGCGATGGGATTCTTCGCCGTCCCAGGCACTGTCGGGAGAACAGGCTGATTTCGATTTCCGCCTGGTTCAGCCAGCTTCCGTGCTTCGGTGTGTAGTGTACCCTGAACCGGTCCCACAGCCAGCCTCCCGCCTTCTCGCCGTACCGCTCCACCACTGCCTTGCGGGTGTGCGAACTCAGATTGTCCATGACCAGATGAATGGCGTCGGCGGCCGGATAATGTTCCGCGATCTCCAGCAGATAATCGGCAAACTCGGGCGAGGAACGGTCCGGAGTCACGCGAAGATAATGCCGTCCCGCCTTGGGCTCCACTCCGCAAAATGCGTTGGCCGTGCCGCGGCGTTCGTACTCGCAGTCGCGCCGCAGAACTTGTCCCGGATGCAGCGGCCGGGAGGGGCGGAGATCGGCATGCAGGACCACCGGCTTCTCATCGATACAAACCACCGGTTCCGCCTCTGAGAGCGGCTTCTCATACAAGGCCAGCACGTCTTCCATGCGTCCGAGATAGTCCCGGTCCAGTTCCGCCACACACCACATTTTTTTCCCGCCACGGCTTCAGGTCATGACTCTGGAGCAAGATGCGGATCGTTTCCCGGCCCACCCGCCGTGCCAACTTCCGCTTCACCGCTTCCTGGGCGAGGAGCCGCACACTCCACCGCGCCCTGCCTTCCGGCGGCGGGCCGCACACCAGGGCGATGATGCGCTGACTCTGGCCCGCGTCCAGCACCCGCCGCTGGCCCGGACGCGGCTTCTCGTACCATGCCGACTCCAGCCCTTCCTCCTCGTAGCGCCGGGCAATGGCCCGCACCGTCTTGGAGGCTACACCCACATTGCGGGCTACCTGCCCGGCCGTCTGCCCCTGGCCGAGTTCCCGCAGGATCACAGCCCGCCGCAGCACCCGCGCCGATTCCCACCCCTTGTTCAACATGGCGGCGATCTGTTTACGATCCTTCTTGGTCAGCTGGACATGCACCCGATGATAGGCTCGCATGCCTGCACTATGCCGCTCTTTTGCTCCTTCCACGAGTATCTATAGATATACATCTCCATACGGTCGTAGACCTAGGGCCGCATGTGTGGAGGAAACGAAACGCGTGAAGTCGGTCCGACAAAATCATCCTTTCGGGATGGTGAGCGAGTCATTGGGCTGTAACGAAAGTGAACGCACAGGTGACCTCGAAACCCTAAACTCCAGAGGCCGAACTCTCACTGAGGGGGTGAAGGCAACATGTACCGTTGCAAACTGACTGATGCGACGAGACGCTCTGGCGGGGCGATAGCGACAGCACGATGACAAGGACACATTGAGCAACTGGAGAAACCCTCCTCGTCCCATGGAGAAATCCACGGAGCAGAAGACCGTATAACTGGGACCACCAGGAAATCGGTGGACGACGAGAGGGTGGCGGAAGGGCCATCCGCGGCATGACTGGCTGGTATCGGCGGTGACCAAACGATTGCGGGAGGAGATAGGAAAACTCAGAGTCGAGATCAACGAAGAAAAGAGCCGAATCGTGGACCTAAGGAAAGGCGAAAGCTTTGGTTTCCTGGGCTTCGATTTTCGCCTCGTTCGTAGCTTGAAGGGAGCGTGGCGACCGCAGTACACGCCTAAGCTGAAAAAGCGAACGGCGATACTGACGAAACTCCGGGAAATCTTCCGGCGGAACAAGAGCCAACCGGTAGGACAGCTGATCGAACAGATCAACCCGATCCTGCGGGGCTGGGTGAACTACTTTGCGGTAGGCCACTCCAGTCGGTGCTTTGCGTTTATCGAGGACTGGGTAGAAAAGAAAATCCGGCGGCACATGATGCGAGCAAAGAAACGCAAGGGATTCGGCTGGAAACGATGGAGTAAGGAGTGGCTCTATCAAGTGCTCGGGCTGTTCAAAGACTACCGAGTGCGGGGTTACGCGCCCAACCCGAAAGTCGCCCCGGCACGATAGGTCTCATAACCCTTGATGCGAAACAACCAGAAAAGCCGAGTGACCGAAATGGGCACGCTCGGTTTGACGCGGCGGGGTCTGGAAACCGGTCTACGGTTGGGCTAGTGAGTCCAATCCCAGAGGAAACGGGGAGCCCCAGGTAGGCCGAACCTAAGGGACACGGCGCCAGACCTCGACCCTACCGATGAGCGGGAACAGGAAACAGAACCAAGCCAAACCGGACTGAGGTGACGCGGCGAAAGCCAAGTCAATTAACCACCGGGAGACTACAGTCACTGCGCCTGTTCTCGACTCTACTCCAGCCTGGGAGATGGTTCCCGGGTAACGCCGGTCACGCTAAAAGGAGGAGCGGCTCATGAAGCGTTCCTGAAAGTTTATGTAGGCAAAGGCGACGCCGCGTTTCGCACCGGCTGGCGCAATCTGGTGTTTACCGGCCAGGGTTCGATGCCGAAGATGTTCGATTCGGAAGCGGCTCTGGTCGAATACGTGGCCGCCACTCCCGGCGCCATCGGCTACGTGAGCAAGGGTACCGATCACGAGAAAGCCAAGACGCTCGCGATCAAGTGAGGCGTGTGATGAAGAGGCTGGGAATCAAGGCGAAGATCTGGATGAGCATCGCGATTTTTGGAGCGGGCTACGTCGCTCTCCTGGTGCTGGTGCAGTGGACGACGGCAGAGACCAAGAGACACATGCAAGTCGCGTCCGGTTCTCTGTTTCCGGCAGCCTTGAGCAGCCAGGAAGCCAATGCCCGGTTCCAGCGATTGACGAAACGCTACAATGACGCGGTCCTGATGCAGGACTCGAAGGCCCTGGCCAAGGCGGATGACGATGCGGAAGGCGTAACCTCGTCCCTCCGATCCGTACTGGAAAAAACGAGCTTCAGTTCGTTCCGGCAGGCGCAGGCTTCCGAACTCCTAGGGCACTTCGAAGACATACACGCCCGCTCCAAGTCCCTGTATTCGGCCATGATCGAGCATCCCGACAGCATGTCGGAACAAACGCAGGAGCAAATTCTGGCGCTGGCCCGGGACAAGAAGCAAATGGACAATTCCCTCGAAGACCTGCAGAGGGGAGTCGAGAGTGATTTCCAAGAGGAGCTGGACACGGTTACAAAATGGTCGGAGCGGGAGCGAACCTTTGGCATGATCGTGCTCCTGATTGCGGTCCTGTGCGGGGGAACCGTATCGGCGATGGTGATTCATCGCTCGATTGCGGCGCCTCTGAGCCGGGTTACCGGACGACTCAGGGACATCGCCGAGGGTGAGGGCGACCTGACCAAGCGACTGGAACTGAACAGCAATGACGAATTAGGCGATACCAGCAGGTCGTTTAATCAATTCATGGATAAGATCCAGGAGATCATGCGCCAGATCTCCGCGAACACCAACCAGTTGGCCGGCGCCAGCGAGAAGCTGTCTTCAACCAGCGCGCAGATCACTGCGAATTCCGGCGAGACCTCGGCCCAGGCCTCACTAGTCTCGCAAGCGGCCCAGCAGGTTAGTCAGAATTTGCAGACGGTAGCGACCGGGGCCGAGGAGATGGGTGCGACGATACAGTCGATTGCGACTAACGCTCACGAGGCTGCGAGCGTGGCCTCCAATGCGGTTCAAACCGCGAAAGCAGCCAATGCCACCGTGGCTAAGCTGGGCACCTCGAGCGCCGAGATTGGCGAAGTCATCAAGGTCATCACATCGATTGCACAGCAGACGAACTTGCTCGCGCTGAATGCCACCATCGAGGCTGCCCGCGCCGGCGAGGCTGGCAAGGGCTTCGCCGTAGTAGCCAATGAAGTCAAGGAACTGGCCAAGCAAACGGCCAAGGCAACCGAGGACATCAGCCGCAAGATCATGGCGATCCAGACAGACACCAAGGGCGCGGTGGAGGCAATCGGCACCATCACGGGCGTGATCAGCAAGATCAACGATATCTCAGGCACGATTGCGACCGCCGTGGAGGAACAGAGCGCGACAACCAACGAGATGCTGCGGAACGTAAGCGACGCGGCGCGGGGCAGCGGTGAAATCACCAGCAACATCAGTGGTGTCGCGCAAGCGGCGGAGAGCACATCCCAGGGCGCCAGCGACACTCAGAAGGCAGCGGCAGAGTTGGTGCAGATGTCGGCGCACCTGCGCAGTCTGGTGGAGCAATTCAGAATTGACGCCGACGAGAGCAGTCAAAAGAAGAATGCGCCTGCCGTAGCGCGAAGCAGGGCGGCACGGGCGGGACGATGAGGAACTGCTCAGTCGAGGACAGAGCTTAGCGGAAAGGCCGGCCTTTCACGATTCCCTGGCCTTCGCGGATCGTTATCAGTTGATCGGCCGCGAGATCGGCGAAAGTTTCGGTAGTGCCCGCCGGCCAATGCACCTCTACACTTGCCTTGGTCGCAGCTCCCAATCCAAAGTGAAGGCGCGGGTCGTTTGCGGAGAGAAAGCTGGACTGGCTGGTCAGGCATTGGGCTTGCACTTTTCCGCCGTAGCGCGCCAGAACACGCGAGCCGATTGCACTGCGATTGCTCTTCGTTCCTTCCAGCCGCACTTTGATCCAGTGATTGCCGGCGGGTGCATCATTACGCAGAAGCGTTGGCGGCTCATTCCGGTTCATGATGAGAATGTCGAGGTCGCCATCATTGTCGAAGTCTCCGAAGGCGCATCCTCGGCTCACGTGGCGCGATGCGATGGCAGGGCCAGCCTCATCGCCCAATTCGACGAACGTTCCATTGCCCTGGTTCCGGAACATCAAACGCGGATTGCGGGCGGGATACTTGGCGTAAACCTTTTCCAGTTCTGGAGCTACGGTTCCAGCGACAGTGAAAATATCGGGGTAGCCATCGTTGTCGAGATCGACCAGGCCGGTGCCCCAACTGGTAAAGCGGCGTTCGGCTCCCAGGCCAGACTGGGCGGCGACGTCTTCGAATTCTCCCTTGCCATTGTTGTGGTAGAGGCCCGCGGGTTGGTTCACGAAGTGGGTCTTCACGATATCGATGTGGCCGTCGAGATCGAAATCGCCAGTGCCGAGTCCCATGCCAGCCATGGGCTGACCCTCGGTGCTGAGAGCGATGCCGCGCAGCAATGCCTCTTCCCGAAAGGTGCCGTCGTGATTGTTCATCAGGAGCAAGCTGGGAGTGGCGTCGCACGCCACCAGAATGTCCTGCCAGCCGTCTTCATCGGCGTCAAAAGCAACCGCGGTAAATCCATACGACCCGCGGAGG
>CAVPVE010000015.1:0-98164 GCA_963709025.1 uncultured Acidobacteriaceae bacterium
CCATACCTTCCCAAAGCGAAGCTGTTCTGGAGATAATTACCGACCCTTTGAGATAGCAAGCATAACCAGCTCTTGTCGATCCTCCTCTAAACATGCAAACCAACCCAGGGCAACACCGTATGGGCCCACATGGATGGCCCTGCACCGTGCACTGGGTAACGTTGGTGCCGCTCAGGGAGACTATCTGCGGGTCGTCGGCTGCACTGTCTGTAACTGCCAGCGTGCTGGTTAAGCTGCGCGTACCTCCGGAGGTGTGTGCTCCGATTTGCCGGGGCCTAAAGGCCAAACCACGTCTGCCAGAAGGACGGAGTGTGCGCGGAGCCGTAGTCGTCGGTTGTTGTATAGCACCTGCCGGATTCTCGCGAGTTGTCGCCGCCGCGTCCACCATGCTGTAATCACATCCCTCCACCTCCGCATGATTCCCGTCGCACGGAACCAGCAGCGCCGCCTGCTCAATGCCGTTGCCGTCGATTCCGTTCACAGCGATCTCTCCGCGATTGTTGATGGTGTACGCATAAATGATGTACAGCGGAGAACTCGCCGGAACCAGCGCGTTCAGATCGGCGATCAACCCGTTCTCCCAAATAAAACCGCGCGAGGTGTCGTAGTGCACACAGTCGCTGGGCGTCGAGTTTCCCACGACCTGGCCTACGTCGTTGATGCCTTGTGCAAAACTGCATGGATCGCTGCCCACCGTGCCCAGATCGGTCAACTGCCCGACGTGTCTCCAAAGCGCGGCATGTTGCGCAAAGCCCACCGCTTCGCCTTTCTCGTTGATGGCGATCGCCCCGGTATTGTTTCCCTCGAAGCCTCCGAGGTCACGAAGCGAACCGTTCTGCCACAGAAACGCGCGCTGGTAGGAGTCTCCCGAGACCAAGCCTGCACCAGCAACTTGGCCATGATCGTTGATGTCATTGGGGAAGGTGCAGGTTCCCCCGAAGCTGCCGAGGTCCACCATCCCATGCTTCCGATCCCAAATAAATGCGCCCGAAGTTACTCCATAACACGCCCCCGGGTTGGAGCTGGTGTACGAGTCCCCAATCACCTGTCCGCGCTCGTTGACCTTGAATGCCTCTGCATCGGTTCCAGTACCGAGCGTCCCCAGGTCCTGCATGCCGTTCCTCTGATCCCACACAAACGCCCGCAGTTGGTACCCATAGCCGACGCCCGACCACAGGTTTACGTTGAAGTTCAGCAGAGAATTGGAGTCCGCCACCAGATTGCTGGCGATCCCAGCTACCTCGCCGTGGCTGTTTACCGAAACGGCTGCGCTCTGATATCCGCCTCCCGGTAACGTCCCAAGATTCGTGATCGCGCCATCGCGCCACATCACCGCACTGATCTCCGGCAGGCCAGAGATGGACGGATCGATCTGCCCGTTCTCGGAAAGCCCAGCCACGATGCCATTCGAACTGATCCAGGCCGCACCGCTGTTGTTGGTTCCGGCTAGCGACCCGAGGTCGGTGAAGGAACCATTCTGCCAAAGGAACGCATGACATACATTGCCGTCCGCAGTCCACCAAAACATTGATCCATTGGGATCGGACAATGAAGTTTCCGCGCAGCCACCACTCACCGTGCCGCGACCATTCACCACTGCAATGTTGTTCGCGTTGTCGAAGAAACTCGTTCCAGCGCCGCCGAGCGTCGGCATCTGCACCACTTGGTAGTGATGATGAGTGTTGTTGACCGCGCTTGTCTGCGCAGCCGTCGACAACGGCAACACCAGCGCTGCAAATAAGACCAGAGCCGCAATGGACATCCATAACTTCGAGTTCATGATTTCCTCCTAGTACCTTGCGGGTTGTTCGGTTGAGCTCAGCGGCGGTTTCCGTTCCCGCTACTCACAGAAAGCGCGCTTGCCCTCCATAACGCATACATTGCTGCTGCACGCAGAAAATCGTTTTCTTGGCGGCGTCTCCGTCAAAAATTTGGGGGGAAGTGTTTCTACGAGTGTGAGCCTGCGAACCCAACCAGTTCGCGCGACCGATGCTGTAATAAGGCCAACCCGTAGTCCGCGGAATGTAGTCCGCGGAATTCCGAACCACGACAATGCCTCCCTGCGGTTATTCCCCCGTGTACAACACCGGTGTGCCGTATCCGCGCGCGCCCTGTTGATACACGGTCAGGCTCAGCACCAGTCCGGTGGGAATCGCTTGGGGCGGAAAGACCGAAATCAGCAGCCCTTTCTGTCCGTTAAACACACGCGAGCCGCAGAAAAGCGTTAGGCCGGGAATGGCGAAGTTGGATTCCGAGAATGTCGTCAGACAATTGGGACTCAAACTGTCGGTCGGAACAAACGCCCGTACCGTCAACTCGCCCGACGTCACTTCCTCATCGCCCAACAGCACATTGCCTGCTCCAATCAACACTGTTCCGGCCGATTCCGCCGAACTTGGCTGTCGCGTGCTCGCGGTAAACGCCAGAAGCGCCAGTGCTGCCATCCCGATTGTGTAAAGACCGAATCGTTTGCTCATGTTTGCCTCCTAGTCGTGACTTCTTGGCGGGCATCGTTGCCCTTTCCAGCGCTCCGGTCAACCGGAGTTCCGCCGGAATCTGTCTGAGTTTGCAACTCTCGTCCCGGCAGACACTTGCAGACTCTTCTGAGTGAATACTGCCGCTGCTTGGACCAGAATCAGTGATAGACTTCTCGGCACATCGTACGGGCGTGGGGTGCCGAAACCGTGAAAGCGTCTCCTAATGGCGGGTCCCGCCTGCGCTTCGGTCAGCTTGAGTTGGATCTTTCCCAGGAAAAACTTCTCCGTCGAGGCCTCCCGGTTCGCCTCGGAAATCAGCCTCTACGGATTCTGGCCACCTTACTGGAACACCCCGGCGAAGTGGTCTCCCGCGAAGAACTGCGTGCCCGATTGTGGCCTGACGGAACCTACGTCGATTTCGATGAGGGACTGAATACCGCTATCAAGACCCTTCGCTACGCTCTCGGCGATACAGCCGATAACCCCACTTTCATCGAGACCGTTCCCCGCCGCGGCTACCGCTTCATCGCTCCGGTACAGGTCTCGCCGCTCGAAGCGGATGCGCGGAAGCCAGTGGATGCTCCGCCTGCGCTGTCGGCTCCCTTCCAGCAGTTGCCGATCCCGCCTTCGCCCCAGAAGTTCAGACGCAAATCCGGCTGGCTCATCACTCTCGCATTGGTTTTCGTGGGAGCCTGCTGGTTGGGTTATCGCCGCGCATTTCCTCCACCTCCCCGCGTTACCCAGATCACCCGCCTGACGAGCTCGGGCCATGTCGATCCCTGGGGAGGAATTGCGTCGGATGGCTCGCGCCTTTTCTTTCTCGAGCGCGATGGCGATCACTGGAATAACCGTCAAATCTCCGCGGCGGGGGGCGAGAGTGCGCCCTTTGAAGCTCCGTTCAAGAACACCAAGACCTTCGCAGTCTCCCCCGACCAGTCCGAGATTTTGCTGGTTCCCTTCATTTCGCGCGACTCAAACCGGCCCCTCTGGTCCATGCCGCTTGTGGGTGGCGCGCCTCGTCCCGTGGGAGAGATTGTGGTAGATGGCGCGGTCTACTCCCCCGACGGAACCAAAATCGCTTTCACCAACCCTTCTGGCGTGTACATTGCCGACCGCGACGGTTCCCAAATTCACCAACTCGCGGGTTTTCACGCTTGGGCCATTGACTGGTCTCCTAACGGTAGGACCTTACGTTTCGCGGCGAATACTCCCGTTCCAGGTCCACATCTCTGGCAAGTCCGTTCCTCGGGCCGTGATCTTCATCCCTTCCTTCCCGGCTGGAACGCCTTCGACGGGCATTGGACTACTGATGGCTCTTATTACATCTTTAGTGCCTTCAAAGACGACCGGCAAGCTCTCTGGGCCGTTCGCGAATCTTCCTGGACGTCATGGCGGCAGCCGGTGCCCGTACAACTCACCTTCCCGCCCGTTGCCTATGCCAGTCCTTTGCCCTCTCGTGACGGGCGCTCGATCTACGCGGTCGGTGCGATCATTGGCGGAATCGACGTGGTCTACTTCGATCCCCTCACTCACCGATTTAAGCCCGTTCTGCCCGGATTATCTGTCGAGGAGGTCGTCTATTCTCCCGATCGCCAGTGGATGCTTTACAGCAAAGGGAACCAACTATGGCGCAGTCGGCTGGACGGCAGCGATCGGCGGAGACTGGTTGAAGATCCCTCCATTCCCAACATCCACGGCGCCCGTTGGAGTCCTGACTCAAAACACATTCTGTTCGAAAACACTGAGGGCGGTCTCAGGGGCGCAATCTATCTGGTTTCGGCCGACGGCGGTCGTCCTCAACTTTTGCTCGCTCCCGATGCCTCCGCGTTCTGGCCGGATTTATCGCCCGACGGAAAGACTTTGCTCTTCACTGCGAAGCAAGGAGTAGGAGCGACCTCGGAACAGGGCTTATACCTTTTCGACCTCGAGCAGCGACAACCTACGATGATTCCTGGCTCGGGCGGACTTATCACTGGGCGCTGGTCTCCTGACGGCCGTTTCTTGGCAGCTGTATCGGTAGATCAGTCCGCCATCCAACTCTTAGACCTAACGACGCACCGCTGGACTCAGATCGCACGCGGCGCAGCAATTTCGTTTCCCGTTTGGTCGCCAGATTCGGTCTTATATTTTCAGGATATTCTTGCGCCAGGGGAACCCGTCTACCGTTTCCAGCCTGGCAGCGGTGCACTGCAACGCGCCTACAGCTTCGAAGACATCTTGCAGGCGGGCGCGATGCGTTGCGCCTTTTGGGCATTCGCTCCCGACGGTTCTTTACTCGTCCAAGTTAACCGCGGCGGCGGAGACATCTACGCGCTGACAGTTAATCTTCCCTAGTGGGAAATCACGCTTAGCGGCGGACCGCGCCGCCCGCCTCCCGCGCCCTTGTTCTCCCCAAACCACACGCCGCACGCAACTTACTCCACACATCGCTCCGCCCGCATTTGACGCGGGTGAAACGCATGTCACGTCGCTCTGAGCCGCATGGATATTGACAATGGCGCAACTCTTGAAATGTGAGTGTGTACATCGTTGCATCACGTATACACTATCCCGTCAAACAGATGGGGGGAGGAGGGAAAAGCATGGTCCCAGAGACCCCCCATGAGAATCATGTTGGACAGGGGACTCAGATCATCCCTGTGCATCTCATCGCGAACTCGTATATGTCCGATGGGCGTCACTTTATTGTCGGGGCGCGGAGTGGATATGTGTAGATTTTGAGTTGGGGCGGAGTGCGTGCGGCGCATCCCTCGTTCACCCGTTACAAAATCCGAAATTACTGCATTCTTCTTTTCGCCATTTAGGACAACCGGAATTCGGGCTGAATCGCTGTCTGCGAATATGTGGCTGAGCAAGTAAATAAGCATGAAAAACGCTCCTCCGAGCAATAGGATTTCGATTTGTTCTGTTCCAATTTCGTAACAGCATCGAAGATCATGCAAGCCCATGGTTTAGCGCCGCGAGATGAGGACTACATAACGGTTCCTCGCGGACGTGTAATCTTTTCCACGCAGACGCGCCAATACTCGCTGCTTCTCGATCGTTGCATTCTGCAAAAGCCCAAGCTCGTGCGTGAAATTCGGGAACGCATGAACCTGCCCAGCCGCAGGTTACTGATATCAACAGACGGCCATTATCGTTGCGCCTATTGCATGAGCAAGACTTCGTTGTAATAGGGCTCCGTTGCAGACCGACACACGGAACCACCCACGTCAAGTTCCCGAATGGGAGAAACGATGACGTTCGATCACACGTTCAAACAGATCGGAGTCGCAGCGCGGGATGAAAGTTTGGGGAAAGCCTTCCTCGTTACTAGCGTTGACACGCGAAAATGCCTCATCTGCGACCAGCTATTCACACGTGAAGACTCGTTTCAACATTCGATGGTGACGTGCTATCCGTCCACTAAAGGTGACGTAAAGACAAATGCGTGATTCTTCGGCCCTCGGCGATTTTCCCTGCGAGTTTCTGTTGAACGGAGTATCCATGAAATCCGCGAAGATCCGCCAGCCGGCCGGGTCTGAAGGCGATTTCGAGGTGGTTGTCACTGACCTGCTGCTGGGAGCTTTCGCCCTGCACTCCGGCTTTGACATCGACGTGCATGAGGCGGACGCGGGCTGGCGCCGGGTGTCTCTGGAGGAACTAAAGGGATTTCTCAGGAGCAGATACCTATTGCCGGCTGATGACCTCCCGAAAGCGTCGCAGATTGCGGAATGCCGTTTGTTTGCTAGGGTCGATGATATCAAGATCCCGAATTGGAAGTGTGGCCGACTTTCCGTCCTAGGCCGGGAGGAAGCATGTGTCCGGTACGTGCAGCGAATCCTATATCGAACAGGCATTCCGCACCTGGTCTCTGGTACGACATTTCTCGTCCCGAGCGCTGCGACTGCTCGTATCCCGCTAAAGAGAGCGGGGTTTCGCCAAAGTCAGATCTCGCCATCCGCTTTGGTCGAGCTGCGGACGGGGTGTGCCATTCAACTCATCGAACGCGATCCACGGAACTAATCAGATAAGCATTATGTTTTGCTGAGCACTTGCAAGGGACATCGCAAATGCACTGCAACGGCCCTCCTTCGGACGATAATGGCGCGCACGTATGGGGCTCATCTCTGGCACAAAGCTCGGGCCTTACGAAATCCAATCGCCTCTGGGTGCGGGTGGAATCGGCGAAGTCTGCCGCTCCCGCGACACACGCCCTCCGCCGCGTGAAAGCGAGAGAATGTAAATAACTTCACGGTTTCCTGCGCTTCCTAGCGTTCAGGCTATGTGACGCTTCCTTCTAGGGTGAAGTAGGCTCCAGAGCCGAACACCCAACCTAAACAACTGAATGTGTGTGCTCTGACCTTGCCGCCGGTGGGTTTTGCTGGCATTCCACGGCTGAAAGGCCGAGGAGCAGGGCACCGTGGCAAGAAGGTAGCAGGGAAGACCCCATTAGCGGCCAGCGGGTTTCTGAACTACCGAAATTAAGGATAGAGAGAGATTTTCGAGCGAAATGCCGCGGAATCTCTCCGCGAACCGCAGTATTGATTAATGAGAGGTAGACACGAAGACAATGTTGGATGAAACGAACAAGGAAGAGAAACAAGACCAGCCGGACCCACCGACAGCGCCGACGGAAGTACCACAAGCGATGGATGCGGATAATAATGACGTTTCACCGCTTCCAAACGCCGCGTTTGCCGTGGAGGATCAAGCACAACAGCAGGGTACGGGGTGCGATGACGCTCGGGTGCAAGACGGCGTACATCAGACAGACCCCGAGGGCGCCGTCGGCGGCGACTGCCGGGACAGCAGCCCTGATGCGCAAGGGGAACGTGACAGAGGGTTGCCCTGCCCCGGGCAAGCGCAGGAGGACCCGGTTCCGGGCGCGGGGACAAAAGGGCCCCAAGACGAACTACGTCCGGAAATCGAGGACCTGTTTACAGTCACCGACGAGTCAGAGGAAGACAAACGCACGCAGGGGTCGGTAATGGCTGCATACGATCAGTATCTTGGCCGCGGAAATATCCGTGAACTTGGGGATGGGCCTGACGCTCCGGACCTG
Organism: uncultured Acidobacteriaceae bacterium; assembly: GCA_963709025.1. Lineage (GTDB taxonomy): Bacteria > Acidobacteriota > Terriglobia > Terriglobales > Acidobacteriaceae > Sulfotelmatobacter. The sequence continues at coordinate 7,522 of CAVPVE010000015.1, forward strand.
GAGCCCGATTCTCCAGAGTTGGAGTACGGCGACTACGAACCTCCGGCGACGCTGGAAATCATCCGTCGTGCAGGACAGATTGACGTAGTTCGTATCGAATGGCGGGGTCTGCGTCCAATCCTTACCGTTGTGAACGATCGTCATCTTCCGCCTTCGATGCCCTCCGAAGTGTACAACTCAATCCGGCTGGCAAACGATGTGGCCGGGTACCAGTCCGCGCGCGAAGTGTTCGACGCGGTCTACGACGTACTTCAGAACTGCTCCGCCTTGTCGCGGTATCAATGTGAGGCGCTTACCTTCTGGTCGATCGCGAGCTGGTTCCAGGACGCTTTGGACTTCCTTCCTCATGTCACGATCAGCGGCCCGCTGCACATGGCGCAGTTGCTTTTCTGTCTTCTGGAATATGTCTGCCACAAACCGTTAAAACTCATCGATATGAATTTGGCCGCATTGAAGGGAATATCCATGGAACAGCTAAAACCGACCTTGTTGATCCATCAGGTGAAAGCTGGCCAGGCTGCAACCCATCTGCTCCACGCTACAGATTACCCCGGGTATTTTGTTGCGAACCGGGACGGCCTCTATGTGTTTTATTGTGCGAAGGTCGTGTACGTCGGCGAAACATGCCCGAAGCAAACCAGGGGCGGGCTGCACATCCATCTGGGCCGCAATGCCCCGGTTCCGCTGCGGCCGTATCGTTCCTTAGCCGCTGTCGAGCGCTTGCAGAGCAGACTCTTGTCCTACCGTGCCTTCAACCGCGAGCGCGCTGACTTCTTAGAAGTTGCACCGGGGGAACTTCAGCCAGAATTTGATCTGATCGCTCGGCGGCTGGGGGCGGTCATCATTAATGACTCCGCGCTGCAGCGGCGGCTTGTCGAACTCCTGAAGGGCTGGAGTGAAGACGTGCGCGCAGAACGTGCCGGTGGAATCGACGGAGCGGTTCTGACGGCAGTTTTGAATTTCGCGCACGGCAATGAACATCAACCGTACGTTCGGGAGGTTGCGGTCGCAACCAACGAGATTAGGATCGAACAGGGCGAACCTTCGAAGCTGAGTAGTGAAAAGGTCGGACACGTGCTAAGGAAGCTGGGACTCCACACGCACCGTGACATGAAAGGTCGCAGGCTCGTATTCGATCAATCGACCCAGCTTCTCATCCACCAATTGTGTTTCGAGTATGATGTGCTGCCGGCTGCGCCAGAATGCGGATACTGTCATAAACTGCAAACGCCAGAATCCGAATAACTTATGCAGGTTATGACGGTGATGCAGGTTTTTTGGCTCGCCATTTGAGCAGCGGTGAAAGACGGCATGGCACGAGGAACAGAGGGTGATCAAGTTCTCTTTGATGTCGTGGCCGCGGTGGCTGCGAAACTCTTGGTGATGGACTTCCAGGCTTGACATCGAAGCGCACAATTGACACCGCCAGCCATCGCGGCGCAGCACCTGTTGTCGGAGACCTTCGTACGCCACCGGATCCAGCCGCAAGCGCTCGCGCGTCGGACCGATCGAACTCATGACGCCTTCTCGCTCAAGCCTTCCAGAAATGCCTGCTTGTGCTCTCCGGGCAGAAACTTGAAGACCCTGGTCATCGAGAACAGCATCGTTTCTGGACCTCCGTTCTCGAGGTTGGCCCCGGCGAGAAAGTCCGCACACATCATTTCCAGACAATAACCGCGGGATCGGGCGCTTCCCAGCATCAGAGCCGCCGTTTCGATCGCCTTCTCGATCACCGGCATCTGGCTCTGGTATCGCGGCCGGCTACCTGCGCAAGCGACTGGCGCTCGAAGTTGAAGCCGCAGGGAGATAGAGCAGGATGCGAAACAAGGGGGAACAGCTGTCCCGCTACGACCCCGAAGGAAAGAGAATGATCATGAATGCGCACGTCCAACAACTCTGGTTCAGGAATGAGGAGGTTTTGCGGCATGAAGCTCTTCTGGACCAAGCTGTTCACCGCGATTTGATTCTACTGCTGCAACTGAAGAAGGCGGCCTCTGCCGCGTTAGCTCTGAGTGTCAAAAAGCCTCCGAGCTACGACCGCGAGCTAATCGAAGGCGAAGTCGCGAATTCTGATGCAAGCTGACCAGGGAGCGCTTCTGAGCAATGCGCTCCGCCAATATATGCGGGATCATGAGTGATTTACCATTGCAGGTGTAGTTGCGTTGCGATATCAACGGATTGAAAAAGCGGCAAACTCCTCGAAGACATAGAGAGCGTCACTTCGCTTCACTGAGCGCCAGTCCGCCATGGAGGAGCTGATCGCGGATAATGCGAACGTCCGTGGAATGGCGACTCGAGATAGCAGGGAAAGCTGCTGGGCAGCCCTCGATTCTCGGAAGACCAAGAAATGCCCGCGTCGCAAGACTGAGTCTCGTGCGCGGGCTGTTCTTGCTCTAACCTAGGAAGCCGTGACCAAGCAGAACATGCGCTTTGTGCAGATCAAAACGCAGGTGAGATAGACATTAAGGCGCAAGGCGCGCCCATCCGTAATCCTGCTATGGAAATCCCTAGTTGTACCGCCTATCCCCCAGTTGTACCGTTAGGGTGGAGTAACGCGTGAATTGGTTTCGCCTTCTCCAGAGGACGCGCACGATGAAACGAATGGTCCGACTGACCGTTGTCATCCTTTTCTCACTTGTCGCGTTAGGATTGGTTGTTGCTCAGACGCAACCGAATCAGAAGAAGGCAGCCACTTCCCAAAAGCCAAATAGCGAAACCCTGGAGCTGGGCAGGTCCTATGCTGCGTTACGCCCTGAGCAAAAGCGTCTGATAGACGACTTCGTTCGCCGTTATAACGCCACCGCCGGAAGCAACCTTATCCCCGAACAGGCCTACGACAACGCTCGGCTGTCCATCCGCACCACGTTCGACGCCGTGACCCATGCGCTGCTGAACGCTCAGATCACGGATGCGCACGGCAAGAGCCTGGGTCGCGCGATTGACCTGGTCGACGCCATTGACGAAGTGATGGGAGAGGAATCCGGTGTGGGGGGCGACCGGCAGTTCCGCTTGTATGTGTACCTGAAGCCTAAAGCGGTTGCCATCCTGAGCCAGAACCAGGAGTTCCTTCACGATCGCGACAACAGCGTTTATCACAAGGGCTTTCCCACTTGCTACCGGCTGAAGAAAGGACCTCCCTCGATTCAGATCTCCATCTCGCGCGACAACAAGTTGGCCGACATTGATGTCGATTATCGTTCTTCCGGCTTTCCTAAGGCGCTGTTTAATGGACACTTGTCCGCTTCCAACTCCGACGTCCGTGCGGGAAACAATCTTGACCGCCATGACGGCCGCTGGTCGGGCCTTAACGGGTGGTGGCGCAATGTCTTTGGACAGCTGGGAGCCGGCGCGACGCCGCCAAAGGAAAATGCCACCCAGGGCCTCGGGCGCATTCCCTTGAATCCCAGCGTGAAAGCCGATCAGGGCCTGGACAAGAGCGCGCACGACTTCCTGCAAAGCTGGGTCGTAGGGAAAGAACCGAATAATTCGGTTGCCTATTTTTCGCGCCGCAGTTATCCGTGTTTGGAGGCAATACCTCAGAACCTGAGGCAATCCGTGCCGCAAGGTATGATTCGGCTTCGCACACTGATGGCGATGCAGAAATTCAGCGATAGCACTGGCAGTGTGAATTCCGTTGCCGACGTGTTCGAGCCTGCCGACAAGTGGTCGCAGGAATTGAAACCGGCAAAGAACGCCTATGGGTCGGAATTCCGGCTAGTGGGTGTGCCGGCGGACATGGCTGCGGACGAGGAATGCTTCGTCATACCGGACAAGGATTCGAGCAAACGACCGAAAGAGAAGTACTTTGCGACTGCGTTTCGTGAGAAAAAAGGAGACAGTCGGAACAAGGTTATGTCGCTGCTTTGGACTAAGGAGGGCGACTACTGGAAAATCATTGCCATCCGCATTGAAGATAGCAGCGATGCGGGCCTCGTTCCGAACAACGCGGCAGCTCAGACCGAGCCTTCGGTGGAAGAACCGCAGTATATTGCCGGCGATCCCACCGCCGCAAAAGACATCACGCAGTTCTACCAGGCTTGGATCGTGAGAAGAAACGTCACCGAGGCTTCCGATTTTGCGTCACAGCGCTCCTACCAGTGTCTCCCGGCACCTTCCGACGAGCAGAAGAAATTGGCGCCCATCGCGAGAATCCAGTCTGGACTGGAACAGCCGCTCGCGAAAATCACATTGGGCGCTAATCTCTCGGACATGATGTCGAGTATGCAGTCGGAAAACGATCTGCTGCGCCCAGTTCAGCAGGAAAACTCCAAGGCTTTCGCAATGATGGCCGTACCAGACCAGAAGGCGGATAGTTTCTTGTGCCAAAATCGCCCCCTAGCCAATAGAACTCAGAACTTGAACCCCGCTGATGCAAAATACGGAACATATTACTTAACCGCCAGTCGATTGAATTATGGGGAGGAGCAATCCCCCGCTCTTCTGCTGTTGTGGACCAGGGAGGAAACGAATTGGAAGATCGTTGCCTGGGCTGTGGAGCTTCCGTAACGCTCAGCATAGTGCGATGGTGAACAATCCGCTGTGCGTATCGAGTTATCAACAAACGCTCGTCGCTTGCTGCGAAACTAGCTTTGTGACCATCGGCTGGGACTGCTGATTGTTGATGAAATCAGGCGTGGGTGTTGAAAAACTCCATTTATCTCGAGAGGGGTATCTGCTTGACTCAGGCAGCCCCTATCGGTTGTGGTTTGGCCCTCGCCGTAGTTGCGGGGTGAAGAATCCGATTCAGGGGAACGGGCTCCACAGCCACCGCTTGCTGCACGAGACGAAAGAATAGCTTGCCCCGGCTATGGGATCGCCGCCGATGCTCTTCGACGCCGTAGCCAGAGACATCGGATCTCGTGGACGCGCACTCACTTTGGCTCAGCGTTGGTTACCTCCACCCCACGTGCTCCATTCCTTTCCCGACGCTCGCTTCGCCGCCAACTATCTGCGATAAGAACCGGATGCGCTAATGAGCGCTCGTCCGGGTCTGTACGGGGGGCAACCAGTGATCGAGTAGCCGGACAGGATTGCTCCCGTCCAGCCCTCTAAGAACTGTGCATGAGAGTTTCCCCTCACACAGCTCAAGCCCTTCGAACGCCTCTTTCGGGGAGACGCGGTTTCGAGACAGGAATGCGCTGACGGTGAACCCTGTCATGGCACTCTGGATGAAGTAGAACGCGGTTCTCGGCGCTTTGCGAACCACCCATCACACGGGGAACGCAGTGGTGAAGGCGCCAGCCCGTGATCCGAGTGATTTTTGAATTGCACACAGTGCAGAGCCCGCGTTGTTCGTGCCAGAGAAAGCGAAGCGTGCGAGTACCCCGAAACGTGTCCTGCATATGAGTTTCTTCGCGTTTTTCGAAGTAGGCCTCAAAGGTAGGGTCGTAGGGGTTCGCGTCAGCTGTGACTTTAACGTGTCGCTGGATGGGTGTGCGACGGGCGGGCCGCAGCCAAACCTGAATGGGCTGGCCTTGGTCGTCACACGTTTCACCGAAGAAGGACCAGTCACGACCACAACGCGACGCAAAGTACTTCTGTTTGCACCAGCGAGTGTTCTTGTTCGGGTGTCTTCGTCGTGCCCATTGCCACAGACTAGAGAAGATGTGGTAATCCACGCGGGCAAACGTGCGTGTACTCACCACGTGCCGATGATAGTTGGCCCAACCCCTGATTTTGGGGTTGAGTTTACGGATCAGTTCGGCGGCCGACATGCCCCGCGCAGCTCTGATTGTCTTCCGGATGCCGCCCAGGAAGGTTGTAACGTTCTTCTTGGAAGGCTTGATGAGCAATTTTCCGTTGGGATACTTGCGCACGTTTTGTCCGAGGAAATCAAAGCTTTTCTCCACGTGGGTGATGACCGTCTTCGCAGGAGAAAGCTCCAACCCTCGTTCGTGCAGAAACTGCTCGACGAGGGGCTTGATTTCTCCTTCCAGTAGTTCTTTGGTTCTACCGGTGATGATGAAGTCATCCGCATAACGGATGAAATTGACACAGGCAAACTTACCTCCAAAGGAGGAGAGAGGCTTTTTTGTCGGAAACTTTTCCTTCAAGAGCCGCTCCAGTCCATCCAACGCGCAATTGGAAAGCGCGGGTGAGATAATTCCGCCTTGTGGCGTCCCATCCGTGGTTTCGTGAAGGACGTGTTTTTCCATATACCCGGATTTCAGCCACTTTTGGAGTATGGCTCGATCCATGGGGACGTGAGCCAGAAGCCAATCATGCGAAATTCGGTCGAAACAGGACTTGATATCACCCTCTAGAATCCACTGCGGATTTGGTTTGGACAGTGTATTGAAACACTGTTCAATCGCATCGGCGCAGGACCGCTGCTGGCGAAACCCGTAGGAGTTGTTGTCGGCAGTGGTTTCCACCACGGGATCGAGTGCAAGCAAATGCAAGGCTTGTTGGGCTCGATCTTTCGTAGTGGGAATTCCGAGCGGTCGCATCGTTTTGCCATCCGGTTTCGGAATGTAAACGCGTCGGAGAGGCTGAGGTTGATAGCCACTTCGCTTGAGTGTATGTACGGCCTTGATCTTCTTTTCTGGTGTGTCCCAAATTTCTTTGTCCACGCCAGGGGTTTTCTTGCCATTGTTTTCCGTCACTCGTCGAACGGCGAGAACCTTGCCGCTGTACGAGTGGGTCAGCAGGCGTTGCAAGGCTCGCACCTTGCCCCATCTGCTTGCCTTCGTCGCCTGCACGATACGCACTTGGAGTCGGCGAACGTTGCGGTTGATGGCTTGCCAGTTGGTGGCGTACCATTCTGCCGCTTCGCGTGAGACTGCACCAACAGCTTGCACTGTTGTCATCTGCCTTGTCTCATATGCCGATTTGCCCAGTTTTCTCGTGTGAAGCACCTGAAGGAAGTCAGCCCGCTTTCGCGCCCGGTGATGTTATCGATGGGACTGACGCAACCGGTATCCGTTCCATTACAGAGCGGCATTCGCTTCCTCCTTCCTCTCATGTCCGCACCGCCATCGGCCCATCTTGCGATGTGCTTTCCCTGTGGGGAGCGATACGGATTTATCCTGTTCCGTTGGAATAACACGATAGGTTAGGTCTGCTCTCTACGCCGGCAGTGTGATATGACCATGACGGAGAAAACCACTACGCTCCGTACCCACTGCGAGAAGAACCGCGCAGCATCTTAGGTTCTCTTAGGGTGACGACGCCTGCGAGCATTTGTGTATTCTGACCTTGTTACCAAGCCTAGGCCCTCTCCACATTGTGCTAGTAGATGCATCGTCGCCTCGCGGTTCCGATGCTACCCTTGCGGGTATGGGTACATTGTCCGAGGGCTTCGAACGGTTTGTTGTCGCCCCGCTCCTACCTCGTAGGCTACGTGCGATGGCACGCACGGTCTGATAGTACTTCTCCCTCCTTCAGACAATCATTCCAACAGCTTTCAGTTCGCACATGGTTGTCCCTCCCGTGCTCGACAGTTGACTGAGATTGTGAGCATGTGACAGACGAATGAAAGCGACTCGGTTGGTCCGATCCGTTAACATTGGCCCTTTCGCCTCAAGGCGTCGCGGAGGCTACGTCGGGTCAACGCCCCTGCATCTGATTTTCGATTTCGTCCGTTCGCTGCTCGGCGTCCGTGAGATTTATGCCCATGGAGGTCAGTAGCTTGATGGCATCGATCTTGCGTCCCTGAGCGACCAGCGTTCGTATCGAGGAATCCAGATGTGCAGCAATGGAAGCTGCAGGCGCCGTCGCGGCGGCTGGCTGCCCTGGCCTCAGAAGTTGGCGAATCTTGGATTGCAGTGCCAGGCACCTGTCGCTAGTGTCGCCATAGCCGCTTGACAGCGGAATCGATCCATTCAAAGTAAGCAATGCCAAACGATAAGTAGGGCGGCTTTTGCCAGGTTCGCTCTCTAGTACCACATCCTTGACCTCGTCGAACGGCATGCTGCCCGCTCCCCTCTTCCCGAAGCGCAAGGTCTGCCAACGAACAATTCTCTGGGTCGGGTCGAAGACAAATGTGTACTTACTCAGGCAAACCACGGCGCATCCTGCCATCACCAAAGCGGGACGAGCGAGCCTTTTGTCGCCCACAGAAAAAGCGGCCGCCAGCGCTATCACTCCTAGCACCCCGAAAACGGCGGAAAGCCACAGGGTACTGTTGCGAACTATCAGCTCTGTCTCGGTATTGCGCTGGACCGTCATCTGGAATTTTCTTTTCTGCGTTGAAAACGACACTATCGTACACTCGTCTTGCCTGTTCGCGAAATTGGCAGTGTCTGGTAAGACTCAACTTTCATTGAGGGGTTTTGAGCGTAATCGAGATGTTACAACAGCTGTTGACCTTTTCCAGTTCTCACTGTTCAATCGCGGACACTTTATTCCGATATCGAACGGTCTGCGGGTCAAGGCGGGCCGGCTTGTCCCGTGATTCGAAGCAGTTGCCGACATCGCGGAGAGGCAAGCAACTTGCTATGCTATGGTGTTTTCGCCTTCATTGATCGTCGTTGATCGGGAGCGGCGGATATGGATAGCTTGCTTCAGGACCTGCGTCAGAGTTGTCGCACGCTGCGCAAGAAACCGGGCTTCACTGCCGTTGCAGTTCTCACCCTCGCGCTCGGCATCGGCGCCACCACCGCGATCTTCAGCATCCTGTACGCCGTAGTCTTTCGCCCCCTTCCGTTCGCACACCCCGAGCAGCTGGTGATGCTCTGGCGGAAGGACCAGCACTTCAATAGGGAACCAGTCTCTGGCCCAGACTTCCTCGATTGGTCGAGGCAGTCTGATGTCTTTTCTGCGCTTGCGGCGGGAGCGATCTACGATCCAGCCCTCACGGCCACGGGCGGAGCGGAGCATCTTTACGGAATCCAGGTCACGCCCGATTTCTTCAATGTCCTGGGAATCAGCGTCGCGAAGGGTCGCACTTTCCTGCCCGGCGAGGATCAGCTCGGTAAGAACCACGTAGTAGTAGTTGGTAAGGGATTCTGGACTTGGGGGCCCGGTGGCAGTCTGACCAGTCTGGGAAAGACTCTCACTCTGGACGGCGAGAAATTCACGATCATCGGGATCATGTCCGAGGAATTTCGTTTTCCGCAGATTTGGGGCATCACCGATCCCGAAATTTACGCTCCTATCTCGATGCAGCAGCTCCGGAAAGATCGTGGGAACACCTGGATGTGGGTCATCGGCAGACTGAAACCCGGTGTTACAGTTGCGCAAGCCCAAGCACAGATGTCGACCATCGCGGGTCGACTTGCTCAGCAATATCCGGAGTCTCACGCCGGCACAGACATCTACGTGCGGCCTCTGCATGAAGAGGTCGAACACGGCACACGCCCCGTGTTAGTCATCTTGCTTGGCGCTGTTGGATTGTTGCTGTTAATCGCCTGCGCGAATGTCGCCAACATGCTCCTGGCGCAGACTGCAGGCCGCTACCGCGAGATTGCCATTCGAATGGCAGTGGGAGCCGGACGCTGGCGCGTGATTCGCCAGTTGCTGACGGAGAGTGTTTTACTCGGGTTGGTGGGCGGTTTAGCCGGGGTTCTGCTGTCTATCTGGTTAAAGGACTCGCTGGTTTCGTTCAGTCCGCAAGGTTCTCTTCCGCAGACCAATCCAATTACCATCAATTACTGGGTTCTGGCCTTTGCCGCAATGATCTCGGCGATTAGCGGGATTGTTTTCGGCGTCGCTCCCGCAATCCAGGCCACGAGAACAAATGTCGATCAGGCACTGAAGGAAGGAACTAGAGGAGCTGGCGGTGGAGTTCGTGCTCGCCGTTTCCGGGACGGACTGGTGAGTTGTGAAGTGGCCTTGGCCCTCGTCCTTCTTGTGGGCGGCGGGCTGATGATCCGCAGTCTGGTCGCAATTCTAAGGACTGATCCAGGGTTCAATCCAACGAACGTGCTGACGATGCAGATGACGCTTGCGGATTCCAAATACCCGCAGGATGAGCAGCGCGCCGCATTTTATCAACGTGTTCTAGACCGCATTCAATCTCTTCCGGGCATAAGAAGCGCTGCATTTTACATGTGTTGCAGTGGTGAAAGAGTCGCTCCCGAGGGCAAACCGGTAACAGCCTCTGCAATGGCGGAGGCTCCGGTCGCATTCCAACTTGCTGCGACTCCCGACTTTTTTCAGGTATTGCAGGTTCCTTTGCTTCGCGGCAGAGGCTTCATTCCCTCTGATTATTCAGAAGAACCCAGGGTGGCCATCATCAATGCAGCGATGGCACGACTTCTCTGGCCCGGACAGGATCCGATCGGCCGGCGCTTTACAGCAAGGGTTAAGGATAAGTGGTTTGAGACGGTTGGCGTCATCGGTGACATCCGGTGGTGGAGTTCAGAAAATGCGGTGCCGCAGTTCTATCTTCCCGAGACGACGGATTCGATGAATTTCGTAGTTCGAACCTCAGGGGATCCCGCCGGCTCGATCAAGCCGATTCGAGCGGAGGTGGCACAGCTAGATCCGGGCGTGCCGGTCTTCGAGATTCAAACCATGGAGGAGGCGCGCGCGTCAGACTCGGCCGATCTGCGGGGCATCGCGGTCGTGCTGACGGCATTTGCGATGATTGCAGCTCTACTGGCAGCAGTGGGAATTTACGCGGTGATTTCCTTTTCGGTGAGTCAACGTAACCACGAGATCGGCGTCCGATTGGCACTCGGTGCCCGGCCTGGTGACGTCTTTCGCCAAGTCGTCGGACAAGGGATGCGCCCCGTCCTGGTCGGAATAGTCGCCGGGATTGCGGCCGCTCTTTTCCTGGCTCGGCTGATCGCGAGCTTGCTTTACGGCGTACGGCCGTCTGACCCTCTGACTTTGGCGGCGGTTGCACTGCTGCTGGCCATGGTGGCGGCTGCTGCGAGTTTCATACCGGCGCGCCGGGCAACTCGGATTGATCCCATGATCGCGCTCCGGTGCGAATGAAACGGGTGCTTGCTTCAAGCTGGGAATCGCTTTCCGCGATTGACGAAACCAGGCCTTATCACAAGCTTGCGCCGTCTATTCGCCTTTTTCCGGGACGATGAGTGCAATGGGGATTTTTCAACAATTGACAGTCCTGTCAGTGACGATTCGATAGAATCACCGCGTGGATACGCGCTTCGTCAAACTCAACGATGGCTGGAATGCAGAGCCGAATGCCCCGGCCCCCGTAGTGTGTCAATCCGGCGATGACGTTTTCTTGGAATTTGATCTAAACGCACTCCGGTACAAGAATTTCACTGAAGGGGATCGAGGATGCCTTGTCTTCCGACGTTGCTGGCGCTATCGTCTTGGCTCAACGAATGACGAAGGTTGGTATCTCGGCCAGTGTCGATTCAGTAAAATCGCACCAGCGTGGGGAGACTTTTATGAAGTCGATGGCGATCTCAAGCTGGGATCCGCGCCTGACGATTGGATCGTAATCGGCCCCGAACCGCACGCTTCGGCAAAGCATTTTCTCTTCTACCTGCGAGACCAAACATTTGAGTGTGACGCAGAGGGTGTCGAACCGCTTGTTGTGCTTTGAGGTCAGTGAGCGTAATGGGGATGTTACGTCAGACACGCTGCGATGTAGCGATTCCAAGCCTCGGGCCGGAAGCAGTCAGCCGGGACCTATTTCTCGACATCCAATTGGAAAGAAACTGTAGAACCAGCGTCATCGTATATCGCCAGTGGCTGTGTGTCAAACACAAAGAGCGGGCTGGAGGGAATACGCGGTTTCCCCAGAAGGCCCTGCATCAGAAGTTTGGCTTGGTTCGACTTACAGCGCGGACCCGCAGTTTTCCGTGGGCGAAAGCGTGAAACTTTCTCCGAGAGCCGGATGCGTTAACTGCGCCTGTCCGGTTCGATAAGCGGGGGTGTGGAAACGTGGCACGGTGAGGCTATTGAGGCAACGGCAAACGAAAGAGCCGGACTCGGCTAGGCCGCACCTAAACCGTCGCGCCACCCCTCGACTTCACCTCATTGAGGGGTTTTGAGTGCCATCGCGATTTCTCGCCAGTTGAGGTACTTCGATACCTCCCGGTTGCCCGACGATAAGCCCACAACTATCAAGTTGCAGCTTTAAACGAGACATTCACGCGAGTCAAGCTCGAGTGTATAATCCGCCCTACTGAGGCGCATTTCATCCGCAAACATACTCCGAACGGATAGGAATCATTCCTGTGCGACCGACCACCGAGAAGGCAGATCCCCGTCGAAATGGAGCGTCAGAAAACGCCTCTGGTATATCGCGCCACGCTTCCGCCAACGGCGGCAAGCTGATCGTTCTGACGGCCCCGCTGACCGAATCGATTGACCACGCCGGTTTCTTCATTCAGATGGCTTTAGCCTCGATACCTCAATGGCTCGAGGTTGTTCTCAACAAGAAGTACCCAAAATGGCGCGAGGTGGAGCGTAACGACGACGGATCCGCACTATACATGCCTGCCGGTCTGCGTGTGCTTGAGAAGTCCATATTGCGCGAATATAGCGCCGACGATGTGGTGGCGTGCTTTCCTGACGACCTGGACAAATTCATCGGGCCCGAGACGCGCATAATAGCCGTTTCCACGCACAATCCGCTAGGCGTCACATTTGCCGCCGGTGTGTACACATCTATTTACGGCTCGTCGAAGGAACCGCTCAATTCGATTTACACGCGCATGATGTTCGACAAGATCAATTCCAGCCCGTTCCGCAAGAATTTTCAAGTGATCGTGGGCGGTTCAGGCGGCTGGCAGATTCGGCAAACAGACGCCTATGAAGAGCTGGGCATTGACTGCGTCGCGGAAGGCCGCAGCGAGTCCACCGATGCCCTGGCGCTGTTCCGCAAGGCGATCGCGGGCGAAGCACTACCACGGGAAATCAGCTTGGCACATCCTAGATCGCGCGACGACATCCTGTTCCCCGATAAGCGGACGACCTTCGGAGTGGTGGAGATGACCACCGGGTGCGGTCGCCGGTGCCAGTTTTGTGTGCCCGACTTGAATCCGCAGATTGATATGCCAAAAGCGCGGATCATGGATGCCGTTCGTGCCAATGTGAAGCAGGGAAACAAACTGATCTCCCTGGCCACAGAGGACATGTTCATCTGGGGCCAGGTACACACGGACACGCCTTTTTTCTTCCCTAACCGCGAAGCGCTGGTGGACCTCTATACCGAAATCGTCAACACGCCGGGAGTAGAGCACCATCTGCTAAGCCACTGCACGATGGCGCCGTTCGTCGTGGACCCGATGTTGATCCGGCAACTTTCCGAGGAACTGCTCCCCAAGAGTCCGATTCATCTCCCGCGACTTAGCACCCACCCGCAGAAAAAGGCCCTGGTCCCGTTGATCGGACTCGAAACAGGGTCTGTGCGCATGGCCCGACAGATCATGCCCAGCAAGGGCATTCCATTTTCCATTGACGACTGGCCCAGCGTAGTTCTCGAAGGGCTGCGCGTGGCCAACCAGAACAATTGGTTTCCCATGATGACGCTAATGGTTGGCAACCCGGGTGAAACCGATCAGGACGTTCGGGACACGCTCGATCTCGTGTACGAAATGGACCGCCGCGGCTTGTTTGCGTTTCTAGTACCGTCGATCTTCACGCCACTGCATGACACGCGCATGGAACATCAAACCGGAGTGACCCAAACCCGCCAGCTCAGCCCTCTACAATGGCAGCTCATGATGAAGTGCTGGAAGCACAACCTACGCCCCGGGCAGTACAGTTGGTGGGGTCCGATGGCCTGGCGAATTGGAGCATTGTTCATGTGGCTTTACCGACTGCGCAGACTCAACGGACCTAATTTTACCTGGCCACTGTTGATGTTCGCAGGAGTTGCACCGGAAGAGATCCTTCATAAGATCGGCAAGATTCATGTTGGCAAGCCGCTCGTAGCCAAGAACCGCCGAGAACTGCTTGCTTCACTGCGACCGAACTACCTGAAGCACGTGCGGGCCGATAATGGAGACTTGCCGGAAGGCTGGAGGAATGACAACCACGTCATTCCCGGTCCAAGGCCGATGCACGTCGTACCCAGCGTTCCCGCTCTCAAAGTCATGCCCTAGCCCGGGCAGCGAACAGGTCGGCGGGCACGATCAGGGGGAATCGCTTCAGCCACCGACCACCGGGTGTGCCTACCGCGGAATGATCTCGGTCAGCGCCCACTCAATTCGATCTACCTCTTCACGAATCACCCTGATCGCTTGATGATCCGTCGGAAAAGGCACGAGTTTGATCGCTTCTACCGCGTGACGAATCTTGTAGTTGCGATCTCGAACGAACTTGATTCTCTCCGAGGTCTCCTTGTGATGTTTGTAGAACCTTCCGGCCAGTTTCGTAGTCATCCAGGCGAATGTGAGCCCGAACACCATCTCGATGGGAAGGCGATCGGTCGCTCCATCGAAATCGAGGAACGCAAATCGATACACAGCTTCTCCGAGACCTAGTGAAGCGAATATCACTCCGATCCCGATCAATCCAAGCTTCAGGCGGTCATTGGATCGAAGCCTTGCAAACGATTGCTCCCTGCCACAGTTTTGCGCGAATGCCATTCCCCCCCCACTTTGTGTGATATTGGGTCGAACTATTTTATGCCGAGTCGGCTGGCCAACGATGTGATTTGAATGGGAGCTATGGGGATTGTTGGCGGATTACGGGCAAACCGAAGTGATCCGCTTTTTGAATTGGAACCGTATGAGTACGGTCTTGGGGACGGTATATGTAAGCAGGCCTTATCGCAAGCTTGCGCTTTTACTTCGCCTTTTCGGCCTTGATGAGCGCTACGGGGATGTTTCGTCAATTGGCCGCGATTCACGGCTCAGCCCGGTCACCTGGAGCACAGCGTGCCTCGCGGCGCGCACCCCCTCAGCAGGTCGGGGGAAACCGGACTGAGCCGATTCAAACATCGCACTTGCACAAGACGATGTCGTTGTCGGGGAGCACTCGCCGGCGCCACGATGAGTGCAATCGCGATTTTGCGACAGTTATGCTGCTCAGCGTCAGATTGTTGATGAGCATCTGCGGATGCATTTAGGCGTTTGGTCGCCCTCGCCATCCGGCTGATTCCCACGACCCGCGAATACGGCCTGCCACTCGAAGCGCGATCATCAGCTTCAAGAAGTTAAGCACCAAGCGATCAAGTTTGCGTAGCCAGTTCATTGCGTCCATTTACACTCACCCCCAGAGCCTAGGACTGGAGCGCTGGGAAGCAACAAAAGGCCTCGCCAAAAGAGGTTTTTGACGAGGGCCTCGAGAGTGAAAGGTTAACAACCGTGAGGAGCGTACTTAGAGGGGCGTGCTGGCGAATCGGGCAACTGTCAAAACTTATAGTGCCTATTGCTTGTAGCCGGCGAGGACAGGACTTAGCCCTCAATAATCGTCAACGAGCGAAATCGGGATGTTTCGCCAGTTGACCCTCAAGATACAGCTTACATCACGATTTCAGCACCCTGTTTACGCGCTATCGCGAACGGAATCAGTGCCTGAATTGAAAGGCACGCGTCCGTGAATCGTAGTACCAAGCATCGGTTGCGATTCGATTGAAAACTCGCCCCCGACGAATTTCAGCCGCTCCTCCATGCTAGTGAGCCCAAGACCTCGGTTAGTCCTTGCCGCTTCGAGTTCAAAGCCAGCCCCGGAATCCTTGATGGTGAGGTGAATCTGGTCCGGCGTTCCCCACAATCGCACCTCGAAGTACCGTACCCCACTGTGCTTTGCGGCATTGCGCAGAGCTTCTTGCAGAACGCGGAAGAGGCATAGAGAAATGTCAGGCGGCAATGAGCTCGGGACATCGTGACTTTTGAAGTCCACCTCCATGTGCTGGTGCCCGCCGAACTCTTGGCAGAAGCCCTTCATCGCCGCCGCTATACTCAGATATGCGAGCCTCGAGGAGTGCAATTCGTGTGACAGGAATTGGACATCGGCTGCTACCTTTGAGCTCTCCTGCCCCAATTCGAGGATATGGTTACGGAGTGCAGGCGGAAAATCGGAGGGCTCTTTGTGGAGTTGGTCAAGCTGGACTGTCAAGATAGCGAGACGTTGACCGATGTCGTCATGAAGCTCTCTCGCGATCCGGCTCCGCTCCTGCTCCTGCGCCTCGATCAACTTGCGGCTCACGTTTGCGAGAGCCTCTTCCGCAAGTTTGCGTTCCGTAATATCCGCTACCATACCGATAGTGCGCACCAGCTTGCCGTGTGCGTCGAAAAATGCACGTCCGCATGTCTCGAGCCAAATTACGGCGCCATCAGGACGGAGCATGCGATAAGTGATCTGACTGGTCGGGTTCGCCGGAGACACTTGGTCAACCGAGCCGATCAACACAGCGCGGTCGTCTGGATGGACTCTGTCCAGTATTTGGAGACGAGTAAGCTGCATCGGCGGGCCGCTTAAACCGAGGATATTCACGTACTCCGGGGATCGCATGATCGTGTCCGTTGCAACGTCCCAGTCGTATGCGTACATCTTTCCCGCCTGAGCTGCCAGAACCAACCGTTCTTCGCTCTCGCGGAGAGCCGATTCCGCCCGCTTGCGCTCGGTAATGTCGGAAACCGTGGTCAGCGTGTGTTCCTCCCCTTCGATCTCTATCAACTCCGACGAGAGCAGGCCTGTCCGGATATCCCCTGTCTTCGTGCTAAAGCGGAACTCTGCATCACGGACACGGCCTTCCGCTTGCAACTGATAAAGCAGTTCGCCTCGGCGCTCCGGATCGGCCCAGATTCCCAATTCCACCGTGGTACGACCGATGACCTCCTCGCGGCTATATCCGGTGACGCGCTCAAAGGCATCGTTGACGTCAAGATAGCGATGAGTCTTAGTGTTGGTCAGATTGATGAGAGTGGGGCTGGTGCGGAAAACCTTGGACAACTTTTCCTCGGACTTCTTCAGCGCTTCCTCGGTCCTCTTGTGCTCGGTAATGTCTCGGGCAATGGCCGACGCCCCGACTGTTCGACCCTGGGGATCGATCACTGGCGAGACGGTTAGAGACACCTGAACGCGTGTCCCATCCTTCCTCAGCCGTATGGTCTCGTAGTTGTTGATGCGGTTCCAGTGCTTTACTTTCCCCAATATTTCGGATAATTCGTTCGCACGGTCGGGAGGGATGAGAAGAGAAACGGATTGCCCGACTATTTCATCTGCCGAGTAGCCGTAAAGTCGTT
The DNA here is from genome assembly GCA_963709025.1 of uncultured Acidobacteriaceae bacterium. Taxonomy (GTDB): domain Bacteria; phylum Acidobacteriota; class Terriglobia; order Terriglobales; family Acidobacteriaceae; genus Sulfotelmatobacter. Next base: position 24,588 of record CAVPVE010000015.1, read on the forward strand.
CCGCCCCCTTGTTCCAATCTGTAATGATTCCATCCATGTCCTTGCCGATGATGGCGTCGTCGGACGATTCAACGATGGCGGCCAGTCGAAGCCGCGCCTCCAGCGCTGCTTCCTTGCGAACCAGTTCCTCCCGTTCCTTCTGGGCTTGTTCGCGTTCGACGTCGGCAGCTTTTCTCCGACTGATGTCGCGGATGAGGGTGCACGTAAATTCATGCCCTTCGGTGTCCTGAAAAACGACCGATGATATCTCCACGGGAACCTTGGATCCATCGAGACAGAGGGCGATGAGTTCACCGTGGGTCTTGCCCGTACGTTTGCGTTCCTCCACCATACGCGCTAACGCAGGGTCGGAGCTGTCCAACAGATCCCCTCTTGTGGAAGCAATAATCTGTTCACGAGTGCGCTGGAAGATCGAGCAGGCGCTTGGATTGGCATCGAAAATTCTTCCGTCAGGTGACGTGAGAAGAATCCCGTCCATACTGTTTTCAAACAGGGAGCGATATCGGGCGTCGCTATCAGGCGCAAGCCAAACCGATTGCTCCGGCGAGAATGTTTTGGGCGACATTGTTTTTGGGAACAGGGAACCCCTTGGTGGGGTATGGTAGCACCGATTCGGCCCAACCCAGCTCGGTTCCCGCACGTCCCACAAATCTGTAAGGCGCTCAACACCCTAGCAACTTGTCGTAACCATAGCGCTCAGAATCCCTGGCCGGACCATTCTGAGTGCTATCGGATTTATCAGCAGCGACCGTTGAGCGTGACGCAATCCCGCTGGCATTTCTTTGCTGGAGCCTGACGAATGTTACTCGTTTCAGCCGTTCAGGTTCGCGCATATACTGCCGGCGTAAGCACTTTCCTTTTGTGTGTCCTTTATGAGTCCCTCTGGAGTTCCTAAATCCAGACCGCCGAACAGAATTGTCATTCCACGATGGATGGCTATCCTGCTGGCGCTATTTGTCTGCTTGGTTGTCATACCGCTTGCGCATGGAGTGGTTCCGTGGGCGATCTCCAAGCTGACACATCGCTATGGTTGGGTACACGGGCCGCCCGCGTTCTGGAATTTGCTCGGACTGATCCCGGTTGGCGGTGCCACGGCTCTCCTTATTTGGACACTGATCATAGGAATTGCGCATGCACCAAATGCCGTGAGGCTCGGACTAGTGCCCTCGGTCTTGATCACCGATGGACCTTATCGATTTACGCGGAATCCGATGTATGTCGCGGAACTAGCATTATGGCTGGGGTGGGCGCTGTTCTTTGGAAGCCTGGCCGTTTTGCTGGGATGTATCGCACTGCTGCTAGTGGTGAATCTCGTAATTGTGCCTCGGGAAGAACGGAGCTTGGAAGCAGCATTCGGTCAGGCCTATCTTATGTACAAGAAGCGGGTGCCCCGTTGGTTGGGACAGCCAACAGCCTGAGGTAGAAGCTGCAATGGCTGGAAGCGCTCGCCACGTTCTATGGATTGCTGGTGGTTGTGGGACACGCTATCGTTCCTCATAGAGCCAAATGCCGACGGGAACTGCTAAGAGGACATCAAGAATACCGATTCCCATAATCGCAAGCAGAAGGCCGTTAGGGAAGAGGTTCAAAGGCATGAGGGCCATCGTCGGGATCACCCAAAATGCCAGCCATATGGCGCTGCCAGCAAGGGCGGCTGACTTCCAAGTTGGATGGTAACGCGGGCGAAGCCACGCGTACAACGCCACTGCAAAGCTGCCCAGCAGGAAGTTCGACGGGATAAAAGTGGTCCAGCCAGTTGGCTTTTTGCCTAATGCTGCAAATGCGACCGTCCACTGTTTGTCGAGCAGCACTCGGTGGAACAGCAGTTCTATGGCATTAATCACCAGGCCAGCGGCGATCCCACCGAAGACCACTCGGGTCAAGTTAGGTTTCATAGCGCCTAGCCCCTGCCAGCCCGGTTTATATCAAAAGGATCACGCGAAAGGGAATCATTTTGTCGGGAAGTGTTCCACAGGGTAATCGTCTCGTTGGTGTTTTGATAGAGCCAGGCCCTGCTCGGACATGATGGTTGGGATAGAGCTCCGACGCGCCGGCTGTAGGTGGAGGGTTACCAAGCCCGCTCTTTCGATTGCGAGTTGGGTTCTCATTTCCACCGTAGCTACGTTTTCGGAGGCCCCCCTATAATGCCGGACGGCCGAATTTCCCAGGTCCGGTTTGAAGTCTTGGTCTCTCGTCCGTGAGCCTTCCCATTCGCAACGAGGTTCAAGCGCTGGTTCGCATACGCCCCGACTATGAATGGTTTGCTCGCAGCTTAGTTCCATCTCATGCGTCGGCTTATGCCGGCTCTGAGTCCGACCACCACGCTGCCGATGGAACCACCAAGTACCCAGAGTCTCTTTGCCCGATCTTGGCGTTACCTTGATCAGGGAGACGTGTACCGCCTCCTGCGAGGACATTACTCCCCGGTCTTAGCTCTTACAGACTCATTCGTCGATCCCACTCGCTCTCCTCTCCTTCGGCCTAAGCCTCGTTCGAGGAGTCTCTGCAGGTTGCGACCAGCCCCTGCTGCTGGCGGGACCTTCCCGACGTTATCTCTGAGAATCCTTCCCTGCGTGCCTGGGCCCCTGTCACGGCGGTCCCGTGGAGTGCATCTGCCTGTTTCTTCCTCCACGTCATCGGCCTTCCCCCGTACACTATCGAGGTCGGCTTCCCGCGTTAACCCGTCAAAACGATTTCATGACGGATCCCCTTTTCGAGACTGCAGCCATTTCGTTATGTTCAGGCCCTCAGGTTTGCTCGCCTCCCCGATCGTTCCTACCGCTGCAGCTTATTTGCCGCAGGGCAGCCGAGGCTTTTACGTCCGAGCTGAGCATGCTTCGTTGCCTCCGCATGCATCGGATAGCAGGATGAGATTTAGCAGAAGCATGTTAGAAGGAAGCATTCGCTCATGCTGTGTTGGATTCTCATCGTCGGAGGCCTGCTGATCATGATGGGGCAACACGACCGCTCTGAAGCTCTGTTCTACTACTTCCGCCTGGAAGATCAGGTTCCTGAGACCCATCTGCTGCGGCTGATCGAAAAGCACATCAGCTTTGCCTTTGTGCGGGAGAAGCTGAAGGCCAGTTACAGCGATACCGGCCGTCCTTCGATTGATCCCGAACTTCTGCTGCGCATCCTGTTGATCGGCTATTTGTACGGCATCACCAGCGAACGGAAGCTGGTGGAGGAACTGCGCATGCACCTGGCGTGGCGCTGGTTCACCGGTCTGGGCTTCGATCAGGAGATTCCGCATCACTCCACGTTCTCGAAAAACCGGCATGGACGATTTCAGGAGTCGAAGCTGTTCGAGGAGTTGTTTGAGCAGATCGTGAAGCAGTGTGTGGAAGTAGGATTGGTGCAGGGCAAACACCTGTCCGTGGATGGCAGCTTCGTGGAGGCGAATGCAGCCAAGGAAAGCCGCATTCCGCGCGAGCAGTTAGCGGAAGCGGCACAAGTGAAGCAAACCGTGCGCCAGTATCTGGTGGAACTGGAGCAGCAGAATCCCCCCGAAGAGCCGGTGCATCAGCAGGATCAGGTATCGACCACCGATCCCGATGCGACCTACGCCACCAAGGGTGGGACACCGGCCCGACTGGGGTACTACGACAACTATCTAATCGACAACCACAGTTGCGTGATCGTCGGGGTACAAGCGACGGCAGCCCGGATGAGTCAGGAAACGGTAGCCGCGCAGGACATGCTCACTCGTTTCACTCAGTGGCAAGGACGAGAGCCGGAATCGGTGGCGGCCGATACGACCTACGGGAACGGCGAGTTCTTGCAATGGCTGGCCGATCGGAGCATCACTCCCTACATGCGGACCCGTGACAGTATCCACCGAAAAAGGAGCCCATTCTTTGGCCCCGAGCGTTTTACCTACGAACCGGAAAACAATCGCTATATCTGCCCCGCCGGCCAGTTCCTCAACTACGGTGGCCGAGTTTATCGCAATCGAGCCTTCAACTACATCGGGACACCAAAAAAGTGTGGCCCGTGCTCGCTCCGACCACAATGCACCAGTGCCGCCTTCCGAGGCCTTATCATCCACCAGAACGAACCAGCCCGACAACATGCGCGGGAGTTGGTCAACACGCCAGAGTTCGCCAAAGCACAACGGCGGAGAAAGAAAGTGGAGGCCTTGTTTGCAGAACTGAAGAATCAGATCGGGTTGCGGCGCTTGCGTCTGCGGAGATTAAGGTTCGTGCGCGAGCAGTTCTTCCTGGCAGCGGTAGCTCAGAACATCAAGCGACTGGTGCGCTTCCTCAGTCAGCCGACAATACCCACTGTGGAAGCCGCCTCTTAGCTGAGGTGAAAATAAGAACTCCGCCAGCGCGATCATCCCGGCCGAAAAGACATTCCGATCAAGGACTTTTTCAACACCCACGGGACTTAACGCCAATTGAGATATCGCCCACGAGTTGGAGGCTGGGATTAACGTCCGGTTTGCTCGACGATCCGGCCAGTGACACCGGTTCTTTCCAGTGCTTGCGAAGCACTGCTCGACCGTAGAGGAAACTTCCTGGATATTGCGATTACCAACTGCTGACCGGAGAAGCTACTGCGGATTCCACCGCAGAGAATGGATTTGCACGACGCTCGTGTCGCACGCCGCCATCGATAGAGACGCGGTAGATTTCTTTGAAATTAGAAAAGACCACCCACTTGTTATCGGGAGACCATTCCGGCATCCATGGAATGTCTGTCAACTGGAGCCTTTCGCTACCGTCAAGCCTGCTGCGCCATAAGAAATGACGGGGGTAGTCGGCGTAAACCGTCCATTAGCGGTCAGGCGAAATCACGAAACATTAGGCATCCAAGCTCGCCGTCTACCGAGTCGCACCCGCTGGCGCTCCGCCGAAGTCGCGCGTCATCCGCGCAAGCAAAGCATCAAAGCGCGGGTCGCCGTGCAAATGCCTCAGTCGCGGCTCCCGCGCCAAATAAACCAACCACGGCGAGCGTTCCGCAAACGCCTGCTCCAGTAACGCAAAGGCTTGATCGTGGTCGCCGAGCGCTTCGTAAATCAATCCCAACTCGTAGGGCGAAACATACCGTTCCGCGGATTGCGCAGTGAGCCGCTTCAGTGTCCGAAGCGCATCCGCCCGATTGCCGTTGACTGCCTGCGCGTGCCCAAGAGAGCTGAGGTGCACACTCACTCCCGAGAGTTCCGCTCCTTTTCGGATGACTGCTTCTGCTTCGCCGGTCGCGCCTGTGCCTAGATAAGCCCAACCCTGAAAAATGCGATGCCATGAGAAGCCTGGGTCGTTGGCCAGCGCACGCCCTGATTCGTTGAGAGCTTGATCGAAGTTGTGCGCCATCACGTGGTGCCACATGAGATGAAGCTGTGACATTGGATCGGCGGGATCGAGTTGCAGATAGATTTTGCTCTCGGCCAGCGACTCCTCCATGCGTCCCGTTGCCACCAACAGATGCGAATACCAATGGTGCGCCGGCCCGTAACGCGGATTGAGCCGGATTGCCTCCGAAAACAAACGCTCGGCCTCCGGAATCTCCCAGCGGTAGTGGAGCAGTGCGTAAGCCAGCGCCGCATGCCCCTCGGCCAGCTCTGGCTTCAGGCGAAGCGCCTGCTCTGCGTACGACATCCCCTTTGGAAAACCCTCACGTGGCGGAAGCACACCGCCCTCCCAGCTCGCCAGCGTGTTGTAAGCATCCGCCAAGCCCGTGTACGCAAGGGCATACGTCGGATCGCGCTTAACCGCCTGTTCGAAGTAGGCAATTGCCTCCATCGTGCCCGCCGGGCGTCTTCCCCAATGATGGCGGCCCTTCAAATACAGCGCGTACGCTTCGGGATCTTCCGAATGGCGCGCCGCCGAGGGGGAACGTGCGCCGAGCAACTGTGGGCGCAGCTTGCCTACGATCGCGGCCGCGATCTCATCCTGCACTTCGAACATGTCCGTCATTTCCCGGTCGTACCGCTCGGACCACAGGTGATGACCGTCGTTGACGTCGATCAACTGAACCGTGATCCGGAGCCGGTTACCGGCACGCCGAACACTTCCGTCGAGGATCACGCCTACATTCAACCGCCGCCCAATTTCGCGAATATCCAACCCTTGCCCGCGTAGGGCGGCGGCCGACGTTCGCGCGATCACCTGGAGGTCGTCATACAGACTCAGCGCGTGGATCAGTTCCTCGGCCAGTCCGTCGCCGAATTGATCGCCATCCCCACTCGCGCTTGCAAAGGGCAACACCGCGATCGAAGAAGCCGGACTCGTGCTGGCCCTCGCCGTCTCGGGGGCGGCTCGGACGCCGCCACTGCGAAGTGCCTCGAGCAGCTCCGCCATCGACTGGTAGCGCTCCGCGACCTGTTTTCGCAGGCACCGCAGGATGATTTGTTCCAACCACACGGGAACGCGCGGCTGGACCCGCGACGGTGGCGGTGGATCATGCAGCGCGATTTCGTGCATCGTCGATAGCAGGCTGGAGGCCCTGAAAGGCAGTTGGCCCGTGACAACCTCATAAAGGACCGAGCCGAAAGCAAAAATATCTGACCGCGCATCGAGCGGCTCACCGCGCGTCTGCTCGGGAGACATATAGGAAACCGTCCCCACCAACGTTCCCCATACCGACTGTCCCGCATCGAGCGAATCGGCTCCCGCCGAAGTCAGATGTTTGGCCAGCCCGAAATCGAGAACCTTCACTTGGCCGTCGTTCGTGACCATAATGTTCGCGGGCTTGATGTCCCTGTGGATCAATCCCGCAGCATGCGCAACCGCCAGCGCGCCGGCGAGTTGGATCGCATAACCGCCGGCCTCCGAAATCGGCAAGCCCTCGGGACGGATCAACTCCTTGAGCGTCTTACCCGCCACATACTCCATCACCAGGTAATCCACTCCGCCATCGCTCACCATGTCGTGCAGCGTGACAATATTCGGGTGATTGAGCTTCGAGGCCGCCCGCGCCTCCTGAAGGAAGCGTCTCTTTCGATCCGGATCGGCGACATGCGTCGAGGGCAGCAGCACCTTAATCGCCACCGTCCGGTTAAGCCGCGTGTCGAGGGCGCGGAACACCTGTCCCATGCCTCCGACGCCGATTTCTTCAAGAATGCGGTAAGGTCCAACCGCAACGCCCTTCAGGTCAGGCTTCGGCGCATCTGCCGCCGTGATGGGCCCAACGCTGCCGGTGGTCACCTGGCCCGCAAATGCTGGCTGCTCGATGAAGCTGGCAGAGTCGCTGTGATGAGCCAGCAGCGATTCCACCTCGCGGCGCAGTTCCGCATCACCAGCGCACGATTCTTCAATCACGGAACTGCGCCGGCTTTCGTCCGCCTCGAGAGCCTTGTGAAAAATGCTTTCGATTTTGCTCCATCGCTCAGGTTTCATCGGATTTCTTTTCGCTCAGTTCGCGCATTAGCCATGCCTTGGCCAACCGCCAATCACGCGCCACGGTATCTGGTGAAACCTTCAATACCTTGCAGTTTCTTCTCCTTGGCAGCCTCAGCCAGTATTATGCTCTCGCTCAACTGTCGAGAACAGGCCTCACTCAAATTTCGATTGCTTTCGGTTCGGGGCGTATCCGGTGCTTCCGTCAGAAAACGAAAGATGAAATGGGATGAGTTCTGCATGGCGGAGGGCGCCACAACGATCAATGAAAACGGGTTTGTGACAGTATGCTATGCCGAGGCGTGTGATCCAGAGGTCTTCGACCTTACTGGTGCTTGAGAGCCCGAGGATGAGTTTGACCCGGGACGCGCTTTGGCACAACGGACTGTACCTTGAAGGAGGTATACATGACTGCACTTCGCGAACGCATGCTGGAAGAACTGCGGCTGCGTAATTTCACTCCTCGGACTATCCGTACCTATACGGGAGCCGTATCCGACTTCGCGCGCTACTTTCACCAGTCCCCTGACAAGCTTGGGCCCGAGCATGTTCGTATCTACGCTCTGCTATTTCGTGCTGTCTCCGAGACCCTGATGGAGATCGCCGCCGATCGACACCGCCTCGGTGCTCGCATCGGCATTCTCGCCGTACTCCATACCTGGAATCAGCAACTGCAACATCATCCCCACCTGCACTGCCTGGTTCCGGCCGGCGGCCTGGCACCCGACCAATCACGGTGGATCGCTTGTCGGCCTCGCTACTTCCTTCCGGCGCCGGTGCTCAGCTGCATGTTCCGTGGCAAGAAGCTGGCCTTCCTGAAACACGCTTACGACAACCACCAACTGCGCTTCCCGGGCACTCTAGCTGCGTTCTCGAAGCCAGGCCCGTTCCACGCAATGCTCTCCACGCTGCACCATCAGAAATGGGTCGTCTATGCTAAGGCACCTTTCGGCGGTCCGGAGTATGGGCTCAAGTACCTGGCACGCTACACTCATCGGGTTGCCATCGCCAATGGCAGACTCTTGGACCTGAACAACGGTCAGGTGCGTTTTAAATGGCGCGACTCCAGAGACAACAACTGCATCAAGGTGATGAGCCTCGATGCGGTTGAGTTCATCCGTCGCTTTCTGCTTCACGTTCTGCCTGGTGGCTTCGTCAAGATCCGCCACTTCGGGCTGCTCGCCAACCGCAATCGCCGTCAGGCACTGGCTCTTTGCCGTCACCATCTAAAGGCCGTCGCTCCACAAGGCACTGACCTCGTTACCCCTCAGCAACAGTCGGCAATCAATCGCTGCTGCCCCAAGTGCAAACACGGCACCTTGCACGTCGTCGTTCGCTTCACCACCCTTGTGCCCGCAACCGATGGCTCGCATCTCGCGGAGATCAACTCGTCATGATTACGATCTCGCTCACGCCACCAACCCGGATCGGTGCTGCAATGCGCGTCGTGCGCGTGCATGCCGCCGTGTGTCCTCATGCACCTAAAACAGCTGCCAACCTCCCGAAACCCCGTCTCATTCACCTGTTAATCGGTCGCCCCGCACCCAGCACAACCCTTGGCTCACATCCCCTGCAATGCGCTTCTTCGCTCTCCGCACCACAACAAACCAATTCAAAACCCATAGCGCCCGAGTTCAGGGAAGCGGCTTAGTCCAAATCGCCGTATCGTCAATGCTCCGCCTCGACTGCTCGCCTTCAACACAGCTCTATCTGCGGAGCACTGTCGATACGGCACTACAGATTTATCGCCAATCCGTACACTCCACTCGCCACTTCTATCACGGATTCAGATGCGGCGTCTGGCATTGCGAACAAGTTCATCGTGTCTCAAGAACGGAATTTGTATTGCGTGAATCGTGATTTTCGGTCGGCCACAATGAACGTGCGGGACCTCCCGAAGAGAAGGTTTCCGTGATTGCGCGCAGGGTTCCATCGCTGGTGAGCGCGTAAATAGTCCCGTCGCCCCCCATGGCGATGTTTACCACTCCGCTCTTGAAGGTGAGCCGCCAACTAGTCCAGCAAGATGGAGAGATCGAGATCAATTCTGTGTTACTTGCGTAGACCGTGCCGTCTGCCGCTAGCATCCATTGAGCAAAGTGATCGGTACCCGTGTTTGCACACACTTTCTTGCCGCGACCCTGGACCACTGTCATGTCCTGATTGCGTTCCACGAGGTACCGACGGTTTTCTCCGATCATACGAATTCGACCCACATCGACCCCTGCCATCACGGAGGAGCCATCAGGACGGATCATTACTCCCGGTGGAGCGGTGCTCGCTCCCAAATCCATCCCCACGGCGGCCACATCTTCCAGGTCAATCGGTATCAAAGTGGCGTAGCGGTTGAAAACATCAACGTCACCGAGTTGCGTCCCATTTTCATCCAGGATTACGACATGGCCGCGGGTGTCGCGAAAATCGATCTGCGTGCGAAGAACATACAATCGCTTGTCTGCATGGACGAGCGGGCGTTGGTAGACGTAGCGCTCACCCTCTTGCCCGAAGGTCCAAAGAACGTTGCCGTCGCGATCAAATGCTCTCACATATCGCCCGCCCAGGAACAACTTCCCATTCGGGCCGATGGTTGGAGCCGCAAGGTTGGTAGGCTCGCCCTCGGGGAACCACCATCTCCATAGCGAGTTTCCTGAAGCGTCGAAGGCTTCAAGGAATGTCTTCTGTCGCTCCGGCGGGATAAATCGATAGACATACAATCGGCCTTCCGAATCGATCGCCGGTGCCGTCAATACGCCCTCTTTGCTCCATCGGACCGCACCTTTTCGGTCAAGCGTTTCGAGCAGCAAGCGATCGCCGTGGTTTTCCGCCGTGAGGACGTATATATTGCCCTCGGGTCCGATTGATAACCGGTCGTAGAAGCCCGGCAGGCCTTTATGTTCCCACAATATGTGCGTACGGCTGCTCACTCGCAATACATCGCGAGAATGCAACCCGAGAAAAACAATTGCAGCCGCGGCTACAAAGATGGAGGCGAATTTGAGACGTTTGCTCAATCACATCTCGCGCTGTGATGAGACGTCCGCCAAAACGATGTGAAGGTTAGCTCCATTCCACTCTCTTCTGTAGATCTTGACTCGGGTGGCATCACAGGTTTTTGAGCATTCGAGGATGATTTTGAGATCGCGATCCGGGGCTGCGCCTCTTTCCCGATTCACGTCGCGGGTGACCATTGGGGAGAATGCTGAAATATCATTCGTGTCGACTGCCAAAACGGTATTGTCGTCAAGGTAATCCCGAAGTTCGTCGCCTTCCAGACTGAAGAGGTTGGGGTGTTGCGGATTGTAGAGAACGACTTGATATCCAGTTGCCGTTTCCGCACCTAAACCCCATCCCGACTTGCACACCGTCACGTAGACCCAGGCCGCAATTGTATTGTCCACGTTCGACCGGTACGGCCGTGAGGACACGTCCCAACCGAAGGGCAGGTGCTCGATCCCGGTGGTACAACTCTGGAATCCGTGCCTGACGGGTTTCGTCTGCCGCAGTCCGTGCCCGGTCCGTGTAGTGCAGCTTGCCATCAACAGAGATGTGAGGGCAATCAACACCAAACCTTTGCGATGTTTCGCCATGGAGTCAGGATGCGAAGAGATGCAATCGAGAGTCAATCCAAATTCGCCTCAGGGATGTAACGGAGGTAATTCCCATTGCAAGCGGATCAATGATCCCCGCAGTCGCGGCATTACGCCGGTCTTGATTGTTGACGTAACCAGGCCTTAGCAGTGCGCCGTGAAAAGGCGCTGGTCCACAGCGGGAGACAAACCCGCCCGGGAACTGGATCGCTCCACCCGGTAACAATCGGAGCGGCGGTGGAGGCAACAAAGCCGCCGGAGCCTCCGGTGTAGAGGGTCGCATAAGGCGACTTGGCGAGTCTGTAGGTCGTAACGTGAGTGAACGCCGAGCAGGCCACGAAACTGATAATGCAGGAGCTGACCCAACTGTTATGTGGGGAAGGCCGAAGTCGATGGAGCTTGTTCGCTCGTCTTTCTCCATCGCCAACGGCCTTCCCTGTGAAACAGTCAGGTCGGCTCCTGCAATTATTGTTTCGGGGCCTGCTCAGCGTTCACTCGCGTTATGGCCTGCACGCTCCCCGAGTCGCCTAGCGACCCTCTACATCGAAAGCTCCGACAGCTTCGTTACCTCCGCCGCCGCTTCGATTGTTACCGGGAGGAGCGAACCAGTTCCCGGGCGGGAGTTGCACCCGCTGAAGTCCAGCGCCTTTCACGGCGCACTGTTTCGCCAATCAACATCGGCACACCGTTGCCAACGCGGGAAGGCCTACTGAATAATTCTGAAACTCACGTTGCTGGTGAGCGGGCCGCTTGGCGTGGTCACCACAACCTTGCCACTGGTAGTGCCGCTCGGGACAACGGCGGTCATGTAGGTGTCCGAGGCCACAACAAAACTTGTCGCGGGCACTCCGTTAAAGGTAACGGACGAAGCGCCCGTCAATCCCTGTCCCAGAATCTGAGCCGTCTGGCCGACCCCGCCGGAAGCGCGAACGAAGGTGATGAACGAGCCGAGTCCGAGATTCAGACTGAAGACGCTGCCTCTGGCGTAGAAGCCGCCCTGCCCCGAAGCGCCGTAGAGTTGCCCGTTAGTGTGCTGCATCAAGCCTGTATTCACGTCGACCAGATGGGGAGCAGTATCCGTGAAATCGTATATGACGGAGTAATTGCCGCTTGAATCGATTTTGTAAATTCCGCCGTGGTGGTCTGTGCCCGTGCCAAAGGCCGTTCCGTAAAGATTGCCGTCCGTGGCCTGCATCTATCTTTTGCCTCTAGCTCCCATTGCTTCTTGGGCATAGCGGGTGTGCTCTCTCAAAGAACCCATTATCCAACTTCCAATACTCTCGAACCAATGGGAGTATCTACAAGAACTCGACGAGTTCCGCTAGGGCTTCCCAATGCCTCCGGTGCGGTCGGTAGCCCTGGCGAATCCGGCTCGCGTACCAGCGGGGCACTCCAATCCGTGATCGAATGACCGATGTCGCAACCTCCTAGAGCAGTGGCCGGCTGTCCACTATAATTCGCACCGGGGGTTCCAATGAAACACATGTCCGTCGTAGTCCAGCAATTAAAGAAGGAACGCGAACACGTCCAGAAACAGCTCCAACGTATAGACGAAGCACTCGCGGCGTTGGGAAGCAACTCGAACAGCATGTCCGCAGCCGGTCGCAGGAGAATCAGCCTGGCGCAGAAGGCGCGATGGGCGAAGACGAGGACAGCGAAGCCCAAACGCACGATCTCAGCGGCGGGCAGGAAGCGGATCGCGGCGGCGCAGCGAGCGCGGTGGGCTAAGGTGAAGAGCGCAAAGAAGGCCGCCTAACCGGGCGTGGCAATGCCGCCTTGTCCGATCCTTGTTTCTTGCACAACGAATTTGCCGCTGTTAAACCCAGACTCCATTTCCCACGTGCAGCCTCAGCAAAAACCGAGCACTTGTCCCATCATGGTGGATGGCGAAGTGGCCATCAGCTGAACGCGCCAAGAATTTACGAGTCGGCGACGGTGGATCGTTCAATTTCGCAGAAGCCGATTTCTGGGAAGTCATCGAGATTTCACTTGTCCGATTACAGACTTGTGGCTCGGACAACTTCCGCGTCGCCGGCAACTCAGGCTGAACGATCAGCCGCCGCGTTACTCCGTTGGTAAATAAACACCGACTCTTAGTTACTAATCCGACGGCTTCTGCGATCGTGTGTTTCATCCTTCGCGATGGTCGCATCGCAAAAGAGCGGCAGCTCAATGCGCTCTAGCAGGATTCCCGGCTCAGCATCGCGCCCCACACCAGCGGAGCCAGGATCTCGATATCTCGACAATCGCCACCCGTGTCGGTTTGGCGGATTCGGAAATGGCTGCATCTCACGGCTCGAGGATCACCGGCGCTCTGGATGGGCGCGATGCGGACTTTGGCTGTATACATAAAGTATGACATTTCTGCGCCGCATGGTAACGCCTTGTCACATCCGCAACGTTGGCTGGTGTCCGAAGGCGAGATTGGCGGGTTACACCTTTGGGGCGATTCAAATGTGCATAGCTCTGCTAGTGCTGTTGTCGCTGGGGCATCCGTCGCCGGCTTTCGCGACCAATTCTGACCTGGAGACTGTGCTGACTGGCTCGCGCCAGCGTATAGAGAAATTGGACTATCGCGTAACCGGGCGTATCACACGAGTGGAAGGCGATGGCAAGCGGAAGAGCTACAAGTTTGTCGGTAAGGCTCACTGGTTTCCCGATGGTCTCCGTTTGCTATGCGAGATCTCGGGACCTGGCCCAGAGAAGACGCGCCTTCTCGTGCATATGAGCGTGAAGGGGCAAGTGACCATCGAGGCGGTACTCCCCGGAGAGAAGGCCGCTAGCGTGTTGCCGTTCGAACGTTGGAACGACCCACTGGTTGGAACAGACTTCTCCTATGAAGACATGGTGGAGAGCCAGTTCTTCTGGAAGAATCAGGAACTCCTGGCTCCGGAGAAATACGGTGCACGCGATTGCTTTGTCCTCAAGAGCACGTCCGGCCCTCAGGACCGGACTTACTACGATTCGGTAACATCGTGGATTGACCGCGGCATTTTGTACCCTGTGCATGTCGTGAAGACGCTTCGCGCGACGGGGCAGCAGAAGGAATTTATTTACTATGGGTTGCGACAAGTCGGCGGCGTTTGGTCTGCGACGCACGTGGAGGCAAAGCTGCCGGGGAAGCCCGGCTCCTCGATTCTTGAAATCGAACGGGGCTCGGGAAAGGCAAATCTTGGACGCAAAGACTTTGATATCAGCCAGTCCAGCGCTCAAGGAGAAAAAGTACAATAAACCGGCTCGGTTGATTAGGCTGTTGCCAGAGCTGTAGTGTCGCTGGAGTATCCTCGGTGTCCGCCGTCATCGCACCAGCGCCTTTTCAGAGCTTGCCGGGGCCCCTCGTAAGCCAAAGGGCCACCAATTCCAGTCGCCGGCAAGTTGCAATAGTGCCGGCCCGACAACCATGCGCACCACGGTAGCGTCAATGAACACTGCCACAGCGAGCGTAAAGCCTAGCATTTGGACGACCAGAAAACTTCCCACGATGAATGCGGTGAAAACGGCAATCATGATAGCCGCGGCGCTCGTGATGAGCCCGGCGGTCCGTGCCAAGCCCTCGATTACCGCTGATCTCTCGGACAGACCGCGCCGCCGTTCTTCGAGGACTCGGGCGACAAGGAAGACTTCATAGTCCATGCTTAATCCGAAGACGATGGCAAACGAGAGAATCGGAACGATCGGGTATACGCTGCCGCTCGGTCCGTGGAGCCCAAAGATCTTGCTACCGTGGCCTTCCTGAAAAACGAGAACTAACGCACCGAAGGACGCGCCAACGGAGAGCAGATTGAGCAGAATCGCTTTGACCGCCGCAAATAGAGAACGTAACCCGATGAGCAGCGCCAGCAGGCTCCCCAATACGACGCCCACTACCACTCTAGGCAACCGCTCATTTACGACCGAGTCATAGTCTGCCTCGAGAGCGGGAACGCCGCCGACCCTCAGAACAGCGCCAGGCATGCCGGTTATCGCCGCGACATCGGAGGAGCGCACGTCTCGTACCCATTGCACCTGTTCGTTAGGCGAAAGAGCAGAGGTGGGCAGCAACTCAATCAAGGTCGCTTGCCCATCGCTCCGAAGAAAGCTCTTGCGGACCGACTCGGGCACATCGTCAACGGCATCCGCAGTGTCAGACATTCCGGTGAAGGTCGGAAGAGATAGGACTTCTGCCGACCTAGGATCGCTCTGGAAGCTCTTCGTCAAGCGAGTGAGAGCTAGCCATCCAGATGGCGAAAGCGGCGGAGAGTGCGGCGGCAGCTCCAGAACCACTCGGAGGGACTGCACAACACCCGACCGTCCCATGATTTGAAGCGTGTGTAGTGCTTGCACTGACTCGGCTGCGGCCGGGAGCGAGTCATGGTCAGGAATGCCAGGAGCGATTCTCCGTGCCTGGTACGCAAGGAGCAGTAGCGGAATCCCGGCCACAAGCAGAGCCGTCCAGGGCCGGCGGGTTATGACGTCGCCCCAACGCACCCACCGTTCACTCGCCGCGCGCAGGCTGTCCCCGGTTTTGAATCGCTTGGCTGGAAGACGCACTCTGAGGGCATTGATGCGATGCCCGAGGAGGCCAAGCACCCAAGGCAGAATGAATGTACACAGCATCACACTGAAAACAGTTACCAGCAGGCCAGCTATCCCTATGGACCGCAGTTCGCTGATGGGCACGGTCAACAGGGCTGAAAATCCGATGGCAACCGTCGTGGCTGAGATGACCAGAGTCCGCCCCGCTTGGCCGGCGGCAATATCGGCAGCGGGACCGGGATCATATCCATCGGCCAATGCCTCACGAAACCGGCTCACCATCAGCAATGCATAGTCGATCCCCAAGCCAAGACCGAGCATCGTCGCCAGATTCTGCACCAGAATTGACAGCTGCAGATAATGCGCGAGTAGAGCTGCCGCGCCCAGCGCCATCGAGATTGAAAGTAGTCCAACCCCCAGCGGCAATAGCGCGGCGACAAGACTGCCGAATGCCAACAACAGCAACAAGAGAGTTACCGGCATTGCTCGTTCTTCGGCATGGTTGACGTCATCGGCGCTAACCTTGCGAAGATCGAAATTCAGTGGCGTTTCACCCGTAATCTCCAGTTTGATATTGGGGTATTGCGACCTAAGCTGACCTTCCATCCAGTCTGCTCTTGCCCTTAGTTGGGGGACCAACGCCTCGACGGTTTCATCGCGGGGGTCCAACCCGACGATGATCAAGGCCCCGCCATTGTTCCCAGTGAACATAGGATCTGGCCAATCCAGGCTCGAGACAGCACCCGATACTCCTGGGACGGTTCGCAATGAACCGGTAAGGAAGCCCAATGCGTCTGCGCCTTTGGCTGAATCCGGGTCGGGAATGCCGCTGATCACCAGAACCAGACGGTGGGCGTACGGAGACTGGAAACGCTGCGCCAGTTCCAGGTCAACTTTTTCGGATTCTCCACCCTGGATGTGAACACTAGTCTCCAGGCGACGTTCGACTTTATAGGAAAAGGGCAGCAGCGCAGCTGCCATGACAAACCCCGACATGGCCAACCAGAATCGGCGGCGATCGGCATCATGGCCAGTCTTCTGCTTGTCTCGAGCCGAATTGTGATCTGGGTTATTGGTATGCGCCAAGCCAAGGAACCTCACTCCAGTTAAGAATTTCTGGTGACGGACGTATCCCGTACAGGTAGCTAGGCGGCACACGCGGCAGTCCGACAACTGTCACTGGAGCGAGTCACCGATCTTGCCGTTTAGGTCTCGCAGGACGAGCCTCGGGTAGTTCCAAAGGGTGTCTCGTGACGCGTTGGCGCCGAGCAGCTAATTCGCAATTAACTCCAAAGATAGGTGAGCCATGTTCCCGATGACCTCTACCCGCGCCTTCCTCGTCGACCATTTCGATTCGACGCTAGGATCGACAGTCACAATGGCCCAGTATTCCCCGGGCAGGACCTGACTAAACAGAAAAGAGCCACTCGTCGCTGCGTCTGCGGTGTAGGCGAGTAGAGGTTGGCTGTCGCTCATCAACATCACCTTCACCGCGGCCGGCAAATGCGGGTTGCCGGAGTTGGACACCGTTCCGCTGACGGAAAATGTTGCTTGAGCTGGGATGTCGAATACGAGATCGGACGGGGTGTGGCCTGGGATGATTTCTATCGCAGTCGCCTCAGACGGATCGGTGACACCCGGGAAGTAAACAAATGAGGTCAGGGATTCCTCGATCCTGTTCACGAATAGTAGATGATACTTGCCCGGATCGACGTCTGTGAGACAAAAAAGGCCATCCCCATCAGGTCCGGCTTCGTTATCCGGAACTGGGGATTTTCTCCCTAAACGGAAAAGCAAGATCTGACTATCACTGGGACCAGTTGCGTCAGTGGGAACGACTCGGCCACATAGTTTGCTGGCTGCCGTCGCCACTTCTTTTTTCGCTACAGATGCTACCCGCTGCCCGTGGGGACCCGCCGAATTACTGCGGCTCTTCTCCAGCAGTGTTGTCCTACTACAGATGTCTGTAGAAAGATCGCCAGCCTCGTCTGTGAAAGCAAACACGCGGTACTGCTTCCCGACTTCAAAGTCGAATCCACAGTCGCCACCACCCAAGCCCGTACTAAGCCGCATAACCTTCCGCTGATCACCGCGATAAGAGTGCAATACCACCAACGAGACGATGAGCACGGGACCATTCTTGTCGAGGTCGGTAGCTACAGTAGGTATGACATCTCCAATTTGCGCTTCCTTCAACTTCCATCCCAATTCAACGCTTTCGACTTTACCTTCGAATATTTCGTCAGCTCTATCCCCCGCCGCCAATTCTGACGCAGTCCTGACCAGCGCCGTTGGAGCAGCGCACGTACAACCAAAAACACAGACTGGGGCTAAGATGAGCCCGACGGTGACCGCCACCACGAGTTGAACACGCATCTTAATCCCCGTAGATTGATGAGTATACCCGTTTCGAAGCGGCTTCAAAATTAATGAAGTTGAAAGGCCCTTGATCGGAAGCTATGAAGCCGAGTCTTGCGGGACTCAAAGTTATGATCGCGATCTTGCAACAGGAACAGATCGCAAGACCCTTCAGCGCGGAAGGCCACGGAAGAATCTGTGCGCTGCGTCTTCCTGCGTGACTCAGCCAAGGACGTATTCGCGGCAGCGGGAGCCAGCCGAAGTTACATCGTGCCTATTGCTTAAAGACCAGTGGTGGCCCGCTGGTTCGCTTCCCCTCAAGGTTGACCGTCACCTCGACACGGTCGGCGATCTTGACGAAGGGAATGCCTTTATTCATCCCATAATCCTTACGATCGAAGGCCATCGTCCCTTTAATCTCACCGGAACCTGTGCCGATGCCAGTAACGGTAAACGTCAGCTTCTCGGGCTTAGATACTCCGCGGATAGTAAACGTTCCAGGCAGATCGAACGTGGTGGGACCAGTCTGAACAACCTTGTCTGAGTGAAAGGTGATGAACGGATCGTTCTCGACGTCGAAGAAATCTTTGCTCTTTATCTTGCCGTCTTTCATTCCGCTTCCGGTATCCACGCTGTCGGCCTGAATTTTGATATCCAAGACGCCGGTCGTGACATCGGGAGATGTGAACGTTAGTCTGGCGTCCCACTTTTTGAAAGTACCCTCTAGGGCTACCGACGACTTTATGTAGAAGGTAATCTTACTTTCGCCCGTCGCAATCACGAAAACCGGCGGCTGATCCTGGGCTAGCGACGGGAGCGCAGCGGACGCCACGAGGCAAAGGGCCGCGAATCGCATGGTGTTGAGTGTGTGTCTTGCAAACATAGACTTCCTTCCACTAGGCGCCGTGAGCGCAACCCAGTGAATTCCAAAGAATCCTCGCAGTTTCACACTCGGTCGTCGCGCGGGATACTGGCAAATGTGACAGGAGGGGCGGCCGCCAATTTTCCGAACGCTTCCCTCCAAGCTCAGAAAAGATTAGGCCCTTCGCGGGTCAGGGAATGCGTGCGTCCTCACCATCGCAGGAGGATGAGCTCGGAACAAAATCCGGGCCCCATGGCGGCCAGCAGGCCCAGCGTGCCGGGCTCAGGGCGCCGGTTCTTCATGACATCTTCGAGCACCACCAGCACGGATGCCGAAGAAAGGTTTCCCACCTTGCGCAAACAATCCCAAGAGGCGTCCAGTTCCCCGTTGTGCAAGCCCAACGCAGCCGCGGAGGCTTCCAGTACCTTGGGACCTCCGGTGTGCAGTACAAAGCTCTTGAGGTCGCTCCTTTGGTGCCCGTGATCCGCCAAGAAAGCGTCCACATCCCGTCCCAGATTTTCCCGGATCAGAGTCGGCACTTCGGTGGAGAGCAAGATCCGAAAGCCCTTCTCGGAAATATTCCAGCCCATCATATCTTCCGTGGCGGGATAAAAAACTGAGCGGGTCGCAAGAATCTCAGGTCCTGAAATCCCGGGCATCGAGGCTTCGAAGTCATCCCCGGTGACGATGACCGCCGCGGAACCATCGGCGAACAATCCTGACGAAATCAGGTTTGCCACTGACAAATCCTCACGCTGCAGAGTGAGCGAACAAAGCTCGACCGAGACCAGGGCTGCTACCTGCGAAGGATACGCGCGAACATAATCTGAGGCACGCGCGATCCCGGCAGCGCCCGCCACGCATCCCAGACCAAAAATCGGAGTACGACGAATGTTGGCTGGAAGTCCCATTCGATTGATGAGCAGAGCATCGATCGAAGGGCTGGCGACTCCGGTAACGGTCGTGAACAGTAAGGCGCCCAGGTCTCCAACGTTGAGTCCCGCCTTGTGCAGCGCAAGACAGAGAGCCCGCTCCCCCAACTCCTGCGCGACCCTGATCCAAATGTCGTTGGCCTGTCCCCAGGTCTTGATGTCCAAGTATTCTTCCGCGGGAATCGCCAGATATCGGCCATCAACCGTCACGTTGCGATGCAATCGCGCAAGCAAGAGGGGGTTCTTGAGTCGTGATCCCCAAAAGTCCTGGAGACGCTCTAAGAGAACTCTCTGAGTGTAGTAATGCTTCGGGAATGCGCTGGCTGCGCTTGCGATCTTCATGGTTTTGTCCTATAGGCGATAGAGTGTGTGGATTGGGTTTTGTTTCGGGTACTTCAGCGAGCATCGATTGTCACAGTTCAGCCACACGCTCATGCGCTGGACTCAAAAGCATACGGCCCGAGACTGAGAACGCCCGATTGGCGGAAAAGGCCTCGAGGGAGATTCGAACAACGTCTCGTTGACTATACGCGAATGCTCGATATAACCGTATCGCATCAGCCATTCGCTGGGTACCGACTTATCAGAATCTAATAAAGCGATCGCCGTCCGTAACTCCAGCCTGCCGACTACATGGCCGCCTAACGGGTCGTAGAAGAGATCAGTTCAGTACCAAATCGTTGTCGCGTCTCGGCATTAGCCCTAGACTGGCGATTCGGAGGTTGGTCGACACCTCGACTCTTGTTACTAACAGCCATTCGGCCCACAGGTCTAGCAGGTTTTAGCGAGGCGCGAGTGTGACGGAAACCGCAATATCGAATGATGCCAGCTTTGATGGTAAAACCGATTGGAAGAGACTGATACCAGTGATACTGTTTTACGCGGAAGTGCAGCGAATAAGAGAAACTATAGAAACTCCGGCCTGAGATCGGATCTGCTTGTAACCTGTTAAAACGAAGGGTATTATCGCGGAAGTGCAGGATTCATCGGCACTTGCTGGAAATGGCAGTTAGCGAATCCCTCCCTCTCCCAATGTTTGCCTTTTTCCGCGCCTGAAGCCAGCGCAGGCGGGCGTTGCCCTGACACTTGGGGCAGTGCCGGTTGCGGCATGTTGTAAGAGATGACGGAATGTCCGCAGTCCGAGCACTGATCGCGATGTCCACCCAGCGCGGCGGTTCGGCAGCGTGTGATGGCGAGCAACACCTTTTCGTGTTGGCCGTTGATCCACTTGCGACTGCGTTCAATGAAGGACTGTCCTGCACAGCGAACGATGTCGGCCACCTCCAGAGGTGGCCGGTTCATGCGTTCTGCGTCTGTTCTCCTTCTCCGCGGATCGGGAGTGCATCCAGCGGACTGCCGGTGGCGCTGAGATGCCGCCGGGAGAGGTGCAGATAGATCGTGGTTTCCTCCAGGTCGCGGTGGCCCAGCAGCATCTGGATGGTGCGCAGGTCGGCACCGGCTTCAAGCAGATGCGTGGCAAAGCAGTGGCGCAGAGTGTGAGGATGGATGTGCTTGTGCTCAAGACCGGCGCGTTCGGCGGCCTGCTGACAGGCGTGCCAGAGAACCTTGGTGGACACCGGATGACTGGCTGTATGCCATCGATTACCGGGAAACAGCCAGTCGGTGGGCTTGCGCTTCAGCCCGCGCCAGTAGACGCGTAACGCCTCGAGCAGTTTCGGGCTGAGCATGACGTCGCGGTCCTTGCGCCCCTTGCCTCCCCGGATATGGATGACCATCCGCTGGCTGTCGATATCGCTGATCTTCAGGTGCGCCACTTCTGCGCGACGTGCGCCCGTGGCATACAGCGTCATCAGCAGAATGCGATGAAAGGGAAACTCTGCTGCGTCGATCAGCCGTGCGACTTCTTCCTGGCTCAGCACCTGCGGCAAGTGCAGAACCTTCTTCGGATACGGTGTCTCGGCAACGCTCCAGCCGCGCTTCAACCCCTGTACATAGAAGAAACGCAAAGCGGCCAAGCGCTGGATTACGGTGTTGGGAGCCAGCTTCCAGCGCGTGAACAGTGCGGCCTGATACTGGCGAATATGCTCGGGGCCAAGCCGATCGGGTGAACGATGGAAGTGCCGACTGAAATGCTCGACCGTGTGAATGTAAGCGTCGATGGTAGACTCGGCGTAGTTGCGGCGCCGTAACTCCTCAAGCATGATCTGGCGTAGATGGGTCACAGAGAGTTCCTCCTCTGCGACAAAAACTAGCTCAGATCACCTCTACCCTCGGCCCAGCGACACGCGAATGCGTCCGCCGCAAACCGGCTTAGTTCAAGTCGGCTTCTAGGAGATCGCCATTGAACTCCTCCAAGCCCGTTTATGGACCGCGAGACGAAGCCAGGCAGGAGGGTGTCCCGGAACTATCGCTTCGGGATTACTTCCGGATTCCGACTATCCACCCAGAATCGTCGTATCCCTTTGTATCGTACTGATCGGACTATAATGGCAGCCGATCCATGGCTCTGACCTCTGGCACCAGACTTGGCCCCTACGAAATTCAATCGCCGCTCGGCGCAGGTGGCATGGGCGAGGTGTACCGTGCCCGCGACACACGCCTTGACCGAACCGTCGCCATCAAAATCCTGCCCGCCCATCTTGCCGGCCAACCCGACGCGTGCAGCCGTTTCGAGCGCGAGGCTCGCACGATTTCTTCCTTGAACCACCCCAACATCTGCACGCTGCACGACATCGGCAGCCAGGATGGCACGACCTACCTCGTCATGGAATACGTCGATGGCGAGACGTTAGAGGCGCGCCTGCGGAAAGGACCGCTTTCGCTCAAGCAGGCGCTCGAATGCGGCATGGAGATTTGCGACGCGCTCGAAAAAGCGCATCGCGCGGGGATTGTGCACCGCGATCTGAAGCCGGGGAATGTGATGCTGACCGCGTCCGGGGCCAAGCTGCTGGATTTCGGACTTGCCAAGCCAGTTGTGCTGGGCGTACAGGCCGCCAGCGGAAAAGGCACCCTGACTCCCTCCACGCCTACAATGAATCTTTCCATGCTGACGGCGGCGCCGGCGGCGCTGACGCAGCAGGGAACGATCGTGGGAACGTTTCAATACATCGCGCCGGAAGTTCTGCAGGGGCAGGAGGCTAACCCGCGCAGCGACATTTTCAGCTTCGGCTGCGTGCTCTATGAAATGGTGACCGGTCGCCGCGCCTTCGACGGCAAGACGCAGCTCAGCTTGATGACTGCGATCCTCGAAAAAGAACCCGAGCCCATGGCGAATGTGCAGCCCACCTCACCGGCGGCCCTCGACTATACGGTACGGACCTGTCTCGAGAAGAATCCCGACGATCGCCTCCAAACCGCGCACGACGTGAAACTGCAACTGGCCTGGATTGCGAACTCGGGATCGCAGACGGGTGCGCCGGCCCTGCCTTCTTTCAAGCCGCACCCCAAGTTGTGGCTGGCTGCGATCACAATCCTCACGCTGGCGGTGATGGCGGTAGCGCTGGCGCTGGTATGGCCTGCGCCACAAAGGCGTGTGCTGCGCGTGAATCTTCTTCCGCCCGAAGGAACCCGCTTCGAAACGCTCTACCGAAACGGGGCCCCGGCGCTGTCTCCGGACGGCACGCATCTCGCGTTCATCGCGCAGAAAGACGGCCGGAACTCGCTGTGGCTGCGTTCGTTCGACCGGCTCGACGCCACGCCTGTGCGCGGCACCGACGACGCCTACTTTCCCTTCTGGTCACCCGACGGGACTGCGGTGGCGTTTTTCATGCAGGGCAAGCTGTGGCGAACGGATCTGAACGGCGGCTCGCTCGCCCCCATCTGCGACGCGCCGGAAGCCCGCGGAGGCTCGTGGGGTAGCGGCAACGTGATCGTGTTCGCGCCCTCGTTCGGAGGGCCGCTCGTCCAGGTTCCCGCAGCCGGCGGAAAGCCCAAGGCGGTCACGGGCGTTTCGGTGGTGTCCAGCACTATCTCGGACCGCTGGCCTTCCTTCCTGCCCGATGGAAAGCATTTCCTGTTTCTGCATAGCCCTTACGGTAATGCGGCTGATCAGAATGAGGTTCACCTGGGTTCACTCGACGGCGGCGACCAGTTGGTGTTACGGGGGAAATTCTACGGCGCGCAGTATGCTGCCGGGCGGTTATTGGCGGTGCGCGACGGCTCGCTGCTAGCCTGGAAGTTTGACGCTTCCAGCGGAAAGGTTTCCGGCGATCCCGTACCTGTCGTGGACAAGGTTGCGTCCGACGAGATCACCGCGCTGTCTGTTGTTTCTGTTTCGGCACAGGGCATGCTGCTCTACCAGTCGGGCGCGGGCTCGAACGGCGATCGTCACGTTTGGATGGATGCTACCGGCAAGCAGCTTTCCCAGCTCTCCGAACCGACCGTCTACGGCCCCACCCGCATTTCTCCCGATGGCTCGCGGGTCGCGACGCCGGTGATCGGCCAGTTCGGCAACTCCTCGCTTTGGATCTGGGACTTGGCCGGCGGCACGCGCAGCTTAGCCTCCGCAGCCAACGAGTATGTGGATGCTACGGTTTGGTCGGCGGATGGTCGCACTCTTTACTTCGACATTTTCAACCCGGACTTGCGCACCGAACTGCGCATGGTGGCGGCGGACGGCTCGCAGCCCGAGCGCATTTTGATCAAGTCCGACCGCAACCTCTTGCCCGTGGACGTGACCAGCGACGGAAAGTGGCTTCTATACGAGGAGGCCAAAGTCGGCGCGCCAACCGACGCCGAGCTCAAAGCGTTTCCCCTTGTGACTGGCCTGCAGCCTCTTACCGTGCTGGAGCCGGTGGCCGACGGCAGCAACGCCCGGCTCAAGCCCGCCTCCAACGACTGGCTCGCCTACCAGTCGAATCAATCCGGGCGTGCCCAGGTTTATCTGACGCGCTTCCCGCACCCCGGCGCCAAATACCAGGTCTCGAAAGACGGCGGTGTGCAGCCGGTGTGGAGCAAGGACGGCAAAACGCTCTACTACCTCGATCCCTACAGAAAACTCACGGCCGTAGATGTTCAGACGTCCGGGGAGGCGGTGCAGATTGGCGCCGCCAAACCGTTGTTTACCGCCGGCATTCGCCACTCCATTTCCACAGAAGCGTACGACGTCGCGCGCGACGGCAGGTTCTTGGTGGTGGACTCCATCACGGAGAGCACCGCGCCGGTTGTGCTGGTCACAAACTGGGACGCGGAGCTAAGAAAATGAGTCCCGCTGCGAGCTGAAAACTAGGGGCCAAGAACTTACATTTGGCCTGTAGCAGGGTTTCACCCCGTATGACGGGCAAACCTTCCTTACCGATTAGTCATTATGGTGTGACCGGCTCGATGCGCTGGTCGTGGGTTAGGCTGAGTTTGTTTGAAGAACTTTAGTCCAGAGCCACAAGCGGAGGGAACCGGTCATGATAGAGAAGTTACGATTTTTGGGTTTGGATGTCCATGCCGAAACGATAACCGTGGCAGTAGCAGAGGCGGATGGAGAGGTTCGCAGCCTGGGAACGATTGCTAACCGCGAAGAGTCGATCCGCAAGTTGATCAGGAAACTTGGACCGGTCGAGCATCTGCGGGCCTGCTATGAAGCCGGCCCGACGGGGTTCGTACTTTACTGGCAGCTGACGCAGTTGGGAATCAAGTGCGATGTGGTGGCGCCGTCGCTGGTTCCGAAAAAGCCCGGGGACAAGGTAAAGACCGACCGGCGGGACGCTTTGAAGCTGGCACGGAGTCACCGCTCCGGCGATCTGACCGCAGTGTGGGTGCCGGATGAGGCATCGGAAGCCTTACGCGATCTTGTCCGGCAACGGGAGGCAGCCAAGCAGGATCAGCTGCGCGCGAAGCATCGGCTGACCAAGTTCCTGCTCCGTACGGGCCAGCGTCCTCCGTTGGGAGTGAAGGCGTGGACGGAACGTTACGTGGAGTGGGTCCAGCAGGTGCGCTACACCCATCCGGCGCAGGAGGCCACGTTGCTCGATTGTCTGAACGAAGTTCAGCACATGGAAGAACGAGTCAAACGGTTGGAGCAGTCGATTGTGGAAGTGATTCAGCTGGCTCCCGTGCCGATGCAGGATGTGGTTCGCGGTTTACAGGCATTGCGCGGCATTGCGCATATCTCGGCAGTCACGATTGCTGTCGAGCTGGGCAACATCACCTCCCGCTTCGAGCGCGCGCGGGATCTGATGGGGTATAGCGGAGCCTTTCCCAGCGAAGACTCCAGCGGCGAGCGTATTCGAAGAGGCGGCATTACCAAGTCAGGTAACGCGCACCTCCGACGCATCGTGGTCGAATCCGCCTGGAGCTATCGACACCGGCCTGCCATCGGAGCCCGGTTGCGCAAGCGACAGGAAGGACTTCCGGCAGAAATTACCGAGATTGCATGGAAAGCACAGAACCGCCTGCACAAGCGCTACCTGACGCTGATGGCTCGAGGCAAGGAGCAGAGAAAGACCATGACGGCAGTCGCACGCGAGCTGTTGGGCTTCATCTGGGCCATCGGGATCAAGGCCGAAGCGTCCTGCAAACAACAACAACTGGCGGCATGAGGGGAACCGAAAGAACAAAAGCAAAGACTTTCCAAATAAGGAAAAAGCAAAAACGATTCAACCCATGAACAACGCTCTCCAATTCGAGGACAGGGTCAGCCGCAGCCGGAGCAAGCACGAAGGAGAATCCTCGGCTTCCCTATGCGACAGGCCTAGCCGGATTCGCGCACTTAGTCAGAGGCAGCTCCCGACGGATCATGATTATGCGGTTCCGACCCGCGAATATCAGCTTGATCAATCGTCGCCATTACCTGCCTCGGCTGCTGCTGATCCTGTCCTCGAAAAGACAAATGCAAAAACTACCCCAACGATTCGAAGATGTTGACAGGGTCACACCATATCAGGGAAGGCTTGCCGACTAATCGGGAGTTGGGTCGCGTTGCACCACAACCAAAAACACCACACCGACAATGGTAAACATCGGAATGCCTCTTCCTGCCCATTGTGATGCCGATTCTTTTTCCTCGACGTGACAAGTTGACTAAACTAGACTCGCTGCCGAACGCTTTCTTCATTCTGAATCACAATCCTGGAGGCCCGAGTTGAAAAGACTAGGATGGCTGTTTGCTCTCGTTTTTCTTTTTCCGGGAATCCGGGTGGACATCATCCAACCGCAAACGCCGAGTCCCAAAGCGAGTAAATCCGCCATTCCCAAGACTTGGGATGATGCCGAAATGGCTGCCCTCGAAATTCCTTTGGCCAATCCCGTGGGGTCTCCGAACCAGGTCTCCTCCGACTACTACTACCGGGTACCGGTCCGGCCCATCTACAAAAGCTACCCCGTATATGCCGCGGGTCACGAACCAACTGGCTACTTGGAATCGCTCAAACATAAGGACCCGATCATTTATTGGGACGACAAAGGTCACGCGCCAGCGCTCGAAACAGAGGCCGACTGGATAAATGCGGGTGAAGCAGTATTTGACGCTCCGATCAGCGATGGAGGGATTGGAGGATCGGAACCGACCGATCTATACGTTCGTGATCCGAAGTTCCTGGAGATGACCGGCGCACCGATCACGAGAGACGGTACGCTGCCGTATTTCCGTTATGTGGTGAAGAAAAAAGGTGAGGTCGAGATCGGGGTCCTGGCGTGTGGGATGTGCCACACTCGGGTTATGCCAGACGGAACTGTTTTGAAGGGCGCGCAGGGAAATTTCCCGTTTGATCGTTACTTCGCGCTCGACTATCTCCGTTCCGGCGCAAAAATGGCCGCATTGCTCGAACGAAGCCTGTACGCGACCCCGTGGATCACCTCTGATCCTCTTCCTTCGACCAGCAGCATGCCCCTTGAACAAATTGCCGAAGTTCACCGGACGATTCCGCCGGGAGTCGTTGCTCGCAATAGAACGAGTCCCTTCGCTCCGGCTCAAGTACCGGATTTGATCGGAGTCAAGGATCGCAAGTATTTGGATCGCACGGGTCTTCAACAGCAACACTCGATTGTGGATTTGATGCGGTATGCCGCACTCAATCAGGGCGGCGATGATCTTGCGAACTTCAATGGCTTCGTTCCGGTCGACTTCCCCGACTTCAAGCAATTGCCAAAGATTGAAAATCTCGATCGGGACCGTTACAGCGACGAGCAACTCTATGCCCTGGCCCTGTATGTCTACTCGCTGAAGCCCCCTCCGAATCCCAACAAGTTTGACGCGCTAGCCGAACGCGGCCAGGAACTTTTCAAGAGTAAGAGCTGCATCATGTGTCACACCCCGCCGATGTACACCAACAACAAATTGACAATTGCGACAGGTTTCACTCCATCGGCTGACGCAGAAGAAAAATACGATATTTTGTCTTTCTCAGTCGGCACTGACCCTAAACTCGCGCTGAAAACCAGGCGCGGGACCGGCTATTACAAGGTCCCATCGTTGCGAGGGGTCTGGTATCGGGGGATGTTTGGACACAGCGGGTGGTGTGCGACGCTGGAGGACTGGTTTGATCCCCGCCGTCTGCGAGATGACTATGTGCCAACCGGATTTAAACCCTACGGCATGAAGACGTATGCTGTTAAGGGACACCCTTTCGGATTGGATCTGTCCGCGGAAGATCGCAGAGCTCTTATCGCATTCCTCAAGACCCTGTAGATCCTGTGATTATCAGCGCTGCCAGTTGCAGTGAGAACCGCATAACCTTGCGTGCCGACCCATTCGACCGAGCGTGCCGCGAGTCAGGTAGTCAGGTCGCCATCTCGCTTCGTTAGAGGCGACGAAGGTTGCTGAAGCTAGTTCAGTGGGGACTCCAGCGGCAAAGAGATCCGGCGATAGAGGCTGCCCATCCCTAGCACTCTAACCCAAGAGGGCCCGCCTTTCCATCAAGTGACGCTATCAGCCTGGTCTCGACAACAACGCTCCACCGCGATTCGCGATCATTATTTCGGGGCGCTAAACAAGACAGCGTCACTTTGCTGCGTGCCTCGAATCATGGCCAGCCACTTGCCGTCCGGAGAATAGGCCAGCGACACAATTATGCCGGATGTAAAGTGGGTCAGCTGCTCATCTGGAGCTTTCCTGAACATTGAAGTCGCCCACAGATTTGGTACGCCGGTACGAATGTCAACCAGAGCAATTCGGCGGCCGTCGGGCATCCACGCGCCGGTCCGCACATTTGGGTCCAGGGTATTGCTAACAAGGTCGACCGCGTGAACAGAACCGTCCTCGGCTGAAATCAGTGTAGCGACGATTGCGCCTTTTTTGTCGGGCCCCGCGAAAACGATCCAGCGCCCGTCCAATGACAGGAACGGCGGGCTGATCGATATGCGATCGCTCAATCGCGTTGCGTTTTCTCCGTTGGGTTGCATCTTGAAGACGTAAGTTCCTTCGCCCGGAACCTGCCCCATGTAATAAACCCAGTCAGATGATGCCGCGCACTTGGGACTCAGTTCACCGGATCCGCTGGTTACTCGCCGGGAAGCGCCACTCTGCAAATCGGTCCGCCAGATGTGCTCCGTGCCATCCTGATCGGAGCTGTAATGGATACTGGTGCCCTTCTCGCAAACAGTCGGAGCGCTCCGGTATTGGCCGTCATAGCTTACTTGCCGCACATTCGCGCCAGTTGTATCCGTTACGAACAGATCCCAGCCGTTGGGAGTATTGCTCAGGTACACGATACGGTCGTCAGGGGTGAAAGCCACGCGAATGTCCTTGCGGCTGTTTGTGATTTGGCTCAACCGGTCGGGAGTGGATGCAGGCCCAGTCCAAACTTGAGTGGACTGGTTTTGTTGCGCGCTGGCGATTTTCTTGCCATCGGCAGAGATGCTCACCGACAAATACTCATTCAGGTCACTCGAAATCCGGCGGGGCGTTCCGTCCGTCCGGTTGACAATCCAGACTTGCGCCGGGGAGCCGATTTGATCCTGGGCTGCCAGCAGCAGGCCGCTGCTGTCGGGCAGCCATTGGTAGTCATTTATGAACCGCCACCGCGGTCCCAGAGCCGCCATCCCTTGTCCAGTCGCTGCGTCCATCAGGTAGACGGCTGCGGACTTGCCGTCGGGGCTGGGGTCAATCTTGGGAACCGCAATGCTCCGACCATCGGGCGACCAGGCCACCGCCGGCGCATACAAGTTGCCCGCCAGGCTCTGCTTATACGACGCTAGGGTACGAACACCACTGCCATTGTCGTCAGCTATTTCTAGATCGACCTCGTCAGTCTTGCCAATCAATGCGTACACCATGTGATTCCCGTCGGGAGCAAAAGACACGCCGGAGTCGGCGCTGGCAATCACCGTCCGTGCCGGTCCGCCCAACGATGCCACGCGAAAAACCATTCCATGCTGCGCAGCGCTCGCACTGACGTAGTAGTAGATAAAGTCGCCATCGTGCGTGAAGGTCAGGTCCCCAATTATGTCCAGCGTGGGTGGTACCACCTGGATGGCACTGGGAGCGGCGACCTGTCGGACCCAAAGACTCGAATGCCCTTTGTTCTGCGCCACGTAAGCGAGATAGCGTCCATCCGGCGAAATGCGGGCCATCGTTACGTCGCCGCTCGATGTAATGCTCGAAATCTCGAACTTATTGAAGCCAGTCTTCGCCAAGCCGTTGTTCCAGAGACTATTGCGAAATACGAATAATGCGATGACTCCCACGAGCAAGAGCGAGAGGACTGCCAGCCAATACTTACTGTGGTGTTTGGGTGCAGGGACCGGGTTCGTACCCGACGTCAACGCTGACTGCAAGACGGCGGTATCGGAAGCACTACCGGCATTTTGCGATCCCGGGGGTCCAACGGACGCGACTTGGGTTGAGCTGCTGTCGCGCTTGAGCCGTTCCAGATCTGCCCGCATCTCAGCCGCGCTCTGGCAGCGCAGATTCACATCTTTTTCCAGCGCTTTATTGATGAGATCTTCCAGCCGTGGCGGCAAATCAGGATTCAGTCGCAATGGGGAAACGGGCGCCCGATTCAGGATGCCGTCGAAAATTATTCCTGAAGTATCCCCACGGAACGGCAATGCGCCAGTCGCCATCTCGTAAAGCACGACGCCGAAGGAAAACAGATCCGTGCGTCGGTCCAGCTCTTTGCCGCGTACCTGTTCCGGAGCCATGTAGGCTACCGTTCCTAGCGCGGCTCCAGGGCTGGTAAGGTTCTGCGCTTCCAAAGTAGCGGTACGCTCAGCTTGAGTCTGGTTCGCAGAGCCGGGACCACTCATTTTCGCCAACCCAAAATCCAGAATTTTGGCATGTCCTCGCTTTGTGACAAAGATGTTCGCAGGTTTGATGTCTCGATGGATAATCCCTTCTGCGTGGGCTGCCTCGAGCGCGTCTGCAATCTCGATGGCGAGCGACAGGATCAATTCAGTGTCCATCGGTCGGCCTGCTATATGATGCTTCAGGGTCACGCCATCCAGAAATTCCATGGCGATGAATATGTCACCGTGCTGGTCGTCGATTTCGTAGATCGTGCAAATGTTCGGATGATTGAGGGCGGAGGCAGCGCGCGCCTCGCGCCGGAAACGCTCCAGCCCCTGCGGATCCTGGGCCGCACCGTCCGGCAAGAACTTGAGCGCCACGAAGCGTCCGAGTTGAGTATCCTCAGCTTTGTAGACGATGCCCATGCCCCCGCCGCCGAGCTTCTCGGCGATGCGGTAGTGCGAGATGGCTTTGCCAATCATTGAGTCGAAGTATGGTAGGCGTCGCGCGACAGGCAAGTCAATCAAAGCCAGAGGTTTGGGCGCGCATCTCGAAAGGCTCGTTGACGCGCTGACATTAAATCCGCTTGGCGCTCAGAGCCCGGATTGGTGGACAATAGCTGGAACCCCTCCATCAGCGTGCGTTGCACAGGTCAGAGGAGTTGAGCGATGATGTGCTTGAACCGCTTAGATGAAGCCAAAGTCACCTTCGATCAGGCATTCGCGCACAAGCTGGAGAGTGGATACCTGCGGTTGCCATGTACGAACTTGCTTTTCTGCGGGGAGATTCTGCGCAGATGGAGCAGCAGGTAGCTTGGGCTAGGGACAAACCCGGAAACGACGACGACTGGCTGCTGTCAATGCAATCTGATACAGAAGCCTACTACGGGCGGCTGAGCCAAGCGCGGGACTTTTCACGCCGAGCCGTGGACTCGGCTGTCCGCTCTGACGCCAAGGAAACCGCAGCTTTGTGGCAGATCAATGCAGCCCAGCGTGAGGTACCAACCTCCGTTTGCTAGTGGTATAAACACTCATTCAAGCAACACCATACGAAATTTCGGCTGGCTAGATGGCTCAACAGATACCCGACGTACCGCGCGTTGCCCCGGCGCTGGCAACCCCTGCGAATCTGTTCATCACAAGACGCGGCACTTTTGTATGGCTTGCACTTCTTCTGGTTACGCTGGCAATCCTGCGTTCGGCCATTTCAACCCGCCTGGATGGATTCACCATCGATGAGGCCTACCACATCGCCGCTGGCGTCTCATACGTGAAGTACCACGATTTCCGAATCAATCCCGAGCACCCGCCTCTGGTAAAACTTTGGGTGGGGATCGTCATGTATGCAACCGGATTTCGACTGGATTCGCTTCGCCAATTCCACGACAAGCCGGGAGAGCGGACCTTTGCGAATCTTGCCGTTTTCCGACAAAATGATCCCGACTCGGTTCAGCGGCGCGCAAGAGCGGCAATGTACGGGTTGAACGGCCTTTTGTTGCTCGCTTTGGCTTTCGCGCTGCGACGCGTTTTTAACGCAGGTGTTTCTGTCGGTACTCTCCTTTTCCTCGCTATCGACCCGACGGTCGCGGCGCACCTGCCCGTTGTCATGACCGATCTGCCGGTGGCGATCCTCTCGACTACGGCTGTTGTCCTCGCCGCAAGAGCATTTCGTGATTGGATCTGGACCGACCTTGCCGCTTGCTCCGCATTTCTTGGGCTTGCTTTGACCGCCAAGCATTCAGCACCCGTTGTTGCGTTAGCCATAGCTCTCATCGGTGGCGTCGTTGCTTTCGTCCTGCCGCTTGAATCGCCAAGCCACTCGCGCTGGCTTAGAGTTTTGAAACTTGGCGCGCTGCTGGGCGGAGCGATGCTGGTGCTATGGGCTTCCTATCTGTTCCGCTATTCGGAGTCTCCCTCAGGGCAGGAGTCGTTCAACCGCCCGCTGATTGACAAGATCAACGACGTTGCGTCGCCAACCTATCACGCCGTGCTAGAAGCGATGGCTACGACTCACATAGTGCCCCGCGCCTACCTCTGGGGTTTTGCAGACACGATCCGTGCCGGAATGGAGGGCCGCGATAAACTCCAATTGATCTTTGGCAAGGTATACGACTTTAGAGGGCCCAGATATTTCTTCCCCGGAATGATTGCGGTCAAAGTGCCCATCGGGCTGATCGTACTGATGCTGATCGGACTGTTTCTCTTTTTCAGCCGCCGCATCCCGCTGGATTGGATATCGCCATGTGGGACGGTGCTTACCGTCGCGATCTTGTTTTTGCTCGTGCTTTCGAGGGGCGCGACCTATGCAGGAATTCGTCACGCTTTGCCTGTGGTCGTGCTGCTTTCCGTTTTCGCGGGGATCAGTATTGAGATGGCAGTATCCTCCAAAACGTGGCAACTCAAAGTTTTCGTAGCAACCGCTTTCGTTGCTGCCGTCGCATCAGCGGTGCCCCAGGTGCGTCCCTGGGAATATTTCAATGAGTTCGTCGGGGGCACCTCGAACGCCTATAACCTCTTTAGCGATGAAGGTGTGGACCTCGGACAGAGATCAAAAGAACTAGCGGAATACTGCAAGCGGGAACTCAAACCAAATGGCCCCCGGCCTGTCTGTATTTATTGGGTTTGGGACGAAGAAAAGGTGGCGAGAGGCCTCGACTGTCTTGGCAGCGACGAGAAACGTGACGCTGCGCTCATCGAACTCACGGAGAGGTCGGGAACCATCTTTGCCGCGCCATCCGACTTGATTGCAACCAGGTATTGGGATAGTTCGGCCTTGCGCGAAGCCAAGCCCGCAAAACGCTTGGGGAATCTGTTCATCTTCGAGGGCACGTTCAACCTGCCCGCACAGGCGGCGTCGGAGTTTTATTGGCGTGGAATCTACAGGCTTTATGGCGGAAACCCTGATGATGCAGAGGCAGAAAAAGCGTTTCGCCGCTCCGTCGACCTCGACCCGATGGCCTACTTCGTTCACATTCAGCTCGGAAATCTCTACCTTAAAGGCCGATCTCGCGAGAAGTGTATGCGCGCGTATTCCGAAGCACTGAGGTACGCGCCGGAAGACCCCGAGATTCGTTCTGCACTTCAGAATCAGATCGAGCGTGTATCCCGCAAGGATTTAGCGGAGGTTACTCCACTGCGGGACCCTCACATGGAATGACGACCCAGAAGAATCCGAATGGCCTCGGCGATCGTGTCTGGATCACGAGCAACCCTTCCGTAATTCGGTAAAGTAAGGTTTACCGACGATCCAGGAGTTACCGCGTGTTTGCTTAACTTGAGATGCTGGATGTGGACACTTCTAGCTTGCTGTACAGTCGATGGGCCCGGGAAGTCAAAGGCGAAATCGGAGCCATTAAATTAGGAGGCAGAAACAATGGTCCAATCGGGTGCGCGCAAGAAAGAATGCCTGAAGATTCTGTTCTGGCTAATCCCCTGCGCCTTGTTGTTCACCGCCGCTCCTTCGCCTGCGGCGGCACAGTTCAAGGCTTGGGTCATGGCCAAACTCCCCGACACGCCAGAGGGTCTTGGCGTGGATTCGCATGGCAACCTCTACGCGACCCTAACCGTCTGATAGCCACCCCCGAACCCGCTCTCCGATACCAAGTCTTGCCAGATTGCGGTGGCATCACGGCCCCGGCTCAGACCCAGTTCGATCGCTTCACGAAAGGGCTCGCACACACTCCGTTTAGGATTTTCTGCTTTCGACTCCACGCCAAACCCGGTGGTCACATCGTTGGCCGGTTTTGCGCTTTTGGCTTTTGCTTTTTCCTTCGTAGAAAGATTTTCGGGGTTGGGGTTGGTGCTGGGGTTGGCCGTTCTCTCCACTGGGCCCGCGTCGGACCCGGTGGTCACTTCGTTGGCCGGTTTTGCCGGCGCCCGCCGTCCCCACGCACCCGGCCGACGCACCCCGACACCGGCCGCCTTCAGATAGGCGCTCGCCGTTTCTCGCCGCACCCCGGTCTCCTGCTCGATGCGCCGCAACGGCCATCCCAGTCGTCCCAGGGCTATTACTTGTTGTCGTTTCGCTTCGCTCAAGACGTTGCTCATATCAACGAAGGCTAAATGCCTCACGCCGAAATCAACGTCCCGGGCCTCATTCTCGTTGGCCGGTTTTCAGCTGACCCTCATTGGCCGGTTTTGGGTGACCCCCGAGGCAAGGTAACGCCAAGATCAGGCAAAGAGACTCTGGGTACTTGGTGGTTCCATCGGCAGCGTGGTGGTCGGACTCAGAGCCGGCATAAGCCGACGCATGAGATGGAACTAAGCTGCGAGCAAACCATTCATAGTCGGGGCGTATGCGAACCAGCGCTTGAACCTCGTTGCGAATGGGAAGGCTCACGGACGAGAGACCAAGACTTCAAACCGGACCTGGGAAATTCGGCCGTCCGGCATTATAGGGGGGCCTCCGAAAACGTAGCTACGGTGGAAATGAGAACCCAACTCGCAATCGAAAGAGCGGGCTTGGTAACCCTCCACCTACAGCCGGCGCGTCGGAGCTCTATCCCAACCAAAATGTCCGGAACCGGGGTTCTGAGCGCTATGGCCTTTGTCAACCATGATTCTATGCGCTTCCGACGGTTCGAACCCTGCGGCAGTTTCTTGAAGCGGTCCATGCGTTGGCAGTTACGTCCGAGACCTGATGCTCCCAAGCCCCGACAAGACATCCCATGACCTCAGGCGGGCAGCCTAATGATTGCTGATTCGCTGGAGGGCCTGGGCTGCTTGGCGGACGACATTCGGGTCTCTGCCGGCTGCGGCTTTGCGTAGGTGCTCAGTCGCGCCCCGCAGATCTCCTTGTGCGGCCAGAACCAACCCTAAGTCCAGTTGTGCCAGACTGAAACCAGGCTGTAGTTTCACCGCCTGCTGATACTCGCTCACCGCCTCCGCCAGTCGCTGGTCTCTAGCGAGAAGTCCACCCAACAATATGTGGCCTTCCGCAAGATTAGGATCCGCGTTCACTGCGGCCTGCGCTTGTGTCCGCGCTTCGTCTAACCGCTGGGCGGCTACCAGCGCCAGAGCATAGTTAAAAAGATAGGGTCCATAGTCCGGACGAAGATGCGTTGCTTTTTGGAAGCTATAGAGAGCCCTAGACATTTCATTTTTCCCTGCCAGCACCCGCCCCATCAGATCGTAAGCAGCCGCGTCGTACGGATCAATGCTTAGTGCACGTTTCAAGGCTGTTTCGGCAGGTTCCATCTGCGCTTCGCGGACAAAGAGGGTGGCAAGGTTCAGGTCGCCCTCCGGCAAATCTGGATCTAGTGCGAGCGCTTTCTGAAGTTTCTCGATTGCGCTACCGGTTCGCCCAAGGTCGGCCTCAAGCATCGCGTATTGATTCCAGGTGCTACCGTCGAGAGGTGCCAAGTGTAGCGCCCGGTTCAATATCTGCTCGCTTCGTGAGACATTCCCCGATGTTTTCAAACTAGCGGAAAAGGACCGTAATGCTGTCACAGATTCTGGCTTGATCCGAACTGCCTGTTCAAACGCTCCAACGGCCGCTTTCGAATTTCCGCTGTTTTTCCAGGCATCCCCAAGTGCGATGTAAAACTCCTCCTCGCGAGGAGGATGTTGGTCCATTTCTCGGGCCAGGTCAGCTACTCCTTTCTCCAGATTATTCTGACGAGCCACTTGCGCTACAGCAAGGTATCGGCTGTTTTCGCTCGTTTTCGGCAGGGGCGACGGATAATACGGGACCACTTCTCCGTGGTATTCCTCTTCATCAGTCAAATGACGTTCCTGAAGCTCTGCCTGAAGATCACGCATTGGGACCTTACGCTGAATAAAATGGTCCGTGATAAGTGCGTGAACTACATCCTCAGTTCTCCTTTTTGGCATGTGGCACGAAACGCAGTCAGCTGCATCCGGGTGCTTGCCCTGGGCAACCAAGGTGCTAATGACGGGTTCATGACAATGACGGCATTGTCCGGAATAGTAGCTTGTCGCTTCCTCGCCCGCGGGAAGCTTGCGATGTGGATCATGGCAGGACAGGCATGTCAGCGCCCCCTTGCTCTCTAGAAAGCAACGAGATTTCCGAAGTCGATATGCAACACTCACGAATTCAAATTTGTCATCGTATCCGGTCTTAGGGGCATGATCGAAGTACAGGACATAGTCCTCAAGGGGCTGCCCTGGGATGTAGGAAAACATCCCGCGATTAAATCGTCTCACTAAAGCTGGGAAGCGGCCGCTCGTCGGCTCCAGGTGGCATTGCATGCAGAGTTCCATCTGGAGCTTTGAACTTAGCCGTGCAGGATTCACAATTCTGCTACTGATGTCCGAAAACTCAGCGCCTGCCTGGGCTGCTCGAATATGTTGGCCGCCCGGACCATGACATCGTTGACAATCAATCCCTTCAGGAAGGTCCCCAGTAAAGACCGGATCAGCGTCCGGAACATCGCTTCCGGAGGGCACTTGAGGATATTTATCGTGACAAAATACGCATCCATACGAAACCAATCGCCGGGTCTGCGGATGACGAGAATCGAATCCTGGACTCATGCCCCAATATCCACCTCGTTCCGTATACCAACCCAGAGGAAGTTCGATCAACGTTCCTCGTGTGGTACGGTGTAGGTAGGACCTCGAGTGGTCGCCTGCACCTATCACGTAGTCAATTTTCATCTCTTCGACATTCGTCTCATTTCCGTCGGAGCCGATTTGCCACCGTCTCTGGAAATAGGCCTGGTCGCGAAAAATCATCGAGTAGTGCGTGTCAGACAAGGAGTGGTAGAACTGAGTGTTTCCTTTATAGTCTTCGATCGTGTTCGCAAGAGCGGGCTTAAACAGGGATTTGGCCATTCCCGTCTGCCGATAGTTTTCATAGATTTGACTATGGCAACCCGCGCAAAGCCGGGAGTCGACGTATTCATTTACTGGAGTGCTCTTAGGTGGGGTGACGCCTGCGACTGGTATCCCGGTTTTTCCCAAGGTACCCACAATGAGTCCACCCACGCAGAACATGAGCCCAACCAATCTGCAGAGTCTGAAACAGCACTGAGACTTCATATCGGCTCCTTGCACCACTCGTTCCCAGATGGCGGCTCCGCGTTTTCGGGCATCTCGCCGGTAGGAGACCCGAGGAACTTGATCAAATCTGCGGGAGCTTTGAGCGTCTTCAAGCTCCGATAATAGATGTAAGCTACATCATCACGACACTGCAGAGGCTTCCGAGTCGAAAGTATGCATCACATTTAGACGACGTTGGCGAAAAATCGCGTCTCCGACAATGTCGGCGGTGTCAAGCACTTTTTGAGCAGCCCACAAACCAACGGAACAGCAGGTTGTAGTTGAGTTGTTCCATCAACATTCGCTCGCTGCGCACCGAGTACAGCGCTTGCAGCAGGAGCGCTCGCAACAACTTCTCCGGCGCAATCGACGGTCGCCCCGTCTTGGCGTACAGCTGGTTGAACCGTGGTTGCAGTTCCCTTAATGCCTCATCGGTCATGACACGAAGAGGGCGCAAGGGGTGATCGGGCGGAACTCGCTGCTCGGGGCTGATGTAGCTAAACACGTCCAGCTGTTGCTCGTCTTTTCCGCGCATGCCTTCTTCTTATCAGGTTGTGGTGTGGAAACAAGAGCGTTTCGTGGTACTGCGCCCGCTTCAAATCGAGTTTTTCCGCAGCCTGCTAGTACTACTGTGTTATAAAGTGGATACCTTAGACTGAGAAACCAGCCCGGAACGCATCCTTTGATGTTAAGTTGCTGGTCATGAGCGCCCATTCTGTTGCGCCAGGCGCCCAGCAAAAACGCTTCGCGGCCTATCTGAATCGCCTGGCGCAAGCCGCGGGGCACCTGGATCGCGTGGTCCCTCTGAAGTCCTATTGCACCGGTTTGCTGCTTCCCGGGGAACGCAAAAGCGTGGAACCGATGGCGGCTCGTCTCTGCCCCGACAACGTGCGCCAAACCCATCAGTCGTTGCACCATGTCGTGGCTCATGCGCCCTGGAGGGATGAAGACATTCTGGAAGCGGTGCGTCGGTATACGCTGCCCGCCATGCAGAAGCCAGGACCGATCGAAGCCTGGATCGTCGATGACACGGGATTGGTGAAGAAGGGGAGGCATTCGGTAGGAGTCACGCGCCAGTACTGTGGACAAGTGGGCAAGCAAGAGAACTGCCGGGTGGCGGTGAGTTTGTCGATCAGCACTGCGGAGGTGAGTTTGCCGATCGCCTGGCGTCTCTACTTACCGGAAGTATGGACCCAAGATAAGAGGCGGAGAAAGGCCACGGGCATACCGCCGGAAATCAGTTTTCAAACCAAGCCGGAAATTGCTTTGCAACAGATTCGCACCGCCCTGGACCGAGAGATCCCCGCCGCTCCGGTACTGGCTGACGCGGCCTACGGCAACGACACCGGGTTTCGCGACGGCATCACCGAATTAGGTTTGCGGTACGTAGTGGGTATCCAGTCGTCGGTGAGTGTGTGGAAACCAGGCCAGGCACCGCTACCCAAACGGAATCTAGAAGAACGGTTGGGTGGCCAACAGAACCTGGGTTTGTCGAGCCGGACATTTGATAACTGGCGTAATCAGATGGGATGAGTTCTGCATGGCGGAGAGCGGCACAACGATTAATGAAAACGGAGTTTAGTGACAGTATGCTGTGCCGAGGCGTGTGATCCAGAGGTCTTCGACCTTACTGGTGCTTGAGAGCCAGAGGATGAGTTTGACCCGGGACGCGCTTTGGCACAACGGACTGTAGCCTCCTCGTGAGGGGAGAGCACGCGAGAGAGATTCACCCTATCGGCGCGTCCTGGATGCCACGTCAAGGAGGTAGTCATGGACGTGCTGCATCCGAAGATGTTGCGGTTTGGATGTACATAAGAGCTCGATTTCTGCTTGTATTTTGTTGCGTGAAGCAGGACGTGTGGAGAAACACCAGCGTCGCTTTGGCGCGATGACTCAAGAACTGCAGGAGCTTGCCGAATGGCTGCGGCAGTTCGGGGTGACTGAGGTAGCGATGGAATCCAGCGGCGTTTACTGGAAACCAGTTTGGAACATTCTGGAGGGACAGTTCACGGTAGTTTTGGCGAATGCGCAGCACATCAAGAATGTGCCGGGTCGCAAGACCGACCAGAAGGATGCGGAATGGATTGCGCAGTTGCTGCAGTATGGTCTTCTGCGGGCCAGCTATGTACCCTGCGAAATCATTCGCGATCTACGCGACCTGACGAGAATGTGGGCGAGCCTGTCCCAGGAAGCCTCGCGCATTAGTAGTCGAATTCAGAAGGTGATGGAAGACGCAAACGTAAAGCTGGCGAGCGTGGCGACCAATGTTCTCGGCAAGAGTGGACGGGCAATGCTGCAGGACATCATCTCCGGTGAAGATGATCCCGAGCACCTTGCCTCTCTCGCCCTGGGTCATCTGCGCGTGAAGATTCCGCAGTTAAGACTTGCTCTCGAAGGAAAGGTCCGTTCCCATCATCGCTTTTTGCTTCGGCGTTTGTTCGATCAAATACAGTTTGTGGAACACGAAATTGCCTTGCTCGACGAACGCCTGGGTGTCTCAACACTATCTACCTCATCGCGGCTTCGATGTCCTCAGCCGAATAGGGAACTCCCGGGGTGAGCAGCTCTGCGCCATCCCTAGTAATGAGGTACATGTCTTCCAGGAAAAATCCTTGGCCATCGACCGAGGCGATCGGCTCAAAGTTGATCGTCGTTCCCTGCCTGAGTGGCCCCACGGGGCGACCGGCCATCAGGTTCGTCGTATGCACTTGCCAGTAGGGAACATTCTTGCGATCTGACCAGGAATCGATCGCGTGCTGCGCAAGCGGAGTCTTTGCGGATGCTCGATGACGAAGCAGTTCTGCACGCCAGGCGTCGAAGACTTGGTCGACAGTGGCCCCGTCGTGCAGCCCGAGGACACCAGCATGATATGCCGCTATGAATATCTGCCAGGTCTCTCTCTGATCTTCGTCATAGTGGCCGGAGACCGGAACTGTCCGCCCTAAATCTCCTATGTAGTGGTCCTGTTCGCATCCCACATCCAGGCGCACCAGGTCGCCGGAGCGCATATTTTGGTTCAGGTGATCGTAACGCGCGAGAGATGTAAAAGGCCGCGGGAAGACCGCATTGTCTCCTGCCATTGCCCACGGCCAGAAAGAGGAACCATGTGCGCCCACCCTCCAGCATGTGTTTTCGACCACCGCTTCGACGCTCCGTTGGGATACGCCTGGTCGAATGGCACGCATTCCGGCCATTACGGCAGCCACAGTCGCCTTCGCAGCCGAGCGCAGAGCAGGAGTCTCCTCGGCACTCTGAACCGCCATAAGGGCCTCGATTCGTTGCCCCGACTCTTTGGCTTCAAAGGCGGGCCATTTTTGCAGGATGATCTGCAGCCAGGTCGGAGCCTCCGGCGACTTCGGGCTGAGAAGGTTGGCTGGCAGTTCAGCGAATGTTGACCCATCGTCGCCATAGTACAGGAGCTGCGCCGCGCCGGCGTGTGAGGCGAGAAACCCTTCCAGTTCGGACCAGTCAACGACATGTTCCATCCCCAAGCGTTTCGTCGCTTCTGGTCCGGGCTGAACTTCCGGCTGTAGACCGATTCTCAAAAACGGTGGTTTGGACGGCAAGAAAAGCCAACTTTCGCCCGATCTTCCGTCGATGGCGAGCACGGCCCCCACCGTGTTCCCCAAGCCCGTGAAGTAATAGAAGAAAGGGTTCTGGCGGAAACCATCAGCGGTCAGATCTAGCTCAGAACTGGCGTGAAACAAAAGAATCCCGTCGCGGAACGCAGCGGCGGCTCGCTGCCGGCGCTCGTGTAAGACCGTGTTTTGAGATGTCGCCGTGTAAGTAAAACCGATGAGAACAATCGTCAGAATCAATCCAGGAACTCGCATGGCCGAATAACTTAGCACGCATACCGTGACATTCATAGTCCCCACAATTGGTTTCTAGGATGAGTCTCTCTGCTGGCGCGTTTGTGGGCGAGTGACCGGGAAACCGGAAGTCAACTGTTGCTATCCAAAAACTGTGGCTGTTGAAAAACTCCATTTTTCACAAAACAGTAAGAATTTGAGGGATAGAAAATGTCTAAGAAAAACAAGAAAGTCGTTTGTAGGGCTTCCTAGCGCAAAGTCTTTCGACGAATTTTGAGCGATCGAGTTGTTCAACAGCCGCAACTGTTGCTAACACTTATCACAAGCTTGCGCTTTTACTTCGCCTTTTTCGGCATTGATGAGCGCTATCGGGATTTTGCAACACCTATGATCCAGAGGGTTGCCTTTGGGAGGCGACTGCTCCGATTGGGGCTAACCCGAGGTGTCGTTGCAGCCGACGTGCTACTTCGATGTGCTGCAACTGGCAGCGTTCAAGCCGTAAACAGGCATTTCAGCCAGCATCCACGTCAAGGATAGAGGCGTGGGCTCGCCATTTTGCGTCGGCTATCGATTAGCGCTGGCTGACCTGCTTTGTGACCTCCGGCGGACCGACATCGGGCGGTATCTCTCCCGTCAGAGAATTCAAAAACGCTTGCAGGTCGCTACGTTCCTGCCCGCTCAAGAAATCCAGGACGTGAATCTTGGAGTCCAGGTTCGGATTGGAGTTGCCGGCTCCGATGTAGAAGTCGATGGCCTGCTTCAGATCTTTGAGGCTGCCATCGCTCATGTAGGGCGTTCTGGCCGCAACATTTCGCAACGAAGGAGTTTTGAACTTCCCTTTGTCGGCTTCCTTGTGGGTCACGGCGTATAGACCGACATCTGTGATGTCTCCCGCATTGACGCCGATTCCGACATTGTGAAATTGGTTATCGGTAAACAGTGCGTACTTGTCTCCCACGGTGTGGCACGAGGCGCAATCGGCTTTTTTCTTTGAAGTGAATACGATGTATCCGCGCTTTACGGCGTCGTCGACGGCTTTGTTGTCATGTCCATATTTCCAGCGATCGAACGGGGAATTGCCGCTGATCACGGTGCGCTCGAACGAAGCAATGCTCTTCTCCACCATTTCATAAGTAATCGGTCGCGTACCCCAGGCGTCGGCGAATTGTTGGCGATAGCTGGGATCGGCATTCAGCCTTTGCTCGACCGTGGTCAGAGTATTGGCCATTTCCACCGGGTTCTGCACGGGGCCTTCTGCCTGGCTCTCCAGGGTGGTAGCGCGGCCGTCCCAGAACTGGACCTTGTAATAGGCGGAATTGACGACTGGGGGAGAGTGGCGAGTCCCCGTTTTCTTGGCCACACCTTCCGAAACAGGCCTGGCATCGGAGAACCCGGATTGCGGGCTATGGCAAGAAGCGCATGAAACGCTGTGATCCAGCGAGAGAATCGGATCATAGAAAAGACGGCGGCCGAGCGCGATCGTCTCCCCAGTGGGCGGATTGTCAGCCGGAATTACGACGGGCGGAAGGCCCAGTGGAACTTTGATCTGGACTGGTTTGCCGATGGGCATCACGGACGACGCCGTTTGATTTTGGCTTTGCAGCAATAATCCAGAGGCAAGAACAGAGAGGAGGAGAAACAGTTTGGCTGAATTCATAGGACCTCCGAGGAATGGAGACTCCGGCTCCCGATTGCAATGACGGATGGCATGAGCGGCAGACTGAATCGCTCTGGAGCGCCGAAGCCCAACTGTGCCATTTGCTGAAGTCTGCCGACGGTAGAAATCGTAGTCCGATCGGATGGCGAAGTTGGTGATGCTGATCACGGCAGACGGTGACAGGAGATTAGTGGGGACAATGCTGAATACAGCGGGACAATCTACAATTTTCGAGGAATTGAATTCCTATCGAGTACTCCATATTGTGACATTTGAGCATTCTCGAGGGAGGACTGCTTGGGGCCTCCTGATGTCCAGGCGGCTTTTTCTTTTGCATCGGAAATTTTAGCGGCTCGGTTCGAATGACGAAAACCAGGCGTGGCTATTGAAAAACTCATTCGACAGAAAATCGTCCAAAAAAACTTTACAATAGGAAGCCCCACAATCGACGATCTCTGTTTTGGCGGACATTTTCTATCCCCGAAATTTCGCCGGTTTTGGAGAAAATGGAGTTTTTCAACAGCCACAGGCCATAGCTCATTGAGGGGTTTTGAGCGCTATGAGGATTTTTCGCCAACGGGCTATAGCGGCAGCGTGGTTTGCGCTAAGCTTTCGTGTTCGCGTCGTGTGTAACCTTCCTCACCGGTGATCAAGAATGTCGAAGTCCACGAGACGTCAGTTCATCCTGCGC
The DNA here is from genome assembly GCA_963709025.1 of uncultured Acidobacteriaceae bacterium. Lineage (GTDB taxonomy): Bacteria > Acidobacteriota > Terriglobia > Terriglobales > Acidobacteriaceae > Sulfotelmatobacter. The sequence goes on from CAVPVE010000015.1 coordinate 68,456, forward strand.
AGTGCGACTCAGGCGGCGAGCCTTGGGCTCGTCCTAAATGGGAAGCTAATTGCCCTTCCTCCCTCCTTGCTGCCGGAACCTGCAGGCCCTAATGACCGCGTGAACCTCGGGTTCATTGGCTTTGGAATTCGCGGAAACATATTGCTCGAGGCTGCCAAAGAAACCGGGCAGGCAAACCTGGTGGAAGTCTGCGATTGCTACCAGGGGCACCTCGAACGCGCAAAGGAGCGCACTGAAGGTAAGATCACGACGAATTTCGCACAGTACAAGAAACTGCTCGACCGGAAAGACATCGATGCAGTCGTTGTGGCGACACCCGATCATTGGCATAAGCGCATCGTGCTCGATGCGCTGAGCGCGGGCAAAGACGTCTATATCGAAAAGCCGATGACCTACAGAATTGAGGATGGCCCGGCAATTGTCAATGCGGCAAGGGAACACAAGCGGATTGTGCAGGTGGGCAGCCAGTGGGTGTCGTCCGAGCAACACCAGAAAGCACGGGAAATTGTGATGTCGGGAAAACTCGGCAAAGTCACCAAGGTGACCGCGTCCTACAACCGCAACAGTTCGACGGGCGCCTGGAACTACCCAATTCCTTCGGACGTACAGGAGGGCGTCAACTTCAATTGGCAGGAGTGGCTCGGTCCCGCGCCCAAAGTCGCCTACAATCCCGAGCGCGTGTTTCGCTATCGCAAATATTGGGACTATTCCGGCGGGATATCCACGGATCTGTTCGTTCACCTCATTACATCCATTCACTTCATCATGGAGGCAGAAACGCCGAAAAGCGTAACCGCCACCGGGGGAATCCTTTACCGGCACGACGGTCGCGAAGTGCCAGATACCCTCGACGCCCTGTTCGACTACGGTAGCTTCTGTGTCAACATGGCCGGCACATTCAACAGTGCAAGCACTACCGGTCAGGGACTCCAATTCCTGGGGACGGAGGGGTCACTCTCCGTTCTCCTGGGCGCGGGAATGGTCGAGCAGCCAGAGTACAAACGCGAAGGCTACGAGTACTCGATCGACAGCTGGCCGAAAGCGATGCAGGAAGCATTTCTCAATCAAGACAACCACCGAGCAGAATCACAGGGAACAGGCACCAAACCGGTACCCGAGAATCTGGAGTTTGCAAACAGGCCGGATGCGACTGTTTTGCATCTTGCGAACTTCATCGATGCGGTTCGCACCCGACGGCCGACCTATGAGACTGCGGAGGTCGGACACCACTCCGCTGCCGCGGGGCATATGGTGAACCTTTCCTATCGTAGCGGCAAAAGAATGCTATGGGACGCCAACGCCGGCAGTGCTTTGGAACTCTAACTCCAATGAATGGCAGCACCCGTTTGAACTGAGACTGAGATTTAGCATCTTCTTGCACCGCCTAACCGTTTGCGCAAAACGGCACATGAGTGCTATAGAGATTTTTCACTAGCCTGTCACTTCTTCGGCACGAAACGTCGCACTGCGGGTTGCGGATGCCCGCCGACGTGCTCGACAATTAGCAACTGAGAATGTGGGTGGACAAAGGAAGGAAAATAAGAATGACGTGGCGCGAATTGAACGCTCGCGATGAAAGGTTTCGATGTCACAGGTTGCGACATCAGCATCGGAGCGGTCTAACGAGCCCGCTCAGAAGCCTCGAAGCGGGGGCTTGGCGTTCCGTTCTCGGTTGCAAACATGGTGCAACTGGGCGCATTCCCGAAATCGAGCTTTGACGCGGTGATTTGTATCGACAACTCGCTTCCGCACTTGCAAACCGGTGAAGACTTGTTGCAGGCCTCTCAACAAGCATATGGGAAGCTTCGGCCCGGGGGCTCTTTCATTGGCAGCATTCGCGACTACGATCGATTGGTTGTGGAACGACCGACAACCCAGGGGCCGAGCTTTTATTCGGATAACGGCAGCAGGCGCATTGTCTTTCAAATCTGGGATTGGCTGGATGAGCGACGCTATCGCTTCCATCTGTACATCACGCGAAACATGGAATCTGCGTGGCAGACGTTGCATTTCACCTCGACGTATCGTGCAGTGCTTCGAAGTGAGTTGCAGCGTATTCTGGAAGAGGCTGGATTCATCAACATTCGATGGCTGTCGCCAACTGACAGCGGCTTCTATCAACCAATCTTTATTGCGCACCGTAACTGTTGAGACCAGATCCATACATTTGGCAGGCAGAGAAAACTAGCCCTGGAAAACGCGCAACCTCGCTCTCATGACGTTGGCCGCCAAGACCGTTGTTAGTCATACACTCACCTACTTCGTAACGGGGGCACTGGCGTTTCACTTCTTACATTACGCGGATTTCATCAACAATCCCAATTCAGGAATGCGGCCGATGACCAGTCCACTTGTCATGTTAGGGCCGGCCTTGCAGATCGTGCGCGGCGTGCTGTTTGCAGCAGTCTTCTATCCGTTCCGCGAGATTTTGTTCGAGCGCCGCAACGGATGGCTGCTGATGGCATGGATGCTGATTGGGGTGGGCATTCTGGGAACGTTCGCCGCGCCTCCCGGGTCGCTCGAGGGCTTTATCTACACGACGGTTCCACTGGGTCTGCAGGTGCGGGGGTATTTGGAGATCGTTCCGCAGGCGCTGCTGCTGTCGGCGTTGCTCTTCTTTTGGGTCAGACATCCCGGCAAAGCATGTCTTAATTGGTCGCTCGGTCTGCCGTATGCAGTCTGTGCGCTCCTCCCCATCCTTGGGCTGCTCGCTCCCAAGCGATAAAGTCGCCTCCTGTCCGCAGGAGAAGCGCGCCCATGATAACTACAAAAGCCAGGCGATAGCACTCACCCCCTGCAAAGGTCAATTGCGTGAAATCGAGATATTACGCCAATCGTCGCAAACAACACCGCCAGCGGTAATCTTGTTGTGCGTGATTCTTGTGGCTAACATGAGGCCAGGTGAACGCAACGTCCACGACGGTTAAGGCGCTGAGCAGCAGCTTTCGATCATCGTTCATCGTGTCCCTCGTCATCGCGGTCGTTGTCATCGCCGTACCTTTCGTGACGGCGCCCGGTGCTATGGACGGAGCCATAAAAGTGAGCATATTCTTGCAGTGATGTGGGTTGTATGGGTTGTCGTCGCATGCACGAAGTTCAAGTGGCGCGCCCTCTGGTTTCTGGTCGGTACGCCCCTAGCTGGCTGGTGGTTAATCGCGCTGTACGTGATCGCTTCGGGCTGCGCACACAACATCAAGAATTGTCCTTGACCGCACCCACGAAGTCTCATGGGCGATCGCGCTTCGAATGGATGCAATCCGGACGCCGACGTCTTTGTATTGCGCGCAAGTACATCGATGCGGATGCCTGAGCTGCCGACTTTGAAGTGCTGGAATCCTACACCGACCAGGACGATGGATCGGCAGTTTAACAAGCCCTCGAATCGAGTACTACATGCTCAAGCTGCTCAAAAACCGCATCCGCGAAGAACGCATCCACAACCAAGCCATCGTGAACGCCTATGGGCCGGAAGAACAGGCCCTCGGCTGGTATTACTACCTGGAACAACAAACTTCAGTTTCCCTTCACGGCCCGGTGCATCGCCGTCAAAGCAGTCTCTCCGCTTCGCAAAGGAGAAACGATCGAAGTCCGCGGCCTGGCGCCGGAAGATTCCTGTGCCCACGACATGTTGGTGCTGATTCGCTGGCGCGGCCACAATGTGGTCGTGCCACTCTCCCAGCTCACTGCCATCGACGGTGATGAATCCACCCTCGAAGCCATCGCCGACTGGCACTACTGGCTGGCACAAGGCTACTGTTTCTGAATCGGCTCGATGGAGAGTTACGCATGCGGGCCACGTCGAAAACTCCTATGACGAAACGTGAGTCGAAATCGCAACCGACCTGGACTGATGTCAAAGCCAAGCTCGCCGCCTTTGACCGGACCGCGCTGGTGGACTTGCTGCACCATCTCTACTCCGCGCAGCAAGACAACCAGGCGTTTCTTCACGCCCGCTTTGGTTTGGGCGAAAACGTGTTGGAGCCGTACAAGAAAACCATCGATCGCTGGCTCTGGCCCGATCCGTTTCGCAACCAGGATACGTCCGTCTCCAAAGCCAAGCAGGCCATCTCCCATTACAAAAAGGCCGTGGGCGATCCTGCGGGACTCACCGAGCTTATGGTTTTCTACTGCGAGCAAGCGGCGGGATACTGTCAGGATATCGGGTATCAAGAGGAGGGATTTTTCGATGCCCTGGTCCGCATGTTCGAGCAAGCCCTCCAGTCGGCCAACACTCTACCCGCGCACGGCCGGGCCAGCCTGATCGTCCGACTCAACCGTGTCCGGGGAATCAGTCACACCTTTGGCTATGGCGTCGGCGATGACATGGGTTACTTGCTGGCGAAGTACGTCAAGTATCCCGCCTGAGGACCGTGAGGTCGGTGCTCGCGGCGGGTCACCCGCCTCCATTTCGCAGACTTGCCGAAAACTCACACAGTGCCGCACTCCCCGAATACCACCGACTCAAGTTATGTGACCCTTCTCCTTACAGAAAACACCGCCATTCCGCCCTCATCATGCTGCTGCGTCACATAAGTATCACCGTCACATAATCAGAGAGAGACATACCAGCCATGGCGGCGCGAGCTTTCAGGTTGCGGTGCAGGGCATCGGGCTCATTACAAAACTGAATCATCTTGGACATGCTATAAGCGTACTTTCATGTTATCTACATATCAACCCAGATGGTCTTCTTCTAGACGCAGAGGAGACCAGAGGCAACACGGGAAGCCCCAGCGGTGATTGCAGTCGGGATCAACCGGTAACTCGTGAGAGACAGGCCGGGCCGTGAGGGGTGGCGGAGAGGTTCGCAGTACCGGTGAAACCGGATAACTCCGGTGGAGGGAAGGGGCCTCAGTGTATGTCCAGAAAAGGCAGATGTGTTCAATGGGAGGTAGACCCATCAAGGGAAGAGTCAGAACTCTTGTAGCTAGGGCCGCATGTGTGGAGGAAACGAAACGCGTGAAGTCGGTCCGACAAAATCATCCTTTCGGGATGGTGAGCGAGTCATTGGGCTGTAACGAAAGTGAACGCACAGGTGACCTCGAAACCCTAAACACCAGAGGCCGAACTCTCACTGAGGGGGTGAAGGCAACATGTACCGTTGCAAACTGACTGATGCGACGAGACGCTCTGGCGGGGCGATAGCGACAGCACGATGACAAGGACACATTGAGCAACTGGAGAAACCCTCCTCGTCCCATGGAGAAATCCACGGAGCAGAAGACCGTATAACTGGGACCACCAGGAAATCGGTGGACGACGAGAGGGTGGCGGAAGGGCCAGCAGTAGCGGTGAAGCGGGGTAATGCCTGTGGAGCGAAGAGGCCCTACTGATGTGCAGCAACAACTCCAACCACAAGGGAGGCAAGGGTGAGATGACAAAGACACCCATCAGTGTGCAGGACCTGCGGAGGAGGATATACGTCAAGGCGAAGGCAGAACCAACTTGGCGCTTTTGGGGATTGTACGTCCACGTATGTAAGAAGGAAACACTCCGAGAAGCCTACCGGATGGCCAAAAGCAACAATGGCGCACCTGGGATCGATGGTGTCACGTTTGAGGCCATCGAAGAAAGTGGAGTGGAGGGTTTTCTGAAACAGATACAGGACGAACTAGACCAAAACACGTATCAAGCCATGCCGGTGCGGAAAAAGGAGATTCCGAAGGACGGGGGCACAAAGGTCCGCGTGCTTTCGATCCCCTCAATCCGCGACCGCGTGGTTCAGGGTGCAATAAAACTTATCCTGGAGCCGATCTTCGAAGCTGACTTCCAATCGGGGTCGTACGGCTATCGACCGAAGCGGTCGGCCCATGACGCGGTACGCCGAGTTGATCAGGCGATCGTCCAAGGGTTAACACGAATCATCGATTTGGATCTCCGAGCCTATTTCGATAACGTGCAGCATTCACTGCTGCTCGCGAAAGTGGCCCGGCGGGTTCAGGATGCATCGATGAGGAAACTCCTGAAGATGATCCTGAAGTCGACTGGAGGAAAAGGAGTTCCTCAGGGCGGTGTAATTTCGCCAATGCTCAGCAACCTCTACCTCACTGAGGTAGATCGCATGCTGGAAAAGGCGATTGCAACTACGCGAAGAGGGAGATACCCCAATGTTCAATACGCGAGGTTTGCGGACGATATGGTGGTATTGCTTGACTCCCATCCGCGGCAGGACTGGCTAATCCGGGCGGTGGAGAAACGACTGCGGGAGGAATTGGGCAAACTCAAAGTTGAAATCAACGAGGAAAAGAGCCGGAAAGTAGACCTAATGCGGGGAGAAGGCTTCAGCTTTCTGGGGTTTGAGTATCGCCGCGTCCGAAGTCGTAAGGGAAAGTGGCGGCCCCATTTTGTGCCCAAGCAGAAAAAGCGAACGGCACTCCTGCGGAAGCTGAAGGAAATCTTCCGGCGCTTCGTAAGTCAGCCCGTGCGGAGGGTGATCGGACACATCAATCCGATTCTGCGGGGCTGGGTGAACTACTTTCGCGTAGGGAACTCGAGCGGGTGCTTTTCCTACATCAAACTCTGGGTGGAAAAGAAGGTGCGGCGGCACTTGCTACGTGCGCGAGGGCGCAAAGGATTCGGGTGGAAGCGGTGGAGTACGCGATGGATCTACGACACTCTCGGACTGTTTAATGATTACCGGGTCGTGTATGGCGATCACAGTTGAAAGTCGTTCCGCTCGAATGAGCCACATAACCCTTGACAAGAAGCACACAGGAAAGCCCAGTGCGGGAAATCTGCACGCTGGGTTTGATGAGGCGGGGACTGGAAACCGGCTTACGATTCGGCTAGTGAGGCACTCCCAGAGGAAACGGGGAGCAACAGATAGGCCGAGTCTACGGGGCGTGGCGCCAGTCCTCGACCCTACTAGAGACGAACGCAGGAAACAACGAAGGTGGTGCCCGAGAACGGTGACAGTGGGCATCGGTCGGTCGCAACCGCGGTGGCCAAGTTCCTGGAGGAGACCGAGCTCACGAAGAAGCCGAAGACTCTGGCCGCATACACGACCGCACTGAACTACTTCACCGAGTCCTGCCCCAAGCTCTACCTGCAAGACATCGAGCGCGCCGATCTGACTCAAGTTCTGTGCCTTCCTGCGGGACAAGAAGAAGCAGGCACCGCGCAGCGTCTACAACAAGTTCGAGAACGTGATGACATTTCTGAAGGCGAACGCGATTAACGAGATTGTCGCTTAAGGGCCAGCAGAATTTGAGGTCCAGACGATCACCGTGCGGGGCTAGCCGAAACCATCGCGGCTGGCGCCACGGATCTCAACTGGTCCAACGAGGTCAACACATTCTGCCAACGCACCACGTCCCTTTTTGTCGCGATCGCAGCGGACGGGTCGGAATAAAACTGGAGGATGTTGTCGCGCAGTTCCGGCAATGTCAGATCGAACTTGCGGTCGGCCACTTGGGTCAGCAAGTTCGCATAGGCTTCGTCGGTGAGCGAGTATTCGGCAGCCTTAGTCGGTTGGCCGCTATCAAGATCGGTGTTGGGGAGCACAAGATTGCCGTGGCGCACTTCCTCGAGAAAGGCGCGATATTGATCGACGGTCAAGTTGATGCTCTTGAAATAAAGGTCCTCGGTCTGAGGAGTCGGGCTCTTGAACCCCAACCCTTTGAAGGGACCCACCTTCGGCATGTATCGGAAGAGCGTTGACAAGATACGGGTACCTACGCCCGGCTTCTTGTAATCTTTTCCCCACTGCTTTTCATAATCGGAGCGGGAGAGGCGGTACAGGAACTTCTGCTTGGCGAAGTCCGGCGTTTCGTGCATCAGTTCTTTCTTATGAGTTTGCAGAGCGACCTGGGTCATCTCCGGGATCATGTGCGCGACCGCGTAACGGTAGGAACCTACCGCCATACCCTCGTGAGTCAGCACGTCTTTCAGTTGCATTCCGTAGACAACTGGAAAAACGCGTTCCAGCAAAGGCTTGGAAACCTCGAATCCGATGAAATCGTGGTACTGCTGCGAGGCGTAGCGGTTTTTCGCGACCTGCACGGTATCGAAGCCGAATTCCGTTTTCAAGTGCGCGGTCTTGTCTTGAGCGTAGCGGACGGACTTGCCATATTTTGCACGGAGCTTGGGAAATTCAATCGCTACGGATTCGTTGACCGCAGGATGCCCGGCGATATCGGCTGCATAATGCGACAAGGCTCCCAGGGCGAACGCGTACTCATCGACATCCTGGCTTTCCAGCAGCAACTCGCGAACGAAGTCTCCGCTACGGACGTAGTGCACCAGATCGCTGAACTCCCTGCTACCGAATGGGTAGTAGCCCAAATCTTGGATGACGGCGCCTCCGTAGGCGTAGGCGTGCGCTTCTTTGAGCTGGTCTGGCGACAAGCCAGGAAAGCGCTTGAGGATCAGAGGCTGGATCTCATCGCTCCATAGCAGGTCGACGATCTCCTCGTGCGTGAGAACGGAGTACGCCGACGAGATGCCGGGACACATCAGCGCGACCAAAACAACTGTCAGCGTTCGGACAGAAAGCAGGCGCCGACTCCGAGAGATGACACCTGCCGATATTGGTCCGCAGAGCATGGATCAAATCCGACCGAGAACCAAGAGAATGACAACAATGCAAAGGATCAGGCCGAGACCGCCGGTTGGGGCGTAACCCCAATCCCGACTATGCGACCAGCGTGGTAGCGCTCCAAGAAGTGCCAGGATAAGAATCACGATCAAAATGGTTCCAAGCATGTATTGCTCCTTTTCCTTTTGATGGCGAGGGCACGAGACAGAGGCCCTCGCCTCGTCGTTAGCTGGATTGCAAAGGCTATAGCGTGACGCTGAGCACAATGTTCACGCCAGGATAGTTCGCGTTGCACAGGTAGTACACGCCGTTGATTTCCACCACATAAACTTCTTGCGTGTAGAGCCAGTTGCTGGGCCAGGAGCCCTGAAATCCGAACCAATAGCCACCGTATTGGAAGCGGCGGTTACTGTAATCGCTTTGGGTGACCCGGAACCGGTGTTCGTTTCCGAAGTTCGCCTTGTAACGGTCTTCCGGAATGCGGCCGCCACCATTGCTGGCGTGCTGCTCCTGTTGGACAGACTTCGACTGTTTTGAATGCTCTTGCTCCTGTACGTTCTTCTCGTTTTGCTTGGCGTTTTCTTGTTGCTTGGTGTTCTTCTCCTGCTGAGCCGCGTTCTTCTCTTCTTGTTGATTGTTCTTGCTCTGCTGCTGTGCGTTCTTCTCTTCTTGCTGGTTATTCTTGCTCTCCGGCTTCGCACCTTTTTCTTCTTGCGTTGCGGGTTTCTCTGGCTGTGCTTTCTTCTCGTCCTGGGCAGGCTTGGCTTTGCTTTCTTCCTGCTGGTCGTGTTGCTCCTGCTGAGCAAATGCTGAAGCAGTCGCTCCGAGGGCCAAAGATAGAACTGCGGTGCTAATGATTCCAACTAACTTCATGGGTGTTGCCTCCATTGTCGATCGTTAGGTACGGGTGATTTAGCGCAAGCTTCCCGTGGTCGCATTGACCGGGTTGCCGATGGCTTCGCCGGACACAAGAAGCTCAACTCTGCGGTTCTGCTGGCGTCCCGCGGAGTTATCGTTAGAAGCTACCGGCAGAGTGCTGCCGAAGCCCTTGGACGAAACCGAACCGGTCGATACTCCCTCTTGCACCAGGTAGTCGCGCACCGATCCCGCACGATTCTCCGACAGCGTTTGATTCATAGCATCGCCGCCGACATTATCCGTATAGCCGCCGACTTCGATGTTGAGTCCGGGGTAGGCCAGCAGAATGCCGGCAACTTTCGCCAGTTTCTCGCGTGCTCCTGGTTTCAACGAATATTTTCCGGTGTCAAACAAAACATCCGACATGCTGACGATGAGCCCACGCGCGCTATCGCGAGTCTGCAAAATGGAATTGAGCTGCTCCGACAACTTCGCTCGCAAAGCCGCCTTGTCAGCTTCCGCGTCCTGGACATTCTTCCGCGCCTTCAGCGTGTCTGCGCGCGATTGGTCTGCATCCGCTTGAGCGGCTGAGAGTGCCGCAGCTGATGAAGCCTCATTTTGCGCCATGTCCGATTGGGCCTTTGCGGTCGCAGCTTGCGCATCAGCAGCATCGTTCCGCGCTTTCGCGGAATCAGCTTCCGCCTGAGCCTTGGCTGCTTGAGCCTTTGCTGTATCGGACTCCGCTTGCTCCTTGCTCCGCATCGCCTCATCGGCCTGTCCTTGCGTTCGCGCCTGGGCATCCGCTGAGTCCTGACGCTCATTGGCCAACCGGACGTCATCCATTTTCTTGACGGAAATCGCGCGTGCGTCTTCGGCAGTTTGCACCGCTTCGCGAGACATCGCGATCAGCGGCTTTCGGTCGACGTGTTTGCTCGTTGCTTCACTATCGGCATTGTTCATCAACTGGACCGCATGCTGGTAGCTGTCGCTGGCATACTGCTCGGCCCCCTCGGATTGAGCAATGCGCAATGCGTTGCGCGCTTCAAAGAATTCCAATGGCAACTTGGCATTCAAGACCACCGGATCGAACTTGTAGCCGGTGGGAAGGTATCCACCGCGCTCCATCAATTCGTACTTTGCATTGACCGCTTCAGTTGTCCCCTTGGTTTCTTCCCGAATCACGTTTTCCATGATCACCACATTGCTGGGCTGACGAACGGCGTAGTATGGCTCCGCAGTAACGATCAGCGCGAACGCCTGCAGATCGGTGGTCACGTTGAGTTTGCTGCGATGGTTGCCGCCGAGCAGGACTTCACCCAAATTGACGGCGCGCCCCTCGGGCGAAATCGCCCACAGAACATAAGTCAGATACTCATTGCCGAACGTCGTCGGCGCCTGGAGGTTGCCGAATTCCGCTTCGATCGCGATGGACCCACGTTTGCTGTTGATCTCGGCAACGCCATTCGCCGAGGGCATCAGGTCGGTTCCGGCGAAATCCAGTTTTGAAGATCCGCTGCGATGCTGATAGTTGACGGCTTGCACGCTGCGGCTGATGACGGTTACGCGGAACGTGGGCGTCGTATTCATGTGCTCGACGTCTCCAGTTGTCTGCGAATTGGTCTGAGCAAAGGCGCTCAAACTGAGGGTGATTCCGACTGCCAATACAAGCTTTGTTTTCAAAATATCTCCTTGGGAGCAGGAATCTGCCCCCCTCGAAATGGGTGGTCGTCTCGACGGTGATTGGTGCGATGTATCCTTCTCAGCCCGCGGTCGTGGTCAACTCTTTCCGATGCGAATGCCGGAAAGGGAGTGGAACAGGCCAAAGACATTCAGCAGCCACAGAACCACGGCGATAACCACGACGCCGTTCAAAATGGACTTGATGGATCCCTGCATGGGAATGAAGCGATTGACCAGCCACAGCAGGACACCCACCACGATGAGAACTTCCAGGAGTTGAATTAAAGGCATGATTTTTGACCTTCCTTATTCGGACGAGCTACGTTTCGCGAGGAAACCCTCTCATCCGCCTGAAGGTGTTCCCCATTTCGATGTTCGAGATTCTCCAGGGTCAAATCGTGTTTGCCGCAAGGTTTGGCGGCACACATACGGATGATGAATGCTGATTCGCTGGATGCGGCCGCGTTGCGTGACCTGACCAGGACACGATCCCTGCGACCCAGTTCTTAAGAGCTGCGCTTCAGCTTCGCGGCTCCATCGACACACTCAGAAGATAATTAAGAATGACACGTACGGTCAGGTGCGTCTGAGCAAGATAGCTCACATGGGAAGAATCAAGATTGCGGTCCCAGCGCTACGATGACGACAGCTTTTAGCGAGCATGGCGAGAATTCATCTGCTAGTGGCAGCCCGGAGCAGCGTTGGATTGTATGGCCACGTGCGCGTCAGGCAAATCGAATTCCTTTCCACAGTCGAAACAGACCCGGTAGGTACGGTGCTTAATCGTGAACACACGGCTCCGGTGACGGTGCCGGCAGCCAAAGATAAACTGGAAGGCCTTCAGCAGAGATTTCATCAGTCCTGCGCGCGCTGGCGGCGTTCGCAACTTCCATTGGCGTCCAGCCACTCCAGCAGGGAGCGCACACTGGCCCGAGCCAAGGCAATGGCGCAATCCGCCGCTCCGTAATAGATGTTGAGCGTGTCGCCATCTGCGTCGATCGTGTACCCGCATGGAAAGACCACATCGTCAACGTCCCCGTGGCGTTCGTACTCGGCTTCTGGCCCGAAGATCCACGAATCGCCTCGGAGCAGGCACTTAGCTGGATTGTCGAGATCGAAAAGGGCTAAGCCCAACCGGTAAAGACAGCCCGAAGGCGTGTGCCGCACCCCGTGGTAGAACACGAGCCATCCCCTGGGAGTCTCGATCGGTGGCGGTGACAGTCCGATTTTGTTTGCATCCCACCAGGCACCGCGGCGGGCTTCCAGCATCAGCCGGTGTCTACCCCAATAACGCAGGTCGGGCGAGTAGGAAATCCACATGTGTGACCCGAGCGTCGTCATCGGTCGATGAATCAGCGCCCAGCATCCGTCGATTCTTCTAGGCAAAAGGGCGGAGTCTTTGTCGTCCGGCGGCATAATTACGCCGTAGCGTTCGAAGGTGCGGAAGTCCTTGGTCAAAGCCAGCGACACGCCGGGACCGCCGCGCGAATAGGAAGTGTAAGTAACGACATATTGCTGCAGTTCGGGAACAAACGTGATGCGAGGATCTTCAATTCCCCAGATTTCTTCCGGATAGTTCTGCGGGTCGGGCATCAGAGTTGGTTCGCTGTCGATTTCCCATCCATCGACGCCGTTGCGAGAGCGAGCAGCGGAAAGGTGTGACAAGCCGCGTCGGTCCTCCACGCGGCATAGCAGCAGGGTCGTACCATCTGCAAGTCGAGTCGCGCCTGCGTTGAAGACGCTGTTAATAGGGTATGGCCAATCCTTGCTCGTCAGGATTGGGTTCGTAGGATGGCGAAGAAGCAGCGGCTCGAAGCGAGTACTGAGAAGGCTCATAGGTTTGTCGACGGGCGTGGTCATGAAGGGATCTCCATTTGTTGCGACTCCTGCTGTTGCGGCTCCTGCAGTGCACGCATTTCGAGGAGCGCCATCAGGAACGAAAGTGTTGACTCGGCCCCCTGATTTTCGTTGGCGCGATCGGGGTGCAGGCCATCGCGGCACCCGCCAGTCGCAGCATCGTAGAGAGGAAGTTGCAAGTCGTTATCACCGAGGAACCAGTTGAAAGCAGACCACGCTTCGGTGCGCCACCGGTCGTCCTCAGTTACACGGTACGCTTGCAAACAAGCAGACACGGCCCCGGCGGCCTCGAGAGGTTGCTGATCAAAGCGGGCCTTCTCACCATCCTGGTGATAAAAGCCTTGCGAACCGATGGGCACAAAGTGGCGATTGATTTCGCAGTGCTGTGTTTCGGAGAGCCAATCCAGCGATTCCAGGCCTGCGGAAACCATGCGGTCGTCCGAACACGCCGAACCCACGAGCAAGAGAGCCTGGGGTAATCTCGCGTTACCGTAGGCCAGAACGTTCTCGAACCATTTCCAATCCGGCCGCCGGATCGCCTCATACATGTTAAGCAGCCGCTGGCCGAGGGCGGATCGAACTTTCTGCGCGTCGCGATCACCGGGATACGAATTAAGGTATTCCTGAATTCCGAGCAGGGCGTAGGCCCATGCCCGCGGACTGCTGAATTCAAGAACCGCGGGGAGAGAGAACTCGAGCAAGCGCCCGGCTGCTCCTCTCAATCCCTGATCCTGGGACCGGCCTAGAACCGTACCCAGCGCCCACAGGGCACGCCCGTGGGAGTCTTCGGAACCGACAGGTTCGTTCCACCTGCGATCGTAGCGAAGAAAGTTCTTGAAGCGGCCCTTCGCTGGATTGAAGGCGTGCTCAAGAAATGCTGAGTAGCGCAGAGCTGAAGTCGCTGCGGATGGATCGACCTTGCCAAGCTGATGCTTGTCCGATTGCCCCAACCGCAGCGAAAAAATAAGCGCGCGGGCATTGTCGTCGGTGGTGTATCCCTCTCGGCGATTCGGAACCGTGAATATCGAGTGCTGCAGCATTCCCGTGTCGTCGGTCATCCGATTGAAGTGATCCAGATTCAACTCCGGCAAGTGGTTCAACGATTTTTGGATCATGTGCGCGGCGAACTGGACCTTCGGACTCTCCATACGGTCGCTGCGGACGCGCGAGAAACTTTCCATATAACCCTGTGCCACTCGTTTCCAGACCATCTCCCTGGCGAACAGGTAAGCGCGTTTGCGCATAGCGTGACGAATGGCAGGAGTATCGAGAAGTTCAATCGCTCTCTGTGCCATCGCGTCGGGATTTTGGAATGGGACGAGCGTTCCGCGACGATCGTCTAACAACTCGATGGCATGCCAGTACGGCGTCGAGATGATCGCCTTGCCCGCGCCCAAGGCATAGGCAAGCGTGCCCGACACGACTTGCTCCTCATGGCGATAGGGAGTGATGTAAATGTCGGCGGCGCCAATAAATTCGACCATTTCCTCGGGGTTGACGAAACGGTCGTAGAAGATCACTTGCGATTCCACGCCGATTTCCTTCGCCAACGCCTGCAAACTGGCTCGATACTTGTCGCCCTCGCGACGGAGAATGTGGGGATGGGTCGCGCCCGCGACGATGTACACAACATTCTTGTGTTTCGAAAGAATCTGGGGCAACGCCTGAATTACGTTTTCAATCCCCTTGTTCGGCGAAAGTAGGCCAAACGTGAGCAGTACCGCCTTGCCTTCTACGCCAAAGCGGTCCTTATAGAAGTTCGGATCCAGAAACGGCAGGTCGGGAACGCCGTGCGGCACCATGTCGATCTTGCTACCCGGCACTTTGAAGATTTCCTGCAGGAACTGCGATGACAGTTGACTCATCACGATCAGCCGGTCGGACAACTCTGCGATCTGTTCCATGACCATCAGTTGGTTGGGATCTGGTTCGCGCAATACCGTATGCAGCGTCGTCACTACGGGCATTTTCAGGCCACGTAGCAGATGCAAGATGTGGCTTCCGGCCGGCCCTCCGAAGATTCCATACTCGTGCTGCAGGCACACCATGTCGATGTTGTTGAAGTTCAGGAATTCAGCTGCGTCCTGGTACGACTTCACGTCGTCCTGTGCGAGGGACCACCGCACCCGGGCGGGATAGTCGTAGCCTTCTTGAGTGTCGTTGACCGGGAGCGCCAATAGTCGGGCCGTTCCGTATTCTGCGGAAATGGCGCTGCACAGGTCGGTGGTGAACGTGGCGATTCCGCAATGTCGAGGAAGATAATTCCCGATCACCGCAATCCGGCTCGGCAGCGCTGGCTTCGCGCGCGATCGCACCCTGGGAACTGCAGCGACTTCTTGCCCGATAGTCCGCGGGCCCACGACCTGCAGAAGAGGCTTGGGTAGCGTTGCGTTGGATAGCGACATTGTGTTCCTGACTGCGATGAAAACGGAGCAGCAAGGGCCAATTTGCCGGATGGACCCCGAGAGCATCACCAGCGCTGGGTTTGAATTCGTCTGTTGTCAGTATTCACCGAAAACGCATTTCCAAACTGATCAGAATTGACCATCTTGTTTCCCACCGTCGGTGCATTGTGAAGTCATGACTCCCAAACAGAAGCTGGCCTTGGCCGTGCGTTGCCCTACCTGTGGGGCCAAACCGGGAGAGAAATGTGAGCTGAGTACTGGTCTGCCGCGCACGGAACCGCATCGGGATCGGCGCTTGGCGGGCTCAGAGTAAGTGAAGGGCCCGGAAGCCCGGACGCTTGGCTCAGCGCAGGTTCGGGGGAGAGCTGAGCCGAGACGACCGAGGGCTTGCCGAACTAAATCGCTGGCAGCTGAGTTTTCGTCTTGAGTAAACGGTGAGCTTCTCAATTTCCGCGGGAGGCCACGTCTCACGATCGAGTCAGCGGCGACTGCGCTCTGCAGATCGCTCACGGGCCCTCAGAACAATAAGGAAGCAACCCGCCAGAAACATCAGAGCAGCAGCCACCCCGATATATACGTCAAGCTGCTCCGTCAAAGAGAGTTACTCCTGCTTCCCGATGTGAGATCCGGTGAAGCCACAGCTCAACCGGTGGCCCATTCCCCGTTATGCTGGGAGGTCTCTCGCGCCTGCTGGCTATCCAATTGGCAATTCTGTTGCATGTGGCGCGAGTGTGCGGAAACAGTCACATAGGGCACGCCCAGAAAATGCCTGGCGACGATTCCTGTGATCTCAAGACTGTTAAAGTATTGCGGCCTTACCTTTCGCAGAAGGCCCCGCAAGGCACTCTCGATTTTCGCCGCCCCGACAGCGCCCAAAAATATCACCTTGACTTCTGACGCCATGAAACAGAAATTCCATCCGGCAGCGTGGATCTTGCGATCGAGGGCGAAACTGTCCAGCACCGTCAGCACGCTCCAACCTCCGGAGCAAGGTTCGCTCTCCAAGCCTAGAGGTTGTGGCACTCCGGGCCAGTCCTTCATCAGAATCGTGCCGACTTGAATTGTTGGTGGCATAGGCCCCTCTCACCAAAAAAGCCCCGCCGGCGGGTGGTGGCGCAATGTCTTTGGACAGCTGGGAACCGGCGCGAACCCGCCAAAGGAAAATGCCACCCAGGGCCTCGGGCGCATTCCCTTGAATCCCAGCGTGAAAGCCGATCAGGGCCTGGACAAGAGCGCGCACGACTTCCTGCAAAGCTGGGTCGTAGGGAAAGAACCGAATAATTCGGTTGCCTATTTTTCGCGCCGCAGTTATCCGTGTTTGGAGGCAATACCGCAGAACCTGAGGCAATCCGTGCCGCAAGGTATGATTCGGCTTCGCACACTGATGGCGATGCAGAAATTCAGCGATAGCACTGGCGGTGTGAATTCCGTTGCCGACGTGTTCGAGCCTGCCGACAAGTGGTCGCAGACATTGAAGCCGGCAAAGAACGCCTATGGGTTGGAATTCCGGCTAGTGGGTGTGCCGGCGGACATGGCTGCGGACGAGGAATGCTTCGTGATACCGGACAAGGATTCGAGCAAACGACCGAAAGAGAAGTACTTTGCGACTGCGTTTCGTGAGAAAAAAGGAGACAGTCGGAACAAGGTTATGTCGCTGCTTTGGACTAAGGAGGGCGACTACTGGAAAATCATTGCCATCCGCATTGAAGATAGCAGTGACGCGGGCCTCGTTCCGAACAACGCGGCAGCTCAGACCGAGCCTTCGGTGGAAGAACCGCAGTATATTGCCGGCGATCCCACCGCCGCAAAAGACATCACGCAGTTCTACCAGGCTTGGATCGTGAGAAGAAACGTCACCGAGGCTTCCGATTTTGCGTCACAGCGCTCCTACCAGTGTCTCCCGGCACCTTCCGACGAGCAGAAGAAATTGGCGCCCATCGCGAGAATCCAGTCTGGACTGGAACAGCCGCTCGCGAAAATCACATTGGGCGCTACTCTCGGACATGATGTCGAGTATGCAGTCGGAAAACGATCTGCTGCGCCCAGTTCAGCAGGAAAACTCCAAGGCTTTCGCAATGATGGCCGTACCAGACCAGAAGGCGGATAGTTTCTTGTGCCAAAATCGCCACCTAGCCAATAGAACTCCGAACTTGAATCCCGCTGATGCAAAATACGGAACATATTACTTAACCGCCAGTCGATTGAATTATGGGGAGGAGCAATCCCCCGCTCTTCTGCTGTTGTGGACCAGGGAGGAAACGAATTGGAAGATCGTTGCCTGGGCTGTGGAGCTTCCGTAACGCTCAGCATAGTGCAATGGTGAACAATCCGCTGCGCCTATCGAGTTATCAACAAACGCTCGTCGGCCTGCTGCGAAACTAGCTTTGTGACCATCGGCTGGGATTGCTGATTGTTGATGAAATCAGGCGTGGGTGTTGAAAAACTCCATTTATCTCGAAACAGCAAGAATTTGAGGGATAGAAAATGTCTAGGGAAACCAAGAAGGTCGATCGTGGGGCTTCCTAATGCAAAGTTTTTTCCCAGCCATTTTCTGAAGAGTAAGTTTTTCAACACCCACTCCTCATTACGCTCATCTTTCGACCAGTTTCGAGCGCTTCAGATGTGAACTGAATCGAAGGGCGGTTCCGCTTGGGCAGCAGAATTAGCGCGCCTAACGTGCCGATGTAGGCTGAACCGCGGTCGCGACCGGTTTCAAGCCTCCCCTTTGCAGCAACCGCGCAAGTGGCCGGGGTGGGGTCTTCCCGCTGCTAGCCGCCGCGACTTGCGCAGCGATGCATTCGGCCTGCAAAGTCAGTGGATTGGCTTCTGGCTGGACAAATAGAGAAATGACATCTTCAGGAACTCATGCGACCTGAAGTCGATATCATGGGCTATCGGTGTGTTGCCCAGAGGTGGGATACAGGAACCCCGTGCAGATTGCTGGCAAATGGGACCACCTCGGTGCCGGCATAGAGCACCACGCCGCGAGTCCAGCGCCTGCCGGCTGCGCTGGCCAGAGCTTGTAACCCCCGAACATCGCCACTCTGTAAGGTTGCACTGCTTTTGATTTCAACGCCTACGAGAGATCCAGCAGAGTTTTCCAGCACGATGTCCACTTCCTGTCCCGAGGCTGTTCGCCAGCAGAAGAATTGCGGCTGCGTCTCGCTCCAAGACGCCTGTTTGCGCAACTCCATCAGCACAAAGTTCTCCAGGACGCCACCGAACATTCCGGTATCGAACTCCAGTCGATCCAGAGTGAGCCCCAGAACATGCGCGAGCAGGCCGGTGTCATTCAAATAGATTTTCGGGGTCCGAATGACTCGTTGGCCGGTATTGACCGACCAGGGCTGCAATAGCTGCACCAGGAATGTCGCTTCAAGCAGCGCGAAGTATCGTTTTAGGGTTGTTTGTGGCAACGAGAGGCTTCTCGACAGATCAGCAAAATTCAGCAAGGAACCGGCGCGACCGGCTACGACCGAAAGCAGTCGAGGCACCGCGGTCAAATCGGAGATGTTGGATATGTCTCGGACATCGCGCTGGAGAATCGTCATCAGGTAAGATTGGAACCAGACCTTGCGACGCGCTTCCGTATGGCGGACGACGAGCGGCGGGTAGCCGCCCAACAGTACCTTTTCAAACAACTCGCGCCGTTGCACCCCACGCGATCCCTCTGCATACCATGCCGTTTTCTTCGAGAACAGGGCGTCAACAAAACTCTCACGCACTTGCCCCATCTCGCCTTGCGAGAACGGCCAAAGTGTCAGCACTTCCATTCGTCCAGCGAGGGATTCGGATAGCATAGGCAGAAGCCGGACATTCGCGGAGCCGGTGAGGAGGAAACGTCCTGGCTCACGTTTTCGGTCCACGGCTACTTTGATTGCCGGGAAAAGTTCAGGTGCGTGCTGCACTTCATCGAGCGTGACCTGGGCGGCCAAACCAGCAACAAAGCCGTTAGGATCACGCTTGGCTGCGGCCAGAACTCCGGGATCATCAAAGGTCAGGTACTGTCGGCTCCGTTCTGTCAGTTGCGACGACTGCACCAGCGTGCTCTTGCCGGTTTGCCGGGCACCGTTAATCAGCACTACGGGGGTGTCCGTCAGGGCTTGCAGCAGATGATCAGTGATATTTCGACGAATCATAGTCAACTGGTGAATAGATGATGTTACACCGTATAATGGGCGATAATCAACCGAATATGTATCTGTGCAGAGTTCCGGCTGCCAGGGTGAGCAGATCTCAGGGTGCAACGGCTGTACATCAGCTGGCGGGATCCACGGTACGCCCACCTCCAACGAGGAACCGGTTACCTACCTAAGTGAGATTGCCGCGAGGTTCGAGAACGAGGCGTTGAAGGGTGAGGACGCAAGTCCCCGGTCGACCAAGCAACTCCTCATTCGATGCTCAAAGACAGGGGCTCGTTCTTGGAAACGGGACTGGTCACTTCCCCGTGGTTACGCGGCAGAAGTTTCTTTCCAAATTCCTATCGATTTCGTCGCGCCTTTCGGTATCTTATAGCACCCGCGAACCCGCCCTTCACCCGCTAGTGGCGATTGACGGACCTGCGGAGTCGCGGTTCCGCGAGGAGCTAAACGCGATGGAAGAACCATTAAATATCGGCGAGTTGCCATGTGAGCTGATGGTCAATGGCCTGCCTTTCCGATCGGTGCAGATTCGATACGTTCCCGATTCGGCGGACAATTTCCAGTTAGCCGTTACAGATCCAATTCTTGGGGCGTTTGCCCTGCACTCAGAGTTTGAGCTCGTGATGCGAGATGAGGGTTCGTCCTGGCGACCCGTGACGCTGGAGCAGTTGACGAAGGCTCTTACAGAGAGTTGCGAATTTGTGCGCGCGGGAGACATGCAACAATTCTCGGAAATCGCCGAGCGCAGAATGTTTGAGAAACGCGACGACATTGACAGCCGTCATCGAAGATCTCGGAGACGAAGCGAACTGACCCGCCATCATGAATGCGTAAGAGAGGTTCAGAAAGTGCTCCGGGAAGCCCGAGTACCGCACCAAGTCGCGGGTACGGTGCTCGTCGTTTGCCCGTGAAACCGAGCGAAATGCAGGGCGAGGAAACCCACAGACCAGAGTCCAGTTCTCTCACCGCTGTTGCGGATGGTGTTTGCGGAGAATGGCGGCATTCGCCAGATAGTAGGTGTGTTGCTGGCGATGCGCAAGAGTTCACCAACTAGAGATTGTTTTCCCTTTTTCCGAATCTGCTCAAAACAGTGCATTAGATAAGTGCACGGGAAAGAAATTCCAGCCCGGACTCAAGTAGCCGGGAAGCGAGGAATTCAATGTTCTATTCCGCAGCTTGGACCGATTCTGGATTTCTCCTCGGTTGCTCGCACGAACACGAAATGATTGTGGAAGCTGATTCCTGTATTCCATGAGCTGGCGGCTATGTTGTCGCCGTCGAGAATGGTGCCATGCGCTCTTTGACAGCAGAGGAGGAGTCAGAGTTTCGATGCGCTGTTTCCAGCCATTCCACTGACAACCCCGCAGTAGAAACCACACCAGCAGCTCCAGCAGAAGCGGCCGGCGATTCCGGCTACGCCGTAATGACCAGAATTAGGGTTGGTGATCGTTGGACTTGGACAACATGGATGCGTTTTGAGACGTATGCGGAGGCTGAGGCACACGCACGAGAAAGCAACAAGGTTGTGCGTTTTCGATCCCCTGAATGGTTGGCATTACGGCAGCAAACCGAAGCTGCTTCTCCACTCGTTATAAACGCGCCGCGAGAGAGCGCACCTCCGCGAGGCGAAGGAGAACCGTTGTTCGAATTCGTGCTCCGATTCCTCAGTGCCTACGGCTTACCTCAGCACGCTGAACCTATTTCAGACGTGAAGCACGGCTTGATCAATACCGACATGATTGACTTGGTTTTGAGCCGCCTAAGCGAACCGGAAACAAGCGAGCTTGAAAGGATGTACGCCGAAGATCAACATGCGTTGCTGGAGGCGTTCGGGAAAGGATTTTGTAGTGTCCTCAAGCCCAAAGGCGGATGTCACTGATGGCGAAACACGCGGGCAATCCTCCGGGCTGTGAGCGCCGGGTCGCTCTGGGAAAACGGCGGCGTGTAGCCGAGATGTCACCGGAAGAGATGCGGCGAGAACTGCTTACCTCCGAAGTGACGGGACTACCGAACCGTCGCGCTTTTGGTGAAGCAGGCGCCAGCACTTGCGGTAGCCATGTCCGACGTAGACGGGCTCAAAGCCCTGAACGAATATGGGTATGAGGCGGGAAACGCCGTTCTCAAGGCGAAGGCTGATGCTTTACGAAAGGCGGATCTTGAAGCGTATCACGACAAAGGGGATGAGTTCTTGTGTCGTGGCAACCATGTGAAGGAGCTACGGGCGAAACTCGAACGTGCGCGAGCCATCCTTCGGGATCGCACGATCGTTGTGGAACGGGCGGATGGAAGTAGTCTGAGGATCAACGGAGCGGATTTCAGCTACGGAGTTGGAAAGGACATCGACGAAGCAGAATTTGCTCTCAAGAACCACAAAGCCGAGCGCGAAGCCCGAACAGAAATAGCACGTGGCGAGTTGCGCAGTATCGCGATCAGAACCGAACATTCGGCTGCAAAATTTAAGCACTCCCCGCCGGTTGCCTCGGCAACCTGTCGTCTCCTTCCGCAACAGACTTAAAGATACAGCGACCCCACCATTACTTCCGTAATCCCTTCGACCGCCCTGAGGCAGCAGATCACCCCGCGCCAGGTGCAATAGTTTATTAGAGCTTGATTAGAGCGGAGAAGAAAAATGGCGCATTTACTCCCCTTCATCGACACGACAAAACAATTTGATGCCCCCCATCCGCCTGAAACCTCTTTGCCGCCGACAAAAAGCATAAACGCCTCACCTAAATCCGCGTTGCTGGTCGAAAATGACGAATCCCTGCTGAATTTCTTGAAAAGGTCCTTGAGGAATGCAGAGTACGTGGTGCGTACAGCTGCGGATAGTGAGGAGGGACTTCGTTTGTACCGTGATTGTGCCCCGTTCAACGTGGTGCTTATCGACTATTGCGTGCCACAACGCAACGGGGTTGGGACCGACTATCTTGCACCTCAGACATATGGGATCGGACTTACAATGGCAATCCGCGAGATTAATCCCTCACAAGGGATAATCATCACGGCATTGGACTACCGGGATGCGCGAGAGGTACCACGGCCGCGGGAATTGATGCACGTCCCACTTCTAGTTGACTTTAGCAATTTTCAGTTGTGCGGTTTGCTGGAGAAGATCGAGGTTGAGCGAGCCATCGAAGCCTTAACCGGATCAGAACTGATACGCCTACAGCAATACGCCGAGTTCCGGATACGGGGTCTCGGGCGGACCGCACGTGGCAGGACTTGGGAAGACCTGCTCGGGGACGCGCTACTGCGGACATTGATAGGGGCGGAGGACACCCATAAGGGCAGACATTGGAACAGAGATGTCGATTTCGTGCGGCACCTCATCGGGGCCATGCAGAGCATCTCTAGCTGCTGGAGGCGGAAGTTCCAGGAGATAGAACCTCACCTGATGTCGGAGCTCCTCATCCACGATGCTGAAGGCCAAGAACAATCCCCGGTTGACCGCGTGGCCTCAGCCAATGCGGCTGCCGACGCGCGCTTGATCGAAAAGAACGAGGAAGATCGGGTCTTCACGATGTTCAAGGACGACCCCCAAGCCACCCAGGTCCTTCACGGGTTGCTGGATGGTCTGAGGAAGAATGAAATCATGCCGAAGTGTGGTCTCACTGAAAAGCAATACGTGGCCGCGGTTAAGAGAATTCGGGTGAGAGTGCTGAGCCAAAAGAACGGAGGGGGCAGTGGCGACAAACATGGTGAGTAAGAATAATCACGACGATCATCTAGAGAAAATCATGAACCGGTTGGCCGATTCAGTTCTTGGGCTCTCGGATGAGGGCATCCTTGCCGAGACCACTGAAGCTGGAGGAGATCTACAACGAGAGGCTGAACGCACCCGCTCCGTATTTCGACAGGTGTTGAAGACACTGGATACTGTGAACAAACGCTTGATTAACCTTGGCCACACGATCAATTCAAATGATTGGTATCGTGGGCACCGGGGCTATCACAACACCTGCCAAACCTGCGGTTCATTTGTGAGTTTCACGCCGGCAACTGGCGAAATGCGAGGGGAAGCTTTGGACGGACTATGTCCAGAGAGCGACCAGTACACGATCCGCAGACGGGAAGCGTCTCGCTGACAACGCGCCGCGCCAGTCGTTGAAGTGCCCTTACAGCAGCAGGGGCTTTCGCGCCAGACATCTTCGTTGATGATTCCGTCAATCCCACGGCTTGCGCCGTGGGCTGCATTCTTTCGTCGTTTCGCAGCTTAATTGTAATCAATCGAAAGCATCCTCCGCCACGAACGTAATCAATCATAACTATTGACAATCAATCGTAACTAGCCTAAGCTTCGCCGCATTGGGCTCTCAGGACCACGAAACCGCGCCTTCGCCACTCGTCCTCACTTTCTAGAAGTCCGTTCAACGGAGAAAAGGAGATTGGTTATGACATCCCTTGGGAAGCTGTTTCTCGCCGTGCTAGCTCTTGCTTTGTTCTCTTCGACCTCAGTCGCACAAGCCGGGTCGTCCTTCTATGTGTCGAAGAGTGGGAAGGACACAAACTCCGGGAGTCTTACCGCGCCCTGGTTGACGATTCAGCATGCGGCCAACGCGGTGACGGCTGGTGCGACGGTGTATGTCGAGGCGGGCGTGTACAACGAGTCGGTGATGTTCCCGGCGTCGGGGACGGCGTCGAACTACATTACGTTTGAAAATTACCCAGGACAGACCGCGACGATCGACGGCACTGGGCTGAGCGTAATGGGGACGCAGGGGCTCATCAACATTGCGAACCTAAGCTACCTGACCGTCAGCGGATTTGAAATTCGCAACTATACGACGAGCAGGGCTGCACTGACTCCGGCGGGAATCTGGGTTACGGGGTCGGGGACGGGATTGAATCTGCTCAACAACATTGTGCACAACATTACGACTACGTCGGAGAAAGCTGGGAATGCGTTCGGCATCGCGGTGTATGGGACGTCGAGCACGCCGATCAGCAATATCACGATCAGCGGCAATCGGGTTTACAGCTTGAAGACCGGGCAGAGCGAGACCATGAATGTGGATGGGAACGTGACCAACTTTTCCATCACCAACAATATTATTCACGACAACGACAACATCGGCATTGACGCGATTGGATTTGAGGGCGTCGGGCCGGCCGGGTCGGACCAGGCGAATCATGGCGTGGTTAGCGGCAACACGGTGTACAACATCAGCGGCATTCACAATCCGGGCGAAGGCAACTCGTACGATGCGGATGGGCTCTATTGCGACGGCTGCGCTTACGTGATCTTCGAGCGCAACACGGTTTACGCCTGCGACTTGAACATGGAAGCGGCGAGCGAGCACAAGGGACACGACGCCAGCTATGTGACGATCCGGAACAATGTGTTCTATGACGCGAATGCAGTGGGCATTTCGATTGGAGGCTATGCGGCGGGCGTCGGCGGCAGCGACCACATTGTGGTCGTCAATAACACGCTCTACAACAACAATGTGAAGAACCAGGGAGCGGAGTTTCAGATCCAGCACAACGCTCCGCCGAGCGCGGGAAACATTTTCGAGAACAACATCGTGTATGCGGGCACGGAGAATGTCTGGATCTACAGCTACGTCAGCGGCTCGACGGCGACTGCGAACTGGAATCTGTACTACTCGACCAAAGGATATGTGCAGGGGACGTCGATCGACTGGGGCGGCAAGCACAACTACGCGACCTATGCGGCGTATCAAACGAGCAGCGGAGAAGACGCGGATTCTCCGAACGCGAATCCGCTGTTTGCGAATTTGGGATCTACGCCTCCGAATGTTGATGTGACCACTGGCTCGCCGGCGATCAATGCCGGGAGTACCACCCTGACTTGCAGCGTGGGATATTGCGGAAGCGGCAGCTCGATCTATGGGAGCACGGATTATGCTGGGAATCCCAGGATTAATGGGAGCGGGCAGATCAGCATTGGGGCGTACGAGCAGTAGCCTGAGTTCCCGACTGTGTGTGGCGCGAGCGCGAGCGCCCGCGCCCGACAACAACGAAACGCCCGATCTAGACACGAATGAGATGAGTCGCGATGAGCTGATCTGAGGCGGAGCGGAGATGATTCAATCCACGTCCCCGTCCAACATGATTTTCACGGAGGGGGGTGTCTCTGAGACCATCTCTTTCCCTTCTCCCCATCCGGGTTTGACGGGGGCTGTACCGTAGAGGGAAAAATTGTCGCCCCCTGATTACGGCAGTTGGGTTGCCGATGACTGACACTTAACAAATAATGCGGACGAGGCGGTCGGAATGAAATCGGCTACAAAAGCCGGACGGAATCGGGTTGTCGTCTATTGGATAAGCACCGCTCTGCTCGCTCTCGAACTAGCCCTTGGAGGACTGTGGGACGTTTTGAGGGTGCCGCAGGTTCGCGGAGTTACGGACCGTCTAGGCTACCCCGCCTATTTCCTTGTCATTTTGGGAGTCTGGAAGCTCCTTGGTGCCATTGCAGTGATTGTTCCGCGCTTTCCCCGGCTGAAGGAGTGGGCCTATGCAGGAGTAGTCTTCAACCTGACGGGGGCGCTCGCATCACACATCGCCTCGCGAGTGATCGACGCCGGCACGCTGGTGTATCTGTTTGTGATGATGGGAGTCACCGCCGCCTCTTGGTTTTCGCGCCCACCTTCCCGCCTCAATTTCCCGGCGAATGAGACGACGATTTAGTCGGGATATATTGCAAACGTTCACTGGGCTTGGAAGCCGGGGTTTCGAGTGAAATTCTGATTTCGATTCCGAAGGGTGGAGGATGGTTGGCGTGACAGTGCGCCGTGAAAAGGCGCTGGACTTCAGCGGGTGCAACTCCCGTCCGGGAACTGGTTCGTTCCACCCGGTAGATAGGATGAGAAAGTCGATCCCCGATCAGGGATGGCGTTAAGCTACCCGATGCTCAACGCACTCTAAGGTGCAATCAAAACGGCTAAGGAGATCGACCTCGAAGAAGCATAACAACTCTGGAAAGATGCTGTGAGAGTGATGAAGCTGCGATTCTCGGCTGGGCCACGGGCTGGACCTCTCGGAGAGGCTACTTCAACTTCGCGTACTCCGCTTTCGCGTCCTTCCGGATGGGGATGTCGGCGTCAGCATCTTTCCATAGCGTGAGGAAATCTAGGTAAGCTTGGCGAGAGTTTTGTAAGTCGCCTGAGGACTTGTAGGCGCGAGCGAGACCTAGATGAGCTAGCGCTCCGAGAGGGTAATTTAGTACAAGGCCCGGCCGGTCGGTCAACTTTCTGAATTCCGTCGCCGCCCTTGGACCGTCGCCCATCGCCAGGTAGGCCTGTCCTCGAACATAGGCCGGATAGAGGGTTGGGACCGCGGTTGATCCAGGATTGGCAAACTCAAGAGGAGTTGCGACTCCTAGATCATCGATGGCTTTCGAAGGTCGCGCCTGTCGCAGGTCGATCTCTGCGCGAATAGCGGGCAGCCAGTATTTCTGTACAATTGTGCCCTCAGGCCAGTGCTTGTCTAACTCGTGGCAGAGGGCTTCCCCCTGATTGACGCTTCCGACTTGAGCTAGAACGACAGCGGTAAGCGTTGCGACATCCTGCCCGCGCGACAGCTTCTGCGCCTCCGAAATATATTTTTGAGCCTGCGCGAACTCTCCTACTTCGCTCTCGCGAAGCGCTGCCTGGACCAGGTAGCTGGCAGCCCATTCTTTATTTCCGTCGCGTTCCATAAGGTTTACGGCCGCGCTCGAAAACTCACGGGCCTGTTCGAAATGCCCGTGGTAGGCCGCAGTATTGGACTGCTCCGATAGAAGAAGCGCCTGAGCTCCCGGCACGTCGGCTGAGCGTTGAGCCAGGCGCTCCATTTCGCTTTCGTCGCCATGAAGAAAGGCTATCCAATATTGTATTTGCAGCAGAAGGTCGGTGTGCAAGTCCCGCTTGCCGGCTTCCGCTAAAACTGCCGAGGCTTCTTCCACCCGGTTCAGAGCGAGCAGGGCTGTTGCCAGGTTTGCGTATGTCGCGGCTCTCGAAGGGTCAAGCAGCAGGGCCTTGCGAAAGCTTTGCACAGACCGCTCGTAGCGGCCGAGTTCGGCCTGGTCGATGGCCAAGTGATTGTAGGCTCCCGCAGACTCAGGGTAATTCTGAACTGCGAGGGCGTAGACTTCTGCAGCCTTTTCCAAATCGCCGGTTACATAGGAGTAATAACGCGCATCAATCGCCTCCCTTTCGGCTTCAGTTACGCGATCCCTCAGTTCGTAGGCTTTGGCGGCATTCTCGCGGGCAAGTTCAGTTTCTCCGAGATTGTGGTTGATTGTTGCCAGAGCGCTGTAAGCCATGGCGAAGTTTGGATCCAGTTCGATGGCTTTCTTGAAAATCGGCAGCGAGTCGCGGTCGCCCTTTTTATCCCAAGTGGATAAAGCCAGGCCATAAGCGTTGAGAGCATCCAGCGAAGATGTAGTCGCTTGTTCGAGCGGAGCATCGAACCTCTGCACGGTGGCGAGCGATTCACCGAGTTCGGCACGCAGCTTGGATGCCGCTCCGCCTAGACTATCCAGCACCTTCTCCTTGGTCGCCGCCGTAACCTGTTCCTCGGCAAGCGTGTTTCCGTTGTTACAATTTACCGCTTTCAAGCCGACGACATATTCACTACCTAGACGGCCGATGGCCCCAGCAAGGTAGGCCTTGCTGCCGGCACGCTGGCAAAGCTCGCGGGCCAACTCGGGCGTGAGCCTGGTGCCGGCCGGCTGAGTCATCTGTTGCAAAGTCTTGGCGACTTGGCTGTCGGTGAGTACATTCAGGAATGGCGATTGCCGCAGGGAAACGCTGAGAGCCGTCTTCAACGTGTCATCGAAAACTGCATCGCCCGTGCTGTTGGCGAAGTCAGAGAGGACGATGGTGTCTTTATGCGACAGTGTCCTGTTTCGACGTGAACGGTTATAAAACCCGCCCGCAACCAGCAAGGCCGACACCAGGATGGGAATCAAAATCTTCCAGGGCTTCGCAAGCCGAACCGCAAGGACCTGGGTTACGGTTACGGTGCCAGAGGTTGCCGCAGAAACATGTCCACTCTCGGAGTCCCGCTTGAGGCGCTGCAAATCGGTGCGAATTTCTGAGGCGTGTTGGTAACGGAGGTTACGATCTTTCTCCAGGCACTTATGGATGATCCGTTCTAAATCAACGGGCAGATCCGGATTCAACCGCACTGGCGACACGGGTGCGCGGTTCAAGATGGACTCGAAGACTAGCCCTGTGCTTTCCCCGCGGAAGGGCAGCGTGCCAGTAGCCATCTCGTACAGCACTGCGCCAAAAGAGAACAAATCTGTGCGTGCGTCCAGTTCCTTGGCTCGCACTTGCTCCGGCGACATGTAGGCAATTGTTCCCAGCGCTGTCCCGGGACTGGTCAGGTGCTCTTCCAGCGTCACAGTCGATTGCGCCGTGGCTGCCACTGCTTCGGCTTTGTTGAGTACGGGCGTGACCTTCGCCAGGCCAAAGTCCAGCATCTTCGCATGTCCGCGCTTGGTAAGGAAAATGTTTGCTGGCTTGACGTCGCGGTGGACAATGCCACTGGAATGGGCAGCGTCGAGTGCGTCGGCAATTTCAATGCCCAGCAACAGCACTGTTTCAATCTCCAGTGGACGCCCTGCAATGCGGTGCTTCAGCGTTAGGCCGTCCAGAAACTCCATGGCAATAAAGGACTGGCTGTCCTCTTCGCCAATTTCGTAAATCGTGCAAATGTTTGGATGATTCAGAGCTGATGCTGCCTTCGCTTCGCGCTGAAAGCGGCTGAGAGCGTGCGGGTCTTTGGCTACGTCGTCGGGCAGGAACTTCAGGGCAACAAACCGTCCGAGCTTCACATCCTCTGCTTTGTAAACCACACCCATCCCACCACCGCCGAGTTTCTCAACGATGCTGTAATGCGAGATGGTTTGGCCGATCATTTAAGCCCATTCTGGCGTGGATAGTGAGCATGGTAGGCCGCCGCTAGAAGCAAGTCAACGCAGCCGGAGAGGCACAGAATAATTTGGATTCAGAAATTCGGCCATGAACAATGGCCGCGTCCAGGCTCTCGATTTATGCAATCCTGCAAATAGCTACGCCCCGCCCGCACTCAGATCATCCGCAACGTTTTACCTCGCCGCACCCGACCGCCTGTTCTCTTTATTCTGGTTTTCTCGTTCTGCGATGGAACGGCCAGGCGTCACTTCATATTGAGTAGTGCGTTTCGGGAGGCAATCGCTACATTCATAAAGAGAGCGACGGCACTAGCGACTGACCTGAGGGGTCAACGCCTAAACCTCGGC
>CAVPVE010000016.1:0-105906 GCA_963709025.1 uncultured Acidobacteriaceae bacterium
GCCGGAAACTGATGTGCTGGAAGCTCGCCAACCGCCCGTGCATTCACTGCACGTTCATTCCGAAGATCGTCAGACGCCTCCTCGGCCCCCTCCTTCTCCCTTAGCCGCAATAGCAACTCCGCGCCCGCGTCACCCTCCGGCCGCTCCGCCTCCGCCACAATCTCAATCACGCCGCTCATGCCACACCTCCCGCCGCTTCCAGGTCCCCGATGTCCTCCACGTCGATTTCGAATTCATAGTCCTCCACTGCCGTGTGCGGACGAACCGGCAGAGCCAGTCTTCCCGGTTTCCTCTTAGGGGCCGGCAAGTCCGCCACCTTGGGCTGGCACCTCTCGCAATACACCATCCCTGCGCCCCGCTCCCGTACCCACAACCCTCCGCAGTGCTCGCAATATTTCAACTCCACCCCCACCGGCTTATTCTTTTCGCCGTTATGATCGCTTCTCATTCACTCCTCCAGGAAATATTCGAATTAAAAATTCCATTCGCCAGCCCTAAAAATCCAACCGGCAGCCAAAAGCCGAAAGCCGAAAAAAAGCTCTGCGTCGATCCCCGCCCAACCTCGCGGGAACCAAACGCAGGGCTCGTTTTTCTTACGATGACCTGCTTGCGCTATTTAATTTTTATGGAGTCCTGTTGCCATGCCCCATCGCTGCCGCCCACTTCTGTTCGCCGCCACTTCCTCCACTTCTAAAGTTTCTGCGCGCTCTCGTCGTCCGCTCCTCCACCGTGTCGCTGGTGGAAATAGCCCTCTTCATAGCCCGACTTGAGCACGCGTCCGTTTTGCATCACCACGCTCACTCGTCCTGTGAACCCCAGCGACAGCAGCAAGTGCTCCATCGACGCCGACAGTACCTCCGCCGACTTCACCTTCCTGCGAAATTCTCCGAAGTTCTTCTCCTCGTTCGAGTTATCCCTGTGACTCGTCATTGCTTTCTACCCTCGAGCATAGTGGCCTCTAGGATGCGGCGATCCTATAACTGTGAATTTTCTCAGTCAAGGTTGAATGGCCAATCTTACCCTGTGGAAATCTTTCCCGTCCCACGCCAGGGCCATATCCTGGTGCTATACTCCGCTCCATGAAGTTCAAAGTCTTGCAAGACAACCTTCGCAAGATTCTGTGGGAGCGCATCGAAGCCGGCGAACTCACCGGCCTCCACCTCGCCCAGCAGACCGGATTCAAACAGGCCCACATCTCCAACTTCCTCAACCGCAAACGCGGTCTCAGCCTCGAAGGCATGGACAAAGTCCTCGCCGTCCAGCATCTTTCCGTGCTCGACCTGCTCGATCCCGCCGAAGTCAATAAGCGCGCTTCCATCCTGCCTCCCAGCGGCGACGAATTTGAAAATGTTCTCCTCACCGATGCCTCCATCGCTGCCACCCAGCCCCTCATCGCCAGCATGAATGTCAAAGACATCCTCAAGTTCAAGAAGACCTTCCTGCGCAAGCTGAAAGCCGAAACCGAAGGCGATCGCTCCACCTGGCAGCGCTTCGTGCTCATCAAGGCCGATGCCCGGGACGCCATCAGTATGTATCCACGCCTCACGCCCGGGGCCATACTCTTGATCGACCGCCATTACAACGCACTCAAGCCTTATCGCAAAGGCGAATTCAATATGTACGCTGTTCTGAAAAACGATACTTGCACGGTCCGTTACGTCGAAGTGGCCGGAAATCATCTAATCTTGCGCCCCCACAACCAGTCCTCTCCCATCGAAGTCATCACCATGGAAGACGGCAAATCCGCCGCCGATTACCTCGTCGGCCGCATCTGCCACGTCGCCCTCGAAGCCTAACCACCTTCTGTCATCCTTAGCGAGCCCTGTCATCCTGAGCGAAGCGAAGGACCCATGCAATTCTGCCCGCGCCACGCGCATCTCTCCGGCAAAAAATCGGCCCGCAAGGAATGCGGGCCGAAGAAAAGCGTCGAAACTGCGTTAGAAGTTAAACTTCACCGCCAGCTGTATTTCGCGGGGCGTGTTCGACGTATAGCTGATCGTTCCGAAGCTGCCATCGTCCAGCGATGTGTCCGGCGCTCCGAACACGGGATGGTTGAATGCATTGCGCGCCTCGATGCGGAATTCAAGGCTCATCTCTTCGTGTACCACAAACTGCTTCGAGAGCGACAGATCGACGCCAAACGCCCACGGACTCCGAACCTCCCCAATGGCGCGGGGAGCGTTCCCCAATGTGAAATCGTCAGGCCGCTGAAAAACGTTGGGGTCCACGAAGAAATTGTCGATCCAGTCCGTGCCGTGATTACGCCTTGGAGTGCCGATAATGTTGGGCCGTTGCCCGCCGTACGTGGGCAACGGGTTTCCATCGGACACGGTCAGGGTTATCGGCCGGCCGCCGGAAAAGCGCCACAGCCCGTTGGTCTTCCACCCTCCTACAACCGCTTCCAGCACGCGCGGCATATTCCCCAGCAGAGCCCGCCCTCGCCCAAACGGCAGATCGTACGTGTAGCTGAGTTGCAGCACCTGCGGAATGTCGAACGTCGACAGGCTGCGCTCCAGCCATGGCTTGTTCGGATCCTGCAGGCTGGTAAAGCTTCCCAGCCAGGTCACGTTGTCATCCGCCTGCGAGGAGTCATCGATCGACTTCGACCAGACATACGTAATCAGGAACTGCAGCCCGTGCGTATACCGCTTCTCGGCGCTCACCTGCAGCCCGTTGTAGCTCGACCCCGCGATCATTTCAACATCAGTCGCAACGCCCGTGAACTGAGGATACGGAAGCTTCAACTGGAACGCCTGCACTTGCGGCGACGAGAGGGTGCTATTGGGATCGCTGATGGGGCCCCCGTTCTGTGCGGCAAACGGATTATCCACGTAGTTATTCAGGCACGGCACCGTCAGCGTCTTGCACGGATTGTTGGGGTCGGCAGCCGACGTGGGAATATTCTCCACCCAGGGCCCGAGGATATTTAACTGGTTGGCCCCGCTGAACGGCAGGTGGGTTCCTTTCTTCCCGATGTATTCCACATTGAGCACGACGTTGCCGGGCAGTTCCCGCTCAACTCCGAGGCTCCAGCTCTGTTCATACGGAGTCAAGTTTGCGTCGGCAGTGCGCAGCGGACCGTTCGCCCCGTAGCCCACGTCATTCAACAGGCCCAGCGAATTCCCCGCGGGCTGGTTCAATCCGTTGGGATAAGGATTGCTCAGGTGCAGGTACGGGGTTGCGCCGTTATTCTGATAAGTGTTGATCACATTGGTGTACTGGTTGAAGCCTTGGCCGCCATAAGGCATAACACCGGTTACTCCCGACCGGGACTGGCCGTAGTAAATTCCGTAGCCTCCCCGTATCACCATCTTCGGAGCAAACTGGTAGGCAATGCCGAACCGTGGCTGAATGTTGTGCCAGTCGGTCACGTAGGTTGTGCGCTGGCTCGGGCTGGCAAAAACCTCGCCCCCATTGAGCTGGAGAGTCACCGCCTGGCCCGTGACGGGATCGGAGGAATCAAGGCTGCCGCCGTTCAGCGGATTCTTCACATTTGGATTGAAATAGTTCTGCCGGTTATAGCGATCCGTGCGGGGCAGCGTGACGTCGTAGCGCAACCCCAGGTTCAACGTCACCTTGGGACCCACCTTCCAATTGTCCTGGCCAAAGATGCCGTACTGGTAGTTTGTGGTGGCGGGCCGGAACTGGATTTCGTAGTAGGAGTTTGCGTTCATCGTCCCCATCAGGAAGCTCGACATGGGGTCTCCACCGCAAAATGCATATCCCGTCTGTCCGTAATTAGGGTCTTTCACGCCGTTGTTTATGCCCGGACAGGATGCGGAGCCGCTGTTGTCAAAACTGAAAATGCCGACCGGAGCATTGGTCTGGATATAGTTCATCTGGTGGATCCGGCCGTCGAAACCGAATTTCAATTCGTGAGCTCCGTGAACTTTATCGAGCGTGACTGTCAGTTGTCCGGTGTCCTGCCCGAGTCGGTAATTGCCATAGGGATCCGTGCCCTGGCTCGTGTAACCCGCGGAAGCATACTGACCGACAAAGATCGCGGGCACGCCAGGAAATCCGTTGCTCTGCAAATACGACGGGAATCCCAAAGTGCTGAGAGGATCATTCACGCCTTGCGGGTTGTAGGCGTCGATATGCCACACCCCGCGGGTAAAGCCAAGCGTCGTATTCAACAGCAAAGTCGGAGTGAAAGTGTGCGTATCGTTAATCGAGAATAGATGGGCGTTGGTCCAGTTCGGACCGCCTTCACATGGATCGGTGAAGTTCTTGAAGCAGTTGAAGCTGTCCCCATGGCTGTATTGTTGCGAGTACTTGACGCTCATCAAATTCTTTTCGTTGAAGCGATGGTCGACCTTAACGTCGAACTGCCAGTTGTAGCTATGGTTTGGTCCTGTTCCGATCCAATTCCGGTAAATGCCGTCCGACGTGGTGATGTTCGGCTCCGGAAAGTAACTCAACATCTTCTGCGCCACCGGGTCGATCAGATTGCCCGGAGTATTTGGCGGTTGAAGATTCGCCGGCAGATTCGGGCTGCCCGGGCTGGTGTAGAGAGCGAGGTTGTTGTAGGGAATGAACGAATTGGCGTTGTTCCAGATCGCCGCTCCGACATTGGAGTCGTAGGTGCGCAGGTACGGATCCCAAAGCTGCCCTTGGTCCACACTGCACCGTCCGGTGCCGTCGAAGGTTCCGCCCTGCTGCCCGCAGACCTCGCTGAAATTGCCGGCGCGCATCAGGTCGCTGGGCACTCCGGCCTGGTTGGTGCTTTGGGTTGTGGCGCGAAGGGCGTCGTAATCGAAGAAGAAGAAAGTCTTGTTCTTTCGGATCGGTCCCCCGATGGTGAAGCCATAATTGTTGCGGCGCAATGGGGGGATCGGCTGTCCGTAGTGATTGGCGAACCAGTTGTTCGCGTCGAGCACCGCATCCCGCACAAAGTCATAACCGCTGCCGTGAAACTTGTTCGTGCCCGAGCGCGTAATCATGTTGACCACCGATGCCCCGGAGAAGCCATACTCCGCGCTGAAGTTGGTCTGCTCCACCTTGAATTCTTCCACTGCTTCGGGAGACGGAAGATAAGTCGCCTGTGTCACTCCGCCGTTGGGTTCGGAGTTCGTGACCGACGCCCCGTCGGTCAGAATGTCGGCTTGGGCGCCGCGGCTTCCGTTGGAAACAAAGTTCGTGCCCGTGCAGGTCACGTCGCACTGGTCATCCATCGCGGTTACGCCCGGCGCTAGATTCACCAGTTCAATCACATTGCGATCGATCAAGGGCAGGTCGTTGATGAACCTCCGATTGACGACCTGTCCGGTCTCCGCATCGCTGGTTTGGATGGCCTGCGCCTCCGCGGTCACCTGCACGGTTTGGCTGGAACCGGCAACCTTCAACGTCACATTCGTGGTGGCATTCTCATTGATGTCCACTTTGAATCGGGAACTGAGGGTTTTTCCAAAGCCCTTGGCGTCGGCCAAGATCGTATACACGCCCGGCGGAACGGAGCGGAACAGGTACCGCCCACTGCTGTCCGAGGTTGTCGTAAACGTGTAGCCCTTTTGTTGATCGGCGAGTACGACGTTGGCCCCCTCGACCACGGCACCCGTAGTGTCTGTCAGCAGGCCGCTGACGGTCCCGAAGTAGGCCTGAGCAAGCAGCAGGGCAGGAAGCATCAGCGCGACGATGAAGGGAAGGCATGCTCGTTGGCAAATTTGGAAAAATGGCTTGGATGTCCGCATCGAATCCTCCTGGGGTGATGATGAAACGGCAGGAACTCGCCGCCCCTGCGAGTCGCTCGCGGAAATCCTACACAAACTGTCGTCCTTGCGCCAGAGGCGCGCAAGAATCGATTTAATACCATTTTTTTGTTCTTGAAGGTTGATGCCGGATAGTGGTAGAGCAAGTTTCGGTTGAGGTTCGCAGAAATGGCTGGCGCCCGAGAACCAGACGAGCTCCGACCGTTTCCCGCCACACACTTCGGATAGCGATGTCCCGCGCGCGCCTTCTCCCCGCAGCCTCTCTTCAGCGTACCGTGCTGTTCGCCAGATTCACCGTGACCTGGTCGTACTGCGACTTCTTTTTCGTCGTTGTGTCCACCTGGAACATGGTCGCCGTCAAGGTTGCCGTACTGCCATGAGGGTCCGCCTGCGCATCGATCAGCAGATACCCATACCCCTTCAGCGATTTCACGAAAATGTGGTCGCCGGTCTTCACTCCGTTTCCCGGCACGATCGCCTGATCGTTGATGCCGCCCGTGCCTGCCACAATGTAGGTAATCTGCAATGCCTTGCCGTTGAAATTCAGCTCGCGCGTATACCGCTGGTAGCTGTGTGCGTGGCCTGACAAATACATGTCGGGCATGAGTTTTGCCTGTGTACATGCACTGTCAATATCGGCCAGCATCAGCATGCTCGGCGAGTGGCCGCCGGCCGTAAATGGCGGATGGTGCGTCGCCATCACCAGCGCCTTCCGCGGCCCCTTCTGGCGCTGTGCCGCAATATTCTTCAGAGTCTGGATGAGCCAGTTCTTCTGTGCCGGCCCTGGAATCGTCCCCGAAATGAATCCCGGATTCTCCGCGGCATTCGAATACAAGCCTACGATGTCCACGAACGGAGCATTCAAATACCAATACACGCCAGGCTGGTCCATCGTCTGGCGGAAGATGGTTCCCGCAATCGGCGGTACCGTCTGCGACGCCGCGCAAAAATTGTCTTGAAACGCCTTGAGTGTCTTGGGATCCGTCTTCGGAAACGTTTCACCGTCGTGGTTGCCCGGAATGGCGATGATCTTCCCTGGATAGTGAACGTAAGGTTCGTAAAACTCGCCACGGTAGGCATTGTCCTTCCCGGGGCCATAAATGACATCGCCCAGGTGAAAGAAAAAAGCGGGCGATGCAGTCTGCGGCTTGCTGGCGTCGAAGTCCGTCGCCATCGCCTCGGCCACATCGCCCTGGGCGGAGTTCGCGCTTTTCCCGGTATCGCCCACCGAATGAAACGAAATGGAGCCCGAGGCTGCGATTTCCTGGCTGGCTTGCGCACCGATGATGTCTGCCAACAGCAAGACCGAGCTCGCCTTGACGGCAGGAACCGGCTCCAGTTTTCCCTCGATGTGGTCGATCAGCGATGTTCCAACTCCGGGCACCGCCTTGCGCCGCGCCACCGGTATCGTGGTAAAGAATGGATGGGCAAAGCGAAGTGGTGGCGCACTTCGCTTCTTACTCTTCGGGCTCTTTGTTTTTGGAGTCTTTGTTCTCGTTGCGCTTTTCATCGCTCGTCCTTTCATTTAGCGAAGCATCACTTCAAGTCCACCAGGTCCGACTGCAACTCCGCCATGCTGAATCCTTGCGGCGCATGTCGTTTATCGTCCAGGTAATCGGTGCTCAGGATCGCGTACGCTTCATCGCAATACGCTTCCCAGAAAGTCCACGTCATGGTTTGTAGTGCGCCCCAGGTCACAACGGTTACGCCCCGCGAATCGTAGGCGACGGCCGGAATCGCGTGTCCGCCCCACGATCCAGGCTTGCCGTCGCCGGTCGTGCCTCCTGGCGGCACCGACCACGGCTGGTGATTTTGCGTCTGCGCCTGCGCGCTGATCGGCAACTGTACCCCGATGTAGCAGCCTTCGAACATATACACAGCGTCCATGATGTGATTGTGGTTCGAGGGTTCCAGCGCGACGTATGCCCCGATCTTGTGGCCGGCGATTCCGCTCTGCCGCCAGTAGTTCAGCACATCGAGCTCGACGGCCCCGTTGTCATTGGCTCCAGTCGTGGGGTTGTAGCCGGTGACGGCCGAGTACGCGGCCACGATCTGCTTGTTGGTGGGAACGATCATCTTCTTTCCCGCATTCGCGGTCCATTCCATGATCAAGTGCCCAGCGGCCGCGCAGGTGCAGTCCCCGATCTGATCGTTATCCATCATCCCCCACGGAGATTTGACCTTCGTCGTGAGATCGAAACTCGCGGGTGGCGTGGGCAGCGCCGCCGTGATGTATGAAGCCAGCAGCAGCGTGCGCGGATCGTGCCGCGCAACGCCCTTTCCCAGTTTGAGTTTGCGGGGATCGATCTTCGACGGATCCGATTTCATGCGGACTCCCGCCCGTGAGTCGTCCGCTGCCGGTTGCAGTTTTCTTACAGCCATGAGAATTCTCCTTTGGCTCGGTCAGAATTTGATTTCGATTGCAAAAGGGGGGCCGCCCGCTCGCAGACAGCTTCGCCAACGGGATCTACTCAACTGCTGAGGGGAAGAAGTACGCGGATATTAGACCCGAACCCAGCGCTCATCAAGTGAGTCTTGAAATTTGTTACGAAACCCGAACAGCCGAACTGCCAAGCTGCGCCATGTTGGACCGCTTTAGACGGTGGCGGTCCTCGTCCGGCTTTCAAGTTATAGGGCCGAAGGTAGAAGATTGGTACGTACGATCAGGCAGACGCGTCATCTTTTGTCTATGATTTCGTTCGAGATGGGAAACCGGACGCATGAATAAAGCGGATGGTCGGGACACGGCAGGCCGCCTCTCTGGAATTGTCGCGAACTCGCTGGACGCGCCGGCGAAAACGCAGGATCTGGCGCGCCAGGCGTATCAAAGCCGCACGCAATTCCACAGGTTATTCCGAACCGTGGTCGAAGAAACTCCGGCAGCCATGCGACGGCGGCTATTGCTCGAAAGAGCAGCCTATCAATTGGCGCATACCGGAATCTCGGTCACGGACGTTGCCCTCGACGCCAACTACGGTTCGTTGGAGGCGTTCACTCGTGCGTTCCGAAAGGCTTTTCGGATTTCTCCCAGCCTCTACCGGCGCCTGCGTGATCCGCACTTTCACTTGCCGGCGTCCAACAGCATTCACTTTCTTGCCCCGGGTTTGTCAACCAGTCCACTCGCAAAAGGAGGAAGCGACATGGATCTATTCGATCGTTTTGCAGGCAATGATTCCTGGCACACGAGGCGCTTGCTGGAGTACGCGGGTGCTTTGACCGAGGAACAATTGGATCGCCCGCTGCCCACGGTGGTAGAGCTGCTGCCCTGGCGGGAGTCCAATAAAACTCTAAGACAGCTACTGGAAAACATTATCTTCACGAAAGAAGTCTGGACCGCCGCCCTGTCCGGAACCAATACGGATATGAACCCTCCAAGGGCGCAGCGCTCCCCGCAGGCGATGCTGCAAAGGCTCGACAAGGCCGATGCAGAACTGCATCGTATTTTTAGTGACATCCGAAACCGCTCCCGATGGGATGATACGTTCGTCGACGCCCTGTGCGAACCGGCGGAGACCTTCACGTTCGGCGGCGTCTTCGCCCATATCATGACGTTCAACGCGCATCGCCGATTGATGGCGTTGGACGCTCTACGCCAACTCGGCGTCCAAACCGAAGGTTTCGGCGATCCCATGGAGTATGAGGAAAGCGTGGCGCCCTGGAACCAGCATTTAGCTCTCAAAACACCATGACGACGAGAACGGAATTGTTTCGATTGAACGGTACTGTCGAGCGGGATCCCGCCATCGATGCGTGGATGAAAGCGCACCCAGGTGAATTGGGCGCCATCGCTCAGCAGTGGTTTGAGGTGATGCGCAAATGCGGGGACGAGGTCCGGGAGATTTTGCATGACGGTTGTCCGACCGCATGTTTGGGAGATGCGGCATTCGGCTATGTCAACGTATTCACTTCGCACGTGAATGTGGGGTTCTTTCAAGGAGCAGTGCTGCGGGATCCGGCGCGCTTGCTCGAAGGCAGCGGCAAGTTCATGCGCCATGTGAAGTTGAGACCGGGAACGGCCACCAACGCCGCAGAGCTAAGCGCGCTCATCGAGGCGGCGTATGCGGATATAAAGGCGCGCGTCGAACACGGCTGAGCTCAGGCAAACGCCTTGAGAGGCCGGCGCGGATGTGAGCCATCAGACTGATAACTGTAAGTCGCATCGCGTCGCCGATCGTGCGCGCATACCCTGTCAGTGCATCAGCTCAGGGGATTAGGCTGGTACTACAACCAGAAGTCGCGGTTGGGAGTGTCGGACGGTCCCTTGCTCGCGCTGGCGGCGCGTCCCAGGGTAGGTTCGACACGGTTGCGCCCGGCGTTCTTTGCCTGGTACATCGCGGTGTCGGCGGCGTGCAGCCATTTCTCCATGTCGCAGGCCGTGTTGCCGGTGGCCACGCCGAGGCTCAGGCTGACCTGGACGCTCGCCCCTCCAGCCATGATGGCGCATCCCGCCACGTGAGCGCGCACGCGCTCGGCCAGTTCCCAGGTCTCAGTCATACCGCAGCCGGGCGCAACGATGAGAAATTCTTCTCCGCCGCAGCGCCCCACTGAATCATAGGGGCGGACCACGGCCGCGATGCCGCTGGCAATGATGCGCAGGACCGCGTCGCCGGCGGCGTGCCCGCGGCTATCGTTGACGGCCTTGAAATGATCGACGTCGATCATGATCAAGCCGACCGATTGCTGCTCGCGTTCGGCGCGCAGCAGGTCACGTTGCAGAA
The DNA here is from genome assembly GCA_963709025.1 of uncultured Acidobacteriaceae bacterium. Taxonomy (GTDB): domain Bacteria; phylum Acidobacteriota; class Terriglobia; order Terriglobales; family Acidobacteriaceae; genus Sulfotelmatobacter. The sequence goes on from CAVPVE010000016.1 coordinate 10,427, forward strand.
TTGCCAGAATCGCTTTGCGATTCCACAGGCTGGTGAGGCCGTCGCGAGAGGCTTCACGGCGCAGCGCTTCTTTCGCCAGAAGCAGCCGGTTTTGCGTGACCAGCAAACGCGCGCTGGAGCATACAAATGACAGAAGCACTACGACGGCCGCCAGTCCCAGTCGCTCGCGCGCGATGCGCAGCGACATGAACAGCACCAGCAGCGGGTAGAGCAGAAAGAAGATTTCCGTGTAGATCCGCTTCTCGCGCCGCGGCGGATCGAACGGGAGTTCCGGAGCCTCCGCCTGCTTCCACGTAGTGGCGATGAGAATGGGAACGACCAGCAATCCACTCCACAGCAGATCGAACCAGGCGCCGGTGCCCAGACCGCGTCCGGGGCCATAGAAGTACAAAGCATCGACGCATCCGGAGAGGGCGAGAAATATTCCCATGCGGCCGAATAGCGTGCGCGAGTCCCGCGAGCGAGTCACAGCGGCGCGCACCACGAAAGCTCCAGCCACGAAAGCGTAGCCCGCGAAATAAGGCGTCCACACTGAGTGCGCCAGTTCGCCGGTCGCATCCGCTTTGGGCAAATAGAAGAAATATAAATAGGCCGCGACGCACACGAGGACGGCCTGCACAAAGTCGAGCGCCACCAGCGCGTCGAGGTGTCCAGCCTCGTGCTCGGGGTCGAGGAACATGGCCATGGCCAGCGGCACGAACCAGAAACAGAACAGCAGGTTGTTCATCCAGGAAACGAACGGGGACGCAGCGAAGTCGTTATAGACGCTGAGAGCTTGCGCAATCAGCCACAGGGAGTAGGCTGCCGCAGTCAGACGCCAGAACGATCGAGCCAGCCCTTCGGAGCGGTGGCTGGCCTGAATCGCCGCGTAGATCATCACGACGCCCAGGCTGAACTGCATCACGTCCGAAAGAATGCCTCCGGGAGGCTTGGTTCCGAAGTGCGCGACCACACCGGCGTGCACCAGCCACAGCAGGCCGGTGACGACCACGACGGTGCGCGTGCGTTCCATTGCAGTGCTCACGGTTCTTCTTTTAAAGACAGTGTCGCAGGGAGGAGCAAACCGGAATGCGTACAGACTCGGCTATTCTGCCAGCCTCTGAACGGCACACTTCTACCGAGACCCCAAGACCCATCAGTATCCCGCATGGCGCGGGTCTTTTCACCTGACCATAGTACCCCGAGGGTGGTTACCGATAAACGGAATTCGGCAATCGACGTGCTCAGCACCCGGTCGGACGATTTTCCACAACTTCCTATTGCCGGACGCGCTATGATCCGGGGTCACAACCATGAACACGAATATCGCCTCGAGTGGAACCGGAATCTCGCGAGTCGGTCAGATCGCCATCAATGCGCACGATGTCGAGCGCGCCGCCACCTTCTACCAGCAATCGCTGGGGTTGAAGTTGCTATTTAAAGCGGGCCCGGGACTTGCATTCTTGGAATGCGGCGGCGTGCGGCTCATGTTGACGCTGCCGGAGAAGCCAGAGTTCGATCATCCCAGCTCGATTCTTTACTTTGCCGTGCCCGACATTCAGGCCGCCTACGCCAACATGAAAGAGAAGGGCGTGCACTTTGAGGATGAGCCCCACCTCATCGCGAAAATGCCGGATCACGATTTGTGGATGGTGTTCTTCCGCGACTCGGAAGGAAATTTGATGGGGCTGATGAGCGAAGTGCGAAGTTAGGCTTCCGGCATTCGGCTTCCGGCGTTCGGCTTCCGGATGCGAGGGAAGGAGTTTGATGGAACGGGAACGATCGTCCTCTTTTGGCTGGCCTTGGTTTGCGCTGACCGTCGCTTCCGCGCTGCACGTTTTCGACGAGGCCACTACCGGATTTCTTGCGGTCTACAATCCCACCGTGACCATCTTGCGCGCGCGCTGGGGATGGTTCCCGATGCCGACGTTTATGTACCGCGACTGGTTGGTGGACCTGACCGTGGCGGTGGTGATTTGCTTTGCAATGACGCCGCTGGCGGCAAGCGGCGTGAGTTGGATGCGGCCGCTGGCCTGGCTTTACGCCCTGATTCACCTTTTCAATGCGATGGGACACACGCTCGCAACGATTCTGGGGCATACCGTGGCGTCGGTGAAGTTTCCGCGTCCCGCGCCGGGATTCTATTCTTCGCCGCTTCTGTTCATCGCGTCGATCTGGCTGATAGTGCGCCTGCGGAGAACTGCAAGCAAGAATTAGCCATTGCCAACCAGGCCGCCGAGAAGTCAGAATCCTAGCCCATGAGTCACAGAGCCAGACGCCAACCTTTGCACGCATCGACCCCGGCAATCTCGCACGCGGCGTCCGAGGGCTTTCCTTCCGAACACCGGCGAGGCCTGCTGCCCGAGTTGTACTTTCGTTGGCGGGGCGGAGAGATCACCCGACTGGAAGCCTTTTGCGACGTCGTGTTCGGCTTCGCGCTCACGCTTCTGGTGGTGTCGCTCGAGGTGCCAAAAACCTACGCAGAAATGATGACGGCGATGCGGGGATTCCTGCCGTTTGCGGTCTGCTTCTCGCAGCTGGTGATGATCTGGCTGGCGCACTACCGTTTTTCGCGCCGCTTTGGACTGGAAGATCCTTACACAGTGTTTCTGAATGTCGTGCTCCTCTTTCTGGTGCTGTTCTATGTCTATCCCCTGAAGTTTGTGTTTGCGCTCGTCTTTTCGCAGCTGACAGGAACCGACTTCGCACGCGGGGTGGGATGGCATGAGGCGGCCGTGCTCATGCGGATTTATGCGGTCGGGTTTACGGCGGTTTTCACTCTCTTTTCCTTGATGTATGCCCACGCCTACAAATTGCGCAATGAACTGGAATTGAATCCGGTGGAGGTGCTGCAGACGAAATCCACGCTGCGGGAGAACGTGATCATGGTGCTCGTGGGTGCCGTCTCGTTCGCGCTGGCCTACAAGAATCCGGCGTGGGCAGGTTGGTGGTACTGCGTGCTCGGGCCAGTTCTCGGACTCCATGGCGCGATGAGCGGCAAACGAATTCGCCGGTTGGCCGAGAAACTGGGTCTGGCGTAGACGCCACCGCCTTGACTTCGGATTTCAGACGTCAGACCCAAGACCTAACACCAAGTATCGTGCCGGACACCGTCACGCTGACCCTGCTATCATCGCTGGCGGAGCGTTTTTGCACCATGGAATACCTCATGGAATACCTCGACGACGAAGATTTTGAAGACGACGAGATACCAGTTTCCGCACGAGGGACAGGAGAAGGCATCATGGAAGAAGGTTCGCACACCGGTTCGGGCGCCTCGCGCCGCAACGAAGATATCGCACTCGATCTGATGAAGTTCATCGCCATGACCACGGGCTACGGGCGAACCACGTCGTCGGGCGTGGGCTTTCAAGGCACCGGCTCCGCAGCCAAGCCGGAAGACTACGCCGATCATCTGCTTGAGCTGTACGGCAAGTGCCTGGGTGCGGTGGCGGCGAAGAAATAGTGCTGCATTTCAGAAGGCGGGCCGATGCGAGTCTACCTTGCAGTTTGTTTGGTAGCTATGTCGGGAAGCTTGTGGGCGCAGGGGACGCACACGACTCGATCCCAGATTGCACTTCTATGAGAAGGTCATAAAAGTCAAGGCCGACGTGGCGGCCCTCCATATTTTTTTTCCTCCGACATCAACGATGCTGCGTTGGGTGGCGTGGAGAGCTGTCAAGGGCGCCGTTTTTGGGCGTTCATCTCGACCCTTGACAGGTCTCCACGCCACTACATAATCGAGCGACGAACGAAGCGAAACGCAGTTCAGTTGAGCTTCGTTCCTTAGTTGATGGGTTTGGGGTTTTGTTTTTGTTGGACGAGCAACAGGTCCTCACCCAATCTTCTTAGACTTCGGTATTGCAGTCCACAGAACATAAAGTTGATTCGCGTCTCTCAAGCGTTCCCAGAAAAACCTGCCGGCGCCACCCACATTTGCCCTGCTTCTATCCGCACTCTAAATGGGCCACTTCTGGGCCTCGGTGCATGTTGGGGTTCGATTTAAAGCCCAGGTCCATCACCACGGTGACGGACCTGGGTTGTTAGGGGCTGCTATCTCAAAAGCGGTCTTCTTGACCCGAGTGTAATGCGCAGTCTCCCGAACAAGGCGGTGGATGTCATTGCCTGCAAACTTTCTGGCGATTGATTGATTTTCGCGTCTTCAACTCATGGCTCCCTGGACCCGGCTCCCGCTTGTCACGTCTGTTTCCGTCTATGCAGCCTGTTGTACGATCGCCCTCGAGGCGGCGTAGCCCAGCGGCTCATAGACCTCGCCACTCACCCAAAGTCGATGCAGCAAAACCGCCAGCTTCCGCGCTACCGCTACCGCGGCTCTCTTCTTTGCGTTCTTTCCACCACGCTCGCACAGCCGCAGCCCGTAACGTCGTAGGTCGGTGTCGGGTCCAAACGGTCCCAAGATATAGTGCGCACTCCCCACCAACAGCTTGCGCACCATCGTGTCCCCGGTTTTGCTAATTCCCAATTGCGGCTGGCTCTCTCCGGAGTCTTCCTGCTTCGGCACTAATCCCAAATAGGGCCCCACATCTCGGCTCTTGGCGAAGTGCTCCGGATTCTCTAAAGTCAATACGTAGGCGAGCGCGGTGATCGGCCCCACCCCCTTCACCTGGCGCAATAGCTTCGTGGCCCCGTATTTCTCGCTGCCCAGCTCTTCAATCTTCTGGTCATAGCTTTGAATGCAATCTCTTAGCGCATCTGCTAATTGCACCAACGGCAGCAGGGCTTCCCGTACCTTTTCCGGAATCGCATCCCTTACCTTTTGCCCGAAGCTCGGGCTCGAACACTTGGGTAACCGTGTGCCCATACTTTTCACCAGACCTCGTGTGGCGTTAATCAGCTCGGTCCGTGCTGCCACCAACGCCTCCCGCGCTCGCAGCACCACCAAGTCCTGCCGCACCTCTCGACTGCGGTGCCGGATCGGGTGCAACGACTGTGGATCCACGCGCCCCAGCCGGGCTAACTTCTTCGCATCGATCCGATCATTCTTGCGCTTACGCCGTTTCGACCCCTCCATCAGACGCGGGTTGGCCACCACCACCTCGTGTCCCTCACCCGCGATGGTTTCCTGCATCCAGGGAGAGTGCGTCCCCACTTCCATCACCACCCGCGCCGACGGTAAGGCCTGGAAGAACTCGGCGACTTCCGCCTCGCTCGTCCCTAGCTGTCCTTCGCTTAGCGTCTCCCCTTGCAAACCCAAAATGCAGAAGTGACTCCATTGGTCTCCCAAATCCACTCCCACCGTCAACCGATCCACATTGGGACTCAGCTCGCCTCGCGGACCCGCTTCTCCTTGGCTCCCCGAAGTGGCCTTCAGCTCCAGCTTCCCTCTCAGTTTCTCCATCAGCTCGGCCAGTACTTCCTTGGGTTCTCGCTGCACTGGGCGCTGAGCTTTCGCCCGATTCGCTCTCTGTTCCTTCTTCATGGCAGACTTGCTATTCTTCTTCAAGGGTCGATCTCCTTATCCTTCGGGATTGCACTGCGAGTGCTTTGATCACCGGTAGCTTAACGTGATCGGGGATCGACCTTCTCCCTCGAAAACGACTGGTGGAGGTGGTGGGGTTAAGCAGCTTCGATCGGATTTAGAGTTACCTTGTGGCCGAGTTGTTCGAGCCGCTTCACCAAGTACCGCTTTAGACCGTCGGAGTGAATGCGATCGAAGTAGTTTCCGCCAAGATCGTCATAGTTGCTCTGGTTCTTCTGCAAGTGATAGGCGATGACGATGAGGGTGTGCGCCACCGCGATGATGGCTCTTTTCTTGCCGCGTCTTGCCGCTAAGCGTCTGAACTGCGAGGTCAAGTAAGTGTTCTTGGTGCGCGCAGCAGCCCAGGCGCACTGACAAACCATGCGGCCCAACCAAGGGCTGCCCTGACGAGTTGTACCGTGCAAACGCTTGCCGGCGCTCTCGTGATTGCCGGGGCATAGCGCGGCCCAACTGGCCAGATGCTCAGCGGTTGGAAACTGCGCCATGTTGTCACCGATTTCGGCTAGAAGCGCCCACGCTGCCACTCGATCGATCCCTGGTATCGTGTCCCAGCGAGCCACCGCTTGCGCCAGGTCCGGTCTTTGTCGGCCGATCTCCTCCAGACGTTCGTCGAGCAAGGCAATTTCATGTTCCAGAAACTGTATTTGATCGACCAAACGCCGAAGCAAAAAGCGATGATGGGAACGGATCTTGCCTTCGAGAGCAAGTCGTAATTGCGGAATCTTCACGCGCAGATGACCCAGGGCGAGAGAGGCAAGGTGCTCGGGATCATCTTCCCCGGAGATGATGTCCTGCAGCATTGCCCGTCCACTCTTGCCGAGAACATTGGTCGCCACGCTCGCCAGCTTTACGTTTGCGTCCTCCAGCACCTTCTGAATTCGACTACTAATGCGCGAGGCTTCCTGGGACAGGCTCGCCCGCATTCTCGTCAGGTCGCGTAGATCGCGAATGATTTCGCAGGGTACATAGCTGGCCCGTAGAAGACCATACTGCAGCAACTGCGCAATCCATTCCGCATCCTTCTGGTCGGTCTTGCGACCCGGCACATTCTTGATGTGCTGCGCATTCGCCAAAACTACCGTGAACTGTCCCTCCAGAATATTCCAAACTGGTTTCCAGTAAACGCCGCTGGATTCCATCGCTACCTGCGTCACCCCGAACTGCCGCAGCCATTCGGCAAGCTCCTGCAGTTCTTGCGTCATCGCGCCAAAGCGACGCTGGTGTTTCTCCACACGTCCTGCTTCACGCAGCAAAATGCAAGCAGAAATCGAGCTCTTATGTACATCCAAACCGCAACATCTCAGATGCAGCACGTCCATGACTACCTCCTTGACGTGGGATCCAGGACGCGCCGATAGGGTGAATCTCCCTCGCGTGCTCTCCCCTCACGAGGAGGCTACAGTCCGTTGTGCCAAAGCGCGTCCCGGGTCAAACTCATCCTCGGGCTCTCAAGCACCAGTAAGGTCGAAGACCTCTGGATCACACGCCTCGGCATAGCATACTGTCACAAACCCGTTTTCATTGATCGTTGTGGCGCCCTCCGCCATGCAGAACTCATCCCATCTCAAAACTTTTACCAGTTCGGATGGCGCGTTTCAGTTCCGATATCCAGAACTTCTTACTCCCTGCGAACAGCGGAAGCAGCGATCGGGAGACGGTTACTACTGGGTTCAGCACACTTGCGGTGGGTACGGTGGTGTCTGCGACGACGGTGCGGACCCAAACCACAACACACTCGTCTGTTTCGCCTATCCTCGCAACCGATATACGAATACTCCGGCATTCCAAGCGGCGGCATTTGCTGTCGGAGTGATCGGCGTCCAAGAGGAGAAAGAGTGCCTGGCTGGATCGCCGAATTGGAATGTCGATCGAGTCGGGAAGCCCGCAATGATTGGGAGCGTCCTGTTTAACGTCTACGTGACAAGCAGCGCGGGAATGAGCCAGGGCATCGACGCAACTAGCTATCGTGCATTCCACGCGGGCAAGTGTTATCAGCTGAGCATTGCAATGGCGCAGGCCAATGCGAAGGTCTTTGATCCGCCTGTCAGAGAACTCGTAAGCAGGACACGAAGGAAGTGAAGCGCAGCTTGGAACGAGCGCGCGATTCATTTCGATTCCTAAAATAGTTAAGTGTGCCAGCTCTGTGTCTGCGCCTCGACTACTTGTACTGAACCCCCAACTGATCCAACAAAAAGCTGAACACGTCCGTGTCCTGCTCGATCTGTTCGTCCAGGGACGCGCCGATCGACCCATGTCCGGCGCTCGAACTGGTGCGCAGCAGGATGGGGCGGTCCGAACTGGTGGACGCCTGCAGAAGTGCGATCATCTTTCGCGACTGCATGGGATTGACGCGGTGATCGTTCTCTCCGGTGGGCATCAGGATCGCGGGGTACGCGGTTCCTGCTTTCACGTGATGGTAGGGCGAGTAGGCGTAGAGCGCCTTGAACTGTTCGGGATCTTTCACCGTACCGAATTCGGTGACGTTGAAGGCGCCGTTGGGATCGAGTTCGACGCGCAGCATATCGTAGATACCCACGTAGGAAACGACCGCACGAAATAAATCAGGACGCTGCGTGAAGGCCGCGCCCATTAACAGGCCTCCGTTGCTGCCGCCCATGATCGCGAGATGCGCCGGCGACGTATAGTTCTGGTCGATGAGATATTGCGCGCAGGCCAGGAAATCGTCGAAGACATTTTGCTTGCGCGTCAGGTTTCCGGCCACGTGCCACTCTTCGCCATATTCGGCGCCGCCGCGCAGATTCGCTTCCACGAATATGCCTCCCTGGTCGAGCCAGAGGCGCGCCCGCCGTCCCTGGAAAAAGGGCTTCGTGCTGATGCCGTAGCCGCCGTATCCGGTGAGCAGCGCGGGATGCGTGCCGTCGAGCTTCGTTCCTTTCAGGCGAATTATATTCAGGGGAACGCGGGTGCCGTCTTTGGAGGTGGCGAACTCGCGGACGACTTCGGCGTCGTCGAACTTGATGGCAGAGGATTGCACTCCTGGGATGCGAGTCGTGCTAGCGAGAGCAGCGTCGAAGCGATACAGGACGGGCGGCTCAAGAAACGTGGAGACGTAAAAGAGCACATCGCCGCCGCCAATGGAGATGAGTTGCCCGACGGCGGAGATCGGGGGCAACGGGATTTCTCCTTTGGAGCTGAACCCAGGAATCGATCCGCCCGGATTGCGGTCAACTATGGCCTGCCCAAAGACGCGCACGCGCGAGGGGCCGCCCAGGATGTCGACCACATAGAGATGTCCCCATGCGGGGACGAAGTCTTCGATGGAAGCGCGATCAGCTTCATCAGCGCCGCCCGCCGACTGCGGAACCACAACTTTCGCCTGGCTGAGATCGAGATGGGAAAGCGCCAGCCGCAGGATCTGGCCACGGGGCGCGTCCTTGCGCGAGAGTAAGTAGAGTGCGGGATCGACGCCAAACTTGACCCTGACGATGTCGTCTTCGAAGCGCGTGAGCTGAGTCCAGTGGCCGTCGGCGTCCATGAGGTAGTGCGCGAACTGGCCGCCATCACCGTTGCCGACAGACGCGAGCAGCCAGCGGCCGTCGTCGCTGGCATGCAGCTGAATCTCTGCGATGCGCGGGAAGTCTTTGCCAAGGACGTAGGTGTCTTGCGCGGGATCAGTGCCCAGCTTGTGAAAGTACACCTGCTGGAAAAAGTTGGCGTCCTCGGGTGGACGCTCGTTGCCTTGCGGATAGCGCGTGTAGTAGAAGCCGGAGCTGTCGGGCTTCCAGGCGATGCTGCCGCCGGCGGTGGCGAAGTTGACGCGGGGAACGATGTCGCGGAGTTGCTTGCCGGTGGCGACCTCGAACACGCGCGCCTCGGCATCTTCCGATCCATTTTGCGAGAGCGCGGCGGCCACATACTTTCCGCCAAACGAGGGCACGTAGAAATCGGCGGCGAGCGATCCCTTGGCGCTGGCGGCGTTGGGATCGAAGATGACGCGGGTGCTGGCCGGGTCATCGGGAGATTGCATCACGACCAGCAGGGGCTGCTGCAATGGCGGCTGGTGCTTCAGGGCAAACAGCATCCCGGCGCGAAACTGCAGGCCGGAATAGGTCACGGAGTGCGCAGTGACCAGTTGTCGCAGACGGCTTTTGATCGCCGGGCGCGCGGGCAGATGATCGAGATAGTCGCGGGTCCGCTCATTCTCGGCGGCGCTCCATTGCTTGACCGCGGGATCGTCCCAATTCTCGAGCCAGCGATAGTCATCGGTGACTTTCACGCCGTAGTATTCGTCCGTGACCGGGCGCTGGGGCGTGTCGGGCGGCTTGGCGAGCGACGGGCTTTGTGCGAGGGCCGCCAGGGTGAACGTTGTCAGGATGAACGTCGTCAGGATGAACAGAGAAACGGGGCGTATTGGCAGGAAGCGTTTCGCTGGCATGGAGCACCTTTCCGGCAGGGGTGCCGGGAATTATACAGCGGGAGCCCTGTGCCCGTTGTCATCCTGAGGACCACGTTCCTGGTGGTCCGAAGGATCTGTGCAATCTGCCAGCAGCGCCTGGCCGCCAGAGAATTGCATAGGTCCTTCGGCCCGCAAAAGGCGCGGGCCTCAGGATGACAGACAAAAAACCGCGCCCTGTCGGGCGCGGTTCTGAAGCATCGGATTACGGGAGGTGCTCGCGGCCAGCTGCCGACTTAACGGCGCTTCTTGCCTTTCTTCTTGGCTTTTTTCGCCGGTTTTTTCGCGGCTTTTTTCTTGGCCGGTTTCTTGGCAGCTTTTTTCTTGGCAGGCTTTTTGGGAGCCTTCTTCGCGGGTTTCTTCTTCGCGGGCTTCTTCTTGGCCGGCTTCTTTACCGCGGCTTTTTTCTTGGCTTTGGGCTTGCCACCACCGCCGCTCGGAGCGGACGGCGCGGGCCGGGGCTTGGGCGGAGGAGGCGCGGGAATCGACACGGGCTCCGGCTCGATCGATTCAGGTGCCGGCATGCCAGATTCTTCTTCCTCTTCTTCCTCTTCGAAATCTTCTTCCAGCGACTCGCTGTAAGCGCCTGTGTCGCCGAATTCTTCTTCCTCATCGCGGGCGTAGAGAGATAGATCGTCGAACGTCATTGCTCCTCCTGTGATTCAGTGGCGGCCGGGTGCGGCTGTGCGTCCTGGCTGCGGGCACGAAGAATTTAAAAGACCACCGGAACCTTCTGCTGGAACGGCGCGCAATTGTAGCACGACATTCGGTGCTGTCTGCAAGGACTGCAGATACAAGCTGCTCGCTACCCTGTTATCACAGCAGGCTGGGAAAAGGGAAGAGGAAACGACGCGATGCGAAAAGAAAAGAGGGAGAAAATCCGGTGCTCTGGAAACGGCGGGAGCCGGTGAGGACTCCCGCCCGGAGCGCGGTTTTTCTGTGTCCGCGCGAGACGGATTGCCGGCCCTGCCAGCTACTTCAGGGTCTTTACAAATGCAGCCACAGCCTTGGCATCATCGGCAGAAAGCCCGGAGAGAGCTTTCTTGTGCGGCGCTTTCTTGCCGTCGTTGCCTTTGGTGAGCAGGTCGGTGATCTGAGCATCGGTCAGGCTAGTGCCTTTCAGCGCAGGACCGACTTTGCCTTGGCCCTCCGGGCCATGGCAGCCAGCGCACTTGGTCTTATAAGTGGCGGCGCCGTCCTGTGCAAAGGCAGGCAGAGCCAGAGATACCGACAAGGTGAGGATGAGCAGAACGATGAGCATTTTTGTAAGTCGCATGAGTTCTCCTTCGGAAGGTGAATTGTGGAGAGGGCCCGAAAGTCCAGACAAATTGTAGTCCTGCGGCGGGCGGGAGTCGATCAAGCATTCCGCGTAAGCTTATCAATTCTCATTCCGAGGGTGCCCCACCCTTGTCGCGTTTTGTGCGACAGGGTGGGGAGTTTGACGTTGAGATCGAATCGGACTTTGAATTCCGGCTTGCTCCCGTCTGTGCGCCGTCCACTGCGACTCGATCTCGATGATGCCCTCAACCCCGGTGGCGTAGCGACGGAAGCTGCTCCAAAGCCAGTCCTCCGGGCGCTCGACCAATCCGCGTTTTACCGGATTCCGGTGCATGTAGCGTAATTTCTCGACCCGCTTTTCCTCGGTCCAGACATTGAAGTCGTAATAACGAGGAAGCCAGAACGGGCTGCCCTCCGGTGGACGAAGTGCGTGAGCGGTATTCTGCTTGAGCATCTGCAGTACCCGCGAGAGTGTGCTGTGCTCCGGTTCGCTGATCAGGAGGTGGACGTGTTCGGGCATGAGGACGTAGCCGGAAACGAAGAATCCATACCACGTTCGGACTCGTTCCAGCGTTTGTTCGAAGACGTCACGAGCGTGAGGACCGGATAAGAGCGGGTCTCGGGTGTGACAGCTGAAGGTGATGAAGTGCAGACAGCGAGCTTGCTGGATGCGTTGGAGTCCCCAGGGCATGGGGATGATCCTAGGTCAGGGAGACCGCAAAACTCTGTGATTTGTGAACATTTATCTTGTGGATTTCCGGGGATGGGAAAGCTAGGACCTCAAGTCGGAGTCCTAGACCCGAAGTCAAAGTCCCCACCCTGTCGCACAAGACGCGACAAGGGTGGGGCACCCTCTTATGAATTTTTTCTTAGGATGAGCCTTAGCGCGGGATTTGCACGATCAGGATCATGCCTGGGCGGATCACGGCGATGTTGCGGTTGTCGCGCTTGAGAGCGGCGACTGTGGTGCGGTAGGCGTTGGCGATCGAATAGAGGGTTTCGCCGGATTTTACTTTGTGGTGCACAACCGGGACTTGCGCGACCTCTTCTTTTTCAATCTGCGCCGACTTGGTGGCAGGCGGCTTCGTCACGGCCGTTTCGGTGGGTTTTGCGGTGGTGCCCGGATGTTTCGACTTCGAATGCGTCGAGGCTACTTCGCTCTCGTGCGCGGTCGGGGAGACTGGCAGGTGCAGGGCCAACACTTTGCGTCCGTGAAGGCTGTCGCCGTGAATGCCATTCCAGCGGCGCAGCATTTGCGCCGAGACGCCGAAGTTCTCGGCGACGCTTTCGACGGTGTCTCCAGAGTGAACTTTGTAGCGCGTGATGCGGCGAGCGTAGGTTGCGGTGTCGCTCATCGGATGCTTGCCGGGCGCAACCGGAATCACGAGCTTGGCGTCGGCTTGGAGATCTGTGGCCTCGAGATGGTTGGCTTCCGAGATCGATTTGGCCGTGGTGTGGTAGTTGTGTGCCAGCGAGGCCAGCGTGTCGCTGGGATGAACCGTGTGATAGCGCCACCACAGCCGCATGTCCCGGGGAACGGTGTTGATCGCGGTTTCGTACTGATCTTTGGTCCCGGCAGGGATATGCAGTTCAAACTTGCCATCGCGCGGAGTGGTCAGGCGCAACAGGCTGGGGTTCAGGTCCTGCAATTCGCCTGGAGTGGAATTGACGCACTCGGCGACCAGCCGCAAGTCAACCGGATAGGTGATGGTAATGGTGTCGTAATCATCCGGCTTCTCCATCACCACTTCGTCCAATCCGTATTGCGACGGATTCTTGGCCATGATGGTCACGGCCAGAATAATGGGCACGTAGTTCTTGGTTTCCTTGGGAAGGACGTTGCGGTTGTAGAGTTCCCAGAAGTCGGCGTATCCGGTGCGCTTCACGGCGGCTTGCACGGTGCCGGGGCCGGAATTGTACGCGGCCATGGCCAGGTACCAGTCGCCGAACTGGTTATAGAGATCTTTCAGGTGGCGAGCGGCGGCGTGCGTGGATTTCTCGGGATCCTGGCGATCGTCGACCCACATGTTGTGGTAGAGGCCGTAGCCACGTCCCCGGCTGGCCATGAACTGCCAGATGCCGCGGGCTCCCACGCGTGAAACCGCCAGCGGATGGAATCCGGATTCGGCCTGCGCGAGATAGATCAGATCCTGCGGGATGCCTTCCTGCTTGAAGGTCGACACGATCATGTCGTGGTAGCGGCCGGAGCGGGCAAAGGCGCGCTCGAAGACGCCGCGTCCGTGACCCGAGAAGTAGGTGATGTAACCGGCGACCTGGTCGGTCATCATCAGCGGCAGGTCAGAGTGCGTGTTCTTGATTTCGGCTTGTGCCTTGGCCTTGACGCCGGCGTCGGCGGCTGGGGTGAGTTCGTTGGTGGTGTCGATGGGCGCCGGTTCCGATTTCTGCTGGGCATCTTGCGATGACGCGGCATCGGCAGCAGTGCCGCCCGGGTAGAGCTCGTTGACTCCGGCGACGATACGGTCGAATTCCTTCTCCAGGCGCTCGTCGGAGCGGACGTCAAGATTGCTGCTCAGCAGAGCGTTCAGCGCATTGTCGAAATTCTGCTTGGCGTCTTCGATTTTGCCAGCCTGATGGTTGGCCAGTCCGGCTTGGTATTCCTTTTCGGCCCGGGCGATCAGATCGCCGACGGGATCGGGAACAGAAGCCTGGGCGGGAGTGGCGACTTCGGTGGAATCTGGTTTCTGGGCTGGAGTTTCTTGCGGCTGCGCGACCTCAGCCTGCGGACCGGGTGCCGGAACGGGCGGGGCAGCGGTCTTAAGAGCCGGTGCGCCTCCGGGCGGCAGAAGAGAAACTGGTTTCTGCGCCGTCTGACAGGCAGAGGCCACCAGCAGCAGAGAGCCGATTACCGCCGTCGGGACATAGAGGTTCATAAATCGCATATTTCTCTATGAGTTGCGTGCTCTCCTTGGGTGACGTTGGCTAAATCCTACCAAATCGTACGCGGATGGCCGCTCTGGGGTCAATCGCCGAAAAGGCACGATGGTGGTTACTTTCGGCACCGGGGCCGGGCGGTTACCCGGCTTCCGGCTTCCGTGTTTGGATGACGGTTGATCTTCTCCGGTTGTCGTCGGGACCTAAGTTGGTCCTCAATTCAGGTGCTGCGTTGCTTTCACGGCTCCAGCGGTAACAGGTATGTCGGGTGGCTGCCGATCGCGCCGCCGAAAAACTGGCGGTCGAGATCGCGCATGTCCCAGGCAATCACCGAGTCCGGTGCGATCTGGATGGTGACATCATCGAACGCGGCAAATACCGGACCGACTTTCGGGTCGGCCAGGGCGGCAGTGCTCAAGTACTTCCGGTGAATTTCCGCATTCTTCTGCCGCGACGCGTCGCCGACCAGGATGCGCGCGGCCCCGGCGATGGTGACTCCGCAAGTTGCAGCAAGGTCGCGAGCGTCGATCATCAAGGTAGCCGTCGGCTTGGCCTGTACGTTTCGCGCTTTGCGGCTGCGCGACGACGTCCCCACAAAAACGCGGGAGCCATCGAACCAGAACCACACGGCGACCATGTGAATGGAGCCGTTCGGACTCTCGGTGGCGAGCGAGGCAATGTATCGCCCAGCGAGCAACTGCTTGACCAGAGCATCGGTCAGCGAAGCCATAAGATCAACTCCTTGTCGCCTCAGACGGTCGCGTGTCGTCGGATCCCGGGGAGCGTGTGGGGAATCCGAGGTCCGACGCCTGAGGTTGGAAGTCCTAGGCCCTTATTTCTACATCCGCATTTCTACACCCGCCAGTAATCCCCACGCCAGTTCTGAATCGCTTTTTTGATGTCGGCGCGCTTCAGGTTCTCCTTCAACGTGCGCTCGACGAGTTTCGGAATCTCGGCATCGGAGGCGAAACGCAGTCCGCAGAGCTGGTCTACCGTCAGTTCGGGGATACGCGAGCGCAATGGTTCCTGCAGAAGCTGGGTCAGACGAAGGCGCTCTTCCAGGCGGATGACGCGATCCTGCACTTTGAGTGAGTAGAGGCGCACTTTGAACGCCAGGAGCAGGAACGCAACCGCCAGGAGAATCAGCAGGACTGCGTGAATGTGATCGCGGAGGTCGCCGTGCGTGATATGAGCGAAAAAGTGCACAAGGGTCAGAATCAATCCCAGTACGAAGATAGGAAGAATGAAGAAGTGGAAGGGCGGGTCGAAGCGCGCATGATTCGCCAGATTCTGTGGCTTGGTTTCTGCCATGATGGAGCTCCTTGCGGGAAGACGTGCAAGTGTAGCAGAGTCGGTCAGGGCCGGGGGCAGACGATCCGGCCAATGGGCATCGGGGGGGCGGATTGGCACAGAGTTTGGGAGGCAGCAAAACGGGTACGGGTCAGCGTCCCGTACCCATTTCGATTGTGGCCAGAAAAACTACTTCAGGGCGAGTAAGACCTCTTCCGGTGCTTGCACATTCTGAGCTCGGAGCTCGGCTTCGGCCTTGCCTTCCGGCAGTTGGTACATGGTCCGAGAGCCTTCGACCTTCACTTCCCAGAGGAAGTAGCGGTGTCCGTACTTATGGAACACAAGCGCGTTGGTGGGAGCCGGTTGCTTACTCTCGACTCGGGTGGGGTTGGCCACCATGTTGATCTTGGCGTCGGGGTTGCGCATGGCCAGAGTGATGGCGCCGGGGGCTGCCGACTGCACACTGAACTGGCCGGCCGGGACAAGCTTGGATCCGATGACGAAATCGAACGGGACCTGAGCCTGGATCTTGGTGTCGGGTTGAATCTGAGCGGCGGCCAGCATAGGCAGCAAGGTCAACGTCAGCATGAGAAACCGGGTCCCGTATTTCATCACTCACCTCCCAAAATTTTGTTCCGCCACTGCGGAAGTGAAGCGATCTTGCTCCCCGCCAGCAAAAAGGTCCATGGAGACTGTCTGAAGCGATCTCAATTGATCTGAAGAAGTGGCGGGGAGAGTTGACAGGGCGGAAGAGGAGGACAAGAATTGATTGCAATTTCCGGGGTCGGTTTCAGGCATGCCCGAGAAGAAAGTTCGGTTCGCTGAATTCGAATTGGACTTTGGCCGCTTTCAACTCTGCCGCGGCGGGAGTCCCGTGCGCCTGGAAGGCCTGCCCCTGCAACTCCTGATGTACCTCGTCGAACACCATCGCCAGTTGGTGACGCGAGAGCAGATCGCCGGCGAGTTGTGGGGCAAGGACGTCTTCGTCGACATCGAGCAGGGAATCAATACTGCAGTCCGAAAAATTCGCATCGCGCTGGAGGACGATTCGGCGCAGCCACAATACCTGCAAACCGTGGTGGGGCGCGGCTACCGGTTCGTGCCGGACATTCGCGTCGAAGGAGAAGGGAACGTAGCGAGTTCGGACGGGACGCAGGCTTTCCAGATTTCCGCTGAAGAATTTGGGAAAGCGCTGCTGGCCGCGGCCGGGCTCGATGATCCGAAGACGCCGCCCAAAGTCCCCAACAATTCCTAGTAGAATCCAATTCATCATGAAAGCGATCGAGGTCAAGCAACCGGGCGGGCCGGAGGCGATGGAACTGGTGGAGTTGCCGGTTCCACAGCCGAAGGCGAATGAAGCGGTGGTGAAGCTGGCCGCTTCGGGTGTGAACTTTATTGATGTGTACTTCCGCGAAGGGCGCTACAAGGCTGCCCTGCCGATTGTGCTCGGGCAGGAAGGCGCGGGAGTGGTGACGGCTGTGGGCGCCGATGTGAAGTCGGTGAAGCCCGGCGACCGCGTGGCGTGGAGCGGGCTGCTGGGATCGTATGCCGAATATGCGGCGCTGTCCGCGGACCGCCTGGTGCCGGTTCCGTCGGGAGTGACGGACCAGCAGGCCGCCGCGGCGATGCTGCAGGGCATGACGGCGCATTATCTGTCGCACGATACGTATCCGTTGAAGCGTGGCGAGACCGCGCTGGTGCACGCGGCGGCGGGCGGCGTGGGGCTGCTGCTGGTGCAGATGGCGCACAACATCGGCGCACGCGTGATTGCGACGGTCTCGACCGACGAGAAGGCGAAGCTGGCGCGAGAAGCGGGAGCGGATGACGTGATTCTTTACACGCAATCCGACTTTGAAGTCGAGACCAAACGGCTGACCGGCGGCAAGGGCGTCGATGTGGTTTACGATTCGGTGGGCAAGACGACCTTTGAGAAGGGGCTGAACGTTCTGCGGCCGCGCGGGATGATGGTGCTGTTTGGTGGATCGAGCGGAGCGGTGCCGCCGTTTGATCTGATTCAGTTGTCGCAGAAGGGCTCGCTCTATGTGACGCGGCCGACGCTGGTGAACTACATCGTCACGCGGGACGAGTTAGTGGCGCGGTCCGGCGCGGTCTTTGGCATGATGGCCGCGGGGAAACTGAAGCTGCGGATTGAGCATACCTATCCCTTGGCCGAGGTGCAGCGGGCGCATCGTGATCTGGAAGGCAGGAAGACGACGGGGAAGTTGCTGCTGATCCCGTAAGTCTTCTATCTGATTTGTCATCCTGAGTGGCGTTCTTTGCCGCGAAGGATCTGTGCAATCTCCCGGCGCCGCCGGTGCTGCCAACAAGTCCATAGATCCTTCGGCCCGCAAAGGACGCGGGCCTCAGGATGACAATCGCTTATCGATTACAAGCCTGATTAAGGGATCATTCAATGAGAGCAATTCGCGTGCAGCGTACGGGCGGGCCAGAGGTGATGGAGCTTGCCGAAATGTCCGTCCCACAGCTGAAGCCGAACGAGGCGGTGGTGAAGGTGTCTGTTTCCGGAGTGAACTCGATTGACGGGCACTTTCGTGATGGAAGCTTGCGGACGCCGCTGCCGTTTATCCCGGGGCAGGAAGGTGCGGGCGTTGTATCTGCGGTGGGCGCGCAAGCGAAGACGGTGAAGGTTGGCGATCGCGTGGCGTGGAGCGGATCGTTGGGGTCGTACGCTGAATATGTCGCGGCCAGTGCGGACAGTCTGGTTCCCGTGCCCGCAAACATTACCGACGAGCAGGCTGCTGCGGCCATGATGCACGGGCTGACTGCACACTATCTGGCGAATGACGCGCACAAATTGAAAGCCGGCGAGACGGCGCTGGTGCACGCTGCCGCGGGCGGCGTCGGATTGCTGCTGGTGCAGATGGCCCGTGCCATCGGAGCGCGCGTGATCGGCACGGCTTCGAGCGAGGAGAAAGCCAAATTGGCCCGCGAGGCGGGCGCGGATGAAGTGATCATTTTCACGAAGCAGGATTTCGAACCTGAAGTGAAGCGACTCACTGGCGGCAAAGGCGTCGACGTGGTGTATGACGGCGTGGGCAAGGCGACATTCGAAAAGAACCTGAATGTGATGCGATTGCGCGGAATGCTCGTACTCTATGGAATGTCGAGCGGCCCGGTGCCTCCGGTGGATCCGGCGAAGCTGTCGGAGAAAGGATCGCTGTACATGGCGCGTACCACGCTGGCGCATTTCACGGCGACGCGCGAGGAATTGCTGGCGCGCACGGGAGCGCTGTTCGCGATGATCGCAAATGGCAAACTCAAAGTGCGGATTGCGAAGACGTATCCGCTGGCGGAGGCTCCGCAGGCGCATCAGGACATGGAAGCGCGGAAGGTGGCGGGGAAGCTGCTGCTGATCCCGTGAAGGATGCCAGGCGGTGTCGATGCCATCAAATCAGCCGCAGGTTGGGAAAATCCTGGGCATACCGATTGGCATCGCGGGTCATGAGCCGGTCAGCTTTCAGCAGTGCATGCGCCGCGATCGTGAAATCTGCCAGCAGGCGCTTTGGCGAACCGCCGCCGGAGCGGCGGCGGCGAATGGCATACGCCGCGAAGCTGGTTGCGGCGAGTCGCCAGACGTCTTCTCCAAGATCGAAGTCGACGGCGATGTACATCTCCCCAAGGAGCTTCTCAACGCGCTGTACATTGATCGTGGGCATGGCCGCAAGTTCGACGAAGACGGGCGCGCTTACCACGAGCGCTCCTTGCGCACGAGCCTCTGACAACTGAGTGGCGACGCTGGTCGCCGACGGTTCTCCCGACCAAAGAAGGGATAGGATATTCGTGTCAAGAGCCGTCCTCATTGGCAAGCTTTATTCGTAGTCTTTATCGCTTCGCATTTCATCGATCCAAGCCCTAATTCCTTCTTCCCCTCCGGGGAACGGGCCGGCGATTCCGACGTACTTCTGGTAGGGATTGGCCTCCGAGCGCGCTGGCCGGACAATGGTGCGGCCTTCCTCTACCACGAATTCGACCCGGTCGCCGGGTTCCAAACCGAGTCGCTTCCGAACCTCTTGCGGAATCGTGATCTGGCCCTTGCTGCTGATTGTGCTGGAATTATTCATCTTTACCGTATACCTTTACTGTAAGGATAATGATCTTTACCTTCGGTGTCAAGCGTCTTCCGTTAGCGCCTGCGCGTGTAGTGCTTCGCGTAAGCGGGCGCATCTTTCCCCGGCAACAATCTTGCGTCGTCAATCGGCGTGCCAGCCACCATTTCCAGCGGGATGACTCCAGCCCAGGTGGGGAACGCATAGTCTGGCTCGTCGTCGATGGCGGGGCCTTGGCGCACTTTTGCGGAGAATTCTTCGATCGGGACGCGCAGCACCGACGTGGCTTTGAGTTCGCGTTCGTTGGGCTGGCGGGAGTCGGCCCAGCGGCCGGGCAGAATGTGTTCGGAAAGAATTCGTAGAGCTTCCAGCTTTTCTTCGGGATTGTCCAACAGCGTCGCTTTCCCCAGCACAACCACGGAGCGGTAGTTCATGGAATGATTGAAAATCGAGCGGGCGAGCACCAATCCTTCGAGCAGCGTCACGGTGATGCAAACGGGCACGCCGTCTTTGAGTTGGCGCAGCATGCGGCTGGCGGCGGATCCGTGAATGTAGAGGCTCGCGTCCTTGCGGCCGTAGGAGGTCGGAATGACGAAGGGCTGGCCGTCGACCACGAAGCCGGCGTGGCAGAGAAATCCTTCATCGAGAATGCGGTACACGGTTTCGCGATCGTAGACAGCGCGATCGGCTTCGCGGACGACACGCGTCCGCGCAGTGGGATTTTGAGTTTCGGACATTGGGGAATGGCTCCGGGCAAGCGCCAAGGATGGGAAAAGAAGAGTCTAACACCGGACTTCGGACGTCGGACTTCCGGCTTCCGGCTTCCGGCTTCCGGCTTCCGGCTTCCGGCTTCATAACCTCTCTCGGCGGTTTGTCTTATGCCGATCTGAGGTCTGAGGTCCGAAGTCTGATATCGGTTTTCGCGGTAGACGCGCGTGAACAGGACGGCGACGATCGCCAGCACGATCGGAGTAAACACACTGGCTTCGGGGCCGACGCTGCCGCCGGTCAGCCAGTTCGGTCCGTGGAAAACTGAGCCGAACAGATTGTGATAGGGCGGAATGCCGCTGTCGGCTACGCCATAGAAGAACGTCTGTCCCCAATCCCATCCTGCGTGGAATCCGACGGCCCACCACAGGTTGCCGGTGCGGCGCAGGATCAGGCAGAACAGCAAACCGAAGAGCACGACAGAGACCAGGCCGTACCAGGTCTCTCCGGGATTGCTTTTGTGAGCTAACCCGAACAGGCAGGAGAGCACGATGGCCGCCGGCCAGAATCGCATGCCGGTGGTGAGAGTGTATTGCAGGTATCCGCGAAACAAAAACTCTTCCGCAAGACCGACGATCACGAACGTGGTGCCCCATGCCGCTGTCGCGGATACGATCGTGCTGGCGTGAATTGCCAGACCGGTGAGGTGGAATCCGTGGAAGGCGAAGATGCCGAGCAGGGTGCTGCTGATCGAGAGGAATCCGATCAGGAGGCCGATCCAGAAATCCTGGCGAAAAGCGAAGCGGGCGGGCAGGCCGTACTGACCGTACTTGCGGCGTTCGATGCGCGCCATGATGAGCGCGGCAAGTGACGGGATGACGAAGAGAACTCCTTCGGTAATGCTAAGACCGAGGGGAGTGAGGCCGGAGACGGCAATGGCCACTTCCGATTGATCGCCGGCTTTGTTCAGGACGCGCATCAGTGCGAAGGGAATCGCGAAGAGGATTCCGATCGCAACGATGAGTGCCAGGAAGATCAGCACGCGCCAGCCGGCGCGGATGCCGTTGGGTCCACGGAAGAGCGTGTGGGGCGGTGAGGGCGGCGATGTTGGCTCCGGGGCGGTTGGTAACGGGGGCAACAGGTTGGGATCGTTCATGGCTCGGTCTTTCGGGATACGAACTTAATTTTACTGGCTTAAGCTACGGAATTCTCCACTGGGGAGTGCCTTCGCCGAGCTTCGCTCGGCGGACAGCCGATGGCGGCTGTCCCCACAAATTTATGGACAGGTTCGTCGAGCGCTGCGGCGGAGGTGATGGCGCCAGAGTTGCATAGGTTCTTCGGCGGGCAAAAGGCGCCCGCCTCAGAATGACAAGGCTCAAACAAGAAGGCTCCCGCCTCGGAACGACAAGGCCGAGAGGTTTCTACCAGTTCAGCTTGATGGCGAACTGGAATTGGCGCATGTCGTAATCGGCCGTGGGTTGTCCCGCGTTGCATGAGGAACTGCTGCAGAGGGGGCTGACGGCGGAGACGTTGACCTTGTTGGCGAGGTTGAACATGTCGGTGATCAGGTCCATGCTGAAGCGCTCGGTGAAGTTGATGCGCTTGGCGACGCGCAGGTCGTTGAACACGGTCCAGGGAGTGGTGCCGGCATTGCGCCCGAGCGTGCCATCAAGTTGCAGCAGGGTCGGATTGGTTCCGGTCAGCACGAACGGGAGGATACAAGGCTCCTGCAATTGTCCGGTCGGCGAATACTTCGTTTGGTAAACCGGGCCGCAAGCGGGATTCGTGAAGGTGTTGGGCCGGCCGGTCAGAGACGAGAGCTGAAGGTTGTCCCCGTTGCCGGTGATGATGTTGAAGGGACGCCCGGAAGAGACATCGATCAGAGGAGCGACGGTCCAGTCGCTGAAGAACTTGCCAACAAAACCGTGGCCGCCAATCGTTCCACTCTGGTAAACGCCGCTGAAGACGAAGCGCTGGCGCTGGTCGAAGAGCGAGGTCGAGCGATCGTTGCCGGGGTAGTAGCTGTCTTGTGGCGTGAGAGTCGATTGCAAGTCGGTGGAATCATCGATGGCATGTGACCAGGTGTACGACGCCAGGAATTCGTAATGGTTGCTGAAGCGCTTGCGCAGGTTGGTGGTGAGGCCGTTGTAGTTGGAACTGCCGCTGGAGTAGTTGGCGTCCATGTCGCCGAAGGGGACGCAGCCGGTGAACGTAGTGGGGTCGCAGTTGGCATTGAATCCCTGACTCGACAGACCTTGCACGATCTGCTGCGCGAGGCCCACGCAGGCTGCGCCTCCCGGGATGACGTTCTGATAAAGAGCGGCGATGGACGGATTCAAACCGCCGGGACGGAAGAAATTCATCAGCGAGGAGTCGACATAAGGCACGCCTGCCGGCGTCGCGCCGCAACCGCTTACCGTGAACGGGCTGGCCGGAGTTTGCCCAGCGGCGAGCGCTGCGTTGAAGTTTGCGACCATCAAGTCGCCGCGAATCGTATTGGCGTTGATAGGACGGTTCAGATGCCGTCCAAGGTTGAGATTGTAAGCAATGCTGAGAGCGTAACCGTGGCCGAGGTCCTGTTCCAGAGTGATGTTTGCCTGCTGCGAATATGCGTAGACGAAGTTCTTGGACTGCGGGTAGCCGAAAGGTTGGAAGCCGAGCGGCAGGAATGTGGATGGGTTCAGATAGTTCTGGTTGAGAAAGACAGACTGGGGAAAGTTCTGAGCTTGAAACTGCTGCTGGTTGGGCAGGTATCCAAGGGCACTGGCTGTGCCTGGGTTGAGCGTGGCTGCGCATGGATTGGCTAGACTCGGCTGATTGATCGGGAGTCCCTGGAAAATTGTGATCGCGTTCAGGTTTCCCGGATTGCCGGGGGTTGAGCAGGCGGACGTACCGCCAAACGCCAACTGTCCGCTGGACGAACCGTCGGAGGCGTCACCGAGAAAGTACAAGCCGAGAAGCGGGTGGTCGTAGAACATACCGTAGGATGCGCGCACGACCGTCTTGCCAACCCCGCTTGGATCCCAGGCCATGCCGATGCGGGGCTGGATATTGTTCCAGTCAGTTTGAATTCCTTTTTGCAAACCGAGCAGGTTGTAGGCGGGAAGAGCCAGTCCTTGAGGCGGCGTGAATTTCGGAGGGATCTCGACGTCATAGCGCAGGCCGTAATTCAGCGTGACGGTGGGAGTCACGCGCCAGGAATCCTGCCAGAACGCGCCGATCGGAATGTTCTTGAACGAGTCGGTCGGGCTGCCGATGCCCTGAATGAAGTCGCCGGGAAGACCCGCGCCGTAGGACTGCACCGGGGAAAGCGATGGGAAATCGGGAAGGCCGCCGGGAGCGGGATTGATGAAGCCCAGCGCGGCCGCGCTGAACGCGCCGAAGTCATACACGCCGCCGTAGTTGACGGTGAAGGTTGCGGTGAGGGGGAGATAGTTGACGTCCCCGCCAAACTTCATGCTGTGGCGGCCGACGGTCCAGGTGAAGTTGTCGGTGAACTGGTAGCGCTGCTCCACGCGCTGAATGTACGAATAGGGCTCGCGGCCAAAATAGGCGAAGCCGGGAATATTTACGGCCGGATCGGCGCCTCCGGGAATTGCCGTGTTGTAGAAGTAGGAGAGTCCGCGGCGAGCGTACTGGAAGCGGAATTCATTGACCCGGTTCGCGCCGATCGTCCAGGTGTCCTGCAAAGCTCCGGTTACGTCCCGATACGTTTGCTGGGAAGTGCGCGAGTAGGCATTCTGTCCGGCCGGTTGGTCCTGACCGCTGACTTCGATGCCGGTGACGGTGCTGGGGCTGACGTTGCCGCGCAGAGTGAGACGATTGTTGTTGTTGAAGTTGTGGTCGATGCGCAGGGAGTAGAGGCTGGTGCCCTCAAACACGGGGAAGTTGCCGATCTGCGAATTCAGCGTCTGGTAGGAGCCTGGCACGAAGCAGCTTCCCGGCGTGGTGCAACTGGTGGGGAACCCGCCGATTCCGGGGAAACCTCCGGTCAGACCAACTGGCCACGCGCCGTTGACTGCCATGCCGGACGACGCGCCGACAAGCGCGGCATACTGTCCGACCTCTGCCGCATACGCTGGGCTGACAGCCGCGGTGCCCGCAACCGCAGGGTTGCTCAGGAATGATGCCTGGTCGGGCGTGAGGGGCAGGACGACGCTACCGGCAGGCGCACCGAAATAGGCCGAAGCGTCGAAGGGACTGAGTCCGAAACAGGTTTGGCCGCCGCTGGTCGTGCAATCCTGGCCGATGGCGGAGAATCCCGTCTCGTGACGGCGCGTGATCTCGTAGGCAAAGTAGAAGAACGTTTTGTCCTTCTTGATCGGTCCGCCAAAAGCAATGCCTGCCTGCACCCGCGTGTAAGCCGGGTTAGGAACGGTGCTGAAGGGATTGACCGCCTGCAGGTTGCGATCACGGATAAATCCGAAGACGTCGCCGTGGAAGGCGTTCGTTCCCGAGCGCGTGATGATGTTGACCACGCCACCGGAAGCGCGTCCATATTCAGCGGCGTAGCTGTTGGTGATGATCTGAAATTCCTGCACGGCCTCCTGCGACACCGTGGAGCGCACGCCGTTGGTCGAGTTGTCGGTGGCGTCGGAGCCGTCTACGTTGACGAGGTTCGAGCGCGCCCGCTGGCCGCTCATGTTGAGGCCGGAAGTAGGCGCGGCACCAGTGTTGGGCGCATTGTCGCGCACGACCTGCGAATCGGTCAGCGTGAAGTTGATGTAGTTGCGGCCGTTGATGGGAAGATTGTCGATACGCCGCTGGCCGATGGTGTCGGTGGTCGAACTGCGCGAGGTCTCGACCAGTTCCGCCTGCGATGTGACTTCGACGACTTCCTTGCCAGTCGCGACGGCAAGCGTGACCGGAAGCTCAACCAAGCCGCCGACTGTGATCACGACCCCGGTGTTGAGGATCCCGCCGAAACCCGGCGCATCAACTGTTACGGAGTATGTCCCCGGCGGTAGCAGTTGTGCGCTGTAGCCGCCCTGTCCGTCGCTGGTCGCAATGCGCTCCACGCCCTTGGCGGCGTCCCGCGCGGTGACCGTCGCATTGGCGACCAGATTGCCCTTTGGGTCTTTCACGGTCACATGCAGATCCCCGGTGGATGCGCCACCTTGCCCGAAGCAAAGGGCCGAGAGCAGGAGGACAAGGCACGACACGGAGACGGCTTTGACGGTGCGGATCATGAGGATCTCCCTTGAACTCGCGAACGCGAGCAGACGGCGGGAACGGGTCCCACGGCAGATTGCCGATGTATTCACGAAATGGGTTGGAATGCTAACGCCCGCTGGTTTTTATAACAGAACGGCACGCGAAAACAAGTGAGGAATCAGGCACGTTGGTTTTCTAATCAACCGCTGTAAGATTTTTCAACACTCCTGGCCTGGAGGTACGCACAGCGAAACAGCGGCGATCTTCATTTGTGATTGGCACCCGCCGTATTGAACGCAAAGGTCAGAATGGATTCCACTTGCACCGGAACTCCCTGGGTCACCGCGGCCTTGAACTCCCACTTCATCACCTGATCCCGCGCCGCATCGCTCAATCCCGGATTGCTGGAATTGAGTTCGTAGATTTCCCGCGGGTGGCCGCTCCGGTCGACGCAAACGTAAAGACTCAGAGTGCCCTTGTCCTGACCACTATGACCTGTGGGCCAGACGATATTGGGAGTGTTCAGGGCAAGGCTGCGCAGTGTGGACTCATCGGCCCGAATGGTTTGCAACGGAGCGCTCGCGCCTTGAATCACGAACATGGACTCATCGGGTGCCTTGAGTTCTTCGAGGTCTTCAATGCTCGCTTCCACGACGGTTCCTGATTCGATCGCTTCGCTGATCTTCCGTGCCACGTGTTTGCCCGCGAACGTTTTGTAGTCCTTATAAACGGCTTCATAGCCGGGTTTCGCCACAAAATCCATTAGCCCATCGTCGAAACAGAAGCTGGAAAATACTTTGTTACTGACCGGCGGAATCCCGGCCAGGAACATAAAGCGCCGGCACACTTTGGATCCGCCAATCATCGGGTTGTCCGACGAATGGGACAGATCGACGCCCTTCAACGCCGCCCCGGGATCGAACATCGCGGCCACGAGCGTGCGCAGCCAGTTGGGGTAGTAATCGCCCGTGATCTGCTCGCTGGTTTTATCGCCGTTCACGATGAGCGTCTCTGAAAACGTGGACGTCTTCACCACCCGCCGCCACTTATTGGGCGCCACCCAGGACTCTTCGATCTCGGCCTGATAGTTGGCGTTCGAGGGATTAGTGGTCTCCACCACCTTCGCTTTGAGCGCGAAGGGGCGAGAACCCGGCGAGGTGAGTTGTGACCGCTCGACCGCTTTTTGCGGCAACTCCTTCAGTGAGTCGGCGGCGAGCGAAAAGGAACAGCACGCGATCAGGAAAATCAGGATGGATGAGGTGGCGCGATAGTTGGACACGCGCCATTCTACTCTTGGGAGGACGAGGGAAAGAGAAGATTCCCGTGGCCTTGGAATCTCGAACGCTCGTGAGCCACGCGCCTCGGAAGCGGGCAGGCTCCGGCTAGAGCCAGCCTTTGGTTCTCGCGATCCGCGCCGCCTCGACGCGATTGCTCGCACCCAACTTGCTGATCGCTTCGGAAAGATAATTCCGCACCGTGCCATCCGACAGGCCCAACTCTCCCGCGATGTCGCCGCTGGCCATGCCTTCGCCCGCCAGACGCAGCACCTGCCGTTCGCGGTCGGTGAGTGGATCCATTTCGCCCCAGGCTTCGGTCGCGAGTTCAGGATGAATCACGCGCAATCCCTGATGCACGCGGCGCACAGCATCCGCGAGTTCTTCGGCGCGCATGTCTTTCAGCAGATAACCCGAGGCTCCGGATTCCAGCGCGCGGCGCAAGTATCCGGAGCGCGCGAATGTCGTAACGATCACGACGCGCGTCCCGGTCCGGCGGCGCTTCAACTCCGCCGCCACGTCGAGGCCGCTCATGTGCGGCATTTCAATGTCGGTGATGAAAACGTCGGGCTTGTGCGCAAGCACAGCTTCGAGAGCCTCTCTTCCGTTGGCTGCCTTAGCAACCACCGAAATGTCACCCTCAATTTCAAGCAGTGCGGCGAGCGCCCCGAGCACCATCCCCTGATCTTCGGCCAGAACCACGCGGATGGTCTTGCGGCCTTCCCTGGCGTTTTCTCTGCCGCTTCCCTTGCTGCCTTCCTTGTATGACGGATTCAATTTCGGCTGCCTTCGCCCTGCGGCGCCACTTCTTTCAGCGGCAGCGTGATGGTCAACGTGGTGCCGGATTCGGTGCTGCGCTGCAACGTCCCGCCCAGCATTTCCACGCGCTCGCGCATGCCGCGCAACCCGTTGCCTTCGCCATTCGAAGCGCCACAGCCGTCATCGTGAATCTCCAGGCGGCAGCTTCCATTTTCCTGTTCGAGGCGCATGCGGCAACTGTGGGCCTGGGCGTGGCGCACCACATTGGTCACGGCCTCGCGCACCGCGAGGGAAAGAACGCTCTCCTGCATCGCTGGCAACTTCACCGTGGTGGCCGCGTCACATTGCACCGCGAGGCCCGCGGTCTCCAGCGTGGACTTGGCTTGCGCCAGTTCTGCCGCCAAACCTTTCGTGCGGTATCCGCGAATCGCGTCGCGCACATCGGTCAAGGCCTGGCGCGAGATCTCCTCAACTTCGCGGATTTCTTTTCCTGCCCGCTCCGGATCGCGGTCGATCAACTTGCCCGCAAGTTCCGACTTCAATGTTATGACCGAGAGCGTGTGGCCCAACACATCATGCAGGTCGCGCGCGATGCGTTCCCGCTCCGCGACTTTCGCCAGGTTCTCGATCTCTTCGTTCGCCCTGCGCAATTGGCAGTTCATGCGATTGCGCTCGGCGAAAAAAATGTTTCCAGCGCCAATGAACATGGGAAAGCCTGCCGCCCAAAACAGCTCCCATCCGCTCTTGTGCAACACAAGCCCTTCGATCAAGGCAACAGACCCGATCAACCCGAGTCCCGCGATGGCGCGAACCTGAGTACTGACCATGAATGGAACCATGGCGGCGGCGAAGATAAAGAACGTGCATCCACCCGCATTGAACGGAAAGTACAGGACCCCAAGCAACAGCATGCCGCCGACGTGGATCAACGGGCGCGGCTTTTCCAGCAGGAAAATTCCCCAATACAGAACTAAGAAGATCGCGGCTCCGAGGATGTCGAAGAGCCACTTGGTTCGGCTGACGTGTTCTACGGCGGGCTGAACAAAGAAAAAACCGAGGTAGAGCCACCAGAGCAGAGGACCCCATCCGTGATCTCGGTCGTGGATCGCGGACCGAATCGGCCGCAGTTTCAGCGACCAACCGCGCGGCTTAGCTTCCTCTCCATCGAATTCCCGCGAACCCAGGAACGGCATATCTATATTTTCAACCCTCTCGTCAATTCCGGCCAGTTCTAAGTGTGGGCTTGGCCGCATACCACACCAGCAACGCGGCAGGGATGAGCAGCGTCAGCCACTTCGCTCCCCCATAGAGCGCCGCCATTCCCATGGCGATCAGGATCGCCGACCAGCCTATCGATTTTTTCGCATCCATACTCATGACCCACTCCCGCTGTTCCTCAATGGCTGAAGGCGTAATCCGCGCTGCACCTTCTAGCCGTACATTTTCTAGCCGTACATTTTGTCCTGATCGCGCTGGAAGCCGATGCGCGCCACGCTCAGGCAGATCATGGTGAAGGCCGCCAGCACTTCCCAGTGCGTAGCGCTCGATTCACTGTGCCCTCCACCGACGATCCCCAGCGCCAGTTGCGACAGGTGATACGGAGGCAGCGCCAGCGCAATCTGACGCACCACCTTCGGCAGGAACATGAAGGGCACCCACAATCCGCTGCAGAACGACATGGGCAAATAAATCAGGTTGATCGTCGAGGGCGCCGAGTTCGGCCCGGTGAAATAGCCGAGAGCCAATCCCATCGCAGAGAACGGAAGCGAACCCAGCGCCAAGGTTCCCAGCAATTTGGCAAAATCGGCGACCGGCATGCGCACTCCGGCCATAGTGATTCCAAGCGTAAAGAGCGCAAGCACGATGATCGTGCTGAAGATCATGCTGGTGATGACTTTGGCTGTGAAATAGGCAAACGGCGGCATCGGACTGGCGCGCTTCACCTGCAGCCACCCCAGGCCTCGGTCGGATGCCAGGCCCGCCGCCGTTCCAAACAACGATGCGCCCATCACGCCGAACGTGCCATAGGTCGCGATCAGGTACGCGGGTGCGCTCGTGCTGCCAATGCTCTGCCTGGCATATAACACCAGACCGAACAGTACATAAAACATGATCGGAAAGCTGAGTACTGATGCCGTGTACACACGGAGACGCAGGTTTTTCAGGAACTCGTACTTGGCTTCCTTCGCATAGATCGTCGCCGTATGTCGCGGTGAACGCTCAACTCGTGTGCTGCTCAAGGTCATGGTTGCGGTACTCATAAGTTCCTCCCTCGCAGGTGAATCCCGTTGGTCAGTTCGAATGATTGCCTTCGCGTCCCGAATCGTGCGTCAGCGCCAGAAAGGCTTCTTCCAGTCCCGCGCTGGTGACTTCAAGGCCCGTGAGGTTCGCGTCCCGGGCCAGCAGTTCGCGCACGATCGGCTCGGCGGCCAACGCGTGAAGTTCAACGGCCTCGCGATCCTCTTTCACTTCAGTGACACCCGGAATCTGGCGTAGCAGGTTCACGCTCAGGCTCGTGATGCAGCGAATCCTCTTGCCCGCGGTGTTTGCTTTGATTTGCGACGGAGTCCCCTGCGCAATGATTTCGCCCTGATTAATGACGGCGACGCGATCCGCGAGTTCATCCGCTTCCTGCAGGTAATGAGTGGTCAACAGCACGGTCTTGCCGCGCGATACCATGCGCCGAATCTCATCCCACAACATGCGGCGCGCTTCCACGTCGAGTCCGACCGTAGGCTCGTCGAGAAACAGCAGATCGGGATCGCCGCAGATCGCGAGCGCGAACAGCACACGCTGCCGCTGTCCTCCAGAGAGATCGCCAAACTTGCGATCGCCCAATTTCTCCAGACCTACCGCGGCCAGCACGTCCGCCGGCGCCATCGGTTTCTGGTAATAGCTGGAAAACAGATCGATGTGTTCGCGGACGCGCAGCGTTTCGGGAACCCGGCCGACTTGCAACATCGCACCCGTTCTCATCCGGTTTTCGGGATTCGTGGGGTCGCCGCCGAAGACTCGGGCTCGTCCCGCATTGGGCTGGATCAATCCCAGCAGCAACTTCACCGCAGTCGTCTTGCCCGCGCCGTTCGGCCCCAGCAGAGCGACGACTTCTCCGGCGCGCACTTGAAAATTAACGCCGCGCAGCGCCCGGATGCTTCCGTAGTTCTTGTTCAAGCCTTCGAGGCTGGCGACGGTTGTGACCGGGCCCGCAAGGTCGGCGCGTTGCGGCTGTTCCAAGGTTGCGATCATCTTCAGTCCTCCCGGCACATTTGGCGCCGTCTGGAAGGGATCGATTGCGTACGCTCCCATCCAGTGATTGCATGATCGCGGAAGTCGAATGCGCGCACCAGTGCCATCCATCACGCAGCGGGCGTGACAAATGTCATCCTCAGTCCTGGTTGATATTTCTTGGAGGGAAGGGACTGTGGGCAGGAACCACACGAACACTCCCGCCAGCTTGCTCCGGGGCAATCTTAATTTGATGGGGGGGCTGTTACGAATTCCGAACACGAGCAGAAAATCCACAAAGCGGAAGCAGCGCTCACTTCAAATCGTGAAATGTGGTGAACCCGCGATTTTGCACGCCGGACAAGGCTGCGCGCATGTTCGGATTTCGTAACAAACTCTCGGTGCTCAATTTTTTGCACAAATCGCTGGTCACAACCTCTCTCGCCTTTGGTATCATTCCCCCACTTTCCTTGGAGGCGCGGCCCATGTTACCGGCGGGAAAAAGCCTTCGCACGTTGCGCGAGAAACTCGGCCTGACCATGCGGGATGTCGAGAACTCCAGCGCGCGCGTCGCCGACAAATATCGCAACGAGGAATTCTCTATTCCTCCGAGCCGGCTCTCGGACATCGAGACCAAGGGTATTTTACCGAGCATTTTCCGGCTATACACATTGTCTGTCATCTACCGCCGCGATATTCGGGAATTGATTTCGTGGTATGGCGTCGATCTAAATAACATGGCTGCCGACCTCGGCTTGGTCGCTCCGCCAAAATCGCACGTCTCCGATGCTCTCGCCGGACTTTCCTCGGTAAATGTTCCCTTGCGCATGGATCCCGGCTTTGACGAACGCCGCACGACCAACCTCGGTCGCATGGTGGAGCAGTGGGGATGGGTACCCATCGCCTACCTCTCGCAGTTTTCCAACGACGGCTTTACCTACGGGTACGTCGGCACCGAGGATTTCACCATGTACCCGATTCTGCCGCCCGGCAGTTTTATCCAGGTCGACGAAGCCAAAAACAAAGTTGTGGAAGGCTCGTGGCGATCGGAATATGAGCGTCCCATCTATTTTGTGGAGACTCGCGACGGCCATACCTGCTGCTGGTGCAGCATGCGCCGCGAGGAGATTATTCTGCAACCGCATCCCTTGTCCCCCGCTCCGGTTCGCATCCTCCGCCACCCGCAGGAAGCAGAGGTGCTCGGTCAGGTCGTGGGAGTCGCTATGAAATTGACCGAGTGGCACGCCCTCGATTCTTCTGCAAACTCGAAAGGGCCTGCAGCACTGAACTAAGGTGGCTGGCAGCCGGAGAGTCCGGGCGCTCTCCGGGTAGCAAATCCTCAAACTGATCCCGCAACCCCTCGACATAAGCCTGAGCAGTTAACCCGCTTCCGCGGCTGGATTCGTCCAGATCTTCCACCAGCGACGCCAGCGGTGTCCGTAAAACCCCGGCCATAATCTCGGCGTGGGCCGTCTTCAAGGCGCGTTCCGCCCCCTCCGGCCCGTGGATCAACTCCATCCCCCAGTGTTCGTAGCGGCCGCGAGCGTGGCGCAACGACGCCAGATATCCCAGCTTCCCGAGCAGCCCCGAAACGGCCGCCAGAGTGGTTTCTTTCACGTCCTGAAGAGCAGATTTCAGCGTCATTTTGTTACGAATTCCGAACGCTCAAAGGTTTGCGGCCTCTCTTGCGCCTGCCGCTGCGCCATGAAATTATCACGGTCCAATTCGCAGTCACAAGGAGAATACAACTATGAAACGCATGCTACTGGTCCTCGGGGCAGCTCTACTGTTTCTCAACACTTTGGTGGTCCCAACCGTAGTCCGGGCCGACGGACCCACCACTACAACCTGTGGTAGCACAATATGCAAGCCGTAAACTAAGAAGTCTCTTTCCTTACGAAAACG
This sequence comes from uncultured Acidobacteriaceae bacterium, assembly GCA_963709025.1. Taxonomy (GTDB): domain Bacteria; phylum Acidobacteriota; class Terriglobia; order Terriglobales; family Acidobacteriaceae; genus Sulfotelmatobacter. The sequence goes on from CAVPVE010000016.1 coordinate 42,872, forward strand.
GAACAAAGGGGATGCCAACGTTGCCGCGCGCAGCGAGTCGCGGTATAGTGCCTTGCTACCGCCATGCTGCAGGCGCACTCATTTCTCTGGCACTATCTTTGGCTCGCGCCAAACGTCCTGCTATTGACCCTCGCCTTCTTGATTTGGAAGAACGGCTTGAGCAGGACCGTCCCTGCATTCTTTGCGTTCGCGTTATTGAATCCGCTTTGCCAGTTCGCGCTTTATATCGCCGATGTTGCCCCGCCCATCACTGCCGAAAATTTTTGGCGCATCGATTGGGCAACGCTACTGATCGCAGGGCCGCTGAAATTTGCTGTTGTCGCCGAGATATTCGCGCGCGTTTTCGGCTCCTATGATTCTCTGGCCCGGCTCGGTAGGCTCTTAATCCGTGGCGTCGGCATTGCCTTAGCCTTGGCCGCCGCATTGGTCGCTGCCTACTCTGCCAGAGACAGCCTCTTCGAAATCATCGCCGGGGCCCATCTGCTCGAACAGACGATTGCTTTAATTACGACTGGTCTTCTGCTCTTCATTTTCGTATTTGCGGCATACTTCAGGCTTCGACCATCAAGGCCTATTCTCGGAATCGCGCTTGGCCTGGCAATCTCTTCCTGTACGCACCTGGCGATTTGGGCCCTCGCAGAAAATGCGGGGCTGTCCTCGGATAGGCGAGTGATCCTCGACTTCGTTGGCATGGCTAGCTCCCATATCGCCGCGCTGATTTGGTTCTATTACCTCCTCATCCCCCGCGAATTTTCAACTACCCCTGTGGTTCCCTTGCCGGAGAGCAATCTCGACGTATGGAACCGGGAACTGGAGCGCCTGGTACACCAATGACTCTCGCCATCACTCTCGTCCTCGTCGCCGCACTCGCGCTGGTTTTCATTCTCGGCGTCACCGTCTCGCGCGGGCTGCAGGTTTCCCAAGGTGCGAACCTCGCCGGCAAACTTCAGCCCATTGACGTCGCGGCCTTCCGCAACCTCATCGATCCCGCGGAAGATGATTACCTGCGCCGTCGATTGCCCGCATCCGAGTTTCGTGTCGTGCGCCGGCAGCGCCTGCGCGCCATGGCAGCCTACGTTCAGACAGCGGGACGAAACGCCGCGATCCTCGTTCGCATAGGACAAGGCGCCTTGCTCTCAGCCAATCCTCAGACCTCCGAAGCCGCACGCCAACTCGTCGACAACGCGCTCCTTTTGCGGCGCAACGCTTCCTTCGCGCTCTTGCGAATTTATGTTGCCCTCGCTTGGCCGAACTCCGGCCTCGCCGCTGCTCCCGTCCTCCGCGGCTACGAGCGGTTGAATGGCTCCGCCATGCTGCTCGGCAGGCTGCAAAACCCGGCAGTCCCTGTTCGGATTTCAGCTACCTTGTGACTTCGATCGGACCATTCCCCCACTGCGGACAGCCGTGTCGATCGCGGTTTGATCTGAAGTTCGACGGCAGTGGACTAGCTTTGTGCCAGGCTGGCCTGCGGGAACTCGGCTGGGGCGAAACACATTCGCCGCAAGAGGGAGAGAACAAGAATCAGTCCGGCGCCGAGAGCCAGACCTGCAAGGGCGTAGCGGGCCGCGCTCATCGCATTGCTGCGATAAGCCTCTGCCGGAGGAGTTTCGCGGTAGACCCGCACGCGAGTGCGGCCCTTCAGATTCGGAAATAAATAGATGGGAATCGATGTGCCGGCAGGGGCAGCGTCGTCTAGTTCCGCTTGACTGCGCGGCAAAGTCGGTACAAACGATTCCAGATCCATCCACTGGGGCTGATCCTCAACCGTTCCGCTGGCGTAAATGCTAATACCGCCTTTGGATCCGCGCTGAAAGTATGCGCGCTTCACCTGGAATTCGGCTCGGTGATAGGGCTGGCCTTCATAGGTGTGCCACCGCGACCACGCGTTCATGAAGGCTACAAAGCTGAACAGTAAGGTGGCGAAGAGGGCCAATGAACACAATGCGATGGCGAGAGTCAGAATTTTGAAGGGGAGCGGATGCGCGATGGCTCTCTGCGGCATGCGCTGCGCCGCGAATGCTTTGGACTTTGCCCAAGCGGAAAGCACGGCCCCAGCGAAGATCACTGCGCCGAAAAACGCAATGATGATCTTAGGAAATCCGAACACCAGCATGAACGTGGTAGCGATGGCGAGTGTGAAGAGCGTCCGGATCCAGGGGTTCGAGAGCAAAGGAGAGGGCGTCATGATCCTGGCGAGGCAGGCCGGGCAAAGGGCTGTCGAATCGGCGGTAAAGTCGAGGCCACACCTCGGGCATTTGTGAATCGTCGCCATCCGCGGCAATTAGAGCATGGTGGCAGGACCGGAACAATTGACCGAGGTAACGAGTCGCGCTAGCCTTCGCGCACCACGCCGGCGTCCTGCTTCTTGATCGTCTTATACGCCCAAGCCATGCGCGGGGTGTTGTGGGCGATGCCGAAGTGGCCTTCGGGATTGAGGACGATGATGCCGCCGTGGCCGTCGAGGCGCTGCTTCAAGTAGTTCATGGCTTCCTGCGCGGACCATTCGGGGAGATTGCCGGCCTGGATGCGGTCGGCGGTCCACTTCGCCAGGACTAACTTCATGATCGGCTCGCCCCATCCAGTGGTAGAGACGGCGGCATTCTCGTTGTTCGCGTAACAGCCGCAACCGATGAGCGAAGAGTCGCCGAGGCGTCCGGGAGCCTTGTTCAGCGTGCCTCCGGTAGATGTCGCGGCGGCGATGTTACCGTTGCGGTCGAGGGCGACGGCGCCGACCGTGTCGTGCGAGATCGTCATATCGTCAGCGCTGGGCGCGAACAGATCGTTGCCATGCTGTGCTGCTTCAGCCTGATATTGGCGCAGGCGCTCAACTTCGCGCGGGATGACGAGGTCTTCATTCTTGCAGAGCGCGATGCCGTGCTCGGCGGCGAAGCGCTCGGCACCTTCCGCGACGAAATAAACGTGCGGGCTCTCGCTGAGAATCTTGCGGGCAGCGCGTACGGGATTGCGCAGGCGCTCGACGCATCCGACGCCGCCGGTGCGGAGCATGGCTCCGTCCATGATGAGGGCGTCGAGTTGCACTTTGCCGTCGCGGTTGAGGAAGCTCCCTCGGCCGGCGTCGAAGGTCTCGTCGTCTTCCATGATGACGACGGCATCCTCGACGGCGTCGAGCGCCGAGCCGCCGCGATCGAGCACGCGCCATCCGGCGGCCAGCGCGTTGGTCACGCCGCGGATGTGGGCGTCGACCATGTCATCCGGCATGGCCCACGCGCCACCATGAACGACTAGAACGGGATCGGTTGGCAAGAAATGTCCTTAGAGCTGTAGACAGCAGGATGCGACTGGATAGGATAGCAGGTGCCAGGCGTCGTGGGACGGCGCTCGATTTGCTTTGTTGTCATCCTGAGGCGGGCTCGTTTGCCCGTCGAAGGACCTCTGTACTTGTCGGCCGACTGCATAGATCCTTCGCGAGAAAGGCGTCGCTTCATTGCATAACGACGTTGGCCCGTCGCGAGTAGATTGGTATGCGATGAACAAGACCAAGGCTCGTGAGAGGAGCCAACGTCATGTTGATTATAGGATGCGATTTCCATCCTGGGTTTCAGCAGGTCGCGATCTTTGACAACCGAACGGGAGAAATAGAAGAGAAACGGTTGCAGCACCGCGCCGAAGCAGAGGAGTTTTATCGGTCGCTGGAGGGCCAGGAAGTTCTGGTGGGAATGGAGGCTTGCGGGCACTATCCGTGGTTCGAGCGGTTGCTGTCGGAGTTGGGGTTCGAGCTGTGGTTCGGGGATGCGGCGAAGATCCGGGCGGCGGTGGTGCGGAAGCAGAAGACGGACCGGCGGGACGCGGAGCATCTGCTGGATCTGCTGCGGCAGGATCGTTTTCCCCGGATCTGGGTGCCGAGTCTGGAAGTGCGGGATGCGCGGCAGTTGCTGGTGCATCGGCACAAGCAGGTGCAGGCGCGGACCCGCACCAAGAATCAGCTGCAGGCCATGGCGCTGAGCTGCGGAGTACAGAAAAAGCGGAAGCTGTGGACGCAGGCGGGGCGCCAGGAGTTGGAGCAGTTGCCCTTGCTGCCGTATGCGGCCCAGCGACGGAAGCGGTTGCTGGAAACGCTTGACGGGCTCCAGGCGGAGATCGGCGAACTGGATCGGCGAGTGGCCGAAGAAGCGCGCCAGCGGCCGGAAGCGGTGCGGTTAATGACGCATCCGGGAGTGGGTCCGGTGACGGCGTTGGCCATGGTGCTGACGCTGGGACCGGCCGACAGATTCGGATCGGCGAAGCAAGTGGGCAGTTATTTTGGCCTGATTCCGAGCGAAGATTCCAGCGGCGGAAAACAGCGGCTGGGCAGGATCAGCAAACAGGGCAGTTCGTTTCTGCGCTTTTTGCTGGTGGAAGCGGGACAGACGGCGGCGCGGTTGGATCCGCAACTGAAACGCTTCTATCGCCGTTTGGCGGCGCGCAAGAATCGCAGCGTCGCCAAGGTGGCGGTGGCCAGGAAGTTGGCCACGCGGTTGTACCTGATGTTGCGCGAGGACTGGACGTACGCGCAACTGTGTCAGGCCGTCATGCAGGGGAGCCCGAGTCATTCTGTGGCCGGCGAGTCAGAGCCGAGCGCTTGAGTGGGCAGCCTGCCTCCCCGAGAAGCGGGGAGTTCGAAGTGAGAATCATGGGTGCAAGTCCCGATGAGATGGATGGTGGGACCTGAAGTCCCGCTGCAGGATTCAATCAGTGACGAGCTTGGTCTGGACATCGAAAACGTTCTACGAGAGCGAAATGGCGCTGCTTTCGGCGTCGACGCCGGAGTGTCGCCACAATTCGCTTGACACGGTCCAGCGTCGTTAGAGACAGGATGACAACTCACGGCACAAGGTCCCTCGACTTCGCTCGGGATGACAATACTAAAGCAGACCTAGGCGGCCTGATGAGGGGTGACGGCTATGGGCGGATCTTGGGTTCGGGTCCAGGTGTAGCGCATGCGGTGGATCACTGTGATTGTGCTTAGGACTGCGATTACCCAGAGGACTGGGGCCATACGGTTGAAGAGGGCTCCCAGGATTACGAGGACCAGGCGTTCGGGGCGTTCCATGAAACCGACGCGGCAGGAACCGATCAGGCTTTCGGCGCGGGCTCTGGTGTAGCTGACCATGATGGCGCTGACCATGACGAAGGCGGTGAGGACGACGTAGAAGAAACGTCCGCCTCGGGCGAAGAAGACGAGCAGGCCGAGGAATTGAGAAGCGTCGCTGTAGCGATCGACGACGGAGTCGAAGAAGGCTCCGAAGCGGGTGACGCGGTTGGTGGCGCGGGCGACTTGTCCGTCGACCAGATCGAAGAAGCCGGAGAAAATGATGACCAAGCCAGCGTAGAAGAACATGCGGCGCTGGTTCGACGCGTTGGCGGAGCCGAACAGAATCGCGGCCCAGGTGTTGACGACGAGTCCCATGAAGGTGAGGACGTTGGGATTGATGCGGGAGAGCGCCAGCCAGCGGACGATGGTGTCGAGCAAGACGCCGCAGGCGCGGCCGAAGGCGCTGGTCCAGCTAGGGGCCATTAGGCGCCTGCCTCTTTCGGCTCGTCGGCGATTTCGTCGTGGATGGTGCTGAGGCTGAGGATTTCCAGTTCGCGCTTGCCGTTGGGGCTGATGACGATCACGGTGTCGCCGACCTTCTTATTGAGCAAACAGCGGCCGATGGGCGAGGTAGTGGATATTTTTCCAGTGGCGACGTCGGATTCTTCGCTGGTGACCAGCTTGTACTGCATTTCTTCGTTCTTCGTGCTGTCGAAAACTTTGACGGTTGAGCCCAATCCCACTTTGTCGTGGGGGATGTTGTTCATATTGACCATGGACAGATCAGCCAGGCGCTTGCCCAGCTGGCGGACGCGCGCCTTCACGAACTCCTGGCGCTGCTTGGCCATGTGATACTCGGCGTTCTCGCTGAGGTCGCCGAGGGCGGCGGCCTTCTTAATCTCTTTAGGAAGCTCGTGAATCAGCTCGTGTTCGAGCGCGTTGATTTCTTCCTGCAGTTTTCGTTTGATGGCGTCTGTCATGAGATTACGGCCGGACTTTGGACATTATAACCCCGGCTTCCGGCTTCGGGCTTGGCTGGTCCGGACGGAACCCTGCTCCGGCGGGACCACGGCAAAATAGGAGCGCACGGAGTTGGTGAGCGCGCCTCTTGAATCTCAAGACAGCTCCAACCACAGAGGACACTGAGGACGCAGAGGAATTCGGGCTCACTTCGTCTGACATTTTGCGAGGATCAGGGTGATGTCGTCGTGCTGATCGGTGGGATTCAGGCGACGGACTTCCTGGGTGATGGCTTCGAGCGCCAACTCGCACGTTTGATCACGATGCTGTTGTAGCCGCTCGATTAAGCATTCTTCTCCGAATTCTTTCCCATCGTCATCCGATGCTTCGGTGATGCCGTCGGTGTAGAGGGCCAGCAGGTCTCCCGGCTGAAGCGTGCATTCTTCGATTGAACAATCCCAGTCCTTAAAGAGTCCCAGCAGAGTGCCAGTGGAGTCGAGCTTTTCGCAGGCGCCACCTGCGCGCAGGATGAGGCCGGAGAGATGTCCGCAGTTGGCGTAGCGGAGGCGCTGCGATTCGTCGTCATAGACTGCGAAGAAGAGTGAGGCGTAGGCGCTGTCGGTGGTGTTCTCATAGAACAGGCGGTTGACGGATTGGAGCAAGCGTTCCGGATGGTCGAGGGCAAGGGAGGTCTGGCTGCGCACGTTAGCCTGCAGGTTGGCCATGAGGAGAGCGGCGGCAATGCCTTTGCCGGAGACGTCGCCGATGACGAGGCCGAGCTGGTGCTGGCCGAGATCGAGGAAGTCGTAGTAGTCGCCTCCGACCTGGCGGGCGGGAAGGCATAAACCTGCGTACTCGAGGGTCTTGGCTTCGGGATGGATTTGCGGGAACAGACGCGACTGGAACTGCTTCGCGATTTCGAGTTCCTGGGCGGTGCGGCGTTCGGCTTCTTGCTTCTGAGCGAGTTCGCGGCGGCGGGCTTCGACCCCTAAGGTGAGTTCGTCGAAGCCGGCAAGGCCGAAGGAATTTCCGTCGACATCTTCAAAGCGAGTGAAGACGCCGCCCCACGGTGGTTTCTGTGGGGGAGAGTGGAAATGAACTCCGCGACTCGACCATTCGTTGTACTTGGCATGGACATCTTCGGTAAGGAAGTAAATGTTGGTGTCGCCTCCAACTAATTTTTCTGCGTCGGTACCGGGAGTGATTTGAGCGAGCGCCAGGTTCGCGCTGCCGTCTGGGGGCCCGACTTCAATCCAGCGAACGCCGGCGTCGATGCGTTGATCGACGACGACGCGAAAGCCAAGCTGATCGGCGTAGAAACGCAGGGCGCGATCCTGATCGCGCACGAAGATAATGATGAAGTGCAGGGAGAGATAGGGGGCCTGCTCGTCGAGGCGGGGAAGGTAGCGGTCCATTCCCCAAGGTAAGGGAGCGTTGCTCATCGAGCGAGATTATACGAGGGCCGCAGTGGGTGTGAGGTCGACAAAATCGGGTTAGGGTAGGGATGCTTCGACTGCGAACGAGGGTCGCTTTGCGCCGCTCATTCTTGGCTCAGCATGACAACGGGAGAAGTTTTCAGACAGATGACAGCTAGGCTTGGAATTCCGAGGCTTCAGGGAAGCGCAGCTTGCATTTGGCCAGGGCGATGGTCAGGATTTCTTCCACCTTGGATTCTTCGCAGTTGCGGGCCATTGCCAGTTCGCTGACCAGGAGGTAGCGGGCGCGCTCCAGCATCTTCTTTTCGCGGAAAGAAAGCGGCTTGGCCTGGTGCAGGGCGATCAGGCTTTTCAGGACGCTGGCGACTTCGAGGAGCGATCCGGTGCGCATGCGCTCGGAGTTTTCTTTGAAGCGGTCTTTCCAGTCGCCGTTGCTGCCGTTTTCGCTGACCGACAGGGCGTCGAGGACTTTCTGGATTTCGCCATTACGGACGACGCGGCGCAGTCCGACGCTGCCAGCGTTCTGGCAGGGGACCATGACTTTGAGGCTGCTGGCTTTGATGTTGAGCAGGTAGAACCTTTCGACCGTCGTACCGATCGAGCGGCTGCTGATCTGTTCAATAACCCCAACCCCATGATTAGGATAGACGACCTTATCGCCGATGTGGAAGTTCAAGTCCGTACCACTCATGTATAGGCACCCGGAAAGGCGGTCGGTTCGAGGGGGAAAAGCCTTAAACAATCCTAAAGGTATGGTACTCCGCGGAGTTGCCCAAAGCAAGGTGGTCGGGAGGGGCGAGAGACCTCTTGCGTCGCTTGAAAGGTGGCTGTGGGCGGGAGGATGCCTGCGAGGCGAGTGGGAGTGTTTCGTAGGTCATTCAAAAACAATGTGTTACGAGCGGATGGTGCACGCGAATATAATCGGGCCGTGGATCCTGACTCGAGCGACGCGATTCCAGAGAAAGCAGAGGACGTTCCTTCCCAGGATGGCGGTGGGCGGACGCTTCCAGTCGGGCGGGTGATGGGGCTTGATGTGGGCTCGCGCAGGATCGGAGTTGCGGTGTCGGATCCGTTGGGTATTACCGCACAAGGGCTCGAAACTCTCCAGAGAACGACGAAGCGCCGGGACTTTGAACATCTGCAGCGGGTGATTCAGGAGTATGACGTGCGGGAAATTGTGGTGGGGTTGCCGTTGCGGATGAATGGGGCTGAGGGGATTCAGTCGGACAAGATGCAGGTGTTCGCGGAGGAATTGCGGAAGAGGTTTCGGCTGCCGGTGCATTTGTGGGATGAGCGATTGACTTCCGTTGAAGCGAATCGTCTGTTGCGCGAGACAGACCTCTCCATCGAGAAGCGCGGAAAGGCGGTGGATCGCATGGCGGCAATCTTGATCCTACAAGGATGGATGGAACGTAGGGGCAAATAGACCTCGGACTTCAGACCTCAGACTCAGGACTTCAGACTTCAGACTTCAGACTTCCGACCCTCAACAATCCACAGAAAAAACTTCCACCTGTGTGACATGTGACCTTGTGCATTTCCTGGCGCGTCGTGCAGTCTCAATGTCGTCCGCGAGTTGGAGGTCAAGATTATGTCTGCTTCGTACCGAGATCTTAGAGTTTGGCAGAATGCGATGGAGTTGGTTATCAGCGTTTATCGCGAAACTCAGGGGTTTCCGAAGGAGGAGGTTTACGGACTGACGAGTCAAATGAGAAGAGCCTCAGTTCGATTCCGAGCAAGGGCCGTTCAACGGATCGGGACCGCGCCCTGTTTTTTTGCCATGCGCGGGGATCGCTACTTGAATTAGAGACTCAAATCCTGATCGCAGAACGGTTGAAGTTCCTGAGCCCGCAGGGCGCCGAGGGACTGATCCAGACCTCAAGCGAGTTAGGCCGGATGCTGAATTCCCTCATCCAGTCTATTAGGACCCCTGAGGGCACCAAGCGTTCCGTGGTCTGAGCCGAGGTCTGAAGCCTGAGATCCGAGGTCCGAGGTCTGCTTCTAGTGCCCGCGCATGGCTTTGCGGTAGGCCACAACATTCTTATTGTGTTCTTCCATGGTGCGGGCGAAGCGGTGGTGGCCTTGGGCGTCGGCGACGAAATAGAAGTAGTCGCTTTGCGCGGGGTGCATAGCGGCTTCGAGGGCGCTGCGTCCGGGATTGCCGATGGGGCCGGGGGGCAGGCCGGCGTTTCGATAGGTGTTGTAGGGGGAGTGGAACTGCATGTCCGCGTGGTGCAGGGCGCCCTGGTACGCCCCAGCCAGAAGTTCGGCGTAGATGATGCTGGGGTCGGCGTCGAGCGCGATGTTCTTGGCCAGCCGGTTGTAGTAAACGCTGGCGACGAGCGGGCGTTCTTCGGCGACTGCGGTTTCTTTTTCGACGATCGACGCCATGATCACCGTGCGCTCAACCTCATTGGGAGCTTCGGGCGGTGCTTCAGTTTGAGGGGCGCGGTCCGCGATGACTCTCAACCTCGCCTGTGCGGATTCGGCCGAGATCAAATTCATCTGGTGCGCGACTTGGCGGAACTGTTTGACCATGGCGGCGGCCATCTCGTGCATGGTCATCATGCGGGAAAATTCGTAGGTCTCGGGGAAGAGATATCCCTCGAGCGAGCGGGCGCCGGGGGCGATGTCGGCAATCAGGCCTGTATCCGACTGCGCGACTTTCAGGAAATCGTCGGCGGGGCCGAGGCCAGCGGCTTCGACGGCGCGGGCAATATCGAACATGGTGTAGCCCTCGGGCACGACCACGGTATGAAAGTAGACGTCGCCTCGGCGAAGGCGCTTCTGGATGTCGATGATGTTCGAAGGCGTATCGAACAGATATTCACCGGCCTTGAGGGAACGGCCGTGATGGTAGTAGTGCCAGAGGACGAAGGCTTCTTCGCTGCGGATGATGCCGGCTTTCTTGAGTTCGGCGGCGATGCGGTGAGTAGAGTATCCCGGGTGGAGCATGACGAAGACCTGACCGGAAGGCTCAGTGGGCGTCGAGACGGCCCAGGCGAACCATCCGCCGGTTGCGAGTACCGCGACGAAGATGAGCCAGAGGATCTTACGCATCATCCAACTACCGCACGTTAAACCACCGCATGGTGAATCACAAAGCGTTCTTCAGAATACGACAGCCACAGTTTAGATGACGGTTGGGGAGAACGTGACCTGACGATAGTGCGACCGCCTTTCGTAAGTACGTCCGTAGGTGCGGCCGATCGAGTTACCTGAGTCGGCTGCGGACGCTCCCCGGAGCATTTTGCCGTTTCTTCGCGTACCTCGATCGTTAACACGATGGAACCAGTACACTTAGAAAAGCGTCCTATCCAGCTTTTGCGACCTTTCCGACGCGATATACTCAAATGTCCTAGAGGGACTTATATATCTTGATGAGACGTAGTTCGCCCTTATTAACCGTAACCCTGTTTCTTGCCGTGCTGTCGACCTCGGGCTGCATGTTCCGCACGCGTCCAGTCGAAGAGCAATATTCGAAAGCCCCGCTGAAGGAGTCGACGCAGCAGGGGCTGATCGACAGCATTAACCATCAGGCCGAGGCGATCCATTCGCTGAAGGCAACGGTCGATATCGACAGCTCGGTCGGCGGCATGAAGAAGGGGCACGTCACCGATTACAAAGAGATCCGAGGCATCGTGCTGGCGCGAACGCCCGATGCGCTGCACATGATCGGGCTGATGCCGATCGTGCGCACCACGGCGTTCGATATGGTCAGCGACGGCCAAGACTTTAAGGTGTGGATCCCGACGAAGAACAAGTTCGTGATCGGCAAGAACGACGTAGCGACGCCCAACACCGACCAACCGATGGAGAACATCCGCCCGCAGAATATCTACGAGGCGCTGCTGATCCGGCAGATCGATCCGAAATCGGAGATTGCGGTGCTGGAGAATGGCTATGAGACGCTGCATGACAGTAAGGGGCATCGCGTCCTGCAGGACGACTACGAACTCACGGTGATTCAGAGGTATGAGAAGGGTTGCAGGCAGGATTGTGTCGAGCACCCCTGGCTGGAGCGCAAGATTATCTTCGGGCGTACGGACCTGAAACCGCACCGGCAGGTCATCTACGATGAGGACGGCCGGGTGGCGACCGATGCCAAATATGCTGCGTACAAGGACTACGACGGGTTCAGCTTTCCGTCGCGGATCGAGATCTTCCGGCCGCAAGAAGAGTACGACATCACGCTGAACATGCTGAAGCTGGACATCAACAAGCCACTGACGGATGATCAGTTCGTGCTGGAGCAGCCGACGGGTGCGGTGGTGGTGCATCTGGACCGTCCGCAATCGAGTTTGGCAATGCCGCTGGTGAAGAAGTAAGCCAGTACTCCGGCTCAGCTTTTCGGTTGCGCCTGAGAAGTCAAAATCCCACCCTCACCCAAAGAACGCGGGAAGGGTGGGGCACCCACGCAATATGATGAACAAGATGGTTGTTGCCAATCTGGTGCACCGGCCGACGCGATCGTTTATCGCGATGAGCGCGATTGCGCTGGAAGTCACCATGATCTTGCTGGTGGTGGCGCTGTTCTACGGATTGCTGAACGGGTCAAAGGAAAGCCAGCTCGGAGTTGGAGCGGACCTGATGGTTACGCCGCCAGGGTCGTCAGCCCTGATCGGTTTGTCGGGAGCGCCGATTTCCATCAAAGTGGGGGATGTTTTGCGGAAAGTACCGCACGTGACAGCGTCCGTGCCGGTAATCTGGTGGTTCGCACAAAAACCGCCGGAGATCATTTATGGCATCGACGTGGCAAGCTACGACACGCTGCCTCCCAAGTTCGTGTATCTCTCCGGCGGGCCATTTCAAGGGCCGTATGACGTAATCATCGACGACTACCTTGCGCGGATGAATCACCTGAAAGTGGGCGACAAGATCGAGATCCTGGCGCATGACTTTCGCATCTCGGGCATCGTTCCGCATGGGAAGGGATGCCGGAAGTGTCTGCCATTGGCGACACTGCAGGACTTGGTGAGTGCAGAGGGCCGAGTTTCCGCTTTTTACCTTAAGCTGGATAATCCTGCGAATGCCGCGGCCGTGGAGAAATCGATTCAGGCAACGCCCGGCATGGAGAACTATTCGGTGCGCTCGATGGAGGAATATCTGTCGATGATGACGCCGGATAATCTTCCGGGATTTGATCTCGCCATCAAGATCGTGATTGGGGTTGCCGTGGTGGTGGGGTTCCTGGTGATCTTCCAGTCGATGTATACGGCGGTGATGGAGCGGACGCGCGAGATTGGAATTTTGAAGTCGATGGGCGCGTCGAAGTGGTACATCGTGAATGTGGTGCTGCGGGAGACTGTGCTGCTGGCGATTTTTGGGATTGTTGCGGGGATCATCCTGAGCGCGGTGACGCGCCGCGCGATCATGTTCGAGAAGCCGGTGCTGCGCTTGTTCTGGAGCAATGCCTGGGTGGTGAAAGCGTCTCTGATTGCGGTGGTAGGGGCGCTGGCCGGAGCGTTGTATCCAGCGATGAAGGCGGCGCAGAGAGATCCGATTGACGCGCTGGCGTACGAGTGAGGCCTGGCGGTTCTTCCCGCTAATCTCGCGGTGTCATCCTGAGGCTCTGTTCTTTGGGGCCGAAGGATCCATGCACTTTCTTGTTGCACGCGGAAAGCTAAGTGCATGGATCCTTCGCGTTGCTCATGATGACAAGATCACTTACGCCCCACCCAGGTACTGAACGTGGACGTAGGTGCCAAGCCTGACGTTGTAGGCGAGGTACCAGCCGTCGTGGTCGGGGTCGTCGTAGATGACGATGTCATCGCTGTCCCAGAGCCAATCGTTGCAATAGGCAAGATCAAAGGCGCCAACGCCGAAGTAGAATCCGCCGAACCAGAAGCGGTTGGGGCCGCCACCGCCCAGGCGCCACACGTGACCGCGGCCAATGCCGCCGGTGAAGTGGCCGTGTTCCCAGGGATGATCGAGGTGGAAGCGGGCGTCGTCGTGTCCATAGTCGTGCCCGACCCACTCGCCGTTGTGGTGGACGTGGGGAGCTTCGGGATGGCCTTCATGGTCGCGATGGGTAGCATTCGGCGGAGGGGCCTCGTGGGGCGCGCCGTGAGAAGGCGGGGGACCGTGGTGGGGAACGTAGCCGCCGCCGACGGGGCTTTGATGGTTATTATGCTGCGCCAAGGCAGGGAGAGAAGCGATCATCGTCACTGCTAACAGTGTTGGGAAAAGTCTCATAAGCATCCTCCGACGGTTACCTTAGCATTGCTGGTTTCGAAGTAACACAGCGTTGACAATACTTTGCACATTACGCTATCTTAAAGACTTGGTAGTCGTGTGGTTGCCCGCCTGATGGTCCTGGCGTCCTCGCCGGGGAATCAACGAGCGGTCTTCTTTCGCAGCTTTTTCAATCTGGGAGAACTCTGATGTCAACCTATTTCCCCAAAGAGGGGGAAATTGTGCGCAAGTGGTACGTCGTGGATGCGGACGGGCAGACGCTCGGACGCCTGGCTTCGCAAGTGGCGCGCATCCTCATGGGCAAAGAAAATCCGCAATACACGCCGTTTCTCGATACCGGCGATCACGTGATCGTGATCAATGCCGAGAAGATCAAGACGACGGGCGTGAAGGCGGAGCAGAAGCAGTATCACCACTACACGGGGTATCCGGGTGGTCTGCGGACGGAAGATTTCAAGAATCGCATGACGCGCAAGCCCGAGGCGGTGATTGAAGCCGCGGTGAAGCGCATGCTGCCGAAGAATAAACTGGCGGCGCACATGCTTTCGAAGCTGAACGTGTACCGGGGCGACAAGCATCCGCACCAGGCGCAGAAGCCGCAGGATTTGAAGTTGGAAGTGCGCGAGTACAAGGCGCGCAAAGTAGCAGTTTCGTAATTCCTGAGATCCTTCGCTCCGCCTGAAAAACGGCTGCGCTCAGGATGACAAGGTTTCGCGACAATTTATGGAACTCCGCTTCTGGTTTGAGCTAGAAGCTAGGAGCTAGGAGCTAAAAAGCTACATGGCAGAACTAGTTCAATACTATGGAACGGGACGCCGCAAGACGGCGATTGCCCGTGTGTATTTGCGTCCGGGCAGCGGCGATTTCAAAGTAAACGGGCGCGCGTTCGAAGAGTATTTCGTGACCCCAGCGCAGCGTTCGGCGGCGAAGTCTCCTTTGGCGTCGTCGGATACGGCAGCGACGTTTAATGTGATCGCCAGCGTTTTGGGCGGCGGCGTACGCGGCCAGGCCGACGCGGTGAAGTTGGGCATTGCCCGCGCGTTGATGCAGTTCAACGCGGAGCTGCGCAAGAAGCTGAAGGCCGAGGGCATGGTCAGCCGGGACTCGCGCGGCAAAGAGCGCAAGAAGTACGGACAGAAGGGCGCTCGCAAGCGGTTCCAGTTCAGCAAGAGATAGGTTTCAAAGTTTCGGAGGTTTCAAGGTTTCAAGGACAGACCACATTGAAACCTTGAAACTTTGCAACCTTGAAACATGGAGTTTGTTCTAGGTGTTCAATTCTTCTCGTGCCTCGCGGCGCGGGGACGGGAATGGCAATCGGGAAGACAGGTTTCAACGTTTTAGAGTTTCAAGGGTTCAACATCCTTGAAACCTTGCAACCTTAAAGCTTTGAAACCTTGATCTCCTGATGCAGACTAAAGAGGAGGTTCATTGGCTACCATCACCATGAAGGAGTTGCTCGAAGCTGGAGTTCACTTCGGGCATCAGACCAAGCGCTGGAATCCTAAGATGAAGGAATACATCTTCGGCGAGCGCAACGGGATTTACATCATCGATCTGCAGAAGACGCTGAAGATGTTCAAAGAGGCGTCGAAGTTCGTGCAGGATCTGGCGAACGACGGCCGCATTGTGCTGTTCGTGGGCACGAAGCGCCAGGCGCAGGATGCGATTGCCGAAGAGGCGCAGCGTTGCGGGATGTTCTACATCAACCAGCGCTGGCTGGGTGGACTGCTCACCAACTGGGTTACGGTGCAGAAGTCGGTGAAGCGGCTGAAGGAGCTCGACGAGATGGCCACGGATGGCCGCTACGAGCTGCTCCCCAAAAAGGAAGTTATCAAGCTCGAACGCGAGCGCAAACATTTGCAGGCCAACCTGGCCGGCATCAAGAATATGAGCCGCCTGCCTGACGCGATCTTTGTGATTGACTCCAACAAGGAGCAGATCGCGGTGCGCGAGGCGCGCAAGCTGGGCATTCCGGTAGTCGCGGTGGTCGATACGAATTGCGATCCCAGCGAAGTAGATTATGTGATTCCTGGCAACGACGATGCGTTGCGGGCGATCCGGCTGTTCACCTCGAAGATTTCGGAATCGATAGCGGAAGGCGCGCAGTTGATGACCGACAAGCAGGTTGCCGATATGCAGGCGGCCGCCGATGCGGCGCAGGCGGCGTCGGAGGCTCCGGTGGAAGAGGTCGCGGTGGATGCGACGGAAGACATCAGCATGGAAGAAGTGCTGGGTCCGGGAACGCACAAGAAGCCGGTAGCGACCGAAGAAGCCGAGTTGCCGAAGGTGGAGAGCCAGACGGTTTAAGAACGGTCGTTGGTCGTTAGTCGCTGGCTGTATACGGATAGGACAAACCGGGCATTCACCTTGAGGGAATTCTTGACCCGCGCGGGTCGTCCGGCGCGGGTTTAATTTTATAGGTTTCAAGGTTTCAGAGTTTCAAGGTTGCAAAGAACGAGGGCCTTGAAACATTGCAACTTTGAAACATTGAAACTTGAGGTCATATGGGTACGACTACAGTGAATATTTCAGCGGCACAAGTGAAGGACCTCCGGGAGAAGACCGGGGCTCCGATGATGGATTGCAAGCAGGCCTTGACCGAAGCGAAAGGCGACATGGAGCAGGCGGTCGTCATTCTGCGTAAAAAAGGCGTCTCCGTGGCGGCCAAGAAGGCGACACGCGTGACCAGTGAAGGATCGGTGGCGAGCTACATTCACGCCGGCGGCAAGATTGGCGTGCTCGTCGAAGTGAATTGCGAAAGCGACTTTGTGGCTCGCACCGACGACTTCAAGGAACTGGTGCACGACATTGCCATGCACATTGCGGCCAGCGATCCGAAGTACGTGCGCAAGGAAGACGTCACGGCGGCGGATTTCGCCCGCGAGAAAGATATCTTCCTGGATCAGGCGATTAAGAGCGGCAAGCCCGCAAACATCGCCGAGAAGATGGTTACCGGCAAGATGGAAAAGTTCTATGAAGAAGTCTGCTTGCTCGAGCAGCCCTTCATCAAGGACCAGACCATCTCGATCTCGCAGCTGATCGCGGCGAAGATCGGCAAGCTGGGCGAGAACATCGCCGTGCGGCGCTTTGCGCGCTTCAAGGTGGGTGACGTAGGCGAGACCGTCGCTGTCACCAAGCCGTCAGAGCCGAAAGGCGAATAAGTTCAAGGCGCCCTGAGGGGCGCCTTTTTTTAATAGAGATTCCCATTCATGTCATCCTGAGTGAACGCGAAGGATCCGTGCACCGCTGGCGCTGGCAAGAGTGCATAGGTCCTTCGCTTCGCTCAGGATGACAAGAGTTTAAGATTGAGAGTGGGAAGATAGAGCACTCACTCATGACGACTCCAACCCCTGCCTTCAAACGCATTCTGCTCAAGATTTCCGGTGAGGCTCTGGCAGCGAACCAGGGCTTTGGCGTCGACACTGCGCGCATCCACGAGGTGGCGGCGGAGTTGGCCGACGTTCATAAGCTGGGCGTGCAGTTGGCCATCGTCGTGGGCGGCGGGAACTTCTTCCGCGGCGTGGCTCAACAGGCGAAAGACATGGACCGGGTCTCCGCGGACCATATGGGCATGCTCGCTACCGTCATCAATGGGCTGGCGCTGCAGGATGCGCTGGAGAAGCAGGGTGTTTACACGCGGGTGCAGTCCGCCATCGAGATGAAGCAGGTGGCTGAGCCGTTCATTCGCCGCCGCGCGATTCGCCATCTGGAGAAGGGGCGCGTGGTCATTTTTGCTGGAGGGACGGGGAATCCCTATTTCTCGACCGACACGGCAGCTTCGCTGCGCGCCATGGAAATTAAGGCGGAGGCGATTCTCAAGGCCACGCGCGTGGATGGGATTTATGACGCCGATCCGCTGAAGGTCGATGGCGCCAAGAAGTTCAACCATATTTCCTATATGGACGTGTTGAAACTCGGGCTGAAAGTGATGGACTCCACGGCCATCAGCTTGTGCAAGGACAACAACCTGCCGATCATCGTCTTTAACCTGAACCACCACGGGAACATCCGGCGCGTGGTGCTGGGGGAGAAGATTGGATCGAGGGTCAGCGCGAAGGGCGACTGAAGTGTAATCGTAAGATCGGCCACGGATTTCACGGATGCGCACGGATTGACGAAACGATTTGATCCGTGATGATCCGTGTAATTCGTGGCCATTTTTCTGGTTCGGTTTATAATTCAACGTTTTGATTCCTGAAGTGCACGGAGCGGACCCATGGCTGATAGCGCGCCTCTGAAAGAGATTCGAGTTCAACTCAAGACCCGAATGGACAAGGCAGTCGACGATTTCCGCAAGGCGATGGCGGGAGTGCGGACTGGGCGCGCGAACGTGCACATGCTCGATAACGTGAACGTGGACTACTACGGCTCGCAAATGCCGCTGAACCAGGTGGCGCAGGTGCATGCGCCCGAGGCGCAGTTGATCACCGTGCAGCCGTTCGATCCGTCGCAATTGGGAGCGATCGAGAAAGCGATCCGCGCTGGGGATATGGGATTGAATCCGATGAACGACGGCAAGCTGATCCGCGTGCCGGTTCCCGCGCTGACGCAAGAGCGCCGGCAGGACATGGTGAAGCACCTGCATCGAGTGCTGGAAGAGCATCGGACGGCGGTGCGCAATATCCGCCGCGACGGCAACGATGCCATCAAGAAGGCGTTGAAGGATAAGAAGATTACCGAAGATGAAGAGAAGCGCTCGCTCGATGAGATTCAGAAGCTGACCGACGGCGAGATCAAGAAGATGGAAGAGATGAGCAAGGGTAAAGAGAAGGAAGTGCTGGAGTTGAAGTAGATTTGAATCGAATTTACTATACCCTGCCATTCGCCTGAAAGTTTTGGTACACGGGAGATCCTTCGCTCCGCCTGAAAAGCGGCTGCGCTCAGGATGACATCCCCTCTAAAGCTGGGCCGCATTCGTTAGTTGCCTTCCGTTGTACTCTTGTAAGGTTACCCTCGGTTACTTTCGATTCTTCCGGACTACCCGAAAATCGGCTCTGGGCAGGGGATTTCGTGCAACTCTGGTTGCTTGGGTGGGTTTGCTTTCCTGAAACTGAAATTCACTCCTTTGGGAATCCGCTTGGAGGAAGTTGTTATGAAACGCGCCCTTACCCTTGGCTCTTTGATCTTGGCGATCGCCGCGATGGTTGGCTGCGGTGGTGTCAGTTCGACGCAGAATTTGCAGCAAGGTAATCCCGCCGCCGCGGTCTTCGTTACTGGCGAAGATGCTCCGCTATCGTCGGTCGTCGGCTTCCAGGTGACGCTGAACTCGATCACCTTGAATGGCGCCAGCAATTCTCCGCAACTACTCGCGCAGCCGGAGACGGTGGACTTCGCGCGGTTGGTCGGACTGCGGTCGCCGCTGGCCTTCAATTCCGTGCCCGCGGATACCTACACCAGCGCGACATTCGTACTGGCGAGTCCGGTGATTTCGTATGTCGATATGACGCAGAATCCGCCGGCACTGAACACGATCAACGGCACGCTGCCCACGTCTCCGACTTACTCAATGACGGTGAATTTTCCCACGCCGATGGTGGCGGCGAGTAATGGACTTGCCGGGCTGAGGATGGAAATGGATATCCGGCAGTCGGTCGCGGTTGACGGCAGCGGGCAAGTCACCGGCACTGTGAACCCGGTCATCTACGTCAAAGCGACCAAGGCCAGCGATCCCGACGGGCAGGTCACCGATCTGATGGGCGGCCTGGTTTCGGTGAATGCCGCAGGCAATTCGTTCCTGTTGCAGGGGCCCTACGGGCGGCAGCTGACGGTTTACGTCAACAATACCACGCTGTTCAACAGCGGGTGGAGCATCAATAACATGGCGACGCCGGAGTTCGTGGCCGTTCAGGGCGCATTCCAGGCGGACGGCAGCTTGATGGCGTCGGGCGTGGAAGTGATCACGACGGCGCAGTCGTTCCTCTCGGGCCGAGTGCTCGCGGAGACGACCAACTCCTCGGGACGAGTGCAGCAGATCACCATGTGGGTGGGCGAAACCGGCGCGGACATGGTCGGGGATGTCGACAGCATACAGACGATCGACGTGAGTCAGGTGAGCACGTATGACGTCTGCTTCCTGAATGGTCCGCTGACCAACGCGGTGTTCAATGACACCACGGTTGTAGTTGGCCAGCGGGTTTTCATCGGCGGCAGTTTTGCCAGCAATGTCTTCACGCCGACGATGATCTCGTTGCGGTTGCAGGGTGTTTACGGCACGTTTGTGCCGGCCAGCGTCGTGGCAGTCAATGGCAATGCCGGCAGCTTCCAGTTGTCGAACAACGGGCTGGTGGGTTATTCGGTGGGGGGGCCGGTCACGGTGAATACTTACAACGTCACATACTTCCGAAACCTGACTGGGCTCGGACAACTGCAGAGCACGACTACCGCGATTCCGGTGGTGGCGCGAGGTTTGCTGCTGCTGGACCCGGTCAGCGGAAATCCGGAAGTGTATGCGGGGATGGTGTCGGAGCCATCGCCGAGCAACTAACGGGTCGAGTGGCTATGTGGCGGACGGCCTAACGGCCGTCCGCTTTTTTGTTGGGATTGATTATGTGGGGACAACTGCCCTCGGCTGTCCGCTGGGTCGAAGACCCAGTTGGGTTGAGGTAAAAGAGTCGAGCTTCGCTCGACGGACAGCCGAGGGCGGCTGTCCCCACATTGTGCGCGCTCCCATATAATTGGGCTCGATGAAGCAGGTGGTCCATGCCGCGTGTCCGCACGATTGCCCGGATGCTTGTGGGGTGCTGATAACCGTGCAGGATGGGCGGGCGACGAAGATTCAGGGGGATCCGGAGCATCCGGTGACGCGGGGATTTTTGTGCGCGAAGGTGGCGAAGTATCTGGATCGGGTGTATTCGCCGGACCGGGTGCTGCATCCCATGCGGCGGGTTGTGGCTAAGGGGCCTGGGGCTGGCGCTGCCCGCGTCACACTATCGTCGCAGCGGAGCTTCGCTCCGCATGACCGGGTCAAAGACCCGGTCCCACGTAGTCAAAACCCACACGAACAGATCTGGCAGCGCATTTCCTGGGACGAGGCTTTGGATGAGATTGCTTCGCGGTTGCGGGCGGTTGCGACGGAGTTTGGGAGCGAGGCGATCCTGCCTTATTCGTACGGCGGTACGCTGGGCGCGCTGAACGGCGCTTCGATGGACCGGCGATTCTTCCACCGACTGGGGGCTTCGCAACTGGATCGCACGATTTGTTCGGCTGCCGGAGAGGCGGGGCTGAAGTCGGTGCTGGGCGCAAAGATGGGCACCGAGCCTGAACAGTTCCGGCACTCCAAGTACATCATTGCGTGGGCTTCGAATATCCACGGCAACAACGTGCATTTGTGGCCATTTATTGCGGAGGCACGGCGCAACGGGGCGAAGTTGGTGGTGATCGATCCGTACCGCACCAGGACGGCGGAGTGCGCGGATTGGTATTTGCCGATCAATCCGGGGACCGATGGGGCTCTGGCATTAGGGATGATGCACGTCATCATTGGCGAAAGTTTGCACGATGCCGACTATGTTGCAAAGTACACGCTGGGCTTCGAGCAGTTGCGCGAGAAGGTGAAAAACTATCCGCCGGAGCGAGTGGCGCGGTGGACGGGAATTTCCGCTGACGATATTCGCAAGCTGGCGCGCGAATATGCCACGGTGAGGCCGTCGGTGATCCGGCTGAACTATGGCGTGCAGCGCTCTGAGGGCGGTGGGATGGCGACCCGCACGATCGTCATGCTGCCGTGCATTACCGGATCGTGGAAGGAAATCGGTGGCGGGCTGCAGATGTCGGTGAGCGGGGCAGTGGAGCTTAACACGGAGGCGCTGAAGCGGCCCGATCTGATGCAGACCGCGTTGGGACGCGAGGTCCGCACGATCAATATGGTGGAGTTGGGGCGTGTGTTGAATACGCTGAACGATCCGCCGGTGAAGGCGCTGTTCGTGTACAACTCGAATCCGGCGGCGGTTTGTCCGGAGCATAACGAGGTGGTGCGCGGGCTGCGGCGGCCGGATCTTTTCACGGTGGTGCACGAGCAGTTTTTCACGGACACGACCGACTATGCCGACATCGTGCTGCCGGCGACCACGTTCTTCGAGCATAAGGATCTGCAGAAGGCATACGGGCACTATTATCTGCAGGTTTCGAATCAGGCGATTGCGCCGTTGGGCGAGTGCCGTTCGAATGTTGAAGTCTTCCGGGCTCTAGCGGAACGGATGGGATTCGAAGAGGAGTGCTTCCGCGAGAGTGTGGACGAAATGATTGACGCGGCTTTGGATTCGAAGGATCCGTGGATGGAGGGGATCAGCCGCGAGCGGCTGGAGAGGGGACAGGTGCGGCTGAATTTTGGGGCTTCCGGCCCTGGGTTTGCGGTGTCGGGGGCGGAGGCAGCGGAGCTTCGCTCCGCTCGACCGGGTCAAAGACCCGGCCCCACACAAACCGGTTCCACACAAACAAGTCCCACACAACCTGTTCCCACATTAACCGAACCGTTTCTTCCGTTCGCGCACGGGGGATTTCGAACTGTTTCTGGCAAGGCGGAGCTTTACAGCGAAGCGGTGAAGGCGCTGGGACTCGATCCGGTGGCGGAGTTCATTCCTCCGACAGAATCGCGGCACGGGAAGAAAGACCAGTCCCTTCCACTGGAGTTGCTGGCGCGGAAGGCGGACAACTTCCTGAATTCGACATTTTCGAACCTGCCTTCGGTGCAGGAGATGGAAGAGCCGGGGCTGCTGGAGATTTCTGCGTCTGACGCGCAAATGCGCGGGATTCGCAATGGCGACAAAGTTCGCGTGTTCAACCTCCGTGGTGATATGGTGCTTAAGGCGCGAGTGGACGGCAAAGTTCAGCCCGGAGTGGTGTCGGCAACGCTCAATTGGGTGAAGACGACCGCGGGTTTCCAGAGCATTAACGCCCTGACCTCAGAAAAACTTACGGACATGGGCAACTCGGCAACGTTTTATTCCGTCTTGGTTGAGGTAGAGTTATCCAAGCCATCCTCATGAAGCAGCCACAGGTTTTGCCGATCGGGTCAAACCTGCTGGGTTGGACATGTTTTTGACCCAGAAAGAGTTGCGGTTTGGACGCATTCCCTTGCTCTACCGTATAATGACAGTTTTCTCACATCCCAGAGGCTGAGGTCGTAGCGATTCCTTTTCGCTTTCATTCGGAGAACCTTGTTGTGCCCAGGGGCCCCCGCAGTCGGAGGGCCGTGTCGGTGCCATCTTCTTCATTTCAACGGCCTTGGCCAGGAGTGGGGTGGAGTGCGCGCTGGATTTGCCTGGCGCTAGCGGCGCTTTGGCTAATGGGCGTCAGCCTGACCTGGGCGCAGAACGATGTCATCTCGGAGATCAACATCAGCGGCAATCGCCGCATCCCCGCCGAGACCATCCGAGCGCGCATTTTCACCAAGGCGGGAGATGTTTACGACCCGGCCGCGCTGGAGCGCGACTTCAATTCTTTGTGGAACACGGGTTATTTCGAGGACATTAAGATCCTGCGGGAACAAACGCCCAAGGGATGGCGCCTGATCTTCCAGGTAAAAGAAAAGCCGACGATCCGCGAAATCAGCTATGTCGGGCTCAGTTCGGTGTCGAACAGCGACGTGCTGGACCGCTTCAAACAGGACAAGGTCGGTCTGGTGGTCGAAAGTCAGTACGATCCCACGCGCATTAAGAAGGCGGAAGTCTCGATCCGCGGATTGCTGTCGGAGCATGGGCGGCAGTTCGCCACAATTCGCACCGAAGTTCGGCAGATTCCTCCGGCGGCGGTCGGCATCACGTTTGTGATCAAGGAAGGACCTAAGGTCAAAGTCGGGAAGATCAAGTTCGAAGGCAACAAGAACATCAATTCGCGAACGCTGCGGGCGGCGATGAAGAACCTGAAGCCGATCGGCATACCGCATTCGATTTTCCTGGAGAATCTTTTCGCGAAGACCTACGACGCCACCAAGCTCGAAGAAGACACCGAGCGGGTACGTGCCGAATACCAGAACCGCGGCTACTTCAAGGTGGGCGTGGCCGATCCGAAAACGGAGATTCACGACACCGGGCATAAGGGCTTCCACATCTGGCTTCTGCAGGCCGGTCCGGGCAAGGCCGTCGATATTACGATGCCGATCGACGAAGGCGACAAGTACCGGCTGGGAAAGATCACCTTCAAGAACAATAAAGCCATCTCCAACACGGCGGCCCTGCGGTCGCTGTTTCCACTGAAAGATGGAGACATTTTCTCGCGCGAAAAGATCGCCAAAGGCATCGAGGCCTTGCGTAAAGCGTACGGTGAGTACGGCTACATCAACTACACGGGCGTGCCGTCCACCACATTTGACGACGAAAAGAAGATTGCGAATCTGGAGATCGACATCGACGAGGGCAAGCAGTTCTATGTGCGGCGCATCGAGTTCGTCGGCAACACCACGACGCGCGACAAGGTGATCCGCCGGGAACTGGCTCTGGAGGAAGGTGGCATCTATAACTCGCGGCTCTGGGAACTGAGCCTGATGCGCTTGAACCAGCTCTCCTATTTCGACCAGTTGAAACCGGACGATCCGAACGTGACGGAGAAAAAGCTGGACGAGAAAAACGGACAGGTGGACCTGACGCTGAAGGTCCACGAGAAAGGCAAGAACAGCATTGGACTGAATGGCGGCGTGAGCGGGCTGGAGGGAGCGTTCATCGGGCTGAATTACTCGACGAATAACTTCCTGGGAAAAGGCGAAACTCTGCAAGTGCAGATCAGCCTGGGGAACCTGGCGCGGAGCGTGATGTTCGGCTTCACACAGCCCTACATGTTCGATCGTCCATTGCAGTTTGGATTCACCGTCTTCGGCAACAAGATCAGCTATAACCAGGCGCGGCAGCTTTCCATCTTCACCGGGCAGAATCTGAACTTGCCGGCGGCGCAGTTGCAGAATCTGCAGAACTATTCACAGTCGAGCGTAGGCTTCACCACGTCTTTGAGTTATCCGTTGCGGCGCTCGTTCAAGCGGGTGGGTGTCACCTATTCGCTGGACCGTTCCAGCCTAGTCGCACTCAGCACGGCTTCGAAGAGCCTCTTCGATTACATTGCGTTTCGGGGGATTTCCGGACCGAACGCTGTAAATGGAATCATCACCAGTTCAATCTTCCCCAATTTCTCGTTCAATACCCTCGACAGCGGGATCTCCCCGCATCGGGGGCACCAGATGACGATGGGGATGCAACTCGCGGGATTGGGCGGAACGGTCCGTTCGGTGCGCCCGCTGATTCAGTACAAGCAGTTCATCCCCGTGCAGAATCGGCGCAACGCGATCGGCTTCAACGTGCAGGGTTCGTTCATTAGCGGATACGGAGGCCTGGTTGCCCCGCCATTCCAGCGCTTCTTTATGGGCGGCGAAAACGATATTCGCGGTTTCGATATCCGGTCGATCTCGCCCGTGGCATTCCTGCCGAGTTCAAACGTGATCACGCTGACCAATCCGGACGGAACTCCGGTGCCCAAGAACCCGGCCAATCCGCGACTGGGCAACTGGACGGTACCAATTCCGGTCGACCAGATCGTGTTTCCGGGCGGCGATCTGAGCGTGTTCGGGAACCTGGAATATCGCATCACCATTGCGGGGCCGGTGGCGATTGTGCCCTTTGTGGACGCCGGCATCGACCCGATCATCCGGCCTTCACAGTTGGAAATTGCTACCGTGCAATACGACCAGGTGATCGGGACGCTCTTTGGATGTCCGGCGCTGGATGCGGGCTACAACTGTCAGGGCGGACACGTTTTGCATCCGACGCCCTCGCAGAATCTGAGCGTTTTGCAATCGGCGAACTGGCAAGTGCGCATGTCCACCGGACTGGAACTGCAGATGTTCCTGCCCGTGGTGAACGCGCCCTTCCGAATTTACTGGGCGTACAACCCGCTGCGACTGGACCAGGTCGCGAATCCGCCGATTCCGATTACGCGCAAGATGTTCCCGGCCGGCGCGGCGGGAGACTATACGTATCACTTGGCGGTGAATACGTACGCTCCGAGCTTCCAGTTGAGGGAGCCGCGGAAGACGTTCCGGTTCACAGTGGCGACGACGTTCTAGGCGGGAGCCCGCAAGTTTGTTTGACGGCGCGAGATTGAGGTCACTATAATGTTAGTTATCCACGCCATCAATTCAGCTGTGAGGAGTGGACACCGCGCCATGAACGGCGCGTGTTGCTGGCAATCGAGTGCGCCATTTCCGATGGCGGCCGCTAGCGCAGCGGAGACCTCATTCAGTGCGGCCCAGCGTTGACTGAAGAAGCGATCTGAGAACAATTTCGAAAATCAGTCCCGGAACCATGTTCCAAGGAGTTCAACCGATCCAATGAAAAGCAAGTTTCTGCGAGTTCTTCTGGCCCTAGCGGTTACGTTCGCGATTTCCGCATTGGCCCAAACCGGCAGCGCCGCGGCACCGTCGAGTCCCGGAGCGACGCCCGCCTCACCCGCTTCTCCGGTAGCTACCGGCACCGGCACGAAGGTGGGAGCCATCAACATTCAGGAAGCGATTTTCGGCAGCAACGAAGGCCAGCGCGACCTGCAGGCCCTGCAAAAGAAGTTCGAACCCAAACAGAACGAACTGAAGGGCCAGAACGACGAACTGGAAGGCCTGAAGAAGCAGCTGACCGCGCAACAGGACAAGCTGAATGAAGAGGCGCTTGCCACCCTGAAGAAGCAGATCGAAAGCAAACAAAAAGTTTTTGATCGCTCCGTGCAGGACGCGCAGGAAGATTTCGGGAACCAGAACCAGGAGATTGCGACGCGCATCCTGCAGAAGATGGCCCCGATGATCGTGAAATATTCGCAGGACAATGGGTTTGGCATGATCGTCGATACCTCAAAGCCCTGGCCGCAGAGCAATGTTCTGTGGTGGGGAGAAGCAATCGACATCACCAAGGCAGTGGTGGACGCCTATAACGTGCAGTCGGGCGTGGCCGCGCCAGCGGCGGCGGCGCCGAAGCCAGCCGCTCCCAAGCCTGCCGGTACCGCGAAGCCCGCGGCGCCCAAGCCGACTGAGGCACCGAAATAACGATCCGCCGGACACCTCGGGTGTCGGGAAAGTTCCAGCAGGCCGCGTGAAAACGCGGCCTTTTTTATTGGCGAGAGCGTCGCCGGCGTGAGAGCGAGTGGTGTCCATAGCAGCAAACAGATCTCACGCTGGAGGACACTATGTTTGCCGAGAGCATGCTGGAAACATCCTGGGCCCAACGCGCTCGCCGCAGCTGGACGACGTTAACGTCGTTCGGACTGCAGGCGGTGATTATCGGTTGTCTGCTGTTATTGCCGCTGTGGAAGACGGTGGGGTTGCCGGCGGCGCGAGTTCTTTCTGGTCCCTTGTCATGGGGATCTCCGCCGCCCCTCGCGCCGCGAGTTCAACATCAGCGTACCATCACCATCGTTCGGAGCAATCTCGCGGAAAACGTGCTCATTGCTCCGCGGGAGATTCCTAACCATGTCGCGCACATTGAGGAAACCGTTGCTCCGCCTCAGATGAGTTTTGACCGTCCCGACACAGGAGTGCCCGGCGGAACCGGGACCGGTGGTGGAGGGGCATGGAGATCGATTGGCGATGGACTGGCACGTGCCGTGCCCCCGCCCATTCCACCTCACGCGACAGGCCCGACGTTTCGCACGTCGAGCATGCTGGAGGGCATGCTGATTCGCAAAGTGCAGCCGGTATATCCTCCGCTGGCGAGAACCGCGCATGTGCAGGGCTCGGTGGTGGTGTATGCGCTGATCAGCAAAGCGGGAACGATGGAGAATGTCCATGCGATTTCCGGGCATCCCATGCTGGTGCCGGCCGCGATCGACGCCGTGAGCCAGTGGCGCTATCGCCCATACATCCTGAACAGTGAGCCGATCGAGGTGGAGACGCAGATTACGGTGAACTTCTTTCTGGCGGCGAATTAGGAGAAGTGTGGGTTCAGGCGGGAGTAGCCCCGGCGTAACCTGGGCGCCGCGGTTGCTCCCGCTATAATCGCGAAAGTGGCAACGACTGCAGAAATCCTGAGCCGCGTGGCGACGCGCCCGACCTGGGCGGAAGTCTCGTTGACCGCGCTGCGGCAAAACTTCCGCACGGTGCAGAAGCACGTGGGCCTGAACGTGACTGTGTGCGCAGTGGTGAAGGCAGATGCTTACGGACATGGAGCGGTCGAGTGCTCGCGCGCGCTCGAAGCCGAAGGCGCAAAGTGGCTGGGCGTGACCTCGCTGGATGAAGCGATTCCGCTGCGCGAGGCGGGCATTCGCGCGAATATTCTTTTGATGACCGGCTTCTGGCGGGGCGAGGAGAGCGAGATCATTCGCCTGCACCTTACTCCCACGATCTGGGAACCCTGGCATATCGAGACGCTGGAAGTTGCTGCGGCCGCACTGGGCGTGGCGCGGCATCCGGTGCACTTGAAAGTGGATACGGGTATGGGGCGGCTAGGGGTTGGAGTGGATCGGCTGCCCAGCGTGCTGGCTGCATTGCAAGCGGCCAAGCATCTCGTGCTGGAAGGGCTGTCGACCCATCTCGCATCTTCCGAAATTATGGACGCGCCTTCGGTGGCCGAACAGGAATGTAGCTTTGACTCCGCGCGCCGCCTAGTCCGCGAGGCGGGCATGGAGCCGGCGTTCGTGCACATGGCGAATACTGCAGCCGTTATTTCGCGGCGCGAGACCTGGAACAGCATGGTACGTCCGGGAGTTGCGCTCTACGGTTATTACTTGCCATTTCAGAGGGCGGGGCGCGAAGTGAGCGGCGGGACGCTGCGATTGCCGGTCAAGCCGATTCTTACCTGGAAGACGCGGATTCTCTCGTTGCGCGATTTTGGTCCGAACCAGGCGTTGGGTTACGGCGCGACCTATGTGACGAAAGCTCCCGCGCACGTCGCGGTGCTGCCAGTCGGATATGCCGATGGATACAATCGGCAACTATCGAATCGCGGGCGCGTGATTGTGCGCGAGCACTACGCGCCGATCGTCGGGCGCATCTCGATGGATCTCACGCTGGTGGATGTTACGGGGATTCCTGGTGTGGCCGTGGGGGATGAAGTTATCCTGCTGGGTATTGGCGACGGCTGGAGCGTAGACGCCTTGGAGCACGCCGAGTTGGCCAACAGCACTCCGTACGAGATTCTGTGCAATATTTCGAAGCGCGTGCCGAGACGATACGGCAGCTAGAGAAACGTCGCCAGACCTCAGGCCTGCAACCTCAGTTATCGGCTGTTGACGCGCCGCTCCGGTGCGGTCCGCGATTTGACGGATGTTGATTCTTTTCGTGCCTCCATGTATTTCCTCAGAACGGCGTTGATCGTGCTCTGATAACCGCGGCCATGCTTGCGAAAAAACGTCAGCACGTCTGGATCGATGCGCAAAGTAATCTGTTTTTTCGGTCCCGGCCAGAGGATCGCGTTCGCAAAAAAGTCGGGACCGAGCTTTGGAATGTCAGAAAAATCGATGTCCTCATCGCGGAGCGCGTCAACCCTCTTCCAGTCCGTTCTGGATCGCCTTTTCGAATTCTTGTCGTTCTTCATGATGGGCCTTTCTCAACGAAATGACGCGGACAGTTTCTGGGACAGGCTCAGTGAAAATGACCACAACTGTGCGACCGCGAAGCGTACCGATTCCTCGCCAGCGCTTTTCCCCGTAATCCTCCCGCGTGTCCGGTTCCACGACTAAGGCGCCGCGAAACATCTCCGCGGCATCCGCAAAATCGAGACCGTGTTTGCGGATCTTGGCACGGTTCTTACCTGCATCCCATTCAAATATCATTGTAACTCCAAATGTAGTTACATCACACGAAAATTCTAGAGATCATTCCTGGCTCGTGAATATCGCTCGCTTGGCGCCGTTTCTCGGTGACGAACGTCACAACCGCGAGTATTTTGTCCTGCACTGTCCCGTTTAGGGACCAAATGGCAACGGCCAACGGCCTATTGCTGCCGTTGAATGGTTCCCGTGTAAACCGAGGGTTCTCGCTTGCTAGACTAGAGGGTTGACCATGCCTTCGCGCTACGCACAATGGATGTATGACTGGGAATACCGGCTGACGTCGGTGGACAATAACCGCGTGATCCGCCCACTGGATTGGGGGGTGGGATTTACGCGGGACTGGCCTTGCCGCAACGGTTTTCGTCCGGGACAGTTGCCTAGTGTCGCGCAGGACGATCCGGAAAAATTCATTCTGGATTACAACCGGCGCATCGTCGCTGCTAGCGATGAGTTTTATTCCTACACCAAGCCCACAGACTTTCGCATGGAGACGCGCGAGGTGCAGGTTTTCTCCACCCGCGAGGTGCCCGACCCGAAGCTTGAGGCCAAGGTGAAAGGGACGTTCGGAGAATTTCTTCGGTTCACTTCGGCGGTGAAAACGCCTTATCCCGAAAACAATCTGGTGAATGCCCGGTGGTTTCCGGCGAAGGGGCGTCGGGCGGTGATTCTTTTGCCGCACTGGAATGCTGACGCGGTCTCTTACGTCGCGCTGTGCAAACTGCTCAACATGCTGGGCATTGCGGTGCTGCGGCTGACCATGCCGTATCACGACATTCGCATGCCGGCCGAGATCAGCCGCGCAGACTATGCGGTGTCGGCGAACATTGGGCGCACCCTTGACGCGGTGCGGCAGGGAGTGGTGGACATTCGGAGTTGTCTGGACTGGCTCGAGCAGCAAGGCTATAGCGATCTTGGAATCGTCGGCACGAGCCTGGGATCTTGTTACGCGTTCATTGCGACCGCGCACGATCCTCGGATTCGCGTCGCGGCGTTCAATCACGCCTCAACTTATGTTGCCGATGTGGTGTGGCATGGCCAGTCAACCCGGCATATCCGGCAGGGGATTGAGCAGTCGATTGATCTCGATCGCCTGCGGCAGGCCTGGCTGGCGGTGAGTCCGATGTCTTATTTCAAGCAGTTCGCACGGTGGCCGCGGAAGTCGCTGATTGTTTATGCGAAGTATGATCTGACATTTCTGCCGGAGTTGTCGGAGCAAACCGTTGCCGAATTTGAGCGGCATGGGCTTGATCACAAAGTTGCGGTACTGCCTTGCGGGCATTACACGACTGGCGAGACGCCTTATAAATACATGGATGGGTGGCACCTGGCTTCGTTTTTGCGGACGGCATTTTAGTAAGGCGTCAACCACTAAGGACACTAAGGTTCACCAAGGAAACCCTTTAGAATATAGGGATGGTTTCTCCTCGAGCCGCTACTCCCGACATCATCATCGAATCCCGGCGCGGCGAGTTCGTGATTAGTACGGATACTACCCGCCTGAACCTCGACGTGATTTACGGATTTCTGACCAAGTGCTACTGGTCGAAGGGGATTCCTCGGGAAGTCGTGGCGCGATCGATCGAGCACTCCCTGTGCTTTGGAGTTTATGATGGTAGCGGCGCACAGGTGGGCTTTGCCCGGGTCGTCAGCGATTTCGCTACAGTCGCGTATCTCGGCGATGTGTTCATTTTGGAATCGCATCGCGGACGCGGGCTGAGCAAGTTGCTGATGGAATGCATCACGCAGCATCCTGCACTGCAGGGTTTGCGGCGCTGGATCCTGTTGACCCGCGACGCGCATGGGCTCTACAAGAAATTTGGCTTCAGACCGGTGAAGGCGCCGGATCGCTACATGGAACAGCACGATCCCAGCGTGTACGAATCGAGGTCATCATGAATCGACTTGCGATGGTCTGCCTGCTCCTTTCTTATCTCTTTTTTGTTGAAGGCGCAACGGCTCAAGTCACTACTTCGGCTGGTACACCCGAAGGCGCCACCACTGCCGATCTAATCGCGCAGGTCAAGAGTACGTCGGCATCCAAGTTTGACAGAAGACTGCCCGATGTAGCTTTGGCTGACTGGCTCCAGACGCAAGCTGGCCCAGGAGGCAGGATAAGCTGGGTGTTCCGCGTTGCTGGACTCAATGCCCCCAACTCGCGCGAGTTTCCGAACTGCGTGGAGGCGGATGCCACTTTGAAGGATGGGCGATCATTCTTCATTTTGGTCGATGTGAGCGGGGCTGGTCACCATCCGCGGGTCCATGAGACGAATGTCGTCACAAGCAACAAAGAAATGGCCGAAGTGAGCCGACTCAGCGATCTCCCGAGTGAGCTGCGAAGGAGCAGTCAGAATCCGAACCGTTCCGAGGGTCAGCGATGAACAACAACCGCATGTACCGTCCGCTTTTCGAAAACGATCCGCAGATTGCCGCCGCCATTGACAATGAAACTCGCCGCCAACACGAGGGCCTCGAACTGATTGCTTCGGAGAACTTCGTCAGCGAAGCTGTGCTGGAGGCTGCGGGCTCGGTGTTCACGAATAAGTATGCCGAGGGATATCCGGGCAAGCGCTATTACGGCGGCTGCGAGTACGCCGACGTCGTCGAGAACCTGGCTCGAGACCGGGCGAAGCAACTGTTCGGTGCGGAACACGCCAACGTGCAGCCGCATGCCGGATCGCAGGCCAACATGGAGGCTTACGCCGCGATACTGCAGCCGGGCGATACGATTCTGGGGCTGAATTTGGCGCATGGCGGGCATCTCACGCACGGGCACCACCTGAATTTTTCTGGCAAGACGTACAAGATTGTTCCTTATGGCGTCACCAAAGAAACAGAGACCATCGATTACGACGAACTGGAAAAGCTCGCGGTGCAGGAGCGGCCGAAGCTGATCATTGGCGGAGGCAGCGCGTATCCGCGCATTATTGATTTCGCCCGGATGCGGCAAATTGCCGACAAAGTGGGCGCGCTGTATCTGGTCGACATGGCGCATTTTGCCGGGCTGGTGGCCGGAGGTGCGCATCCGTCGCCGGTGCCGCACGCGCATATTGTGACTTCGACCACGCACAAAACGCTGCGGGGGCCGCGCTCGGGGATGATTCTCTCCAAGGCCGAGTTCGCGCAGGCCATCGATAAGGTTGTGTTTCCGGGAATGCAGGGCGGACCGCTGGTTCACATCATGGCGGCCAAGGCAGTTTGTTTTCAGGAAGCGATGAAGCCAGAGTTCCGCGAGTATGCGCGGCAAGTTGTCGCCAACGCCAAGGTGCTGGCGCAATCGCTGGCCGACGAGGGCTTCCGCATCATTTCCGGTGGCACCGATACGCACCTCATGCTGGTCGACGTGTTCTCGAAGGGGATGCTGGGCAGCGAAGCGGAGAAGGCGCTGGGCGAGGCAGGGATCACGGTTAACAAGAATGCTATCCCATTTGATACGAATCCTCCGATGAAGCCGAGCGGCATCCGTATTGGTTCGCCCGCCATGACGACGCGGGGTATGAAGGAAGGTGAGATGCACCAGATTGGACTGTGGATCTCAGAAGTGCTGCAGCATCGGGCGGACACGGCCGTGCTGAGCAAAGTTCGGAAGCAGGTGCTTGATTTGTGCGAGGCTTTCCCGCTCTATGCGGAGCGCCGGGCGAAAGCGCAAGCAGAAGTGAAGGCATAATTCCTCTGTGACCTCCGCGCGCTGTGTGGTTAAATGCCTTCGGTGAAGATCGCCATCGATATTCGGCGGATGACCGAGTTTGGCGTAGGCACCTATATCCGCAATGTGGTGCGGACGCTGGGGCGGCTTGACCGCCAGAATAAGTATCTGCTGATCGGATCTCCCACCAAAGTCGAGGAAATCGGCACGCTGCCGCCCAACTTTCACGCCGTTCCGCTGCTCGCGTCGGACCGATCGCTTCAGGGATACCGCGAGTTCCGCTCCGCCTTGCAACGGCTGAATTGCGACCTCGTCCACATTCCCAATCTTTTTTCGGTACCGCGGATGCTCCCGTGTCCGTACGTGATGACCGTGCACGACATGCTGGAGCACATGTCGCGAGCTCGCGAGCAGAGCGGGTTCTGGCGCTCGTTTCACTTTCAGATGACCAAGCGGGTGCTGGCTGGCGCGGCACGGATTTTTGCGGTGTCGAACTTCACGTGCAATGAAATCGAGAAGCTGTTTGAGATTCCGTCAGACCGGGTCGAAGTGGTCTACAACGCCATTGATGAACGCTTCCTGCACGGCCACGCCACCGCTCCCGAGCGCGACCTGATCGCGCGGCGCTATCAGGTGACGTATCCGTTTCTGCTGTACGCGGGAAGAGTCAGTCCGCACAAGAATGTTGTGCGCATGATCGAGGCTTTTTCCGCGCTGAAGACGGAATTGGAACGGGATCAGGCCTATCCCGATCTCAAGCTGATCATCATTGGGGACGATCTTTCGGGCAATCCGGATCTGCGCCGAACCGTGGTGAGAAGCGGGGTGCAGCACGACGTGCGCTTTCTGGGATTCGTGCCGATCGAAGTGCTGCGAATTTTCTACGATGAGGCGAAGATCTTCGTCTTCCCATCGTTGTATGAAGGCTTCGGCTTGCCTCCACTCGAAGCCATGGCACACGGCACGCCGGTGGTGACTTCCAATGTATCATCGCTGCCGGAGGTAGTGGGAAACGCGGCGGTGCTGGTAAATCCCGAAAACGTATTCGAGATCATGCGCGCTCTGCACCGCGTTCTTATGGACAGGCCTTTGCGCGACCGCATGAAGGAACGCGGCTACCAGCAGGCTGCGAAGTTCTCCTGGGAAACGTCGGTGAGGAGGATTTTGGAGGCCTACGGCCAGATCGCCCACGGCGGCCGGCCGAACGCCGGTCAACTGCCCGCCGCGGACTGAAGGGCGAGGGCTTACTTACTTCAGCAGCTTACTTCACTAGCGGGTTGCCGGGCGAAAGAATGGCGAACTTGTGCAGCTTGGCGTTGATGCGAGTCTTATCGGCATCGGTTTTGGCCGTGGCCAGGCGCTTGCGCAGTTGGACGATCTTTTCTTTGCGGGTACGACGCCGGCGAATCTCGGGCCGACGACTGGGTGCGGACATGAAGCCTCCTGAACGAATGTTGCAAGTTTGCGGGTCTTAAGCTGGTTCACGGAAGGCAACCTGCTTCACTCGCCGATGGAATCTATTGGAACGGAGAGCGCGGGGAACTGTCAATGCTGCCGGGCAGACAATTCGGTGCAATCAGCGCCGGATTCCTTGGCTCGCCTACCTTGGGTGAGGTGTTCAGAAAGGCAGGAATCTATGGAGCCGACTGTGGCTGATCGCTCTGATGAAGGGCGACGAGTCGATCCAGTTTCTCGAGCAACGGCGTCCTTTGCGCG
This sequence comes from uncultured Acidobacteriaceae bacterium, assembly GCA_963709025.1. Classification (GTDB taxonomy): domain Bacteria; phylum Acidobacteriota; class Terriglobia; order Terriglobales; family Acidobacteriaceae; genus Sulfotelmatobacter. Next base: position 77,589 of record CAVPVE010000016.1, read on the forward strand.
CCGAGTGCTTTGATGACTTGGGCGATGAGCGCGGCTTGTTCGGGTTGTCCGACGCGGTAGTAGGCATCGCACAGCAAGTACAACGTGTCTGGATCGGCCGTGCGTGATTTGGCGAGATACGCGATGGCATCGGGCCAGCGCTGTTGCTGATATCGGATTCCACCCATGCCGATCAGGGCCAGGGTTTCGGAGGAATCGAGCGCGAGAGCGGCCTGGAAGGAGCGCTCTGCCGCGGCCGCGTCTCGACTGGAAAGCTGCACCATTCCGAGATAAGCCGCAATGCGCGCGGACTGCGGTTCTCTGGTCCGGGCGATGGTCAGCACGCGAGTAGCGTCTTCGTTTCTTCCCATGCCGTAGTAGACGGTGCCGAGCAAATAGTGGGGCTCTCCGAGGCCGGAAGCTTCGGCAGACGGCAACTTCGCGAGCTGTTCCAGCGCCACCGACTCTTGGTTTGATTCCAGCAGGGGCTTCACTTCCTTCCATGCTTGAGCTTCTTCGGAGCCTTTCAGTTCGCTGGCGGTGTCGATGCGGTCGGTCATGGCATCGTAGAGTCTGTTTTCCTCTTGCGCTTCCTTGATTCTCCCGAGGTGACGGTATGCTTTACCGAGTTGGAAGTGTGCCTTGACCAAGGAAGGTTGAATGGCGAGTGCATGCTGGAGGGACGCCACCGCGCTTTCAAACTGTCCCAATTCCACCTGGGCTGTCCCGAGTCCGTAGAACGCAGGTCCATTTGCATACCCATGTGCGATGGCCGAGGCATACGAATCCCGGGCCTTCTCCCAGTCGCCCAGCTTCGCCAGGGACTCCGCGAGGAAGAATGCCGCCCCACCGTTGCCGGCCTCTTTTTTAAGGGCGAGCTCAAAGCTCGATGCGGCTGACTCGAAATCGGTCAGTTCGAAGTTGGCCTTGCCGATCTCGAAGTCAATTCGTGGCAGAGCGAGATTGAGACGTCGCGCCTTCTCCAGCCACGAGAGGCCCTCTTTTCGGGTCTCCAGCCTTGCTCCCAAATACTCTCCATATTTCTGGCAGACCTGCGGATCGTTAGGAGCGATGGCGGCGGCCAGAGCAATCGTGTCGCGGGCACGGTCCAGGTCGGACTCCATGAAATACGCCTCGGCGAGATAGAACAGAGGTTTGATCTTTCCCGGCGTGTGGCTGAGACTGCTTTTATAATTCTCGACTGCCTTCGGCCAGTTATGTTGTCGAAAGAACACCATGCCCAACTCGAAGTGGAGATCGGGATCATCGGGAGAGCTGCGAAGTGCCTTTTCGTAAAGATCCTCGGCTTCGGCCAGTCGGTCCGCACTGACGAGCTTTGCTCCCTGCTGCAGGATCGACGCCACATCGGGCGGGGCCTGGCCCGCCATCAGCGTCGAGATCAACAAGAATGCAAACAGGGGTCTCATTTCATGCGCATCGAGCGACCGGCTCGGCCCAGATCATCGGCGGCGTTGCGTGGGTCAGCTCCTTTGACCGATGATAAGCCATGCGTCCACTGATGCTCATCCTGATTGCGACGGTGGCGCTGGTGTTGGGTCCCGGTGGAAGCCCCGCGCCGGGGATTCGATTTGAAGAGATCGCCGCGCGCTCCCACTTGAATTTCACGACTGCGTCTTCTCCGACCGCCAACAAAAATCAAGTTGAAACCATGGTTGCGGGAGTAGCTCTGTTGGACTACGACGGGGATGGCTATCTCGACATATATCTCGTCAACGGCGCAGCGATACCGTCGCTCAAGAAAGAGTCGCCGGCGTATTGGAACCGGCTGTTTCACAACAACCATGACGGCACCTTTACCGATGTCACCGAGAAAGCGGGTGTGGCCGGGGCCGGATATGGCATGGGCGTGGCCGTCGGGGACTACGACAATGACGGATGGCCGGACTTGTTTGTCGCGAACGTTACGAGAAATCAATTGTTTCACAACAATGGAGATGGAACCTTCACGGACGTAACTGTTAAGGCGGGCTTGCAGGGTGCGATGCTCGACGGGAAGAAAATGTGGTCGGCGGGCGCGGGCTGGTTCGATTACAACAACGACGGACTGCTGGATTTGTTCGTCGTCAACTACTGCAAGTGGGAGGTCAACAAGGATCCCTACTGTACGATTGGCGGCGGCGCCCGCGGGTACTGTCATCCCAAGTACTATGCCGCGACCCACAACTCTCTTTATCGGAATAACGGGGACGGGACGTTCACGGATGTTTCCGAGGAAACGGGGATCGCGTCGCAATTTGGCAAAGGCATGAGCGTGTCGTTTGCCGATTACGATGGCGATGGATTTCTCGACGCGTTTGTGGCCAACGACACCACGCGCAACTTTTTGTTTCACAATGTCGGTGGGAAAAGGTTTGAGGAAGTCGGCGACATGGCGGGCGTGGCTTATGGGTCGAATGGCGCGGCCCTTTCGGGCATGGGTTCCGACTTCCGCGATGTAAATAATGACGGTCTGCCCGACATCTGGCACACTGCGGTGGAATTCGAAACCTTTCCCCTGTACGGGAACCGCGGGCATGGAGATTTCGTCGATTGGACGGTGAATAGCGGGTTGGGGCGGCTGACTTCCCAGATGTCGGGTTGGGGAAATGGAATCGTTGACTTCGACAACGATGGTTGGAAAGACCTGTTTGTGGCTCGTTCCAACGTGCTCGACAACATTAGCGGCCTGGTGGCTGAACGTCAGTATCCAGAACGGAATTCAGTTTTTCGGAACGACGGCAAGGGGAAATTCGAAGATGTGAGTTCGGCAGCTGGCCCGGATTTTGCGAAGGAGGCTCCGCACCGGGGAGTGGCGTTCGGAGACATCGACAATGACGGGCAGATGGATGCGGTGGTGACCGTGCTGAACGGAGCGGTCAAGTTATTCCACAACGTTTCCGGCGGTGAGAACCACTGGATTCTGCTACGGCTGATCGGAACAAAAAGCAACCGGATGGGAATCGGGGCTCAAATCCGTATCACCACGGAGGACGGGCGATCCCAGTGGAACGAGGCGACAACTGCTGTGGGCTACGCTTCCTCCAGCGATAGCCGCGTACATTTCGGGTTGGGTGCGAACCGTCACATCAAAGAAATCGAGATCCGCTGGCCGAGCGGCATCAAGCAGGTGCTGCACGACGCCGACGTGGACCGGGTCACGACGATTCACGAGCCGCCGAGTTAATTGCGCTCGCTTTCTCCGGCGCGGAGCAGATTTGCGAGAACGATCTTATTGCACGACAAGATTGCGCCAGTAGGCGTTCCCCGCTTCGTGCTGCGGAATCAGGACGCGCTGGTAGAGCCGGAACACGACTTCCTGATTCGCATACTTCGCTAGGTTAACGTCAATGTCCTCGAATACCCGAGTTTGCGAACGGCCATCGATCAGTTGGTCGAGCACCTTGTCGTCGTTCACATAGACCTGCAGTTGCCAGGAGCGTCCCGGATCTACGCCTGCCTCGAACTTCAATGCTGGATCCTTGCCCAGCCGCGCGCTGCGAGTTAACACGGTTCCGCGCACTTCATCGCGCGGATACGTGGACAAGATGTCGCCATCCAGATAAGTGATGCCGCGGATGCCAGGCATGCCGCCTCCGGCGCCACCGAATCCCGCACGCTCCAGCTTCCAGTTGGGGTTCCAGTACTGCATCAGGTCGGCGAGGCTGAACAGTTCGGCGGGTTGCGTTTCGGGCGCCTGGATTGGAATTCGAAGCGTAGCTCCATCATCGGTCGCGCCATGGATCACAGCCAGGGCGAGGGCGAGCTTTGCGGTCCGCCGCGCCAACTCGGTAATGCGTTCGTCTACTGGAGGAGTCAGTTGGAGGGGGCCCATTTCTCGACCGAAGATTCGGTCCTCGAGTTCCGACACTGGCTCCGGGGGCAAAGCCTTCATCCCATGCATGGCGGCAACTACGGATTCGGAGTTAGCGGCATTGCAATCGGTGTCAGCGAAGTCCGCCGCATGGACCGCAAGCTGAATCGTCTTTTGAAAGTCGCCTCCGCCGAACCATACGCTGACAGCGACGAATCCGCCGTTGACCACCGCGTTGTTGGTGGCGGGATATTCGATTCCCCATCGCTCATCAATCGCATGGAAGATCTGATCAGGGCTTTTGCCCGCATCTGCCATCGCGATGACCATATCGAGGCATTTGCGGTAGGGCGAGTCGGGATGGATGAGAGATGCCGCCTTGCGAACAATTGCGTGCGTGTCACTCTCCGCGAAAGCGATGCTGATCATTCCGGCAACAAAGACCGCGCCATCCGTTCCTTCGGCATAGCCATTGATGTGGCCCAGGCGTCGCGCCATTTCCGCAGCCGCATTGGGCATTCCGGGATTCAGGACGCCGTACACGTCGCTGCTGAATTGCGGCCCGATCGTCCACCAGAGCTTGTTGTAGCGAGGATGCCCGGTATCCGGAGCCTTGACGCCTCGCTTTAACAACAGCAGCGCCTGTTCACTCGATCCCCAGGAGCCAGCGTTGTTCTCAAGCCACTGTTGCCCGAGCTGCTGCACCGTCAGCCCAATCCCGTATTTTTCAAAGGCGCGGATCGCAACCATTTCGTAGTAGTAATCGTCGTCCACGGGAGCGTAGCCAGGCAGGTGGGACAGAGGCGTGATCGGAAGAGTGGAGGCGGGTTTGTGTTCGAAACGGCCACCAGTTCGCTGAGCGATCATTTGCGCGATCCAGACCGCCTGCACACGATCGAGGTATTCCACGTGCGACATCGTCAGCGTTCCGTTGGACGGAGTTATCTGATGCTGTTCCTGCGCCTGAGCGCCCAGGATCGACAGCGATAAGATTGCAAAGCCAAAGAAGTTGAGGGCCAGATTCGCCAGGTTTTTCATGCCTCGATCCCTCTCTCGCAGGAGCGCAGGGGAAGGTGGAACGCCCACGTTTCGTGTAGTGCGCATGGTAACGAAGAAAAATGGGGAATGGACATAAATTTTGAAACGTTTTATATTTGCCAGCCGTACATTGTTTCTTGCAGAAACTGGAGCGCACTTATGAATCGCCTGCTCGTGCCCTTCGTGGTTATCGTCTGGATGGCTGCCGCTTGCACCGTTTCAGCACAGGACTCCCACTTTCGTCCCGAACGTCAACAGTTTCCCACTCCCGGCTGCCTGAATATGAAGGGCGCGTGGGAAGGCGGCTCCTCGCCTTGCACTCAAAATGAGCATGACGCCTGGCTGGCTGACATTCGTCACTGGCGCGATGAGCGCCGGATTCGCATCGGCTACGACGGTTCACGCTACGATCTGCCGGCATTCAAGTGGACCCAGTCCAGTTTTTTTCAGCCGCAGATGATGGTAGAGGACCGTTATTTCTACGATCCGGTTGCGCACCGCTACACGGTGGACCGTTATCTCGACGATCTGGAAAAGCGATACGGCGGAATCGACGCAGTGCTGATCTGGCCCACGTATCCGAACATGGGAATCGACAACCGAAACCAGCATGACATGATTCGCTCGATGCCGGGAGGTATTCCGGGCGTGCGCCAGATGGTTGCGGACTTCCATCGCCGAGGAGTGCGCGTGCTTTTCCCGATGATGATGTGGGATCAAGGCACAAGGAACCCGGGCATGTCGTGGCCGGACGCAATTGCCGCTACCATGGCGGAAATTGGAGCGGACGGCATCAACGGCGACACGCAGGATGGGGTGCCGCTCGCCTACTCGCTGGCCGCCGACAAGATTGGTCATCCCCTGGTGTTTGAGCCGGAGGGCGGCCCGTCGGACGAGGCTCTGGCCTGGAACATCATGACGTGGGGGCAATATCAGTATCCCTTCGTGCCCATGGTGGATAAGTACAAATGGCTGGAAACGCGCCATATGGTGAACATTTCCGATCGTTGGAAGCGCGACAAGACCGACAATCTGCAGTTCGCGTTTTTCAACGGCGTGGGCTGGGAAAGCTGGGAGAACATCTGGGGGATCTGGAACGGCATCACGCCGCGCGATGCTGAAGCCACACGCCGCGTGGCCACAATGGAGCGTGCCTTCGCCCCATTTCTTGTCAGTAAGGATTGGGAGCCGCTGGTGCCGATGTTGCGTTACGGCGTCTACGCCAGCCGATGGCCATTGGGCCAGCAGACGGTCTGGACCATCGTGAACCGCAACGAATACGACGTCGATGGCCCGCAGATCGAACTGGCGGCCGAGGAGGGCGTCCACTATTACGATCTTTATCACGGGGTTGAACTGACGCCTGCAAAAAATCAGGCGGGCCGGAATGAGTTGAGCTTCTCCATCGAAGCTCATGGCTACGGAGCACTGCTGGCCTCCCGAGCCGCTCCGGATGCTGGCATGCAGAAGCTGATGGCAACGATGAAGCAATTGAGCGCGACACCGTTGTCGAGTTATTCCCACGAATGGAAGGTTGTGCCGCAACAGATCGTGCCGATAGCCGCCGTTAAGCCGCCTTCCGGGTCGCCGACGGATATGGTCAAGATTCCCGAAGGTGATTTCAATTTTCGTGTGTCCGGGATTGAGATCGAGGGGTTCAATGACATCGGCGTTGACGTGCAGTATCCGTGGGAAGATACGCCGCGCCGCTTTCACGATCATCCCATGCATGTGAAGTCATTCTGGATCGACAAGTATCCGGTGACCAATGCGCAGTTCAAGAAGTTTCTCGATGCGACTCACTATCATCCTCAGGATGATCTGAATTTCCTGCGGGACTGGAAGAATGGTGCCAATCCAGAGGGTTGGGATAACAAGCCCGTGACATGGGTGTCGGTGGAAGATGCGCGGGCGTATGCGTCGTGGGCGGGCAAGCGCCTGCCGCACGAATGGGAGTGGCAGTATGCGGCGCAGGGTACGGATGGCCGCACGTATCCGTGGGGAAATAGCTGGAGTGCCGAGGCTGTCCCGGTGCCGGACAAGGGGCGCACCATGCGTGGTCCCGATGCGGTCGATTCGCACCCTCATGGCGCAAGCCCGTTTGGGGTGATGGATCTGGTTGGAAACGTCTGGCAGTGGACGGAAGAATTTCAGGACGAGCATACCCGGGGCGGAATTCTGCGAGGCGGAAGCTATTATCAGCCTCAAGGCTCGATCTGGTATTTCCCCCAGGCGTACAAACTCGGGGAACATGGGAAGCTCTTGATGACGTCTCCCAGCATGGACCGGTCGGGCGGACTCGGCTTCCGGTGCGCTCAGGATGCAGAGTAGATCGGAAGCTATCGTTTGAGTTGAAAGCTGAGATTGCCGACTAAGAAAGGTGCGTTCTGCTAACCTGACACTCGGGGCAAGGCAAGCCGATGAATCCGCCGGTGACAATGCGACAAATCGCGGAACGAGCCGAAGTGTCCATCGGCACCGTGTCGCACGTTGTCAATGATACGGCCAAGGTTCGGGAAAAGCTCCGGCAGCGCGTGTTGGATGCGATCCGCAGCCTCGGTTATCAGCCCAGCCAACTGGCGCGAGGCCTTCGCCGCAATCAGACCAACATTGTGGTGATGATCATCCCCGATATCACGAATCCTTTCTTTCCCGCAGTGGTGCGGGGTGTGGAGGATGTGGCGTACAAACACTCGTTCCGACTTGTCCTCTGCAACACGGACAACGATCCTGGGAAAGAGACGTACTACTTGAACGAATTGCGCTCCTACCGGCCCGCGGGATGGCTTGTGATTCCTGCAGCGGACAGCGAGATGACGGTGCAGCTGCGATCCGCGGCTGCTTCGGGAACACCCGTTGTCTGCATCGATCGCCAGCCTCCGGGATGGAAGGGCGACGTGGTTCTGGTGGCGAATGAGGCCGGAGCGCACTGCGCCACGCAACATCTTCTGCGCATGGGGCATCGTCAGCTTGCGGTCATTACCGGGCCGCTGCACCTGACAAATGCCGTCGAAAGATTAAACGGATTCAAGCGGGCGCTGGCCGAAGCGAAGGTGCAGATCGAACCGGAATACATTCAAGAGGCGCGATTTAACCGGCAAAGCGGATACCAGGCCGCGACGCGGTTGTTGCGGATGTTGCCGCGGCCGACGGCGATTTTTGCCTGCAATGATCTGATGGCGATGGGCGTGCTGCATGCGGCTCGCGAATTGGGTCTTCACTGCCCGGAAGATATCTCCATCGTGGGATTCGACGACCTCGATTTTGCGGAGTTCACGGCTCCGGCGCTGACCTCGGTACACCAGCCCGGCTACCAACTCGGGACGACCGCAGCGCGCCTTTTGGTGGGCAGGATCGACGGTTCGGAAGAGGCTTCGCAAAAGATAGCGCTGCCCAGCGAACTGAAGATCCGCCAGTCGGTCGCGTCGCTTTCGCCCGAAGTTCCTCTCTCCCCATCGAAACGGAGAGCAGCGGTGGTCGAGGTTCGCTGAATTTTCCCGATTTCGGTTCTACTTTGAGTCCTGCCTGCTAATTCGTTTTATTTCTGATGTTTTATTTCTGCTTGACAACGGTTTTACAGCGGGAATACACTGCCCACCGTCGAAGCTTGAAACGTTTCAAAAACGCTCTGATTGTCGTCTTAAGCCTGCGGCATTGGGCGTGGGGGGAGAAAATCTTATGCGCCGTACCCATGGTCTGCTTTTGTTCGCCTTCTCGCTTCTCGCTACTGTGCTCGTCGCGCAAGTCGTCATCACCAGCACCATCGTGGGTACGGTAACCGATCCGCAAGGCGCGGTATTGCCCGATTCGAAAATCACGCTTACCAACGTCGACACGGGTGTCCAATGGCATGCGGCGACGAATACGAACGGGGACTATCAGTTCGCCAATCTCATCGCGGGCCATTACAAGGTTGAGGTGGTGAAAGTCGGCTTCGCGCACACTGTTTCGACGGTTGTGCCGGTCGAGAACGGCACGACTCTGCGCATCAATGTTGCCCTCAGGCTAGGAAAAGCCAACGAGACCGTGGAAGTCTCCAGCGCAGCGGCCCTGGTTACAACGGATGACGCGAACGTGTCGGAGGTCATTGAGAACAAATTTGTCCGTGACCTGCCTATGGAGGGCCGCAACTATCTGAACTTCGCTCAGATCCTGCCCAACTTCAACAGCGGCACTGGCGATACTTCCCGCATGGCATGGGGACTGGCTTCGGCGACCATGCCGGGAGCCATGCAGTTGAACGTGGGTGGCACGGAATATGGCGTCGGCTACTACGTCGATGGCCTGAACAATAACGACAATTGGGTGGAAGGTCCGCTGGTGAACGTGAATCAGGACACGATTCAGGAAGTTAAAGCGGAGGTGTCCAACTACTCGGCAGAGTACGGCCGCGACGTGGGCCAGATCAGTGTGACTTCGAAATCAGGAACCAATGCCTTGCATGGGTCGGTGTACGACACCCTGCAGAATTCGGGCATGAATGCGAACAATCCGTACAGCAATTACCAGGGGATCCCACGTAACGCGTATCACCAGAACCAGTACGGCTTCACTGTTGGCGGCCCGGTGGTCATTCCGAAAATATTTAACGGGAGGAACAAGCTGTTCTTCTTCGGGTCGTTCGAACGCCTGCGTAACCGCGGCGAGACCCAATTTACGACCTACGTGCCGACCGCGGCCGAGCGGAACGGAGACTTCAGCGCGTGGCTGACCCGTTTTCCGGTGAATCCAACGCAGTGCGATGGGTCGGCAAATGAACCCTCCAACTGCCGGTATGTTATCTACGACCCAACCACGCTGAACCTGAGTACGAGTCTGCGCCAGCCCATGCAGTACAACGGCGTATACAACGTCATCAATCCCAACCAAGTGGCGACCCAGGCTGCGACGTACTTGTCGCATTTCCCGCAGCCGAACGGCTATTCGTCGCCTGCGTCCGACAACTTCAACAACTATGCGGGGTCTTATAGCGCCGGCATCGACAACAACAATTACAGCGCGCGCGGCGACTACAACATCAGCAGCCGCGATTCCGTTTACTTCCGATACTTGCACGACTCGGGAAGTGTGATCAATCAGTGTTGCCTGCTTCCGGAATTGTCCATGAATAGCGGCCCCTATCACCGCTCCAATACGTATCAGGCTCACTACGTACATTCCTTCAGCGCCACGTTCAACAACGAATTCAATGTGAGCTGGTATAACGGCTACAACTTCAGCGACAATCCTTCGCAAGCCAGTGCATTCGCCAACTCGTGGGTTCCGTCTCTCTTCCAGAACTCGTCCTCGAATATGGCGGGGTTTACGTCGTACGACAAGAACCTGTTCAACATCAGCAATGACGCCACGTTCTCTGTGGGACTGGGCGGGAACCTGGCTTCCAGTCCCGGCAATGCCATGGGAAGCAGCTTGAACCTCGGCGCAACGGAATATTGGTATCAGTGGGTGCCGGTGTTCCAGTTGTCGGACAATGTTGCGAAAACCATTGGGCGGCACACTCTGAAGATGGGCTTTTATATGGCCCACCGCTACGAGCGTGACAATGACATCATTCGCTCCGTTAATTTCAATGGGAACTACACCAGCAAAGGGTCGTACATCAACGACGGTTCCGGCAACGGGATCGCCGACTTCGAACTCGGCGACGTGAGCGCGATGGGCCAGCGCACGCCGGTGCAGAGTGGAGATGCCAGCCTTTATTACGGCATGCCCGAGTACAGCGCCTTTATAGGGGACAACTGGAATGCCACGCGCAACCTCACCGTGACGCTGGGGCTGCGCTACGACCTTCCCATCCCAGCCTATTCCGTTGACAACTACTGGTCGGTGATCGACCAGACGTATCCGGGGTGGAGATTTGTGATGCCGGGACTGACGCCAAACACCCAGGCCCACCCCTTTAAGGCGGACAAGAATAATGTCGCGCCCCGCCTTGGTCTCGCGTATCGACTGGGAGAGAAGACCGTAATCCGGAGTGGTTATGGCATCTTCTACGAGACTGGCCGATTCAAATTCCTGGATCAAGTCACATGGAACGGGCCGGGGTATGGAGGAACGTCTTACTACTCCACGAGCGCACCGGGTGTGACCGATCCCGGTCAGCCCTACTACACGTTCGCCAACACATTCCAAGCTCCCGTTACGGTCGCTCGAGGTACATACCCGACCCCGTTGGGCACCAACGGAGGTTTAATGTGGCCGATCGGGGGAGCGTACCCAACCTCGACGGTGGATCCGGGAACTTGGGTAACACCTTACAGCGAACGCTGGAGTCTAGACATCCAACGCGAACTAGGGAAAACGGTGGTGGCGACCCTCGGCTATGTGGGTTCGGAGGGGACGCATCTGCCGATTCAGTATGACTTGAACCTGTATCCACAAAGTTTTTATCCGGACATTTACACGTCACAGTGTCTGACTTGTGATGCCGTACGCCCGCTGACAACGGTGGCGCCGGGTCGCTGGAGCGCGATTAATTCGGTCCGCCCGAATCAGAGCAACAACTACAACGCCATGAACGCCGAATTAAAGACGCGCGGCTGGCATGGCTTGACCAGCCAGGTTGCCTACACCTGGTCGAAGCAGATGGATACGTTCTTCGGTGAAAGTGGAGAAGGTGGGCAACACGCGATCGGCGGACAGTGGCATCCCAACTGGAGTTATGGTCCGTCGGATGCGAACCATACCAACCGTTTCGTGGCTGCTTTCACCTACGAGTTGCCAGGAAAGAACCTGGGGAATCGCTGGGTGCGCGAGGCGATCGGAGGATGGCAGATTAACTCCATCACCACCTTCGAATCGGGTGCTCCCACAACCATATACAACGGATATACCCAGTCGTACGACGGCATGGGGGATGTTGCCCTGCAGACCTGTAACGGCAATGTCGCTCGCGGCAGCAGAACTTTTACGAACTATTTCAACACCAACTGCTATGTGGAGCCGGCCGCAAGCACAGACCCCTACTACACGAGCCAAAACATCTTCAACTACGCGGTGACTCGAGGGGACGAACGCCGGAACAACCTCACGCAGCCTGGAATCAACAACTGGGATATGGGACTGCAAAAGTCGTTCCACCTATTCGGCGAAGGGCGGGAGTTGCAGTTCCGTGCGGACTCGTTCAATGTCTTCAACCACACCCAATGGTCCAGCATTAACACGGCGCCCGGTGATCCCAGTCAGAACTACGTTCTTGACGACCGTCAGACTAACGCGCAAAGCACCTTCGGATCGATCACGGCTGGCCGCCCGGGTCGCCGCATGCAATTGAACATGAGGTTTGTGTTCTAAGTTTGAGGGGGTAGGCGCGAGCAACGTCCCCCGTTTGCTCGCGCCGCCATGCGGCGCAACGTGCAAGCGACGGGATTCGTTCCAAGGGAGAACTATGTTCCAACCCGAAGGGTATGGTATTGCGCTGTTGTTCATGGTCGGGAGCATGTTGTGCTGGGGATCATGGGCGAACACCATGAAACTCACTCCGGGCTGGGCGTTTCAGCTCTTCTACTGGGACTACGTGGTCGGCATTATTGTGGCGAGCCTGGTGTGGGGATTCACCCTCGGCAGCGTCGGCGGCGGCGAACTGTCGTTCCTAAGAAATATCGCCAGCACGGATACAACTCACATCGTCTTTGCGCTGCTGGGCGGAGCTGTGTTCAACGTGGCCAACCTTCTGCTGGTGGCCGCTATTGACATCGCGGGGCTGGCGGTCGCATTTCCCATCGGAATTGGACTTGCCCTCGTGGTAGGAGTGCTGCTCAACTACTTCATTTCGCCGCAGGGAAGCCCACTGTTGCTGTTCGGTGGCGTGCTGCTGGTGGTTCTCGCCATTGTGGTCGATGCGCTGGCTTATCGCCGGCGGGAGACGACACAAAAGACTCTGAGCGCGCGCGGGATTCAGATTAGCCTCGCGTGGGGCGTTCTCATGGGCGTCTTTTACCCACTGGTGGCCAAGGCAATTACGGGTGACCACGCACTTGGCCCCTACACGGTCGCGTTTTTCTTTGCATTGGGAACGGCGGCGTGCGCGATCCCGGTGAATTACTTCCTCATGCGAAGGCCACTGACCGGAGGAGCGCCGGTGAGCATGTCCGACTACTGGAAAGGGCGGGGGGCGTGGCATGCGTGGGGAATTCTCGGTGGAATGATCTGGTGCACCGGAGCAGTACTGAACTTCGTGGCTTCGCACGCGCACATCATCGGACCTGCGGTCTCGTACGCGATCGGGCAGGGTGCGACGATGATTTCCGCGATATGGGGAGTTTTTGTGTGGAGAGAATTTGCCAGTGCGCCTGCGGGAGCGCGCAGGCTTATACCATTAATGTTCGTTTTTTTTCTTTTCGGATTGGGCGCGGTAGCGGTGGCGCCGGTATTTCCGCGGTGACCCGCTCCGCAACCGAGGGCGGCTTCCTACCATCGGTCTTGCAGGCTGGAACAAAAGCTGGGAATCTATATGGCAAAGCGGATCGTAGTCGTGGGCAGCATTAATCTTGATCTCGTCGCAGCAACCCAACGAATCCCAATTGCGGGCGAAACCGTAGCCGGACTCTCGTTTCGGACGTTCCCCGGCGGGAAGGGTGCGAACCAGGCGGTCGCGGCTGCCCGCCTGGGTGGTGCGGTGAGTATGATCGGAAAGCTCGGAGAGGACGCTTTCGGGGTTCAACTCCGAGAGAGCCTTGAAGAGTCTGGTGTGGACACGGACGCGGTGGACGTTGTCCCGGGATCGTCATCGGGGGTCGCCCTCATTACGACTGATCCGCAAGGCGAAAATGCAATCACTGTCGTTGCCGGTGCGAATGCTCAGCTCTCCCCGGCGGATCTCGATGCGAATATCAACCTGATCCGCAGCGCCGGCATTTTGCTGACGCAACTCGAAACCCCTCTCGAAACCGTAGAGTATCTGGCCGCGATAGCCGCGCAAGAACGAATCCCCTTGATGCTGGATCCTGCTCCTGCGCGCTTCTTGTCGCCGTCGCTCTTAAAGTCGGTAGATTGGCTGACCCCGAACGAGACGGAAACCTGCATCCTGTTTGGGCGTGGACCGCAAGAACTGTCCGAGGATTGGATCGAGGAAGCGGCGGACGATCTGCTCGGTTGCGGAAGCCGGAATGTGATTCTGAAGCTCGGGGACCGGGGCTGCTACGTTGCGCTCTCGGATGGAACCCGACAGCTCGTGCCCGCCTATTCAGTGAAGGCCGTCGATACTACTGCGGCGGGCGATGCTTTCAATGGCGCGTTTGCGGTTGCACTCATGAACGGACGAGATCCTCTCGAAAGTGCATCATGGGCGTCAGCCGTGGCCGCAATCTCCGTTACGAGGCCGGGTGCCCAGGCTTCGATGCCAACCTCGAGCGAAGTGGATCGTTTCCTGGAGGATTGCCGAAGCGCCCAGTCAAGCCGGTAACGTCTTCACGCCGACTGGTCTGCGGCATGAAAGTCTCGTCCTTTGCGCTCCGGCCCAAGACTAAAGATGATCATCAGCGAGCCGATTACAACGCCTTCGAAAAGCGTTAGTTAGGGCCCAGGGATAACCAAGACGCTTTTGCAGTGCGTATTGTATGGACACCGCGGGGGACGCCAGCAGAACGCCGAGTTGATAGACGAACCCGGGAAACAGGCTGCGCACAGCGTTCCTGGCGAGTTCGTTCAGGTGAGCCGGAATGATTCCAAAAGTCCCCTGCACCCCTGTCTGCATCAAACACGCGCCAAGCAGAAGAGTCATGGGCGCAATACCGAACGCCCATGGGTAGAGAGCGGTGCCTGCGACTGCGAGAGCAAGGATAATCGTGCGCCTCCGTCCCAGCGACTCAGAGAGCTGGCCAAAGAATGTGGAGGAAGCGATCGCGCAAATGTTGTAGAGGATTGCGATCCTGGAAACGGTGGACCTGGTAAATCCATGCGCAGATTTCAAGAAATCCGGATAAAGGTCCTGCGTGCCATGGGACAGGCAGGACATGACAGTCATGACGAGCAGAAGATAGGCGAAGCCGGTCCGGTTTTCCCAGAGAACGCGAAACATCGTGCCGATCGAACGCTGATGGTGCTGCTGCCACGTGCTGGATTCCGGGGCGCGGAGAGCGATCAGGGAAATCAGAATCGCAATCGCGAAACCAATACAGAACATGGCGCGCCAGCCAAAGTGCGGCAGCACGCTTTCCATTGCAACAGCCGCCAAGAGGTATCCGATGGGATAGCCGCTCTGCATTAGGCCGGAGACCAGTCCGCGGCGCCGCAGCGGCGCACTCTCGACTGCCAGCGACGCGCCCACGCCCCAGTAGCCGCCCATGCCGATGCCGTACAACGCCCGCAGAACCACAAATGTCGCGTAGTTGGGAGCAAACGCACTCAGCAGCGTGGCAGCGGAGAAATACAAAACGCACGCGATGAGCGGCAGGCGGCGGCCAAACCGGTCGGCCAGCGATCCGAACAGCAGAGCGCCCACCGGCCGCATGGCCAAAGCAATCGAGATGCTCCAGACGATCGCTTTCTTCTCGACATGGAAGTTAGCGGCAAGCGTGTCGACCAGGAAAATTACGACGAAGAAATCAAACGCATCCAGGACCCATCCCATGATTCCAGCGACGACGGCATACTGCCATCCTGGAGTCTCGGGCTGGTGAGAAGGCTGGTCAGAAGAAAGATCGAGAGGCATTAGGGTTTCGCGTTGTTCGTGACTCGTGTGATCTACGGCCGAGGGCTACATCCCGCTTTCTCAGTTGTGACGGCTTACCGTCTGTTCCACGTCTTTCACGCAGCGGAACCCTAGCGTGCCGGCACGATCTTTGCTGGGGGCCATCAGCAGCAGTTTGCCGTGCTGGTCCAGGCGGTAGGCCGGCGGGAAATACCACACGGATCCTTGCGGTTGATAGTAACTGCCACCTCGCAGGATGCCACCTCGGGTATGCTCGTCCACGAATTCGTCGGTCCATTGCCAGACGTTACCAACCAGGTCTTCGACACCGAACGGGCTCGCTCCCTTGGGATGAGCGTCGACTGAATCGGGGCCTCTCAAATTTCGGCCCTTATCGGGCACAGGAACGGCCGCCGCGTCCCAACGATCTCCCCAGGGATACAGCCTGCCGTCGCCGCCTTGACCTGCATATTGCCACTCCCATTCGTGAGGAAGCCGCTTGCCCGCCCAGGCTGCGTAAGCGCGTGCATCCTCCAGCGAAACCCAAGTCACTGGCTTACGTTCCCATCCTGCGGGATACGTACCGTTCTGCCAATCGCGCAGAAAATTCAAATCATCCTTTGGATGGTAGTGCGTGGCGTCCAGGAACTTCTTGAACTCTGCGTTGGTAACCGGGTAGCGATCGATCCAGAAAGAGTCGACGTGCAACCGGTGAAGGTGATGGCGACGCGGGGAGTCTTCCCAGGGATATTGCACATCCACGCCCACGTCGTTGAATCCCTCCAGTTCGATGCCGTCGACTTTGAAGGTAAAGTCGCCAGCAGGAATTCGAACCATGCCATCCGGCGCGGTTGACCCTGCGCTTGTCTTCGCCGAGGGAACCATCTTCTGCGGCGCGAAGGTCCACTCGGCCGAATAGCTACTTAAAGGACGAGCCGAGAGTTGCTTCATCTCGGCGAGCAGCTTTTGCAGATCGTTGTCGGGCGCGTCTGGAGTGGCCAGGATCGCGCCGAAGCCGTGGGCTTCGATGGAAAGGCTAAGGAAGACGTTACCGTCATCGATATCGGGAGTTAGTTCCTCTCCGTGCCAGAGGTCGAAGTAATGCATCCCGGCCTGAGTTGGCAAGCGCAATTGCCTGCCTACGACGTCGAACTGCGTGCGGTTCACCAGGGTCCACAGCGTATTTTTGCCTTGAGGCCAGCGGCTGGCGAAGATGCCGGCCTGTTCGGTTTCCGCGTAGGGTTGCCAGTCGGGACTTACGAGGAAATTTGCCGTCGCGCGTTCAATCGCAGCCACGCGTCGCAGGGCTTCGGCATCACGAGGCGTGATCTGGTTCCAGATGCCCCAAATGTTTTCCCAACTCTCGTAGCCGACGCCGTTGAAAAATGCGAACTGGAGATTGTCGACTTTGCTGTGGTTCCAGCGGTCGCAGACATTCACCATGTGCCTGGGCTCAAGCCACTTGAACGCACTCACCATGGGCGCGTTGGGATACTGCCAATATCCCCACTCCATATTGTTCCAAGCCAGAGCTTCAAACGGAGACGGGAAAGAGTGCTCAGGTTCCAGGGCCAGCGGATGTCCGATCGCGTCCGAAGCAGTGCGAAAAGCCCGTGGGATTCCGCGAAGTGTGTCACCGTTGATGCCGTCGGCTCCGACTTCCGCCATCAGTTTCGCAGTAGCGTCCCAATCGGGCGCACCTACGTCGCGCGTGCCCTGATCCCAAGCCATGAACGGGAAGAAAACCTTGACGCCGCGGCGGCGAAAGTCCGCGACCATCTGCCTGACCCCGGCGACACCGCCTGGCATGGCACGGAGCAAGTCGTACTGGTTGCGGTTATCAATGCCGATGTTCGGATACACCGGCCAGATCAACACGGAGTCGATGCCACCATAACGCTTTTCGAGATCGTTCAGATATCGGTCAACGGTGTAGTGCCCCGTTTCCGGATCGTAGAAGTAGCGGTCTTCGACCATCATCTGCGGCTGAATGAAACTGGATTGGGTCCACTTCAGTTCCGGCCGCTCGTATTCCTGTCCCGAATAACCGGCCCGAATCCGAGCCTCCATGCGCCAGTGAATGATGTCCTCGAGCCAAACTTTGTAGTCTTCGGGCGAGCATGTTTTCTGCTGGCCGGCGGAGGGCTTGATCGGAGCGAGACAGTCCGGCCCGGGAATCTGATCACCGTCGGGAGGGTAATGAGTTGTCTGGCCCGGAGCCCACACGGCAAGGATTAAGAGAGCCAGGAGGCTCGAACCTACAACGCGGCGACAACCGCTTTCTCGTATCACAGACCCTCGATCCTCGGCGGTAGTCCCAAAATCGTCGCCAGATTAAAACGTTTCAAAGAGAAAGTCCAGTAGGCATTGGCACCCCATGATAGTGCGGGCTACCCGAAGAATGAATCCTTTCAAAATAGCAGGCAAATTCGTAAGATTGGGCATTGAATCGAATGACATGCCGAAACTCATCGCTTCTGTTAATGGCTATGTTGGTGATCGTGGCCTCACAGATGGTTGCGCAAACCGCGACCCAGGCATTCGCTCACAACGGTTACAGCCGTCCTTATATTCTTCATCGCCCTTCCCCTGCGCCAGTTCATCCCGCCGTAGTGTTTATGCTTGGGGGCATTCGCAGTACGGCTCAATCGACTTCGGAAGAGTTCAACTGGATCAGCGAGTCGGACCGCAACGGATTTTTGGTTGTGTTTCCGGAACCCGTGCCTACGCAGACCGATCAGCCCATGGACCGGAAGAATAACATCACCTTCTGGGAGATGAAGGGTTCCCGCACGCATCGTCTCGCGCCCGGCGCCCTGCCTGTCGACGACGAGGGATACTTGATGGCGGTCCTTCACGACGTGATACACCGCGAACACGCCGACCCAAAACGCGTTTTTTTTCGCAGGCTTTTCGAGCGGATCGGGAGCGGTGCAGTTGCTCGCGTCCCGCCATTCCAAGGAGATCGATGGAATTGTCGCTGTGGCGACGCCGCTGATGGATCCGCCGCCGACTCTTGCGCGCCCGGTTCCCATCTTGTATATCCATGGCGACAAGGATGAGCAATTTTCTGGTTTTGAAGTGAATAGCCCGAATTTTGCCACCACGCCCCGTGGCAACTGGGTGACTTGGGGATACCTCAACGGCTGCCGGATCCAGACGGCCGAAAAGATGAGTTGGGGCGTGCAGTTGTCGTGGCAGCAGTGCAAGAAGAACGTGCCGGTGATCGCCAACTTCGTTGCGAACTTCGGTCACGAGTGGGCCGGCAGTCTGGATTCCGCCGGCAACCGGCGGCATCAACAGGTATCACTGGATTTTATGGATATGGCGTGGCAGTTCTTTGCCGCACTTCAATCGAAATAGGTTCGAGGGGAGGAGTTCTTCTTACCCGACCTGCCAGATGGTGTCGAGGACACTGCCGTCCACCCACTTCACGATAGCGACGGGGCGGTCGCTGTGCTTGGGTCGTTGCGGCTTCCCTCCACAGATGCGCTCGACCTCTGTCTTGATTTCTTGTAGCGGGCGAATCGGAAGCTTCGATCCTTTGACTGCATCGACTAAATCCTGGCGGCGCGGGTTAATGGCGATGCCCCGCTCGGTCACGATCACATCGATTAATTCTCCAGGCCCACAGAGCGTGGTTACTTCATCGACGATGACAGGAATGCGGTCGCGGAACGAGGGTACAGCTAGAATGGTGCATCCCGCAGCCAGACAATTTTGCCAGCCACCGATCCCGTGTAGAAGGCGCCCGTCAGAGTGGGTCACGACATTAGCATTGAAATTTGTGTCGACCTCGGTCGCTCCCAACACAACCGCGTCCACCATGGAAGCGAAGTTCCCTTTTCCGTGGTAGTTGTACGAAGTGAATGGAGAGCTCGCGACGTGGCGAGGGTCGGCGGCGATGGAGCGTACGCCATCGAGGTCGAACGTCTGGCCGTCGAGAATGTAGTCCGTCAGTCCTTCTTCCAGAAGCTCGACAAGGTATTTGGTCGAGCCACCCCGAACGAACCGCGCCTTCACGCCGCTCTCTTTCATCATGCGCTTCAGGTAGCTGACGAAGGCGAGTGCAATTCCGCCGGCGCCGGCCTGGAAAGAAAATCCGTTCCGCATGATGCCAGCGTCCCTCAGGAATAGCGCCACCAGTTCGGCAATGCGGAGCCGGTCGGGCGATCGCGTGATTTGTGTCGTGCCGGAGACAATTCTGGAAGGATCCCCGATGGAGTCGACCTCGACGACATAATCGACATTGTTGCCTTGGATCTGCCAGGGAATGCACGGAAAAGGCACCAGGTTGTCGGTCACGGCGATCACATGGTCGGCATACATCGAGTCAGCCAACGCAAAGCCGAGAGAGCCACAGGCGGATTTGCCGTGCGAGCCGTCGCAGTTCCCGAACGGATCCGCAGTGGGTGCGGCAATAACGGCGATATCGATATGGACTTCGCCGTCCTGAATCGCCTGCCACCGGCCACCGTGGGAGCGAAGTACGCCCGTGCCTCGCATTTTCCCCTGCGTGCAGTAGTCGCCCAGCGGTCCATTCATGCTGCCTTCGATATGGTGGATCACGCCGGAATCCATGAGGCCGATCGCACTCTTCTGAGAAGGAAAAGACGCACTGGGGAACCAGGTGAGGTTCCTGACGCCAATTCTTGCGGCGGCTTCCAGCGCCATCAGGGCGACGCGATCGCCATCGCGAAGATGATGGTGAGAGGAAATGACCATGCCATCGCGCAATCCGCATTTGCGAAGAGCGCTTTCAAGGTCCGCAACGCGTTTGTCGCCGTTCGCGGGATAATCGCTGGCACTCCGGATCGGCGGCCCGGCTTTGTTTCCCGCAGGCCGGTACTTGCCGATCCCCAAATATGGCACTTGCGTACGGCCGTTCGCGATCTCTGGAGCCAGCCGACCGGCGGCGTTAAGGGCGAGTTTTGCTTCTTCGAGAATGGCCATCAGAAATCGAACGTAGATGCTTCAGCTTTCACCGCAGTAGACCCATGGCTTCTGCCTGCGCGATCAGTTTCAGGGATCGCTGCACGACGGGAGCATCGATCATTTTCGACCCGAGACTCACCACGCCCAGGCCTCTGTTCTGAGCCTCGTTATAAGCGTCTACAATTTTTCGCGCCTTCTCGATTTGGGTTGCCGTTGGCGCAAAGGCTTCATGAATCACCGCGATCTGTGACGGATGCACGCATCCCATGCCCTCGAAGCCCATGGCGTGAGAATTACGGGCCCAAATTCGCAACGCGTCCAGGTCGCCAACATCTCCAAAGACAGAATCGATGGCCTGGACTCCCGCGGCGCGGGCAGCATTTACAATGCGTTGCCGGGCAAAGAGCGACTCGGCGCCGGTCGAGGTTTTTTCGACACCGAGGTCCGCCGTGTAGTCTTCCAATCCAATGGTCAATGACGAAATCTCTTCGTTCGCGGTCGCAATCTCGTAAGCGTTCTCGACTCCCAATGCAGATTCCACGATCGGCATCAGCCAGATGGGGCGAGTGACTCCGAAATTGGACTTAATCTCCGCGATCTTTAGACTGACGGCGAGCACCTGCTGCGGCGTCTCGACCTTGGGGATCAGAATCACATCAGGTGATTCTGGGACGACCTCCTCGAGATCTTCCAGTCCCAGGGGAAGCTGGTTGATGCGGACCATGCGCTCGCACGTCAGGAAGTCGACGGCGCGCAGCGCGTTGCGCACCAAGGTTCGCGCCGCATCCTTTTCGTTGGGATGGACGGAATCCTCGAGATCGAGAATGATGGCGTCTGCTCCGTGCAACGCTGCATTGGTGAAATATTTAGGTTCGCTGCCGGGCAGGTAGAGCCGCGATCGCCGCATGCGATGGCGGGGAGAAGGCGCGGGAAGGGCGCGCTTCTCCGGCAACACACGAGTGCCATCACCCAGTCCCGCCCGTCGCGCAGCAGTTTCAAGACGCGCCGCAATCACGAAGGGCAGCGCTCCTTCGTCGTGGATTGCCACACGGGCCGATCTCACGCCTAGTGCTTCGAGTACTTGCACGGATTGGCGCCGGATGGAATCTCCGTAATAAGGTTCGACGCGCGACTCGAGTTCAAGGTCAATCCCGCCACGCTCGCACGCTTCAATCCGAACGTGAACATCCGAGCGAATGTTCGGGCCGCTGTGTCCCGCGTCTCCTACACGATTTGGGGCTTTTTCGATCGCAACGCTCATGAACTTTCGATCAGAACATGTTGGCAGCCGGACCTGTAAGCCGAATTCGCCGGACTGCATTGCAAACAGACAACTTATTTGAAATCAGTCGCCGTGAACTGTCAATGATGTCAAGTTTGGCAGTGTTGGCAGGTTTTGCGTCACACCGGCGTCACAATGGGCGGTCCGAGACGATTGTTTGCTGGTAGTCGCGATCAGCCTACTTACAAGTTAGCCTTGGCAAGTCGACGGCGAGAAGTCATAGCCATTTCTACGGATCGACCCTGCACTCGGCGAGGTTACTGTTCTGCTTGCTCGTGCGGGCTTCAACCGCGGGCGCACACAGCGTCCGGCGATTTCCTTTGACTCCTTCATTCGGCCGCCATAGCGAAGACTGTGGCGTGGTGTATAAGGGCCGTTGTGGGTTGTCGTTCGCCACCCTGGCCCAGGTTTACCATGGTCTCCGGAGCCCTGTTATGCAGCGTCGAGAATTCACGTCGCAGCGCGAAATCATCGATGCCCTCGAAGACGAGCTCAGAGTAAGCGGCGGGCCGCTAAAGTTCACTGTTTCCGAGGTGAAACCGGATGGCGCAGCGCTTTTTAAGATATTCATCAATTCGGCAGATTCTTCTCACGGACTGGACGAGAGCCTCGAGGGCGCCGCGGCGGCTTGGCCGGGGCCGCCCAAAGGAACAGCTGACGTCCTCTCCGTCTCTGCCGAACACGACCAAATCAACATCCGGTATCTCAATGGCCCACCACCCCGTAAAGGCGGCCAGATCGTCCTTCACACCCCGCGATATTTGGAGGCTCTGAGGGACATTTGGAAATCACCGCTCTTTGCCGAGGCAAGTCTTGGTTGGCTTGAAAAAGTCACCGCTCTGAATTACTCCCCACTCCCCGATGTGCGTTCGGTACCAGGCTTCCCCGAATTGAGGGATAGGCAAAGACAGGCATTTGGGCTGCTGGATCGAGAGTTCGGGTTCCTTTGGGGACCGCCGGGCACCGGGAAGACCTATACGGTGGGAGCGATATTGGCCTCGTACCTGCATCAAAGGCCGCAAGCGAGAATCTTACTGCTTTCGACGACGAACTGGGCGGTCGACATTGCATTGCTGTCGGTCGACCGCCGTCTGGAAGAACTCGAGCGGACCGATCCCGCGGCTCACGGATTGCGCCAGCGGTGCAAACGAATCGGAACCCATTTCATCGCCGGCAACTACAAAGGCCGCGAACACTTATTACCAGTTGTTGATAGCGATCTTGTTCGACGGATTGCTCAGCTCGAAACGCAGATGCCGGACCGAAGCAATGCGGCAGCATATGCCACCTGGAAAGACAAGATTAGCGCTCTTCGAGCACAGATACCGAAGCCCATCGATCAGGCGCAAGTGGCGGCGATGACCACGACCGGAGCATCTTTTTCGTACAGTGCTCTGCGGGCTCGTCGACCATTCGACCTCATCTTGTTCGACGAGTCCAGCCAAGTCAGCCTGCCCCATGCGTTGGCGTTGGCGCCGCTTGGCCAGCGAGTCCTCTTCGCCGGCGACCACAAGCAGCTTGCACCGATCGTGCGGTCAGCGCGTCCCGATGCAACGAAGTGGCTTGGCGTATCAATGTTTAAGTACATGAACCCGCAGAACCGCTGCTTCTTGAATGAACAGTCCCGTATGGCCGAAGAAATTTGTGACATCGTTAGCCACGTGTTCTATGACGGGGAGTTGATCGTCGCCGAGAAGTGCGCAACCGACGTGGAGTGGTGTGCGGAGCGACGTACGCAGTTCGTCCCCGGGATGGGTGCCGACCGCGTACACCTCGAAAAGTGCCCTGCGGAAGGCGACTTCAAACAGACGAAATATGGCATTGGCACACGCTACAAGTCCGCCGAGTATATCGGACAGATCGTTCCTTCTCTCGCCGGCCAGGTCGGTGAGGAGAACGTGCTCGTCTTGACTCCTTATCGAGCACAGCGAGGGCTGATCAAAACTTTTCTCCGAAATGCTGGACAGGCCAAGGTCCCGGTCAGCACCGTGCATAGGGCGCAAGGGAGCGAGTATCACACTGTTATTTTCGATCCAGTGATCGCGACTGGCGGGAGATTACTGGGGCATCCTGTCGAAGGGCCTCGATTGATCAACGTCGCGCTGAGTCGAGCGAAAGCACGCCTGATTCTGATTCTGTCCCTCGGCGACTACGCCAATGAGTACCTGCGGCGAATTGCTCACGTGATCTCCGGTGAGGGGTAATGGATGGAGCCAGTCGACGTCCGTGAACGGGTTGTTCCTGCCGAAGCAGAGCTGACGCGCGTTCCAGCTTCCGAATACCGCTGCACATCTCGTTGTGACGCCGGTGTGACGCGTTTGCTTGGGCAGCGGACAAACAACTTATTTAGAATCAGTCGCCGTGGAGTGTCAATGATGTCAACTTTGGCAGTGATGGTAGGTTTTGCGTCACACCGGTGTCACAATGGGCGGTTCAAGACGATTGTTTGCGGGTAGTCGCGATCAGCCTACCTACAAGTTTGCCTTGGCAAGTCGACGCAAGAAACTCTCCTTGGCGGCGTGTGTCTGCCGGATCTTCTCAAGTTCCATCTGAAATTTGGCCCTCTTGCCCCGGCGGACTGCGAGATCATGCAAGTCGGTCAGCAAGCCAACTGCCCTGGCATAGTCATTGGGCTGCCGCTTCAGGATATGTACGGCGACCTGCTCCCAGATTTCCGGTTCGCGTCGCGCTAGTTGATCGAGATAGCGAGCTCGGTTGGCCTCGTCCTGGGCCTTTCGTCTTGCCTCTTCTGCCGCGCGCTGTTCGTTCAGCCGCCGGATTCTTTCCTTCGCTCGCGCGTGGGCCACGGCCAGGATATCGCCTGCACTGCGCCGGGCCGTTGCAACCGTCTGCGAAGAGTGTTGAGAGTTTTGACGCTGAAAACGCCGCATGAGATTGCTTCGCCAGAGTTCACTCGACTCCACTCCCGCAGTAATGAGTAACTCGTTTTTGTCCTTTTCCGGCAGACCTCGAATCCATGCGGACAGCTCTTTGCGGCTCGGTCCAGCCGCGAGTGGTTTTGAAGCCTGTGCTGCAACCTCAACGAGATCCTCGTTGATTTCGAGGAATTCGATCAGAGCATCGAGGGAACCGGACAATTCTTGCAAGCCTGCAGGCACGGGCGGCTCCGTTTCATCTTCATCAAGTCCTCCATCCTGCGCACTGCGAAGCCAGCCGAGATACAGGCATCGGAGGTCGCCGCGAAGCAGGTCTGAGCGCAGAGGCATCAGGGAGGCCATCCATCCGGTCCCGTCGTCCTCGCCATCCCACTCCGACTCACATCCAAATTCAACGATCACGAATCTCGCGGTTCTTCGCACACGTACGGTCTCGCCTGGGATCATGGCCTTGAGCAACTTGTAGTCAACCGCTTCCTGCGGGAGGCGAATATAGAACTCATGCGTCCCCCAGTTCGCGAAGTAGACAAAAGCGTCAAAATATTTCTCCAGCAGCTTGCTCGGATTGGCTTTCAGGTCTCCCCATTCGTAGTGGTTCGTGAAGCTCGTTGTGGTAATTGCGGCCCGCGTCGAGATGGAACGTAGCGCGGCCATCTCTTTTTTGGTCAGCGGACGGTCGATTGCGCGGAAATCGTAGTACTGGTATTCGCTCACCAGGACCCTCGGCGCCAGTGGCGATAAGCGACAATCCATTCCACGCCCGCCGGTGCCGGCATTGGCAAAGGCAAGTCCAGGATTGGGATCTTCTGGCGCGTTTTGCCTCGACGGCAAATGGCTACAATTTGGCCATCTAGCGTCATGTCGACTTTCTCTACCTCAGCATCGACGCCGAGGACCTTCACAGGGAACGGCAACGCTAGGTGCTCCTCAATCATGGTGAAAAAACCGCCTGCTTGTTCTTCTTCGCCGTAAGCATCCACGATCGCTTGTTCGATCAGTTCCTTAAGCCTCGCCTTGCTGAGTGAAGGGAGATTAGTCCCAGACTCGCCTTTCAGCTTCCGCAGATGCAGAATCGCCGGGCGACTGTTCCGTTTCGTCATGTTTCTCCGTTGATCAAAGGGCTCTTTGGGAGATCGATTTTCAACCTGCTGAGAGAACGACCCTTTCGTTGCTGGCGTCCCGGATCGTGTAGCCGATCAGGTTGTACCCTTTCAGGCGACGCGCATACATTCGCGCCAGCATAAGGACGTTGGAGTCCACGTAATCGTAGACTCGCACAACACGCTTGGCATCATGAAGTCGGTGGAGACGCCCTACGTATTGCTGTAGCGTTCCCTTCCAGGAAATGGGCATTGCCAGAAAGAGCGTATCCAAGCGAGCGTCGTCGAATCCTTCGCCTATGTAGCTGCCGGTCGCCAGAATGACTCTCGGTTCGCACTCGGGCACAGCCGCAATTGCCTCTGCTGTCGATCGTCGTTGTTTCTTGCCCATGCCACCCTTCAGCGTAAACACGTTGTTCACCTTGCCAGCAAGCTCCGTTTCGAAGTATTTCAAGTGCTCAGTTCTGCCGGTAAGAAGCAACGGTGAACGCCCGTCTACGGCTGCCTGGACGAGATCGGTAAGGATCAATTCATTGCGGACGCGGTCATCGACGAGTGCGGCGTACACTTCCTGAATCGTCATATCGGTTTGCTCAGGTGGCAAGCAAAAGTCTGTCAACCGAGGAACTACCTCGTGCTCGAAAGGGGTAGCTGCCGTCATCGAGCGGGCGCTGAGCTTGAATCGAATCGGACCGCACTGCATATAGATGATGGGATGGTGTCCATCTTTTCGCTCGGGAGTTGCTGTCAGTCCGACGACGTACTTCGCTTTCACCTGCTTCATCACCTGCTCAAAGGTAAACGCCGATAGATGGTGGCACTCGTCAACAATCACTTGACCATACTCTGCCACGAAGTCTTTCACCCCTTCCTTGTCGTGGCTACTTTGAAGAATGGCAATATCCACACAGCCACTGCGTTTTGTCGTCCCTCCTCCGATTTGTCCGACTGACTTGGCGGGAAGGTTGAGGAACATTGCCAACCTCGCATGCCACTGGTCTAACAATTGTTGACGATGTACCAACACCAAAGTGTTCACCTTTCTTGCCGCGATCAGCCATGCTGCCACAGCCGTCTTGCCAAAAGCCGTGGGAGCACAGAGAATTCCTTCATCGTGCTGCACGAACGCATCAACGGCATCCTGCTGTAACGGACGCAGTCGGCCGGAGAACTCTACCTCGATCGGACGACCAACAAACCGTTCGTCACTGACTTCTGGCTTGATGCGGTGCGATTTCAACAACTCGATAACCTCCACCAGACAGCCGCGTGGTAGGGCAATGTGGTTAGCGAGTTCCTCGCCACAGGCGATAACTCGTGGCTTGTTGAAAGTGGGAAGCCTCATCGCCTGCGCCTTGTAAAATTCGGGGTTCTGGAATGCCCCAAGGCGAAGCAACCGGTTGAGCATTGCGGAAGGAAGATCCTTCTTTTCGATATACAAAAGGTTGGCGCGAACAATTCGGACCTGCACCGGAAGGGGGCCTGGCATTGGACGCTCTGCTCGCTTTCGGGATGGCGGCAAGTCCAAGGGTCTTGTCCCTCATCTTCCGCAGAGCTGATTCTCACTCCGATAAGGTCCCCACCTCGTTGAGCTTCCAGCACGACGGCGTCAGCAGCAGAAACGGGCATCCGTTTCACGCCCGCCAGAAAGGTCCATTGATCATCATATGGACGAAACTCCGCATCTATGAAGACACTGTTTCCATCTGCGCGCGGAAGCTTTTGCAGTGGCAGCGCGATTAGGTTGCCAAGTCCGCCCTTTGGCATGGTGTCTTGGTTGGGAAAGAAGCGGTCGTATGAATCCAATCCAAGTTGGTGACGGGACTCCATGGCCCGAGTCAGGATTGAACAGCCCAGTTTTCGCGCGGTGCTTGCGGGAACTGGATGGTCGAAGAAGATCCACACGTGGCCACCGTTGCCTGAGCGCGAACGCTCCAGTGCCGCTGGCACTTTCAGTTCGCCACATACGGCCAGAAACGCAGTAGCGTCCTTTTGCCATGTCTTCTTATCGAAATCGACCGCGAGGAACCAGCAGGTCTCATCCTGCAGCAGCGGATAAATGCCGACGGTGTTATCTCCGACGAGGTGCCCACGGACCACCTCGTCAGTCAGCGGTCTGAACTTCCGAGTCTGGCGGTCAACCTTCTTGCGATCCTCGTCTCTGGCGCGAAGATAGGCCTTCCAGTCACGATCTGCCTTGGGCATGTACCCAGATCGCCCGTCGGCGTTCTCCCAGCGAACTGCATAAACGTCGTCGCGGCCGTGGAAGAGGCTCCGGAACAAAGCAATGCGTTGTTCAGCTTTCAAGACAGGGGTATGCGCACTTGGTTGGGTGCTCGTTGTGACGGGAATACCGTTCGGGGGCTGCACCACCGGAAGCTGTATGCCGTGCTCTTGCAAAAGACTTCGCAGACGAACATTTTCTTCCCGTAGGCGCTGCACCTCAGCAAGAGCAGATTGCAGGTCCAAAAGTTTGGGATCAGATTCGTTCACGTAAAGCCATCATCACCTTGAGTACTGCCAGAACTCGATCAAGGAATCATCTCACACCTTGCGGACGTCCCTGTGTGTCCGTAGAGGAAGCGAGAAAGCAGTCTACACACCACGCCTTTTCTGGGGATTGTCAGTTCTTTTTCGCAGTGGGTG
>CAVPVE010000017.1:0-29258 GCA_963709025.1 uncultured Acidobacteriaceae bacterium
CAGAAATAACTCAGCCAGGCATCGCTGCGGCGCTGCTTCAGACCCGCAAACCAGCGGCACAGCGGATACAGCGTCAACACCACGCAGGCCCACACCAGGTAGACAATCGGCAGCGAGTATCCCCAGCCCGGCGGCTGAGTGACGGGAAACTGGCCGATGGTCGGCGATTCGAACATCCAGTGCACCTGCCCGTAGCGCGCGTAGCACACCGCGATGGCGATCAGATGGATGAGCGGAATGTGCAGCAGGTAATAGAACATCGGCACCTTGCCGATGATGAGCGCGGGCCGCAGCCAGGCGGCGTGCCGGCATCCACCGCCCAAAGGAAAAGCATCGCCGGGCCAAGCGTCATCAGCAGGTACAGCAGCGACGGCGGATACTTCGTCGTATTCAGAAATGAAAGCACGGTAAACGCCGCGGATTTCTGCGTGGTCCAGCGCTGCGGATCGCCATAGATATTGATCGCGCGCAAAATGACAAAGCCCGCGTCAGCCCCAGGCCCAACCGCAACAAAAAAGCCCTGCGCCGTTCCGACGGCCAACTATAGATCTGCCCAAGGCCGTAGCCCGCCGCCGTCACGCCAATCCAGGGAATCAGCGGATACCCCACGAAGACTGTGTGCCCCGGCTTGTTCAGCAGAAAATTGGGCGAGTGCAGGATGGTCCAAAGCGAGTTGGAAGATTGCACGGAATCGAACAGATTGTGGGTTGCAATCATCAACACTCCAAACGCCGTCACAACCGACGCCGGCAGATAAACCAGCGCCGAGAGCATGATCATCGCCCAGCCCAGCGCCCACAACACGATCATGAACATCACGTGATAGTCGAAGTTGAACTGCCATCCCAAACAGCGGGAGACGACGAACTCCAGAAAGATCAGCCACAGCCCGCGCGTGAAGAGGAATCGCGATAGCTCGCTTTTCGATTTCTTGCGCAGCGAGAGATAGGCGCCCGTGCCTGTCAGCAGGAAGAAAACTGGCGCGCAGAAATGCGTGATCCAGCGCGTGAAGAACAGCGGAATCGTCGTCGTGGCCGGGTCCGTGGGATTCAGGCCCGAGTTGCCGAAGAAGTCCCGCGTATGGTCGAGGGCCATCAGAATCATGATGACCCCGCGCACCACGTCGATCGACTCAATGCGGACGCGCTGGGCAGGCTTGATGGGGACGGATTCGGCGATCGCAGCCATCGGCGGAGTTTATCAAAACCGCGTCCCGCGATTCGCCCAAATCCTTGCTCTTGTTTACAATAGAGGTTTGCCCATGGACCTCGCTGCCATCCAGTCTGCGCTGCGCGAACGCAACATTGACGCGTGGCTTTTCTACGACCACCACCATCGCGATCCCATCGCCTACCGGGTGCTCGGCCTGCCCGCGAGCCTGATGGTGACCCGGCGCTGGTTTTACCTGATTCCCGCCGAAGGCGAACCCGTCAAACTGGTCCACAAGATTGAAGCCGGACACCTCGATTCCCTGCCCGGCAAGAAGCATCAGTATTCCGGCTGGCAGGAATTGTTCGACCAGCTCAAATCAATTCTCGCGAAGCATCGCGACCTGGCCATGCAGTATTCGCCGAACAACAGCGTGTTCACCATTTCGCTGGTCGATGGCGGCACGATCGACCTGCTGCGCGGCTTGGGCAAGAACGTGGTCAGCTCCGCGGATCTGGTGGCGCAGTTTGAATCCACGTGGAGCGAAGAGCAGATCCAGTCGCACTTCGCCGCGCGCGACAGCATCGATTCCATTGTGGCGGCGGCGTTCAAAGAAATCGGCAAGCGCGTGCGCAACGGCGGCACCAAGGAACACGAAATCCAGCAGTGGTTCATGGAAGCTTTTGCCCGCGAGAATCTGCTGACCGACGATCCGCCGATCGTGGCCGTCAACGCCAACGCCGGCAACCCGCACTACGAGCCGCATGCCAGTCATCCCGTGCCGATTCGCGAGGGCGATCTGCTGCTGCTTGATGTCTGGGGCAAGAAGAACACGCCCAACGCGGTCTACTACGACATCACTTGGATGGGATTCGTGGGCAGTGCGCCCTCGGGAAAAATGCAGGAAGTTTTCGAGATCGTGCGCGACGCGCGCGACGCCGGCGTGAAGACCGTCCTCGACGCGATCAACGGTGGACGCCGCATCGCCGGATGGGAAGTGGACCGCGCCACCCGCGGACACATCAAGAAAGCCGGCTACGGCGATTATTTTATTCATCGCACCGGACATTCCATCGGCACCGACGTCCATTCCAATGGGGCCAACATGGACGATCTGGAAATTCACGACGAGCGGCAGATTCTGCCCAACTCCTGCTTCTCCATCGAACCCGGAATCTACTTGCCCGAGTTCGGCGTGCGCAGCGAAGTGAACGTGCTGGTGCGGGCCAAGTCGGCCGAAGTGACCGGGAAAATTCAACGCGAGATTGTGAACATCTGAATGGCAAATTCCACGACAGACAAAACAAGGCCGGCTCAGCAGGAACAGGTGAACATGATGTCGGTGGTCGCGCCGGCCGTGGGCTGGCTGATTCCCGGCGCCGGACACATGATCCAGAAACGCTGGATTCGCGGCTTGCTGCTGTTCGTGTCGATCGTGACGTTGTTCGTGCTCGGACTCGCGATGCAGGGCCGCATTTACAAAGCGAACGGCGGCGACATTCTCGACATTCTCGGATTCATTGGCGACGTGGGCGCGGGCGCGCTCTACATCGTGACGATGGCTGCCGACTGGGGCCAGGGCGCGATCGCATTCGCCACGGCGGACTATGGGACGAAATTCATGATCGTCGCGGGACTACTGAACTTTATCGCCGTCGCCGACGCCTATCACATCGCCATCGGGAAGAAACAATAATGCAGCTATCCGCTATCAGCTCTCAGCTGTCAGTCAAAACTCTTACTCGGAGTTCGGCGCAGTGACCATCACACTCCATCATTTCAGCGCGGCGGCGGTCTTCGCCTTGTTCGCCTCGATCGTTTTCGGCATTACCCACCGCGAGACCACGCGTGAAATGGTGAAGTATGGGCTCTATTGCTTCGCCATGTTTCTCGGCGGCGTGCTGGTGGCTGGCTGGGCGATGTGGGTATTGCGAAGATAGCTGCTAGCTTCTAGCTCCTGGCCTCTAGCTTGAGTCCATTCTCTCGGCATTCTCAACCACGATTTCAAACACTGCCAACGGCATCGGTGGCAATAGGCTAGAGGCTAGGAGCTATCAGTTTCTAGCCTTCCCATACAAACGCGTCAAAGATCCTCTTCGACTCAAAATTCAGGCGCCGGTAAAGCGCAACGGCCCCTGCATTCGCCTCCGTCACCGTGAGCGAGAGCAGTACGAAGTTTCTCTTACGGAGACTGCTCTCCGTGGCCGCCAGCAGAGACTCACCAATTCCGCGCGAGCGATACTCCGGCAACACGCACACCTGCGTGACGTGGCCGACATTGTTTCGCACGCGCGAGCACAGGATCACGCCGATCAGACTCTTCGCCTTGCGATCCAGGGCCACGAACGACGACTCGGCGTCGAACACTCCGCACCCCGGGAAGCGCACGATGTTGTTGAGGAAGCGCAGCGATCCGCTGAGCGTGTGGTATTGATCGTTGATTTGAGCGTCAACGTGGCCGCGATACGCCGCGGTGATCACGGCAGCAGTGGGCTGGTAATCACCCTCGGTCCAGGGGCGGATCTCAACATCGGGATGCGTCGCTACCTTCTCGGCCATAGCTTTCCCCAACGTCAGAGTCATGAAAAGGCGCGGATGCCGCTGGAACCCTGTCTCGAGAAACGGGCGCGACACTGCGTTGGCTTCGTGAGCCAGAAGCTGTGCCTCCACGCGATGAATCCCCGGGGACTGCTGCAGTGTCTCGATCACATGGGTGAGCAGCTTCAATTCAACCTCGCGGGCATTGGGAAGCCGCGTGCCATTGATGACGTAGAGGTCGCCAATCACTCCCTTGCTGCCTTCGTATACAAAAAAGGAGTAGCCAAAGACGCGGCCGCGATCGACGGCGGCATATCCTGGCAGGATCTTCGCGTCGACGTAGCGAAGAATCATTTCCGCCGAGCCGGAGTAATCCCACGAGAGCAGGCGTGACCAGACTTGCGTCTCATCCTCGAGCAGAGGACGAAGGTCTACGGAAGAAAAATGCCTGAGGTCGAGAATCTCCAAAGGGCTCCCGCCGCGGCATTCCGCCCGGGGTCAGCGGCAAATCTCGCGGCAAAATTTCGAGTGTAGTTGGTTCGCCCGGCAGAGGCAAACCAGGCGAACACAGGGTGGCAACACCAGGTTGTGGTCGTCGGTCTTTAGTGCGGATGTGCGATCATCTCGCGCTTTCGCGCAAACTGCGAGCGGCCATCGCCAGGCGTGTCTGGTCAATCGAAGCCAACGCCACAGCATCCGCGGCACTCAAAGACTGGCGCACGCGGACTCCTGCGCCAGATGCGGCAAAGTGGGACCCCGGGTCGTTGGGGTTGTATCTCTGTGTTCAGCGTCACGGTAGCCAGTGATGAAGGTCACCCAAGCATATGGTTCAGAAATTGGCACCATCCCCCGCGACCTCCGGGAGGTCGCAAACCATGCGCCTACAGCGTGTTGCGCGACTTTTCGCTCCAAAAGCCGCTCGTGCCTGACCTCACCGCCCTCTGTGATGCTGATCACACCGCATAACACTGCGCTCATCGCATAATCACATCCTGCTTTATTGAATTCCCGGAGTGATTGTCACTCTTTTGGCTGGGGGATCTCGTGGCAAAAGGACGTGTTTCGATCGTCGTGGAGCGCTGCAAGGCCTGTGGCTTCTGCGTGGAGTTTTGTCCCACGCACGTGCTCGCGCTCTCTTCCGCATTCAATTCGAAGGGCTACCATCCACCGCACGTGGTTCATCCCGAAAAGTGCAGCGGCTGCGACCTCTGCGGCATGTACTGCCCCGACTTCGCCATCAACGGAACCAAGATCCAGGAAAAAGCCAAGCAGGCGAGCGGAGGTGAGAAATGAAAGCGGATCCCCACGGTGTTCTAACCGGAACGCACTTTCTCGACGGCGACCACGCCTGCTGTGAAGGCGCGTTGGCTGCGGGAGCAAGATTCGCGGCAGGCTATCCGATCACGCCCTCGACCGAAGTGGTCGAGCGCTTCGCGGCCCGAGTGCCTACGGTAGGTGGAACCTTTATCCAGATGGAAGACGAACTCGCCGCCTCGATCGCGCTGCAGGGCGGAGTCTGGGGCGGAGCCAAAGCGTTCACCGTAACTTCCGGCCCCGGTTTCTCGTTGATGATGGAACATATCGGCTACGCCGCCATGACGGAAACGCCCTGCGTATTCGTCGATGTGCAACGCGGCGGACCTTCGACCGGACTTCCCACGCTTCCCGCCCAAGCCGACATGATGCAGGCGCGCTGGGGATCGCACGGAGATTACGAGATCATCGCGCTCTGCCCGAATTCGCCGCAGGAGTGCTTCGACCTGACCATCAAGGCATTTAACTTCGCAGAGGAATTTCGCGTCCCGGTGATGTTCATGATGGACGAGGTGGTGGGACACATGACGGAAAAGGTCGTCATTCCTCCCGCCGATCAGATCGAAGTCACGCCACGCAAGCACACCAAGAAGTCCGTCGAAGACTACCTGCCCTACGGCACCAACGGCGACATGGTTCCAGAGATGGCGCATGCCGGCGATGGCTACAAGTTCCACGTCACGGGCCTGACCCACGACGAACGCGGTTATCCGAATATGACGCCACAGGTCCAGGACCAACTCGTGCGTCGCCTGCAAAACAAGATTCGCTCGGCGGCCGACCGGATCTGTTTGTTTGAGGAAGACCAACTCGATGACGCCGATGTGGTGGTGGTTTCGTACGGCATCACGTCACGCGTGTCGCAACGCGCGATCGACGCAGCTCGCGACAACGGATTGAAAGTCGGCAAGCTGCGCCTCATCACGGCCTGGCCTTTCCCCGAAAAGAAGATTGCGGACCTGGCCGCGCACATCAAAGCGTTCGTCGTACCCGAACTCAATCTGGGGCAGATGGTGCGCGAGGTGCAGCGCGCGGCCGACGGGAAAGCCAAGACCTACGCCGTATCGCATGCTGGCGGCGGAGTGCACAATCCTGACGAAATCCTGAACGCGATCGTGGAGGCAAGCCGGTGCTGAACATTCTCAACAATAAGCTCGACAACACGCCCGACGACACGGTCAATCCCGTGGAACAATTCCTGCGCAGCGACCGCATGCCGCATATCTGGTGCCCGGGCTGCGGCATCGGAACCACGGTGAATTCGTTCGCTCATGCTCTGATCGAATCGAAGATCGATCTCCAGACGCTGGCCCTGGTCTCCGGCATCGGCTGCACCGGGCGCGTAGCGGGTTACGTGAAACTCGATTCCTTTCACACTACCCACGGGCGCGCGATCCCGTTTGCCACCGGCCTGAAGCTGGCGAACCCTAAACTGAATGTCGTGGTCTACTCCGGTGACGGCGATCTGTCGGCAATCGGCGGCAATCACCTGATCCACGCCGCGCGGCGGAATATCGACCTCAAGGTCATCTGCGTGAACAATCTGATCTATGCGATGACGGGCGGACAGACTGCGCCGACCACGCCCGGTCACGCCACTACTTCGACAAATCCCTACGGGACGTTCGAGCCGGCATTTAACCTGCCGCATCTGGTCGAAGCCGCCGGCGCCGTATATGTCGCGCGCTGGACAACCTTCCACGTCCGACAACTGGCGCGATCGATCAGCGAGGCCTTCCAGAAGAAGGGCTTCTCGTTCATCGAAGTCATCTCGCCCTGCCCCACGCTCTATCAACGCCGCAACAAAATGGGCGACGGCCTCGACACGATGAAGTTCTACAAAGAAAAGAGCAAAGTGAAGCACGGCGCGCCGACCAGCGAAGTCGGTCTCACGCTCAACGGAGAGATCGCCGTCGGCAAGTTCGTGGACCGCGACCGTCCCGACTACCAAACCATGATGCGCGCGCAGTACGTCGACACGCTGGGCGAGCGCTACATCCAAGAGCCAGAAACGGAGTGCGTATGCGGTTAACCGAGATTCGCGTGGCAGGCTTCGGAGGTCAGGGAGTCATTCTCTCAGCCATTCTATTGGGCAAGGCGGCGTCGATTTACGAAAACGGGTTCGCCACCATGACGCAGAACTTCGGTCCGGAAGCTCGTGGCGGCGCGTGCAGCGCCCAGCTCGTTCTCTCCGACGAACCAGTGCTGTACCCCTATGTGACCCGGCCAGACATCATGGTCGTCATGTCACAGGAAGCCTACAACCGCTTCGCGCCAGAGCTGAAGCCGGAGGGCATCCTAATCATTGAAGAGGATCTGGTGCGGGTCTCCAATATCAACTCCGACAAGAAGGTCTACAGTATTCCGGCAACCCGCATTGCCGAAGAACTCGGCAAACGCATGGTGTTGAACTCGGTGATGGTCGGATTCTTTACGGCAGTCACAAAGCTTCTGACTCCGGATGCCGTGCGCAAGGCAGTGGCCGACTCAGTGCCGCTGAGCTTTCGCGAGCTCAATCTGCAGGCCTTCGAAAAAGGATTCGAGTATGGCAACAAAGAACTGGCTGCGGCGCCGCCCAGACAGGGGCTGGAAGAACTGGCGTATTCGAGCGAATAGCATCCTGCCACGAGGTCCCGCTGATTTGTCGTTCTGAGCAAGGCGAAAGATCGCTGCATTCCCCGTCGTCGCTCTAGTGTCTAGGAGTCCATAGATCCTTCGGCTCGCCAAGAACGCGTGCCTCAGGACGACTAGGATTTATCTTTCCTGAGCAGCTCCCGCAGCAGACACCCAGTAATAATCCACGTTCTGTGGCGCGTAATTTCCGAGGAACAGCACCCGTCTTCCTGCCGTTTGTACTGCGACATTCACCTTCCACGCTGCCGGAGCGACCAGCAGATGTTCTCCTGCCGGAGCGCCTCCGGCTTCATAGCGCGCAGTTGTCTGATTGCGATAAAACGTCAGCCCGTACTCCAACTCGCGGGGAACGCCATACACTGCGAGCGGAATCTGATGCGTCTCCACAGCTGCCAACTCGAATGCCAACGGCCGCGCCGAGAGGGTCTGATCAACCGAAACCGACCCGAGCTTCAATACCGCCGCCACTGATAGCACAACTGGAATCAACGTCACAAAACGGAGCATGCGCAAATGCGAGCGACTCGCCAATGTCATCGCGATGGCAGCACAGAGCGCAAACGCAATGCCAAGTGCGACAAGCATGGGCCGCCCTGCAGGCAGCCGGTGCTGCGTGATGACATAAGCGATCAGCACAGAAGGAACGATGGGCGATGCCGCGACGAGAGCGTGCAGGATCACCAGCCCTTTGGGGACGGGATCTTCTTCCCGCGCAAGATGCCGGCGGAGGTAATCCGCGAGCAGAACTGCTGCGGCGGGAATTGCAGGAAGGATGTAGCCGGGAAGCTTCGATTGCGAGAGCGAGAAGAACACAATTGGCACGACAAGCCAGGAACACGTGAACAGTCTGAACTGAAACTCAAAATCCGGCTCAGCGGAAACGGACTTTCGCTCCGCCCACCAGATCCATACCGATTCCACGAATGCCGCAATCACGAACACTGTCCACGGTACGAACGCTAACGCGGTGACCGGAAGGTAATACCAGAACGGCTGGCGATGGTGATAGAGATCGCTGGAGAAGCGCGCCAGATTGTGTTGCAGAATGAATTCGCGAAAAAACTGCGGATTTCTCATCTGCACCGCGAAGTACCAGGGCAATGCGATCGCGCAGAACAGGAAAATGCCCGGTAACCACAGAGTTCTCAGAACCAGCCGGACTTCGCGTGCGGCCAGCGCAAACACTACAATGACAGCTGCCGCCAGAAACGGTGCAACTGGCCCTTTGGCCAGCATCCCAAGAGCCATGCAGACATAGAACAGCGCAAGATAAATTCGCCGCCCGCTCTCGCGCCAGGCCCACCACGCGAGCATCCCAATGCTGAAAGTCGCGGTTAATGCCATGTCCATCGAAGCGGCATGGGCGTACCCGATCACTCCTGCACAGGAAGCCGTGATCAGCGCCGCATCGACTTCGACTCCGCGCCGGAATCGCCGGAAGAAAAGATAAACAGCGACGACGAGCAGCGTTGCGTCAATCGCTCCCGGGATCCGCGCCGCAACATCGCTCACACCGAACATCGGAATACGCCAGCATCGCCTGCCAGTAATAAAGAGGCGGCTTCTCCAGCCAGGCGTGTCCGCCGAGAACCGGCGTGATCCAGTCGTGACGTTCGAGCATCTCGCGCGCTACCTGCGCGTATCGCGGCTCGTCGGCGCCGATCAGCCCGAACTGCCCCATCCCGTAGAAAAACAAAAACGCGCAGAAGCCGGCGATCAACAGCACGTCTGTGCGGGTGCGAGTGGTCATGGAAAAATGATTTCAGATTGGAGATCTCAGATTGAA
This sequence comes from uncultured Acidobacteriaceae bacterium, assembly GCA_963709025.1. Lineage (GTDB taxonomy): Bacteria > Acidobacteriota > Terriglobia > Terriglobales > Acidobacteriaceae > Sulfotelmatobacter. The sequence goes on from CAVPVE010000017.1 coordinate 9,422, forward strand.
GATTGAAAAGCGTCGCAGGCGTTGTCTGCAATCTGCGATCACAAATCTAAAATCTGCAATGGATTTCTATTGTACGGAAGGTCCGCGGCGAAGTTGGAACAGAACCTGGCGCACGGCCTCGGCCAGAGGCCCGTCGACCGAGCATCCGCTGGCGCACTCGTGGCCTCCGCCGCCGAAACTTTCGGCCACGTGCGCGACGTCCAGCTTTCCTTTGCTGCGCAGGCTCACGCGATATCGTCCCTCGGGCATCTCGCGGAAAAACGCCGCCACCTCGACGCCGCCGATAGAGAGAACGTAATTGACTAATCCTTCGCAGTCTTCCTCAATCGCGCCGCTGCGTTCCATTTGCTTCTGGGTCACCCACGCGTAGCCGATGTGCCCTTCGACGCTGAGACTGCGCAGAGCCTCGCCGAGCAGCCGGATCTTGCCGACCGAGTGCGCAAAATAAATTCCGCGGGCGCAATGCGCCGGATCGGCTCCCGCCAGCACCAGTTCGCGTGCCAAAGCGAACGTATTCTCATTCGTTCCCTGAAACATAAACGAGCCAGTGTCGGTCATCAGCGCTGTGTAAAGACAGGTCGCAATCTCGGGAGAGAATTTCACGCCCGCTTCGCGAGCCAGCCGGAAAACCATTTCCGCAGTTGCTACCGCATGGGGATCAATCCAGTTGACGTGCGCGAACGGACGCCCGCTGACATGGTGGTCAATGCTGATCAGGACTCGATCCTCCAGTCCCTCAAGCCGAGTCCGATGAATGCTGTCACACTCCAGAATGATCGCCGCCTCGTAGTTGCCGGCAATGCGACTGGACTGCAGTACCTGGTCGGCGAACGGAAGAGACCGATAGATGCGCGGGACGCCATCGTGCAGCACCACATCGGCATGCTTGCCCATGGCACGCAACACCTGGCAGCAGGCCAACGCGGATCCGATTGCGTCGCCGTCCGGACGCGCGTGCGAGGTCAGCACGAATCGCTCGTGCTGTCCGATCTGCCGGAGAACGTCTTCGACGCCGCTATGCCTTTTTTCCACCGGATGCCTTGCCTGTCTTACTCCTCTTCTTCGCCCGCGCCAGCAATTCCTCGACTCGCGCCTTCTCCTGTTCCGCGCGATCCAGCCGGAAATACAACTCCGGAGCACGTCTCAAATGCAACCGCTCCACCAACTCATGCCGGATATATTCCTTCGCAGCTTCCAATCCTTCCAGACTCTGGTCCGCATCCTCGTCGCTACCCTCGACGTTGACCCAGACCTGCGCCGACCGGCCATCATCTGCGATGTGAACCGCAGTCACGCTCACCAACCCAATGCGCGGATCGGCCAGTTCGCCTTCAACGAGCGTTTCAATCTCCTCGCGCAGAGCTTCGCCAACCCGCCCGCGATGATATTTGAGCCCGCGCTTCTCCACGATTCCAGCACCTCAGGTAAAACGCATGAGAATATCAGAAAACTGGCCCCAAGTGTGGAATCGCTGGCGCTATTGTGGACCGATTCCGCGACAGGGAGTTAAGTACGGAGGTAACAATGTGTTAGGGATGTTCATGGCGACGCACAGCCACAGGTTGGGAACTGTTCACGCTCCATCGGTACTGTGGAGTACATAGAAGCTCGCAGAAACCAAGCACCTAGAAGTATTCCACGAACGAGTCCGCGATTTCCGCGCCGTGATTGTTAGCGATGCGCGTGGCCGCACGTTCCACGTTCCTCATCAGGCCATCAAGATAGTCGCGCGAATTGGAAATACTGACTATGCCGATGGTGGCGCGGTTCCACAGTTCAGCGGAATCGAGTTCGGCGACGGAAATATTGAAACTGGTGCGCAGCCGATCCTTCATGCTGCGCACGACCTGGCGCCGGTCTTTGATCGACTGCGCCGCTTCAATGTGGAGTTCGAGGGTGAGGAAAGCAATCATACCGGTCGTTAGTCGCTGGACATTAGTCGTTGGCAAAAACCGCTAATCTCACAGTCTTGGCGAACGGCCAACGACGAACGACTAACGACGGTTCTCTACACCATGGCTTCGGCGGCAATCCGCTCCGTAGCGAATGCCTCGATCACATCGCGCGCTTTGATGTCGCCATAGTTCGCGATTGAGATGCCGCATTCCATGCCGTTGGTGACTTCCTTGGCATCATCCTTGAAGCGGCGCAGCGATCCGACTTTGCCCTTGAACACGACCACGTTGTCGCGCAGCAAGCGCACTTCGGAGTTGTTCTTGATCACGCCATCGGTCACGCGGCAACCGGCAATTGTTCCGACTTTTGGGATGCGGAAGGTTTCGAGCACCTCGGCGCGTCCCTGGTAGGTCTCTTTGATCGTCGGCTCGAGCAGGCCGGTCATGGCGCGCTTGATCTCGTCTTGCAGTTCATAAATGATCGAGTGCAACCGGATGTCGACTTCTTCCTGCTCGGCCAGTTCCTGCGCCTTGCGCTCCGGCCGCACGTTGAAGCCGATGATGATGGCATTCGACGCCGAGGCCAGCAGCACGTCGGTCTCAGTGATGGCACCCACGCCCGAACGCAGCAAGCGCAGCCGGACTTTCTCGTTCGAAAGCCGTGAAAGCAGATCGCTGAGTACTTCCACCGAGCCCTGCACATCGCCCTTCAGGATGATGTTCAGTTCCTTGGTGCCAGCGCTCTTGATCTGCTCGGCGAGTCCTTCCAGCGATACGCGCGAACTCTTGGCCAGCGCGGCTTCGCGGGCTTTCTGCTCGCGGTATTCGGAGATGCCGCGGGCCTTGTCGCGATCCGCGACGACAACGAACTGATCGCCAGCTTGCGGCAAACCTTCCAGGCCCAGAATTTCGACGGGCGTTGATGGAGGCGCGGACTGAAGCGCTGCCCCACGGTCGTCAAACATGGCGCGAACTTTGCCGAATACGTTGCCCACAACGAAGTTGTCACCGGCAACGAGCGTGCCGTTCTGTACCAGTACGGTGGCCACGGGTCCGCGGCCGCGATCCAGTTTCGCTTCGAGGACGACGCCCGTCGCAGCCCGCTCCGGAGTCGCCTTCAACTCCGCCAGATCCGCGACCAGGCAGATCATTTCCATCAGCAGGTTCAGATTCGTTTTCTTCTTCGCCGACACGTCGACGAATACCGTCTTGCCGCCCCACTCTTCCGGAACCAGGCCGCGATCAGCGAGTTGCTTCTTCACGCGGTCCGGCATGGCGTCGGGCTTATCGACCTTGTTGACGGCTACGATGATCGGAACTTCGGCGGCGTGCGCGTGATCGATAGCTTCCACGGTCTGCGGCATGACGCCATCATCAGCGGCGACGACCAGCACCACGATGTCGGTAGCTTTCGCGCCGCGCGACCGCATTCGGGTAAACGCTTCGTGACCCGGCGTATCGAGGAATACAATCTCGCGCCCGAAAGCCGGGGATTCCTTGTCGGTGATGCGCACTTTGTAGGCACCGATATGCTGCGTGATGCCTCCCGCTTCGCCCTCGGCAACGCTGGTGAGGCGAATCGAGTCGAGCAGCGTGGTCTTGCCATGGTCGACGTGACCCATGATCGTGACCACCGGCGGACGGGGCGTAACTTCGATTGCGGAATCCTCCCCGCTCCCAGCTGCCGCATCAATGTCTTTCGAAGCCTGCTCTTCGAACGTGATCACGTTCGTCTCGGCTCCGAAGAAGCGCGCCATTTCGCTCGCCAGTTCGGCGTCGAGCGTCTGGTTCACTGTCGCGAAGACGCCGCGTCCGAGCAGGCGAGAGATCACATCCTTAACACGGATATCGAGCTTCTCCGCCAGATCTTTAACGCTGATGCCTTCCGTGATCGTAATATTGCGCGTGATCGGCATCGGCTCATTCGACACCACCATGCGCGGCGGTGGCGTGTAGCCCTTCATCGGGCCTTCTTTTACGCCACGAGGAACATAACGCTGGCCAGGCCTGCGCGCGGGTGCACCCGGACGCGCACCGGGGCGTGCTGGTCCCGGAGGCGGAAGTCCCGGACCCACGCCTAGAGGACGCGCACCTGCCGGCGCCGTACGCGTGGGATGCATGGGACGACGCTCACCTGGACGCAACGGCCGCGGCGGGCCTCCGCCCGGCACCATCGGACGCGGACGCTGAAAGATTGGCTGTCCCGGCACGGGACGCCCGGGCACGGGACGCATCGTCCCTGCTGGCGCACCGGCCTGTGCAACAGGCGCCACCGGCCGCGGTGGCGGAGCTTTGTACACCGGACGCGGTCCGGTCTGCGGAACGATCATGCGCGGCGCCGGCGGCTGCGGCGGCCCTGTAACCACTGGCGCAGAGGGACGCGGCGGTCCCGCTGGAACTTGAGGCGCGGCCGACACCGTGACCGCAGGTGCGGCTGGCGGAGGTGGTGCAACCACTGCTGCGGGCGGCGTCGCGAGACGCGGCGGTGCCGGAGCAGGAGGCGCGGCTGTGACCACGCTCGGAGTGGCGGCAGGAATCACGGGCGCAGACGGTTTCTCCGCTGGCGGCGCAACCACTTCGGGACGCACAGCCGGTGCAGGCGCTTTCGCTGCCGGAATTACAGGCGCGGCGGGAGGCGCGGCCGGCCTTAGCGTTGGCGTCGGAGGCGCAACTACAGGCTTCGCGGCGACTGGAGGCGCGGCCGGACGAGCCGGAGGCGCCACTGCTTCCTTCTGCTGTGTGATTGCTTTCAGCACGTCTCCCGGGCGGGAGATATGCGACAAATCGATCTTGGTCTTGATTTCTTCTTCGCCGCGCAGTGGACGCGCGGACCGGGCAGACGGCGTCTGCGCTTCGGACGAGCCGCGGAGGTGCACTCGCACCTTTTCCGCTTCGTGCTCCTCGAGCGAACTGGAATGCGTCTTCTTCTCAGTCACTCCGACGAGAGGTAGCGCGTCGAGAATGGCTTTGCTTTTAACTTCCAGCTCCCTGGCGAGATCGTTGATTCGAACCTTACTCATCCGGCCTTTCTTGTACTCCGCGTTTGTGCTTAAGTCTTCATCGCATCCTCACGGAGTCAGCGTCCTGCACTCGCACGTCATCGAAGATTTGCGCGCGTGCCATCACTATTCAGTTGTTTCGGGAGCAGAACCATCTTTCGGCTCATGCTCTTCGTTTTCGCCAGAGGCGGCTTCGGCTTCCGCCGTCGCCTCAGGCGCCGCCGCTTGTTCTTCCGCGGCGGCCACTTCACCCTCTACGCTTCCGCAGCCGCTTCCGGAGCAACTTCTTCAGTTACGCCCTCGGCGGTCAGCGCCTTCCGCTGCGACTTCCCCTTCGGCGGCGCCCGCTTCCAAACTCGCAAAGTAATTATTCACCGCGAGACTGATTTTTTCCACCGTCTTCGGCCCGATGCCCTCAATGGCCTCGAGTTGTTCCGGAGTCATGTCGGCTAGCGCTTCGACAGTGGTCACGCCCGCTGCGCTGAGCTTTTCGACCAGCCCTTCGCCCAATCCGGTTACGTTCTCAAGCGGAGTCGACGCCTGCGGAGCCATCGCAGCCATCTGCAGTTCGACTTCCTGCCGCTTCTCTTCTTCGCTCTTGATGTCGATCTTCCAGCCGAGCAGCTTCGCCGCCAGCCGGACATTCTGTCCCTTCTTGCCGATGGCAAGCGAAAGCTGGCTGTCATCGACGACAACTTCGAGGTGCTTCTCCGAGCTGTCGACTACGGTTACGCGGCTCACCTTTGCGGGCTGCAGCGCCTTCTCGGCAAAGGTCACGGCATCTTCGTGATACTCGATGATGTCGATCTTCTCGCCGCGCAGCTCGCGGATGATCGACTGCACACGCATGCCCTTCATGCCCACGCACGCGCCGACCGCGTCCACGTCCTTGTCTTTGGACATGACCGCAATCTTGGTGCGCTCACCGGCCTCTCGCGCAATGGCGCGGATCACCACCGTCCCGTCATAAATTTCCGGAACTTCGGTCTGGAACAGATGCTGCACCAACTCCGGCGCGGCGCGCGAAACTACGACACCCGGGCCCTTCGAAGCACGTTCTACGCGCGCAATCACCACGCGCACGCGCTCGCCAATCGCAAACGATTCCAGACGAGACTGTTCTTTACGCGGCATGCGGGCTTCCGCCTTGCCGATATCGAAAATCACATCGGGGCCTTCGACGCGCTTCACCGTCGCGTTGACGATCTCACCCACGCGTCCGATGTACTCGTTGTAAACCGTGTCGCGCTCGGCTTCGCGCACCTTCTGGAAAATCACTTGCTTCGCCAACTGCGCCGCGATACGTCCCAGAATGCCTTCGGTCACTTTCGGAATCAGCAACTCGCCCCCGACCTCGAGGGCCGGATCGACCTTGCGCGCGTCTTCCACCGTGATCTGCAGGTTCGGATCTTCCACCTGCTCCGGCGTCTCCACCACGGTCTTCACCGCGAAGGCGTTGATCTTGCCGGTGTCCTTGTCGAGCTTCGCCCGCAGGTTTTCCTGTGACTTGTAGTACTTGCGCGTGGCCATAACAATGGCGTCTTCCACCGCGCTGACTACAATCTGCGGATCAATCCCTTTTTCCCGGCTGAGTGCGTCGATCGTGTTGTAGAGCTCGCTTGCCATAATGAAAGTTTCAGCGTTTCAAGGTTTCAAAGTTACAAGGTCCTTGAAACCTTGAAACTTTGGAACACTGAAACCTAAATCTCCGGAACCAGGTTCGCCTTCTCCACATTGGAGAATTCGATCTCAATTTTCTCGCCCGCCGCCGCGCCCATCTTCTTGCGCGACTTGTGGCTGGCCACGCTCAAATCCAGCGTCAGGCGACCGTCCTTGAAACTCTCCAGCCGTCCTTCAAAGTGGCGGTTGTTATCTACCGGCTGCCGCGTCGTCAACTTCAAACGGCTCCCAGTGAAACGGGTGAAGTCCGCAGCCTTGATCAACCTCCGATCCAGGCCGGGCGACGAAACTTCCAGCGTGTAGGAGCCTGGCATCACATCCTCGACATCGAGGATCGTGCCAAACTCGCGGCTGAAGTTCGCACAGTCTTCGTGCGTAACCCCGGCCAGCGGATCCGTCCCAGCCGGGGACTTATCCAGAAATACCCGCAGCATGCGCGCTTTGCCGCCGCCAAGGAACTCGATTTCTACAATCTCGAGCCCACTGGAGACTGCCACCCGCTCCGCGATTTCCCGCACACGTTCAACGTCAAGCGCCATGAATCCAGTAGCTTACAGGCGATGGCTGCAACACCCGAAGGGGCCCAAACTAAAATGTGGGCTTGCGCCCACTGGTGTGCTTCGCCAATTGCCGGTACACAGCAGTTCTCAGTTACTTAATATACGCCCGTCGAGGGCAAAAAGACAAACCGGGCATCCGCCGCCTGAGAATCCCGCACAACTTCCCCATATGCATAGGGTTAGAATACTCAGTTAGTGGTTCGGAGGCTGGAATGACGTCCCAGCGCTTGCTTCTCGTCGTCCTCATCTTTTTCTGTGTTTCCTCGTTCGCCTTCGGCCAAACACGAGGCGGAGGCCAGGGCAGCTCTCGCGGTGTGGACCCTGCCACGAACGCCCGCAACGCTGCCGTGCTCGGCACGGGCAACAACATCAATCCCTCCGTCGTCCGTCAGGGCTCGGCAAGCGATGAACCCAAAGTCGAGTTCCGCTCGCAGAGTGTGCTGATCCAGGTTCCGGTCGTCGTCACCGATCGATCGGGCAACCATCTTCATGGGCTCAACAAAGAAGACTTCACCGTTCTTGAAAATGGAAAACCCGTCAGCGTCGCGGGCTTTGAGGAGCTGACTGCAAGCACCGCGCGGCTCACGATACCCACGGCCCCCGCTGGACAATTTCGCAACCTTACCCTCGACGGTCCGCAACCTCGCAATGTCGTGGTGATCGCGCTCGACACCGTCAACACCCCATTTCTGGACCAGACCTACGGAAGGCGTGAATTGGTCAAGTTCCTGGCACACAATGTGGACTCAGGACAAGTGCTTGCGCTCATGCTGATCACCAGTCACGGGCTGAAGGTGATACAGGGACTCAGCAGCGATTCCGCTCATCTGATGCAGGCGCTCAATCAAGCCGCAGGAGAAATCTCCCCGATGGAGACCATGAGCACCGATGCGCAAGAGTCGATCACGGGGGGTCTGCCGAGCTTCGGGCAGGGAGGCACGGGCACCGACCCGGTGCTGGGAGGACTCAACTGGTTCGTGCAATACGGGGATGCGGTGGAGGCACAGTTCCAGCAGTCCAACGCGATCGAGACCACGATGAATGCATTCCTCGGAATCGCCTGGTCCCTATCGGGCGTGCCGGGCCGCAAATCTCTCATCTGGGCCACAGGAGGTTTTCCTTTTGCGATGGATTCGCCGTCGTCGGTTCCTGGCGGATATCTGTCCCTGCTGTACGAACGAACCATGCTCTCACTAAACGACGCCCAAGTTTCGGTTTATCCCGTTGACATCCGCGGTTTGGCGAACTCTCCATCATTTGTGAATGGCAATCACTCCGGAGCTTTTTCCGGGACGGCTGTCTCGCGGCAAATCTCCAACCGGATGTGGCTCCAGCAATCGAAGATCGACACGCTGAACGATTTCGCCGACATGACCGGCGGCAAAGCGTTCTACAACACCAACGATCTGGCCGGTAGTTTCAAGCGCGCCGCCGACGATGCCTCCTCGTACTACATGCTCGGCTATTACCTCGACACGAAAAACAACAAGCCCGGATGGCGCAAGCTGCAGGTCAAGGTCGACAAGAAAGACACCGAGGTCCGCGCGCGCAACGGATTCTTTGTGACCAACGCCACCATGAATCCCCTGCTCAGTCGCGACCGCGACATGGTGAACGCCCTACATTCTCCGATTGAAGGCACGGGGGTACCGATGACTGTTCAATGGGTCGGCGTAGCGGCGGACGGAGAGAAGAAGAAAGCCGTGTTTTCGGCGCACATGCCGGGCGGAGGATTAACTTTCGAAGGCAGCGGACGATCTCAGCTCAACTTCGATTTCGCAGCCCTGGCGTATGACAAGGATGGAAAGGAAGCAAGTCAGACTGCGCGGAACTACACCCCGGTCGTTCCCGACGCTCAAATCGCATCGGTACGCACCAACGGTATGGACTTTCGCAACGCGCTGGAACTCGCACCGGGAAAGTACACCGTCCGCTTCGTGGTCCGCGACAACGTCACCGGCAAGGTCGGCAGCGTCACCGCTCCACTCACGGTGAACTGACGAACCACAGCAAATGTGGGAACGGTGGCCCTCGGCTGTCCGTCGAGAATGTGGGGACGGCCGCTCTCGGCCGTCCGTCGAGTGAAACTCGACAATGGGAGCAAACGAAGACACTCGTTCTCCATATCCGATTTGCCTCAATTCCTCGCCCTCTCTAGAATGAAGGATTACCCCGCGGCTGGGAGAGTCCCGAAAAGCTTATGATTCATTTTCCCGTTCCTGAGGCGCTTACTTTCGATGACGTCCTTCTACTGCCGGCTCGCTCCGACGTGATTCCGGCGCAGGCGGTCACCCAGACCCAACTCACCCGCAACATCAGTCTGAACATCCCTATCGTCAGCGCCGCCATGGACACCGTGACCGAATCGCACATGGCCATCGCGCTAGCGCAACAGGGCGGCCTCGGCATCATTCACCGCAACCTGACCATCGAGCAGCAGGCGAACGAAGTCGACAAGGTGAAGCGCTCGGAAAGCGGAATGATCGTCGACCCTGTAACCATGTCGCCCACCGACCGGGTCAGCGATGCGCTCGAGGTCATGCGCAAGTACAAAATCTCCGGCGTGCCCATCACCGAGCACGGCAAACTGGCAGGCATCCTTACCAACCGTGACCTGCGATTCGAAACCCGCTTCGACATTCCCATCGATAAAGTGATGACCAAGAAGAACCTCATCACCGTCCCCGTGGGAACCACGCTCGAAGAGGCGGAAAAAATTCTTCACCAGCATCGCGTCGAAAAGCTTCTCGTCGTCGACGACAAATACAACCTCAAAGGCCTGATCACAGTTAAAGACATCCAAAAGAAACTGAAATACCCCAACGCCGCGAAAGATTCTCAAGGCCGCCTGCGTGTAGGCGCTGCCATCGGCGCTACCGGAGATTTCCTGGAACGCGCTCAGGAGCTCGCGGAAGCCAAGGTCGACGTCCTCGCCATCGACAGCGCCCATGGACATTCCACAAAAGTTCTCGACGCCGTGAAGCTGGTGAAATCGAAGCTGCCCCACATCGAGCTGCTGGCCGGCAACGTGGCCACTTTTGACGGCGCCTGCGAACTGACTCGCGCCGGAGCCGACGGCATTAAAGTCGGCATCGGTCCCGGCTCAATTTGCACCACACGCGTCGTTACCGGCGCCGGCGTTCCACAGATCACCGCGATCGCCGAAGCCTACCGCGCTACGAAAGACGCGGGCGTTCCCATCATCGCCGACGGCGGCATTAAATATTCTGGCGACGTCACCAAAGCTCTGGCTGCCGGAGCGAGTGCAGTGATGATCGGATCGCTCTTCGCCGGCACCGACGAGAGCCCAGGCGAATTGATCCTGTATCAGGGCCGCTCTTTCAAGTCGTATCGCGGCATGGGCTCGATCGGGGCCATGGCTCAGGGATCAAGCGAGCGCTACTTCCAGAGCACCGAGGGCGATTCGTCAGCCTCAATCTCTGCTGGCGACGGGGATTCCAACCGCCTCGCCAAACTCGTCCCCGAAGGCATTGAAGGACGCGTTCCTTACCGCGGGTCCGTGGCCATGATCGTCCATCAAATGGTCGGTGGATTGAAGTCGGGCATGGGGTACTGCGGCTGCGGCACGATTCCCGAGTTGCTGCAGAAGACGCGCTTCGTCCGCATCAGCGGCGCCGGCCTCCGCGAGAGCCATGTGCATGACGTCATGATCACCCGCGAGGCGCCAAACTATGCCATTGAATAGCGCGATAGTCCGGCGCGACCTGAAGATCAATGTGGGCGCCCCATTTCTCGCGTCTTTTGCGAGAAGTGGGGATTTCGTGACGACAGGCTTCCCACCCGCTTGACTACCGATCGCCACCAGGCTCTGAAAGCGTGGATCGCCGCTGTCCTGTGGCTGATCGTCATCGCCATTGAGTCGACGAAGTACCTCTCCGCCCACAACACCAGCCGCTTCCTTTTCCCCGCGCTGCATTACCTGTTTGGTATGAGCTTGGAGCAATTCCAGCCCATCCACTTCTACATGCGTAAGGGTGGCCACGTCTTCGGTTACGGGTTGTTGAGCATCCTCCTCTTTCGCGCCTGGCGCGAAACCCTGCCCGCCCTCGGAAATCGTGCGTGGACCTTCCGCTGGGCGACCATTGCCGTGCTCGGAACTGCACTGGTGGCGAGCCTCGACGAGTGGCACCAGAGCTTCCTACCTTCGCGCACAGGCACGCCGTACGATGTCGTACTCGACACCTGCGCCGGAATCGGCGCTCAGATTCTTGTGTTGCTTTGGATACGAATGTCTCGGAGGGTTGTCGACCGCTGAGAGGCTGCAGCGTCCTCGACGCGTGCACCGAATTTCGGCGCACGCGTCGAAATGATCAGTCACTAACCTTGATACAGAAAGCCCTGGGGAAGGGCATTGCTGGCAGGATAATCTGGAAGCCGCTCCGTGTCTTTGCTCCAGAGCAAGCAAGCGTGAATTGTGTTCTTGAATGTGGCGCCTGCCACGGCCATCGGTTAGTCAATCATCCGCTAGTCAATCGTCCACTAGTCAATCATCAGCGCTTCCGGATTGTGGACCAGAAGCCGCCCGCGCCCCTTGGAAACGGTCCCGGCCCGTGCCCAATTGCTCATCAGACGGCTGGCGGTAAACGGGCTGATGTCCGCTAGAGCTCCGAGTTCATCGTTGGTGGCGCGGATTTCGATTCCATCGCGATGGACTTCACCCGATTTGTCGCTGAGCCGCAGCAGCGTCTCGGCCAGCCTCTCCTCTGCGGTTTTGGTAACCAGCCCGACATGGCGTCCGATATAGGCTCTCACGTACTCAAGACCGATGTGTAAAGCATTCTCCCCCAGCAAAGGATAGCGCGACGCTAACTTTCTGATTGCCGAATGATCCCAGGAAAGGAGTTCGCAGTCGGACACTGCTTCCGCCGTCGCCATGTACGTCGATTGCGTCCTCAGCAAGGCCACCAATCCAATCACGTCTCCCGGTACGAGCCGCGCCAATTGGACCACCTCGCCGTGCTTCGTGAGATGGTAATAACGCGCCCGGCCACTCTGCACCAGAAACATATGGGAAGCTCGGTGACCACCAGTGGTGATGTTGTCTTTGGCGGAGATCCGGCGTACCAACGCAGCGTCGAGAATGGCTTCTACATCGGTCGGCTCGAGACCGGTCAACAGGCTGGAGGATCGTGCGGCTGACAAGACTGATCGAGATTCGTGCATGTTCGGTGCTTCCTGGGGCTCAAGAGACATCGCTCCCCGAGGCCGGTCTTCCACAGCAGGCTAGGCGATCCGCCCGAACGGCGAAACTGTCAGAAAATACAGGTGGCCGCGTGCCTCAGCTTCTGCCACGAATGGGCGCCTCGTGCGTTAGCACAAGCAAGGTCGCTGAGACCGCCGCCAGCCCCGCGGAGAAATAGAACGGTACGCTCGCCCCGTAATGCTTCCACAATTCACCGGTAATCAGGCTGGCTGCCAAGGTAGCGACACTCGTCACAAAAAAATACACACCCAACGCCTTCCCCCGCACGTCGTCCCCCACGGTCTCCACCACCAGTGCCTTCAGCACCGGCTGCGTCAGCGCGTAGTACAAGCCGTAAACAGACATCGTGATCCAGATCGCAAGTGTCGACGGCGCCCGTCCGAACACAAAATAAACTCCCGCGAAAATCAGATACCCCGCGGCCGCGATCCAGCGCCGTGAGAAGCGGTCGCTGAACCATCCTGCGGGCCACGACCCCAGCGTGTATGTGATGTTGAAAACCAGCCCCAGCAGCGGCGCCAGAGCCACTCGAATGCCCACATTCTGCGCCCGCATTACCAGAAACATGTCGCTGGAATTCCCCAGCGAGAACAGACTCACCGCAATCAGAACCATGTAAAACGACCCTGGCAGCCCAGCGCGGCCCGTGGTTGGAACAGAGGAAGCTGGGTGCGCCATGTCTCGCGTTTTTTGCGAGACGTGGGGATTTGCTTGAGCGGCAGCGGGTTCGTTCACGGGCTTGAGAGCCACTTCACCCCGCACACGGCGTTTGGTTTCGCGAATGCCGAACAGCGCCACCATCACGCATAGCGCCCCGGGAATCGCAGCTGCCCAGAACACCCCGCGGATTCCGTATCGCGCCAGCAGAAACAACGCGGCCAACGGCCCGGCAATCGCCCCCGCTGAATCCATCGATTGAATCAGACCGTAGGCCGATCCCAGCCGCTCCTTCGGCACCGATTCCGCAACCATCACATCGCGCGGCGCCCCGCGCACTCCTTTGGCTAACCGGTCGCTGAACCGGATCAGTAGAATGTGCCACCACGCGCCCGCCAATGCGAGAAGCGGCTTCACCGCATTCGCGACGAAATATCCCGCTACGACCAGAGGCTTGCGCCGCTCGATGCGATCCGTGAGATATCCTGAGAAAAGCTTGGCAAACGACGCAACACTCTCGGCCAGCCCTTCGATCAACCCCAACTGCGCCGGCCCTGCTCCCAGCGAAACCAGAAACGCGGGCAGAACCCAATACGCCATCTCGGTCGCGGTATCGTTCAGAAAGGACGTGAGTCCGAAGGCGTAGATATTTCGTGCAGCAGAAGACTGAGGGTCGGGGGAGGGTGCGGGCATGATGCAGTTTTATCACGTTAGCGCAAATGCGGCCCTTGTTCCCTACTGGCGCTAGCCGCTCCTCCTCGAACAGCGTAAAATCTCGAACGAATGGCAGACATCTTAGAACGCGACATGGAGGAGGTCGTCGCTCGCTGCCCAGACTTGTTCATTTGAGGCTGGACTCCATTTCGTTCGGCGACAGATTATCTTGAACGGCCGACGTCCCGACATATTGTTCCAAGATATATTGAACCGTCATCTTTTGGTTGAACTCCAACGCGGCAAGCTCGACGAGGAACATCTCCAAAGACACGTCTTCTACTTCTACGACTATCGTGCCAAGTACCCCAATACCCATCCACGGCTGATGTTTCTTGCAAATCGAGTTATTCCCCAGCACAAAGAGTTCCTAGACGACCATGGCTATGAGTACAAGGAGATTCCCGAGCGCGAATTCTCGCGAAGAATGGCGGACTGCACTAATGCGCCCGGAAGAATTGATATTGAAACAAAGGAAAGCCCGGGAGTCCTCCCGCTAACTTATCAAGAACTGCTCTATTCTGTAGAAATTCAGCCGATGACCATGTGCTACAAAATGCTTCTGTTGTTAGAGATGACTGACCATGCAGATCCTAGAGGACGCGTCCCTATCAGTTTGATCGCTCTTAATTTCAAGAATTTCTTCCAATTGAGAATCGCCGGTGGAAAGGCAGAGGAGAATCCCAATAGGTTTTATCGTGGTCGACTCGGCGATCGGTCGATTGAGAAATGGGTGAGTGTCATTCGCGAACAACCGGTCGCACATCTCGGGACGAAGTTCATAAGCGATGAGGGCGAGCATCTTAGATGGGCGCCGGAGATTTGGACTCAGTGGAGCCCGGATTTGAGAAGAGAGTTGCGGGACGCTGCCATGCATCGCTTGACGCTTTACTTCGATAAACATGTTCCGGGTGGCTTTTGACGCGCAAGGCCACGTGATGGCGCATCGCTGACAACTGAGAGCTGCTTCAGTACATCGCGTCGTATTTCGTCACGAGCCAACTGCCACCTTGGCGTGCGACGGTGACGGTGAAGAGATCCTGATCAATCCCAGCCTGGCCCGGGCCCGCGTTGGTCTCCCGCTTGCCGCGATAATGCAAGACGATCAACGGCCCCGCCTCTTCCCAATCCACCAGTTCCCACGACAGCAGCGGGTGCTGCGCCTCGGAAGCGCAAATATACTTCGCGTATTTCTTGTGGTAGTCGTGCTCCCACTTGGAGAGTACGTCGTCGCAGTGCCCGTCGCGGATCTCGCGCAAGAATTTATTGGCAGCCTTTTCCGTCGAGCGGTCGCGCAGCGGATTCATTTTGATGCTCACCGGAAGCCCGGTCAGCGGATCGTGATCGTCCGAACGCGCGAGTACTGGTCCCTGATTGCTCAGCCACCACAGGTAGCCGACAAACACTCCCACCAGCAAAACACCGGCGCCGACGGCAATCCCAATTTGTGTGCGCGTAAAGGCCATTAGCAGAAGTTTAGAGAGATTGCGAAGGCGGCGAAAGATTACCAGTGGGAGACGCGGAGGGACATGTACGAGTGCGGCAAAGCAGATACAAAACAAAAGGCGCGGCCGATGGCCGCGCCTTCGCAAAAACCGTAGCAAACTACTCTTTCTTGTCTTCCTCTTTGCCCTCGACCGGCGCAGCCTCGCGCTCGACCTGGGCCTGCGCTTCCGCCTCTTCCATGGCTTTCTTGGTTTCGGCGGCTTTCTTGGCGCGAGCCTCGGCACGCTTCTCTTTTTTCTCGTCGAGGATCTTCTCGCTGCCCAGCAGTTCGAGGAAAGCCTTGTCGGCACCGTCGCCCTTGTTCCAGTGCGTGCGGATGATGCGCGTGTACCCGCCGTTGCGATCGCCGAACCGCGGCCCGACCGTATCAAACAACTTCACCACGGCCGCATCGGTCATCAAGTACGCCGCGGCCAGGCGTCGCGCCGCGAGATCGCCACGCTTGCCCAGCGTGATCATCTTCTCAACGATAGGCTTCGCGGCCTTGGCCTTGGGAACGGTCGTCTCGATGCGCTCTTCCACAATCACCGAAGTGACCAGGTTGCGCAGCAGCGAGCGCCGGTGCGCGGTGTTCCGTCCGAGTTTATATCCAGCAACTTTGTGACGCATGGGATGATCCCCTGTCTTAAATTCGTGGTTTCGAATTCCAGGTTTCTAGTTTCGGGTGGCGCTGTGAAGCTATAGCGGTATCCGCACACCCGAAACTTTGAAACCTTGAAACGTTGAAACTTGCTTCCTACAGCTGGTCGTCCGGTCCGTAAGCGGAAGCCGGCAGCACCTGATTCGAAGTCGGTCCGGGCACGGCATTGCCATGCTCGTCGATCTTCATACCCAGGCTCAGACCCATCGAGGACAAAATCTCCTTGATCTCGTTCAGCGACTTGCGGCCGAAGTTCTTGGTCTTCAGCATCTCGGCCTCCGTCTTCTGCACGAGTTCTCCGATGGTCTGGATGTTCGCGTTCTTCAGGCAGTTGTAGCTGCGTACCGAAAGCTCAAGCTCTTCCACGGAGCGGTTGAGGTTCTCGTTGTGGATCTCGGGCTTGCGGTCGTCCGACGACGACGTGCCGGTTTCAATTTCTTCCTCGAAGTTGATGAAGATGTTCATGTGGTCCTTCAGCAGCTTCGCCGCCAGGCCGAGCGAATCGGCAGGCGTGATAGAGCCGTTGGTCCAAACTTCGAGCGTCAGCTTGTCGTAGTCGGTGATCTGTCCGAGACGCGCGGCTTCGACGGTGTAGTTGCACTTGCGCACCGGCGAGTGCACCGAATCGATCGGAATGAATCCGATGCCCAGATCCTCGTCGAAGTTCTTGTCGGCGGAAGTGTAGCCGCGCCCGCGCTTCAGGCGCATTTCCATGTCAAGCTTGCCGCCCTCGCTGACCGTTGCGATGTACACGTCTTTGTCGAGAACCTCGACGTCGCCATCGGCTTCGATCATGCCGCTGGTGACCACGCCCGGCTGATCCGCGCGCAGATAGATCGCCTTCGGCGCATCGCCCGCAAGCTTGAACGGAATCTGCTTCAGGTTGAGGATGATGTCGGTCGCGTCTTCGACCACACCGGGGATCGACTGGAACTCGTGCAGCACGCCTTCCATCTTCACCGCGGTGACGGCCGCGCCTTCAATTGAGCTCAGCAGCACGCGCCGCAGGGCGTTGCCCACGGTGGTGCCGAAGCCGCGTTCGAACGGCTGCGCCCAGAACATGCCGTATTTGTCGGTGAGGCTGGAGGTGTCGGTTGCGAGACGTTTCGGTTTTTGAAAACCCTTCCAAAGCATTTGTTTCTCCTTCGGCCGTTTGGCTCAAAGCTGACTCCCTGAATCGGTCCGGACTCAGGTCAAGCGTCAGCAGAGGCTGATCTGGCTCGAAAACAGCGGACCCAGTTTCAAAGTTTCAAGGGTGCAAAGTTTCAAAGTACTAGCCTTCGAAACCTTGAAACCTCTGAAACTTTGAAACCTGCAAAACAAAACTCTTACTTACTATAAAGCTCGACAATCAGCTGCTCATTCACCGGCAACTGAATGTCTTCGCGCTTCGGCAGCGACAGCACTTTCGCCTTGTAGTTGTCGCGATCGACTTCGAGCCAGCTGACCGTCGTGCCATGGCTGGCAAATTCCTTCGCCAGTTCGAGTACGGTAAGCTTCTTGCTCTTCTCGCGGATCGCGATCTCTTCGCCCGCGCTCACTTCATACGATGGAATGTTGACCTTGCGGTTGTCGACGGCCACGTGACCGTGACGCACCAACTGGCGCGCCTGGCGCCGCGACTGGGCGAATCCCAGGCGGAATACAACGTTGTCGAGACGCCGCTCCAGCTGTTGCAGCAACTTCTCGCCGGTTACGCCCTGCGACTTCGCGGCCTTCTCGAAGTAGTTGCGGAACTGGCCTTCCTGCGTGAAGTAAATGCGCTTGGCCTTCTGCTTCTCACGCAACTGCAAGCCGTAGCCAACGATCTTGGCTTTGCGGTCCTTGCCATGTTGTCCGGGAGCGAAGTTGCGCTTCTCAATGGGACACTTGTCGCTGAAGCACTTTGCGCCTTTGAGGAACAGCTTCATGCCCTCGCGGCGGCATAGACGGCAGACTGCATCGGTATAACGTGCCAAGTTTCTTCTCCTTTAGATGACCGGTTTACGGGTTTGGCTTCACCCTTCCTCCCGGACAAAAATCTGTCGTTGGTCGTTGGTCGTCCGGTCCGTAGGCGGAAGCCGGCAGCACCTGATTCGAAGTCGGCCCGGGCACGGCGTTGCCGTGCTCGTCGATCTTCATCCCCAGGCTAAGACCCATCGAAGACAAAATCTCCTTGATCTCGTTCAGCGACTTGCGGCCGAAATTCTTCGTCTTCAACATCTCGGCTTCGGTCTTCTGCACGAGTTCTCCGATGGTCTGGATATTCGCGTTCTTCAGGCAGTTGTAGCTGCGCACCGAAAGCTCAAGCTCTTCCACGGAACGGTTGAGGTTCTCGTTGTGGATCTCGGGCTTGCGGTCGTCCGACGACGACGTGCCGGTTTCGATTTCTTCTTCGAAGTTGATGAAGATGTTCATGTGGTCCTTCAGCAGCTTCGCCGCCAGGCCGAGCGAGTCGGCGGGCGTGATGGAGCCGTTGGTCCAAACTTCGAGCGTCAGCTTGTCGTAGTCGGTAATCTGTCCCAAACGCGCGGCTTCGACGGTGTAGTTGCACTTGCGCACCGGCGAGTGAACCGAATCGATCGGAATGAATCCGATGCCCAGATCCTCGTCAAAGTTCTTGTCGGCGGAAGTGTAGCCGCGCCCGCGCTTCAGGCGCATTTCCATGTCGAGCTTGCCGCCCTCGCTGACCGTCGCGATATAAACGTCTTTGTCGAGAACCTCGACGTCGCCGTCGGCTTCGATCATGCCGCTGGTGACTACGCCCGGCTGATCCGCGCGCAGGTAAATCGCCTTGGGCGCATCGCCCGCGAGCTTGAACGGAATCTGCTTCAGGTTGAGGATGATGTCGGTCGCGTCTTCGACCACACCGGGGATCGACTGGAACTCGTGCAGCACGCCTTCCATCTTCACCGCAGTGACGGCCGCGCCTTCAATCGAGCTCAGCAGCACGCGCCGCAGGGCGTTGCCCACAGTCGTGCCGAAACCGCGCTCAAACGGCTGTGCCCAGAACATGCCGTACTTGTCGGTGAGGCTGGAGGTGTCGGTTGCGAGACGTTTCGGTTTCTGAAAACCCTTCCAAAGCATGTGTTTCTCCTTCGGCCGTTTGGCTCAAAGCTGACTCCCTGAATCGGTCCGGACTCAGGTCAAGCGTCAGCCAAGGCTGATCTGGCTCGAAATATGGACCAGGAAACCGTCGTTAGCCTCTTGTCGATGGTCGTTGGCCAAAAAGGCTAACGACTAACGACCGACGACTAACGACTTATTTGCTGTACAACTCAACAATCAATTGCTCATTAACCGGCAACTGAATATCTTCGCGCTTCGGCAGCGACAGCACTTTCGCCTTATAGTTGTCGCGATCAACTTCCAGCCAGCTGACCGTCGTGCCATGGCTGGCAAATTCCTTCGCCAGTTCGAGCACGGTGAGCTTCTTGCTCTTCTCGCGGATCGCAATCTCTTCGCCCGCGCTCACTTCATACGATGGAATGTTGACCTTGCGGTTGTCGACCGCAACGTGCCCGTGACGCACCAACTGGCGCGCCTGGCGCCGCGACTGGGCGAATCCCAGGCGGAATACGACGTTGTCGAGACGCCGCTCCAACTGCTGCAGCAACTTTTCGCCGGTTACGCCCTGGGACTTCGCAGCCTTCTCGAAGTAGTTGCGGAACTGGCCTTCCTGCGTGAAATAAATGCGCTTCGCCTTCTGCTTCTCGCGCAACTGCAGGCCGTAGCCAACGATCTTGGCTTTGCGGTCTTTGCCATGTTGTCCGGGAGCGAAGTTGCGCTTCTCGATGGGACACTTATCGCTGAAGCACTTTGCGCCTTTGAGGAACAGCTTCATGCCCTCGCGGCGGCATAGACGGCAGACTGCATCGGTATAACGTGCCAAGTTTCTTCTCCTTTAGATGACCGGTTTACGGGTTTGGCTTCACCCTTCCTCCCGGACGGTAAAAGTGTCGTTGGTCGTTGGCCTTCGGTCG